>CAYVRP010000066.1:13738-37172 GCA_964454025.1 uncultured Polyangiaceae bacterium | reverse complement strand
CAAGCCCAGCCGGCGACGCCTTCGAACGCGCCGCCGCCGGTGGCCGCGCGCCCGCCGTGCGCCGGCGGTGCGCGGGGCTCACTCGGCGGCGTCGGTGGACCGGGCCGCGCCGGCCGTGCTCGCGGGGGCGTCCTCGATCACGTCGAGGGTGAGCTCCCCGTCGACGACCGAGAGCCAGGCGACGTCGCCCGCCTCGAGCTCGTCGCGCAGGATCCGATCGGCGAGCGGAGCCTCCACCAGCCGGGCGATGGTGCGCCGCAGCGGGCGCGCGCCGAGCGTGGGATCGAAACCGCCGGCGTCGAGCAGCGCCTCGATCGCCTCCGGATCGCAGACCAGGCGCGCGCCGCGCTCGCGGGTGAGGGCCTGATCGAGGCGGACGAGCGCACGGCGCGCGATCTCGCGCACCCGCTCGCGGTCGAGCGGCGCGAAGACCAGCACCTCGTCGATGCGGTTGTACAGCTCCGGGGCCAGGGTGGCGCGCGCCGCCGCGACCACCCCGCGCTCCCGGTCCTCCGCGCTGGGCCCCGCGTCGCCCCCGAAGCCGACCCGGCGCCGCACGCGCGCGCCGCTCTCGTCGGCGCCGAGGGTCGAGGTGAGGAAGATGACGGTGTTGGTGAAGTCCACGGTGCGCCCGCGGCCGGCGGTGAGGCGGCCCTCGGCCAGCACGCCGAGGAAGGCCAGGAGCACGTCGGGGGGGGCCTTCTCGATCTCGTCGAGCAGGAGCACCTGGTAGGGGCGGCGACGCACGGCCTCCGTGAGCTGGCCGCCGGCCTCGTGCCCCACGTAGCCCGGCGGGGCGCCGAGGAGCCGCGCCACCGCGTGCTGCTCGCCGTACTCGGACAGATCGATGCGGGTCATCGCCGCGTCGGTGTGGAAGAGCGCTTCGGCGACGGCCTGCGCCGTCTCCGTCTTGCCGACGCCGGTGGGCCCGAGCAGAAGGAAGCTCCCGAGCGGGCGGCGGCCCACCAGGCCCGCCGCGTTGCGGCGCAGGATGCGGGCGATGCGGTGCAGTTCCGCCTCGTGCCCCACCACGCGCTCGCCCAGGAGCCGCTCGAGGTCGAGCATGCGCTCGCCGTCGGACTCGAGGAGCCGCTCGAGGGGCACGTCCGCCTGCTCGGCGACCAGCTCCGCCACCAGCTCCACCTCGACCGTGGGCTCGCCGCGGCGGCGGGCCCGCGCCCCGGCCAGGTCCGCGATGGCGATCACCTTCTCGGGGAGCGCCTGGCTGGGCAGATATCGGATCGACCAGCTCACGGCGCGGGCCAGGGCCGCCTCCGAGTAGGTGACGCCGTGGTGCGCCGCGAGCCGCTCGCTCTCGGCCTGGGCGATCAGGTACGCGTCCGCGCGGTCGGGCTCCTCGATCTCGATGACGGTCAAGCAGCGGGCGAGCCCGGGATCGTGGCCCAGGATCCGCGTGAGCGGCTCGGGGGTCGCGGTGCCCAGGCACGGCAGCTCGCCCCGGGCGAGCGCGCCGCGGAGCTCGGCGGCGATCTCCTCGGCCCCGTCCGCCGCGAGCAGCTGGGGCAGATCGTCGAAGAACAGGACCACGCGACCGTGGGCCGCGACCTCCTTGCGCAGCGTGCCGAAGCGTTCGGCGAGCGCGCCGCGGACGCCGGTGCCGGCGAGCAGCTCGACGACCGGGATCTCGACCAGGACGCGCTCGTCCGCCGCCCCTCCGGGCTCCCCCTCCGCGATCCTCCGCGCCAGCCCGCGGACGGTGGCGGTCTTGCCGACGCCGGCCCGCCCGACCAGGAGCGGGCTGTTGCCGCGGCGCTTGGCGAGCACGTCGAGCGTGCGCTCGATCTCCGACTCGCGCCCGATCACCGGATCGAGCTCGCCCCGCGCCGCCTGGAGCGTGAGGTTTCTGCCGAGGGCGTTGAGCAGGGGGAAGCGCCGGGGATCGAGCGCGAAGCGAGCTCCGGCGTCGGCGGCGGGGCGGCGCGGTGGTCGCGCGGGCCGGGCGGGAGCGGCGGCGGGGGCGGCCGGGGGCGCGGGTCGCGGGGCCGGCGCCGCCGTCACGGCGGCGCCAGCCGCGGCGCGCTCCCCGCCGCGCCCGCGGGGCCGTCGCGGCAACGTGCGCGCCTTTTCGGGCGGCACCAGGGGGATCGCGACGCCCGCGGGACGGCGCGCGGGCGGGGTGGGCGCGCCCGGGGCGGCGGGGGTGGCCGCGAGCGCCCGCGGCGGCTCGGGCCGGCTGCCGACCAGCCGGCGGCGCCCGACGACGCCGAGCGCGACGTGCAGCGCGGCCAGCCGCAGGCGCCCGAGATCTGCGCCGAGCGCGGCGGCGGCGCGGGACGCCAGGGACCGGCGCTCGGTGAGCAGCGCCACCAGCAGGTGCGCGGCGGTCGGCTCCGCCACCCCCATGTTGGCCGCCACGTCCGCCGCGCGGGCCGCGGCGCGGCCGAGGGGGTCGGGGCCATCCGAGCCGAGGCGGGCGGCGGCGGCCAGCACCGCCTCGGCCCCGAGGCGGCGCTCCACGACCAGGTCGGCGGCCGCGCTCGGGCGGCTGGCGACGACGGCGAGCAGGTGCGCCGTGCTCGCCGGTTCGTGGCGGGAGCGGGCGAGGTCCTCGGCGAGCCGAAGCAGGGTCCTGATCTCGCACTCCTGGCGCGGCGGCGGCATCCGGCGGGGCTCCTCTCCTGGCCCCAGGATGCTCACGGTCGCGTCGCGCCGGCCAAATTTGCGGGCCAGCGCGCGATCGGTGAAGTACGCTCGCGGGGATGTCCCCGGCCGACGCCGCGCGCGCGCTCCTGCTCGGCGTCGCCGTCGCCGGCGGGCTCGGGGCTCCGGGCGCGGCGGCCGCGGCGGGCGACGCGGCCGGGCGAGGCCGCAAGATCGAGGGTCGCGTCGCCCTGGCGGCCCGCGGCGACCCGCGCGCGCGGGTGGGCCGCGGCGTCGTCGCGGAGCCGGCGGTCCCGCTCCTGGTGCGCGCCGCCGACCCGGCGGGCGTCGC
This sequence comes from uncultured Polyangiaceae bacterium, assembly GCA_964454025.1. GTDB lineage: Bacteria > Myxococcota_A > Polyangia > Polyangiales > Polyangiaceae > JAFGBI01. The sequence goes on along the minus strand of CAYVRP010000066.1, from coordinate 34,219 downwards.
CTCGAGCCTCCGCGCGAGCGGCGGCCGCGTGGGCGCGATCGCGGGCGACGTGCTCACCGCGCGCGTGCCGCCGGCCGCGGTGGCGGCGCTGGCGGCGGATCCGCGCGTGCTCCGCGTCGAGCTCGCGCGGCCGCTCTCCCCGCGGCTCGACCGCGTGCGCGCCGTGCTCGAGGTCGACGCGATCCACGCGGGGGAGGCGCCGCAGGCTGGGGCCTACACGGGGCGCTCGGTGCTGATCGGGGCGGTCGATCTGACGCTGGACCTCGGCCACCGCGCCTTCCTCGCGGGGGACCGGAGTCGCGTGGTCGCGCTCTGGGACCAGGACGGGACGGGCACGCCGCCCGCGGGGTTCGACTACGGGGCGCTGTGCTCCGCGGCGCTGATCGACGCGGGGCGCTGCCCGCACGTCGCCTACCACGATCACGGCACCACCGTGCTCGCCATCGCCGGCGGCTCACGCTACGGGGGCACCCCGTACTACGGCGTCGCGCCGGGCGCGGACCTCGCGTTCGTCAACCTCGGCGGCCTGACGGCCACCGACGATTTCGACGGGTGGTTCACCAGCGCGCTCTGCGACGGCGTGGCGTACCTCTTCTCGCTCGCGGACGAGCGCGGTCAGCCGGCGGTGGTCAACCTGAGCGTGGGTACGCACGCCGGGCCGCACGACGGCTCGAGCCTCGGGGATCGCTGCCTCGACAACCTGGTGGGGCCGGGCCGGATCGTGGTGGCGGCGGCGGGCAACGAGGGCAGCGCGCGGCCGCACGCCGTGACGCAGGAGCTGGTCTGGGTCCACGCCTCCGGCACCGCGGGGGCGACGCCCGAGCGCGTCGGCCTCCGCTTCGGCGAGCAGCTCGCGCTGGGCGAGGCGGCGCAGGTGTGGTTCGAGGAGTCGGCCGCGGCGGCGACCGCCCGCGTCGGCGTCCGGACCGACGCGGGCGAGGAGGTGACCTCCGCCGTCGTCACCCTGGACGACGCGGTGACCGAGCTCGACCTCAGCGTCGCCGGCGTGGCGCTCGGGCCGGCGTTCTTGGTCACCGACCAGGCGCCGAGCGGGGATCGGGCGTTCGAGCTCGTGGTGGTGGACGGCGACGAGGACGGCGCCGAGGGCGCGCTCGTCTGGTTCGTCGAGGTCGCCGACACGGGGCCGTTCGACGCCTACCTCGACGTCAGCAGCGGCGGCGGGCTGGTCGAGCAGCACTCGGCCGGCGTGACCCTCGACGGCCGCCGGAGCGTCGGCTTCCCGGCGACCGCGGCGGGGGTGATCGCCGTCGGCTCCTCCGTGTCCCGTGTGAGCTGGCGGGCCACGGACGGCGTGAAGCGCGAGGCGTACGACGTGGTCACCGGGGACGTGCTCGAGCTCGGGCAGCTGAGCGGCTTCTCGAGCCGCGGGCCCACGCGCGACCCCGAGCGCACGGGGCCGAAGCCGGACTGCGTGGCGCCCGGCGAGATGGTCGTCTCGGCGCTGCCGGCGGCGCTGCTGGCCGACACCTCCCCCGAGGTGGTGGTGGCGGAGCGCCCCGCGTACTACGCCATCGGCGCCGGGACCAGCCAGGCGGCCCCCGCGGCCGCAGGCGTGATCGCGCTCCTGCTGGAGCGCGACCCGTCGCTCGACCCCGACGCGGTGCGGGACCTGCTGCGCGCGACGAGCCACCTCCCCGAGGAGGTGGCGCCCGACGGGCCCGACTGGGGCGTCGGGCTCCTGGACGCGCGCGCGGCACTGCTCTCGACCCCGGAGATCCACCCGGGCGAGGTCGCTTCGGCGGCGCCCGGACCCGCGGGCTGCGGCTGCGTCGTCGCGGGGCGGTCGGAACCCGTCGGCGCGCCGTGGCTGCTCGCGCTGCTCGGCGGGCTCGGGGCGCCGGCCCGGCGCCGGCGCGGGCGCGGCGCGGGCGCCCCGCGCGGTGGACGGGCGCGCTGCCAGCGAGCCACCGGGGGCGGTCATGAACCGGGCGCTGCTCGCCCTCCCGCTCGCCTCGCTCCTGGTCGCCCTGCCCGGCTGCGACTGGCTTGGCCAGCGCCTCGGCGAGCGGGCCCCGGCCGGCGCGGGCTCCGCGAGCGCCGGGACGTCGGCGGCCGCGACGCCGGGCCTGCCCGCGCGCTTCGCGGCGATGAAGGTGCCGTCCGGCGCCGCGCCGGACGGGGCGTGGCTGCCGGCCTACGCGGTCGGGCGCGCGGCGGGGAGCGACGGTCTGACCTTCGAGCGCGCCGCCGGCGCCTGCCGTGAGCGGGGCCAGGAGCTGTGCACCGAGACGCAGTGGACGCGCGCCTGCGAGGTGCACGAGGCCCTCGGCACGGTGGCGTCCTACACGCTCGGCGCCGCCCGGCCGGGCGCGGTCGTCGTGCGCGGCGCGGGAGGGTGCGCGGCGCGGGCCGAGGTGCCGGTGTCCGCCGTCGACCCGGCCCGCGCCGCCCTGTGCTGCACGCGCGCGGTGGCCGTCACCTCGGCCAACGCGGACGAGTCCTTCCGCGCCGCCAGCGCGGAGCGCCTGCTCGCCTACGAGCGCGCGGTCCGCGCCCGCGACGCCGGGGCGCTGGGCGCCGTGCTGGGCGAGCGGGTGATCTGCGACGGCCGGGACCTGGACCGTGGCGAGGCCCAGGCGGCGCTCGCGGCGGGCGCCGCCGCGGGCGCGCCGATCCTCGACCGCTGCGAGGTCACCCTCGACCGCAGCGGCCCGGAGCCGCTCCTCGTCTCCGATTGCCGCGTGCTCGCCGCCGGGACGCCCGGCCCGACGTCGCTCCGTATCGTTCATGGCGGTCCAGACCTGAAGATCCTCCTGGTGGGCACCCCGGAGTCGATGCCCCTGCTCGACCGCGGCAAGAAGCAGCGGGCGACCGAGCTCATCGGTGGCGATTGACGCGGCCCGCCCCGCCGCTCGAGGGGCGGGCCGCGCCCCCGGCGCCGAACCGCCGCGCGTGAGGGCTGGCGGCGCGGAGCGCGGCGCTCAGGGCGCGGGGCGGCCGAGCCGGGCGCACGCGCTCGGCAGCCCGAGGTTGCACGCGCGGTCGAAGAGCTGCGCGGCGCGCGCGGGATCCGGATCGACGCCGTTGCCGGCGAGGGTGCGGGCGGCGAGCTCGCCGCACCCCTCGCCGTTGCCGCGCGCGCAGGCCCGATCGTAGTACCGCGCCGCCTGGGCGGCGTCGGCGGGGACGCCCCGGCCCCGGGCGTACAGGTAGGCCAGGTCGTAGCAGCCGCGGGCCTCGTCGCCCTCGCAGGCCCGCTTGAAGAGCGCCGCCGCGCGGGTGGGATCCGGCGCCACACCGTCGCCGTCGTCGTAGGCGGCGCCGACGTTCACGCAGGCCACGGCCTTGCCGGCGTCGCAGGCCTGCACGAACAGCGCGAACGCGCGCGTCGGGTCCCGCGGCACGCCCGCGCCGTCGTAGGTGAGCACGCCGAGGTTGAAGCAGCCGTCGGCCTCGCCGAGCCGGCAGGCGCGCTCGAAGAGCTCTGCCGCCTTGGTCTCGTCGCGCGGCGTGCCCTTGCCCTGCGCTGCCAGGATGCCGAGGCGGGTGCAGCCCACCCCGTGCTCCATGGCGCAGGCCTTGCCGTAGTAGCTGGCCGCGGCGGCCGGATCGGCGGTGACGCCGATCCCGCGCGCCAGCAGCGACGCGAGCCGGGCGCAGCTCGCCGCGTCGCCGGCGTCGCACTGGGTCCGGCAGTCGGCCGCGTCGTCTCCCGCGCAGACGTGGGCCCGGGCCTTGTCCGGCGCGACGCACTTCCCCTCCGAGAGCACGAGCCCGTCGGGGCAGCCGACGTCGTCCTCCTCTGGCGTGGCCGTCGCCCCCGCCGCGCTGGCCGCCGCGGTGGGCCCCGGCGCGGACGAGGTCGCCGCCGGGGCGGCGGTCGGGTCGGTCGCGGTGGCGGCGGGGGCCGCCTCGCCCGCGGGGGCCGTGGCGGGCGCGGGCGCGGCCGCCGCGACCGCGGCCGCGGGGGCGCCGCCGGTGATCGGGATGAGGTGCAGGCGGATGAGCGCGCGGCAGTTGCCCGGCGGGTCGCTGGCGTCCGGGGTCGCGCGCTCGCAGTCCGCGAGGCGGCCGTCCTCGACCCGCGCCAGGCGGCTGCTGGCGCTCCCGGCGTCCGCGCCCGCGCCGAAGAGCTGCGCGGCGGTGACGGACTCCGTCGCGCTCCCCGTCTGCATGACGAAGGCGCCGACGTTGGCGCCGCGCACGAAGTGGCTCGCCCCCTCGCAGCTCCCGGCGAGCTCGGCGCGATCGACCCGGACGCGCGTGGAGGTGACGTTGCCGACCAGCGCGGTGGCCAGGTCGAGCGTGGTGCCGCGCTCCAGCGCGCTGCCCAGCCGGGCCGCCACCGCGACGCCGGTGAGCGGCAGGTTGGCCCTCACCTCGTCCTCGTCGGCGAGGCGGATGACCTGCTGCTTGAGCACGACGCCCTTGAAACCGTAGGAGCCCTCCGCGTGGCACTCGGTCAGGAGGGTGAGGCCCCCGCAGTCGTAGCGGACGATGGCGACCCCCTCGCGCATGGCCACCTCGAGATCGCCCCGTTGCTCGGGCTTCAGATCGACGATGAGCGGCCGCACCGCGCCGCTCACGTCGCGGCACTCCGTCGCGCCGGGGTCCTCGCCGAGCGCCGCGGCCGCGCGCGGCTCCTTCGGGCGGAGCAGCCGAGCCAGCCCGCCCGGCCCGCCCTGGCAGCCCAGCACCAGGGCGCCGAAGCCGATGATCGCGAGGCGGGCCAGCTCCCTTTCACGCGTGGTCACGGAGCAGAGATCTCGCACGGGCGCCGCTGCGGAGAAAGAGGCCCGGCGCGGGCGGCCGAGGCCCCTCGCTCCGGCGGCGCGGCGCCCCGCCCTGCTCCGCCCCGCCCGGTGCGGACGCCCCGGTCGGCGGGCGCTAGACTCGCCGGCCGATGCAGCAGCTCGTCGAGTTCCTGTCCGGGGCAGAATTCGTCTTCGGCGGCGCGGGGCTCGCGCTCGGCCTGGTCCTGGTGCTGGCGCTGCTGCTGCTGATGCCGCGCGGGCAGCGGCGCCGAGCCCGGGGGCCCGCGGCGCTGCTCGGCCTGTACCTCGCGGTGGTCGTCGCGCTCGCCGAGCTGCCGCGGGGCGCGGCCGCCGAGGGCACCCTCGAGGTCGCGGCCGTCTTCCTCCTGCTCGCCAGCGTGGGGCGGGCGGCGTTCGTCCTGGTGGTGGACTGGTTCCTCGCTCATCGGCTCCGCCGGCCCTTGCCGCGCATCCTCCGCGACGTGATCCAGGTGCTGGTCTTCTTCGCCATCGCCTTCGTCGTCCTGCGCGAGGCGGGGGCGGAGCTCGGCTCGCTGCTCACCACCTCGGCGCTGCTCACGGCCGTCATCGGCCTGTCGCTCCAGGAGACGCTGGGCAACCTCTTCGCCGGGCTCGCCATCCAGGCCCAGCACCCCTTCCGCGTCGGGCACTGGATCCAGCTCGAGGGGACCCCGGAGAGCGCCATCGGCGAGGTCATCGAGATCAACTGGCGCGCCACCAAGATCCTCACCAACGACCGCGTGGAGATCGTGATCCCGAACGGGATGCTCGCCAAGTCGCCGATCCGGAACTTCAGCGAGCCGTCGCGGGTGAGCCGCCGCCTGATCGAGGTGCAGGGGCCCTACGAGGTCCCCCCACACCGCGTCGAGGCCGCGCTGCTGGAGGCGGCGCGGGGCTGCCCGGGCGTGCTCGAGGATCCGCCGCCCACCACCTGGGTGACCCGCTTCGCCGAGAGCGGGATCGACTACACGCTCGTCTACTTCATCGAGGACTTCGCGGCGCGCCCGGTGATCGCGTCGGCCGTGCGGCGCCGCCTCTGGTATGCGCTGCGGCGCGCCGGAGTGAGCGTCCCCTTTCCGGTGCGCGACGTCCGGGTCGCCGCCGCGCGCGGCGACGCCGGGGACGAGGAGCGGTCGCGGATCGCTGCCGCCGAGGCCGCGCTGCGCGCCGTGTACTGCTTCCAGGTCCTCCCGGACGCGGCGCTCGCGCGCCTGGCGCGGTCCGCGGTCGCGCGGGTCTACGCGGCCGGCGAGGACCTCATCCGCCAGGGGGACGAGGGCGCGGAGCTGTTCGTCCTGCAGCGCGGCTCGGCGGCGGTGCTGGTGGCGCAGGAGGGGCGGGAGCCGGCGGAGGTCGCCCGGCTCGGCCCCGGCGCCTTCGTCGGCGAGATGTCGCTGGTCACCGGGGAGGCGCGCAGCGCCACCGTCCGGGCCGTGTCGCCGTGCGAGTGCCTGGTCGTGAGCGCCAGCTCCCTCCGTCCGCTCCTGGAGGAGAACCCCGATCTGGCGCGGCGCCTGAGCGAGGTGCTGGTCGCGCGCCAGGCGGAGCTCGGCACCCTCCAGGCGAGCACGGACGAGGACGGGCGGGCGGACCGCAGCGGCCTGCTGCTGCACCGTATCCGGAGCTTCTTCTCGCTCTGGCCCGGGGGGACGCAGCCGCCGCCGTCGAGGCGGGGCTGACTAGCGGCGCGCGGCGGACGCCGGGCGCGCGAGCAGGGCGGCCCCGCGCGAAGCGGTGAGCAGCGGCTGTCCCGAGCTCGCGCGCCAGACGGCGACGCCGGACGGGCCGCCGACGGCGACCCAAGGGGCGACCCACGCGAGGGCGACCTCGCGATCGCGGGTCGCGCGCTCCACCCAGTCGTCCGCGGCGGGCACCGGCTCCGGTGGGAGCGGCGCGGCGAAGCACCGGTCGCCCCCGGCGGAGCAGACCACGAGCGACCAGGCGCGCGGGCCGTCGGCCTGCCGCTCGGCGTGGACGGCCGCCACGAAGCCCTCGCTCGCCGCCACCGCGAACGGCTCGCTCGGGAGCGTGATCCGCGCGACGCCGACCAGCGGCGGCCCCAGCCGGAGCCGCTCCAGGTCGCGCGCGGAGGTCGCCGCCCAGAGCTCGTCGAGGCGGCGCGACGGCAGCAGTCGCCACGGCGGGGCGGTCGCCGCGGGGAGAGGGAAGCTCCGCGCGCGGCCGCCGGGGTAGAGCCGATGGAGCCGCGCCCCGCCGGTGTACGCGAACGCCCCGTCCGGGAGCCAGGTCGCCGCGCGGCCGTCGTGCCCCGGCAGCTCGAACCGAGCCTCGGGCGCGAGGAGCGAGCCGCCGTCGTCGGGGGCGAGGCGGTAGCGGTAGAGCGCGGCGTCGCCCTCGTGGTGCACCCACAGGACCAGCGGCTCGCGGCGGTCGCTCCAGAGCTCGGAGCCGGGGAAGAGGGTGATCCGGCCGTGGCGCTCGAGGCTGCCGTCGCGGGGTTGCACGCGGAGGGTGGCGTCCTGCGCGAGCGCGATCAGGGCGCCGGCGACGGCCGCCACCACCCGGCGCGGTCCCCGGACGGCGAGGCGACGCGCCACCGACCAGCCCTCGGTCTCGATCAGCACGAGCTCGTCGCCGGTGAGCACGCCGAGGTGCCGGCGCGAGAAGGCGAGCCGCTGCGCGCCGTGGCGGGTGGGCTCGAGGGCGAGCCGACGCGCGCGCAGCTCCACGAGCGCGCTCGGCGCGGGAGCACCGGCGCCCGCCTCGGGGGCGCTGCCCGCCGCGGGGGGCGCGGCCGTCGCCGTCGCGCGCGGCGGTGGGGCAGGGGCGCCCTCGCACCCCGCCAGCACGAGCCCTGCGGCGAGCCAGGCGCCCCACCCCGCGACGGGGGCAAGGAGCGGCGTCCGGGGCACGGCGGTCCGCAGGGTACCACGCCCGCGGGGCCCCGGGGCCAGGGGTGCGGCGTGGCGCGGTTGCGCTATCGTCCGCCTCCATGCGCGGCGCCTCGCGGCCGTCCCGTCCTCCCGTCCGCCACCGGGATCGAGGGGGCGGTGCGCGCCGGCTCGCGCTCGCGGTGGCCCTGGCGCTCGCCGGCTGCGGACCGGCCCAGCGCGTCGCCGACTGCCGCCGGGTGGTGGCGGTCGTCAACCCAGCGCTCGACCACATCGAGGCGCAGGCGCGCGCCCCCGCCGAGTCCCCTGAACGGTACGCGCGGATCGCGGCCAGCTACCTCGCGCTCGACCGAGAGCTCGGGGCGCTGGCGCCGCCGCGCGACCCGGCGCTCGCCGCGCTCCTCCTGCAGTACCGCCAGCACCTCGAGCGCGCCGCGCAGCTCGCGCAGCAGCTCGCGTTGACGCCGGTGGATGGTCGTGACGGGCGGCGAGCGAGCGCGGAGCGTGAGCTCGAGCGGCTGACGGAGCGGCACCGGGCCACCTCGCGGCAGTTCGACCTCGCCTGTCTGGGGCACCGCTGACGCCGCCGCGCGGGGGCTCGCGCCGCTCACCGCCCGGCGGGCTTCGCCGGCCGCTTCGCGGGCCGCGGGAAGCGGCGCTCGCGCGGCCCCACGCCGACGCGGCCCCAGACATAGGCCACCAGGCAGCGGAACGCGCCGCGCGGGTCACCGCCGAAGAGCCAGAGGTCACGAGGGTCGACATCGACGTGGACCATGGGCACCCAGTGGCCGCTCGACGCCCAGGCGAGCGCGCGCGGCCGGTCGAGGTGCACGCGGACGACCAGCACCCCGCAGGCGGGCTCGCGCCCGATCCCCGCGCAGCCGCCCCGCACGGTGAGCTCCTCGTTGCCGATGGGGCGCCAGAGCCACATCCGGTCGAAGCGGAAGTCGTCGGGGACGGGCACGTCGTCGTGCGCCAGCTTGGCGAGGGCGTCGCGCAGCCCGGCGGCGAGGGTGCGGTCCACGGTTTCGCGCGCCTCGAGCTTGGCCCCGCGCGCGATGGCGAGCTCCACCGTGGCGTCGTTGACCGGGCCCGCGCAGCAGCGGAACCCCACCGTCTCGGAGGCGCGCGCCGGGTCCCGCCCGGCGCCGTTCGCGCAGCGGCCCACCAGCTCGCCCGCGGTCGAGTTCCCGCCGCGGATGGTGACGAGCCCCGTCTCGTCGCCGCGACCCCAGGGGCTCCGGGTCCACTCCCAGGCGCCCCCGTGCAGGTCGCGCACGCCGTAGGCGCTGACGCAGCCCACGTAGTAGCCGCTGGGGCGGAGCCGCGGCAGCGCGCCGGTGTTGCAACGCTTGGGATCGTAGCGATCACCGTACTCGTACGGGAGGTTGTCCGGGCCCTTGCAGGCGCGCTCCCACTCGAGCTCCGTGCACAGCCGCTTGTCCTGCTCCTCGCACAGGGCCGCGGCCTCGTCGCGGGTGACGTTGGTGAGGGGGATGGCGCCGGCCTCGTTGGGGAAGGGGAACACGTCCACGTAGAACCCCTTCAGGACGACCTGCTCGCCCGGCATCTCCTGGTCGGCGATGCGCGGGAGGCTCTCGGGCGGCGTGCCCGCGACCAGCGCGCCCGGGGGGACGTAGACCATGCCGCGGCGCGGGGGCGGCGAGTCCGCGGGCCGCCCGATGGGGGCGCTCGCCATCGCGCTCGGCGCGCCGTCCGCCGGCGCGGGCGCGGCGCGGGGACGGCAGGCCGCGGCCACGCTCGGGCCGACGAGCAGCGCCAACGCGACCAGGGCCGCGCGCCGCCGGGGGGCGCCGCCGGGTCCGGGTCCGGCCCGGCCGCCGCGGGGCGGGGGCCAGCGCCGCGACCGCGGCGTCCCCGGTGAGGCGCGCGGGATCACGGCTCGCGGGGCTCTTCGCGCTCGCGCAGGCCGAGCTCCTTCATCTTCAGCTGCAGTCCCTTGCGCGAGATCTTGAGCAGTCGGGCGGCGTGGGTCACGTTGCCGCGCGTCTGGTCGAGCGCCTTGACGATGAGCTCGCGCTCCAGGCGGCTCATCGCGGCCTTGACCTGCTCCTTGAGCCCGTCGGCGGGGGAGAGCGCGGCCGGGCTGAGCGCGGGCGTCACGGGCGTCGCGGTCGCGTCGTGGCGGAGCTCCCCCGGGAGGTCCGCGGGGCGGAGCTCGGCGCCGTCGCAGAAGAGCACCGCCCGCTCGATCACGTTCTCGAGCTCCCGGATGTTGCCCGGCCACGAGTACGCCTCCAGAAGCGCGGCCGCCTCGGGGCTGATGCCCTGCACGGACTTGCGCAGGCGGGCGTTGAACTTGGCGATGAAGTGGCGGACGAGCATCGGGATGTCGCCGCCTCGCTCGCGCAGGGGCGGCAGCGCGATGGGCACGACGTTGAGGCGGTAGTAGAGGTCGTCGCGGAACGTCCCCTGGGCGATTTCGCGCTTCAGATCGCTGTTGGTGGCGGCGACCACGCGGACGTCGACCCGGATCGTCTTGACCCCGCCGACGCGCTCGAACTCGCTCTCCTGCAGCGCGCGGAGGAGCTTGACCTGCATCTCGATCGGGATCGAGCCGATCTCGTCGAGGAAGAGCGTGCCGAGGTTCGCCAGCTCGAAGCGGCCGGGTTTCGAGCCCACGGCTCCGGTGAAGGCCCCGCGCTCGTAGCCGAAGAGCTCGCTCTCCATCAGATCGCGCGGGATGGCCGCGCAGTTGACCTTGATGAAGGGGCGATCGCGGCGGCTCGAGCTCTCGTGCACCGCGCGGGCGACCACCTCCTTGCCGGTCCCGCTCTCGCCGGTGATGAGCACGGTCGTCGGCGTGTCGGCCACCCGATCCAGCACCGCGCAGACCTCCTGGATGGCGGGGCTCCGGCCGATGATCCCGTACCGGAACGCCTCGTCGTGCGGGGCGGGCGCGTGGGAGGCGTCGCGGCCCGCGAGCGCGCGGGTCGCGAGGGCCTTCTTGACGATGGTGCGAACCTCGGCCTGATCGAAGGGCTTGGTGACGTAGTCGAAGGCGCCGAGCTTGAGCGCCTCGACCGCGGTGTCGACCGCGCCGTGGGCGGTGATCATCACCACCGGCAGATCGGGATCCATCGCCAGCGCCTGGCGGAGAAGCTCCATCCCGTCCACGCCGGGCATCCGCAGGTCGGTGATGACGAGATCGACGTGGTGCTCCCGGAGCAGCTCCAGCCCCACCGCGCCGTCTTCCGCCGTCAGCACCTCGTAGCCGTCCCGCGCGAGCTGCGCGCTGAGCACGCGCCGCAGGTTCGGCTCGTCGTCGACGACCAGGATCTGGCATTGCTCGGGGAGCATCGCGGGCGGCCTCCATTCACGGTGCGTCGACGACGCGGTCGCGCCGAGCGGCGCGCCCCTGGCCCCGCGTGCGGGCGTCACGTGAGCCCGGGCTCGGCGCGGTGCGCCCCGCCGCGCCCCGCGGTTTCCCCGTCATCGTCGGGCCTCGCGGGCGACTCGCCTTCGAGCTCGGAGATCCACCGCCGTAACGATGGCCCAGGTGGCAGCGCCGCGACAAGCGGGAACGCCTCGACGCCGCGGCGCGCGCCCGCGCGTCCGCCGGGTCGCGGGCCGTGCGGCCGGGGACGACCGGGACCGCGCCCGTGCCGGGCTCGGCCGCCGCTGGCGCGGGCGCGCGCGCGCGGCCACGGTCGCGCCGCGGGTCGCGCCGCCGTTTCCACGGCGACCGCGACGAGGGGTGTGTTAGCCTCCACCATCGTGACCCCGATGTCCTCGACGCTGCGCCGAGCGGGCGCTGTCCTGGGGGTGGGCCTGGCGCTCGTCGCGGGCGTGGCGAACGGCGAAACCGAGTACCCGACCTGCGCGGAGGAGCCGACGGCCGAGGCGGTGGAGGCGGCGCAGGGCGCGTTCAAGGCGGGCAAGGCCGCCTTCGACGAGGGGGATTTCGACCGGGCGATCACCTACTGGATCGACGCCTACCGGCGCGACTGTCGCGCGCACGATCTGCTGCAGAACCTCGCGCGCGCCTACGAGCTGAAGGGGGAGCGCGCGGAGGCCGTCCACGCGCTCGAAACCCTCCTGCAGCGCAAGCCGGACACGCCGTACCGCGAGCAGTTCGAGCGGCGCATCGAGAGCCACCGGGCGCAGATGGCGGCGGAGGCGGCCGCCGCGGCCCCGGCCGCGTCGACGCCGTCCGGAGCGACGGAGCCAGCGGTGACGGGGCCGGCCACGGCGCCTCCGCCGGCCGTCGAGCCCACGGCGCGGCGCAGGCCCGTCGCGCCGCTGGTGGTGGCGGCCGCCGGTGGCGTCTTCGCCGTGGTGGGCGGGGTCCTCTGGTTCGGCGCTCACGAGGAGGTGAGCGATTTCGAGGCGGAGTGCGGGGAGGATCGCCAGCATTGCCCCGGGGACGTGGAGGTCGACGCGAACGCCGCGCGCAGCCGCGAGCAGCTCTCGGGCGGGGTCGCGATCGGCGGGCTCGCCGTGGCGGCGGGCGGCGCCCTCTGGTACCTGCTCGCGCCGGCGCGGCCGGTGGAGAAGCGCGCCAGGACGGCGGTGAGCCCCCTGCTCGGCGAGGGGCTCGTCGGCGCCCACTTCTCCGCGCGCTTCTGAGCCGGCGCGCGCGTCCGTCCGGGAGGGATCTCGCGGTCGCGCGGGGCGGCTCCTCAGCGCGGTCCGGTGGCGCTCGCCTTCGGGGCCGCCGTGGCGCCGCCCGCGGTGACCTCGCGCGCGGGCGCGGCGCCGCCGGCGCCGGTCACCGGCGCCCGGGCGGCGCGGAGGCGGGCGAAGTCCGGCTCGAGCGGCGGCGGCGTCTCGCTCGACGAGTAGCGGCAGCCGGGGGCGAGGGTCGCCGCCGCGACCAGCAGGAGGGCGAACGTCCTCGACATGGCGGCGAGCGGTACCACGGCGCGGGAAGTTCACCAAGCGCGGCGCCGGGGCGACGGTCGCCCGGGCGGGGGCGCTCTGGTAGCCTCGCGGGCGACCATGATCGGCAGGCTGACGGGCAGAGTGGTGGCGGAGGACCCCGACGGCGCGCTGATCGTCGACGTCAACGGGGTGGGCTACGAGGTGAAGGCGCCGGTCGGCACGCTGGGCCGCGCCGAGCGAGCCGGCGACGCAGGCGTGGTGCTCCACGTTCACACCCACGTCCGTGAGGACGCGCTCGAGCTCTTCGCGTTCGCCTCGGACGGCGAGCGCGACGTGTTCCGCTTGCTGATCGGGGTCCAGAAGATCGGCCCCAAGATCGCGCTCGGCCTGCTGAGCGCGCTGCCCCCTGCCGACCTCGCGGCGGCGTTGGCCGCGGGCGATCTCGCGCGCCTCTCGCGGGTGCCCGGCATCGGGCGCAAGACGGCCGAACGGCTCGTCCTCGAGCTCAAGGACAAGGTCACCCGGGGCCGCGTGGTGGGGGTGGCCGCGGCGGGCTCGGGGCAGGCGAACCGTCTGGTCGGCGCCCTCGTGAACATGGGATACCGGAGCGCGGAGGCGGAGCAGGCGGTGTCCGCGCTGGGCGACCGAGTTCGCAGCGAGCCGGCCGCGGAGCTGCTGCGGGAGGCCCTCGCCTGGCTCACGCAGCGCCGAGGTTCCTGAGCCGCGGGCGCCCGCGGATCCGCGCGCCGCGGGCGGGCCGCGCCCGCGGGTGGGAGCGCCCCTGCACCTCTGCCTTGACCCCCGGGGGGCACCGTGGATAATCGCGCAGTTACGAGCGACGCCGCGAGCCCGTTCAGCAGGGGTGCCTGGCGCGGCAGCATCCGGGGAGGCCATCGTGATCGTTTGCGACAAGTGCAGCAAAGAGAACCAGGACCACTACAAGTTCTGTCTTGGCTGCGGCGCTGAGCTTCCGCGCAAGGATGCGCCGAAGCCGTTCACCGCCCGGACGCCGCCGCACGGGGTGCCCGCCGTCAAGCCGGCCCCGGCCGCGGCGGCGCCCGCCGCCGCCCCGGGCGCGGCGTCGCCCGCCGCGGCCCCGGTGGCGGCGGCTCCGCGCCCCGTCCCGGCTGCCGTGGCGGCGGCGCCGGTCGCAGCGACCGCGGTTCCCCGCCCGGGGGCGGCGGCGGAAACCGCGGCTTGCCCGCAGTGCGGTCACCAGAACCCCCGGGCGAACCGCTTCTGCGCCTCCTGCGGCTACAACCTCGCCGCCGCCGCTGCCGTGGTGCCCGCGGCGGCCCCCGCGGTGGCGGCGCCGGCCGCGGTCGCGCCGCCGGCGGTCCGGCTCACCGCGCTGCGCGCGGACGGCTCCGAGGCCGGCGTGTTCGACCTCCCCGATGCGCCCCTCACCACCGTCGGTCGCGACACCGGCTCGGTCTTCGCCGGGGACAGCTACCTGTCGCCCCGACACGCGACCTTCGCCCGGCGCGGGAGCGAGGTCACCGTGCGCGACGCGGGCTCCCTCAACGGCGTCTACATCAAGCTGAGGCCGAACGAGCCGAACCGGCTCGAGTACGACGACGTGTTCCGGATCGGTCAGGAGATCATCCGCTTCGAAGCGCTCCGACCGCTCGGTCCCTCCGCCGACGGCGTGCAGCGGTTCGGCAGCCCCGCCAAGGGCTACATCGGACGGCTCTCGCTGGTGATCGGCCGGGACACCACGGGAAACTCGTTCCCCGTCCCTGAGCGGGGGCTGCATTGCGGTCGCGAGCGCGGCGATGTGCTCTTCTCCGAGGACGGCTACGTCTCGGGCCTGCACTGCAGCGTCGCGCTCGGCGAGGACGGGCAGGTCTACCTCACCGACGTCGGCAGCTCGAACGGGACCTTCCTCCGGCTGCGCAGCGAGCGGCAGCTGGCCGCGGGCGACATCCTGCTCATGGGCCAGCAGCTCTTCCGCGTCGACTTCTAGGGTCGCGGCGCCCGCCCAGGGCCCCCGCCGATGCCCGCGCTGCCCACGATCCGCGTCGTCGCCGCCGTGATCGAGCGGAACGGCGATTACCTCATTACCCAGCGGCGACCCACCGCGGTGCTGCCCTTGATGTGGGAATTCCCGGGCGGCCGCGTCGAGGAGGGCGAAACCGACGCCGACGCTCTGCGGCGCGAGGTCCGGCACCGGCTGGACGTGGACGTCGAGCCGGGACAGCTCATCAGCTTCGTCAGCCACCCTTACGAGCGTTACGTCGTCGATCTGTACCTGTACGAGTGCCACATGACGGGAGGCGAGCCGTCGCCGGTCAACGTCAACGCCTTCCGCTGGGTGCCGAGCGCCGCGTTCGATCAGTACCCGTTCACGCCCGCGGACGAGCTCTCGATGAGCAAGCTGCTCGGCGTCGGCTGAGCGCGGCGCCGGGCGAGGCCGCGGCCGGCAACCCGCCGTGGCGCGTGGACGACGAGGGGGCGTGGCCCTCGCGCTCCTCCGCGTCCTGGCCGGCGTGGTCGGTGACCTGTTCGCCCCGCGCACCTGCGCCCTCTGTGACGAGCCCGCGCCGGAGAGCCCCTGCGACCGCTGTCGGGCCCGGCTCGTCGCCCCCCCCGCCCGCCGGCTGGTCGACGGCGCCCCGATCCTCGCCGCCCAGCCCTACGTCGCTCCCGTCGCCGACGCCGTGCGGCGCCGCAAGTACGAGCGCCGCGGCGACGTCGTCCCCACGCTCGCCCGGCTCGTCGCCCCGCTCGTCGCCCAGCTCGCGGCTCGCTCCGAGCTGTGCCTGGTGCCGGTCCCGCTCCACCCGCACCGGCTCGCCGAGCGCGGCTTCAACCAGGCGGCGCTCCTGGCGCGGGCCGTCGCTGGCGAGTGGTGCCGGGACCCGCGCGCGCCGCGCGCTGCCGTCGCCGCCCGCGCGCTCTGCCGGACGCGGGCGACCGGGCACCAGGCGCGGCGATCGCGCGGCGCGCGACTGACGGCGCTCGACGGCGCCTTCGCCGCGGCGGGGTCGGCCAGGCTCGGGGGCCGCGCCGTGGTCCTGCTCGACGACGTCGTGACCACCGGGGCGACCGCCCGCGCGTGCATCGCCGCCCTGCGGGAGGCCGGGGCGGAGGTGATCGGGGTGCTCGCCGCCTGCGCCGCCGGCACCCCCCGGTGAGCCCCGGCGGGCCGGCGCGCGCCCGCGGTCGGGCGCCGCTACTCGACCCGCTCGACGAAGGCGCGAAACTCGTCCGCCGGGACGAAGTCCGTGCAACGCACGGCCTCCCGCCCCTGTCGATCGAAGAGCAGGACCGTGGGCAGCCCCACGATCCGGTGCTCGGCCTTGGTGGCTGCCGCCGCGGGATCGTCGTCGTCGGTGAGATCCACCTTCACGGCGAGGTAGCGCGCCGCGGCCGCGACGACGGCGGGATCCGAGAAGGTGTAGCGGTCGAGCTCCTTGCAGGCGATGCACCACCCGGCCGTGAAGTCGAGCAGCAGCGGCCGCGCCTCGGCGGCCGCGCGCGCGCGGGCCGCACGCGCGTCGATCGACTGCCAGGCGATGGTCGCGCCCCGCGGCGGCACCGTCGCCGACAAGAGCGCCAGGTAGGTCCCCAGGCTGACGAGCGTGACGCCGCCGACCTTCAGGAGCCCGACGTGGGCGCGCGCCGCCGCGACGAGCAGCCCCACCCCGACCAGCGCGGCGGCGCCCATCGCCGCGGTGAACGCGGCGCCCCCCGGCACCAGCGCGGTGACCGTCGGCAGCCCGTTGCCGAGGTAGTAGAGCGCGGCGATGACCAGGACGATCCCGAGCCCGGTCTTCACGTGGAGCATCCACCGGCCGCTCTTGGGCAGCTGCATCGCCGTCGCGCCGACGACGAAGAAGGGGGTGCCGAGCCCCAGCGAGAACGCGGTCATCATCACGGCGCCGAGCGCGGTGTGCTGCGACTCCGCAATCCAGACCACCAGGCTGGTGAGGAACGGGCCCGTGCAGGGCGTGGCGATGAGCGCGGAAACCAGGCCGAGGGCGAACGCGCCGCGGTAGCCGACGCCGCCGACCCCCGCCAGCCGGTTCTGCAGCCAGTCGGGCAGGGTCAGATCGAAGGCGCCGAAGAGGCTCGCCGCCATCGCCAGGAAGAGGGCCGCGATGGCCCGGAACACCCAGGGGTTCTGCAGCCACGCGCCCATCAAGGCGCCGGTGCGCGCCGCGGCGACCCCGAGGGGGACGAAGAGCGTGACGATGCCCAGCACGAACACCCCGCTGAGCAGCGCCCCCTGCAGGCGGCTGCGCGCCTGCCGCGCGCCGAAGATGCCGACGGTGACCGCGATCATGGGGTAGACGCACGGCGTCAGCGCCACGCCCAGCCCGAAGATCCAGGTGACGAGGAAGGCGTAGAGCGGACCGCGCGCCAGCGCGGCGGCGAAGGCGTTGCCGGTGACGGGGGCGCCGCCGCCGAGCCACTGGCACGCCTCGGTGCCGGCGAGGGCGGGCGGGGCGACCAGCAGCAGCGCGACGGTGACGGCGGGCGGGAGGGATCGCACGGGGACCGAGCGCATTGTGGGCGCCGGGGCGCCGATGTCGAGCCCCGCCGGCGAGGCCGGCCCCCGGGGTCCCTCATTGCAGGGTCCGCGGCGGTCGCCCGCGGCGTCGCCGGAGTCGCCCGAGGAGGCGCCGGGCGCGGCGCGTCTCGGCCGCGAGCGCGATCGCCAGGGCGACCCGGCCCCGGGTGGTGCGCGCGACGAACGACTCGAGCAGCGCGATCGCCTCCTCGTCGCGGCCGAGCAGGGCCGCGATCTCCCCGCGGACGCACTCCCCGTAGCCTTGCCCGCACGGCGCGTCCGCCAGGGTTTCGGCCGCGTCGCGGAGCGTCGCGAGCGCCCTCGAGTCCGGCGCGTCGGCCGCGGCGGCGGTCCGCGCCAGCTCGAGCTGGGCGAGGTAGAGGGGCCGCTCCGTGGTGCCCCACCGCGCAGCGCGCTCGCACGCGTTGGCCGCCTCGCGCTCGCGTCCGTGAAGGTACAGGACGCTCCCCAGCGTCCAGAGGTGGAAGGCACGGCGCGAGGCCGGCGCGCGGCGGCTCGCCAGGCGCAGGTGGTGGATGGCCCCCTCCACGTCCCCGACCCCCAGGCACGCGCGGGCCGCATCCTGGCGCACGACGTCCGGCATGACGTCGATCGCCAGCATCTGCCCGGTGATGGCGAGGGCGTCGCCGAAGCGCCGGCTCTCCAGGTGGGACAGGTAGAGCTGCCGCAGGAGCAGCACCTGCGTCGTCGGATCCACCTGACCGTCGTGGGCCAGCCCGCGCCGCGCGTACTTGGCGCGCAGCCCCGCCGTACGGGCGAGCGAGGCCTTCTGCAGCATCAGCTCCGGCATGGCGGCGGGAGCCTCGCTCGAACGCGTCCGGGCCATGACGAACCAGGAGTCTAGCAGGGCGGGCACAAGGGGCCAGAATTCCGCGGCTTTTTGTCGCTCACGGGAGGCTCGCCCCCGGCGCCCCCGGGGTCCGCCGCGCCACGCTCACTCCGCCCCAGGGGTTGCGCTCCCTGGCGCGAGCGACCAGGCTCGCGCCCGACGATGTCCCCCGCGCGGTGGCGTTCCGTG
Organism: uncultured Polyangiaceae bacterium; assembly: GCA_964454025.1. Classification (GTDB taxonomy): domain Bacteria; phylum Myxococcota_A; class Polyangia; order Polyangiales; family Polyangiaceae; genus JAFGBI01. The sequence continues at coordinate 16,231 of CAYVRP010000066.1, read as the reverse complement.
TTGTCGGTCGCGGTCGTCGCGATCGGGGTGGACGCCTGTGGGCGCCCCGCGACCGAGGCGGAGTGCGAGGAGATCGTCGAGCGCATCGCCCGCCTCCAGATCGAGGCCGACCGCCCCGGGCGGCCCGAGGCGATCGCCGCCGAGGTGGCGGCTTTCAAGGAGCGCGAGCGCGAGCGCGTGCGCTCCGCTTGCGTGGGCAAGCCGGTGACGGAGCGCGCCCTCGCCTGTGCCCGGAGCGCCACCCGGGCCGAGGCCGTGGAGGCATGCTTCCGGTGACTCCGGCGCGGCTCCTCCTGGTCGCGTCCGGCGTCGCGGCGATGGCCGGCTGCGGCCCGCGCCTGAGCGACCGGGAGTGTCGCGAGCTGCTCGACCGCTACACCCTCCTGCTGCTGCGGGCGGAGGCGCCGCGGCTCCCCGCGGACCAGGTCGATCAGCTGCGCCTCCAGGCCCAGGTCCGGCTCGCCGCCAGCCCGGAGCTGGCCCGTTGCGCGGGGCGCGTCTCCCGCCGCGCCTACGACTGCGCCATGCGCGCCGCCTCGCCCGACGAGATCGAGCGATGCCTGCTGTGAGCGGGCCCGGCGGCGTTGGCCACCCGCCCGCGGCCGAGCCCGTGGCGGTGCTGCCGATCGAGGATTGCCTCGATCTGCACGGCTTCCGGCCGCGCGACGTCCCCGACGTGGTCGACTCGTACCTCGAGGAGGCGGCGGAGCGCGGCCTCCGCGAGGTGCGGATCGTGCACGGGCGCGGGCAGGGCGTGCAGCGGGCGCGGGTGCGGCAGGTGCTCGCGGGCCACCCGCGGGTGGCCCGCTTCGATGACGCGCCCCCGTCGCGGGGAGGGTGGGGCGCTCAGGTGGTGTGGCTCCGAGCACCATGAGCGCCGGCACGGACCTCGACGCGCCCCTCTCGCCGAAGACGGCGGCCGACCTGGAGTGGGCGGACCTGCTCGAGCGGATCGCGGCGGGCTGCGCCAGCGCGCCGGCGGCGCGCGCCGTGCGGGCGCTCGAGCCCGCCGCCGACCGCGCGGAGGCGCTGGCGCGGGTGGAGCGGGTGACCGAGGCGATGGGCTGCGCCGAGCGGGGCGAGGAGCTACCTGCCGCCGCGCTGGAGGAGCTCGAGGAGGTCCTGCTCGGCGTGCGGCGCGGTGCTGTCCCGTCCGGGCGCGAGCTCCGAGCGCTGGCCGGGTTGATCACCGCGGCGGCGGCGCTCCGGCGCCACCTGGCGCGGCACGCGGCGCTGGCGCCGCGGCTCGCGCGCGAGCTCGCCACGGACCCGCGGCTCGACGCGCTCGGGGAGCGCCTCGTTACGGCGCTCGATCCCGCCGGCGCCGTCAACGACGCCGCGTCGCCGGCGGTGAGGGAGGCGCGCCAGCGGGTGGTGGCGGTGCGCCGCGATCTCGCGCGGAAGCTCGAGGCGACGGTGAGTCGGTTCGCCGACTTGCTCCGCGATCGATACTCGACCGAGCGCGACGGGCGGTGGGTGATCCCGGTGCGCGCGGACGCCCACCAGCGGGTGCCCGGGCTGGTCCTCGGGGCCAGCGCCTCCGGCAACACGCTGTACGTAGAGCCCGCCGAGGTCACGCCCATCGTCAACCGGCTGACGGTCGCGCTGGGGGACGTCGCGCGCGAGGAGCAGCGGGTGCTGACGGACCTCGCGTCCCGCGCGGCGGAGCGCGGCGAGGAGCTCGTCGCCGCGCCCGCGGCATGCGTCGCCGCGGACGTGCTCGCCGCGCTCGCCCGGTGGGCGGCGTCCGCGCGGGCTCGACCCATCGCGCCCGCAGAGGAGCCGCGGGTCGATCTCGGGTCGATGCGGCACCCCCTCCTGCTCGGCGCGGTGGAGGAGGTGGTGCCCCACGACCTCAGGCTCGCGGCTGGCGAGGCCCTCGTCGTCTCCGGGCCCAACGCGGGCGGCAAGACCGTCGCCCTCAAGTCCCTGGGGCTCGCGGTCGCCATGGCGCGGGCCGGGATCCCGGTGCCGGCGCAGGTCGAGTCGCAGATCGGGTGGTTCGACGACATCCTGACCGACTTCGGTGACGAGCAGTCCATCGCGCGCGCGCTGTCCACCTTCAGCGCGCACGTCGCGCGGCTCTCGAGCATCCTGGCCGCCGCCGGGCCGCGCACGCTGGTGCTGCTCGACGAGCTCGCCGGCGCGACGGACCCGGAGGAGGGCGCCGCCTTCGCGCAGGCCATCATCGAGGCGCTCCTCGAGCGCGGCGCCGCGGTGGCGGTGACGACCCACTACGAGCGGCTGAAGGAGGTAGCCGCGCAGGACCCCCGGTTCGGCAACGCGTCGGTCGGCTTCGATCTCCAGCGGCTCGCGCCCACCTACCGCCTCCTGCTGGGCGTGCCGGGGCCCTCCAGCGCGCTCGCCGTCGCCGCGCACCTCGGCGTGCCGGAGCCGGTGGTCGCGCCCCCCCGCCCCCCCGCGCCCGCCCCCGCGCCCCCCCCCCCGGCGCCGCGCGCGCGCCAGCACCCCGCCCCGCCGCTGCACACCCCC
>CAYVRP010000066.1:9000-13728 GCA_964454025.1 uncultured Polyangiaceae bacterium | reverse complement strand
GGGGGCCTGGGGACCGGCGGTTCGCTGGCCCGCACGGGCGGCGCGCCGGGGGGGGCGGGCGCGGGGGGGCGCGCGCGCCCGCGCGCGGGGGCCCGCGCGGGCGCGCGCGCGCCAGGAGCTGCTCGAGCGCCTGCACGCGGAGCGGGAGGAGCTCCACCAGGCGCTCGCGCGCGCCCGGGCGGACGCGGCCGAGCAGGGGCGGCTGCGGGATGCTCTGGCGGTCGAGCTCGACGCCGCCCGCGAGGGGGAGCGGCGGCGGCTGGCGCGGGAGGCGGAGCCGTTGCTGGCGGAGGTGCGCGTGGCGCGGGAGCGGCTCCGCCAGGTCCTGGCCCGACTGGGGACCGCGGCGGCCGCCGACGTCCCCGCGCTGCGGCAGGAGATCGACGCCGCCGCCCGCGTGGTGTCGGTGGGGAGCGAGCTCGCGCGGCGGACCGCTCCCGCCGGACCCGCGCGCCGTCCTGCCAGCACGGCGGAGCTCGGCGTCGGGGTGCGGGTGTATCTCACGCGGCTGGAGCGGACGGCGGAGGTGATCGAGGCGCCGGCGCGCGGCCAGGTGCGCGTCCTCGCCGGGGCGATGAAGCTGATGGTTCCCATCGGCGAGATCGAGCTGCTGACGGGGAGCGGTGACCGGGAGAGCGGGCGCGCCGCGGCGCGCCGCGACGCGCGTCGTGCCCGGTCGCCTGCCGTCTCGGCGCCGCGTACGCTCGGGGCCGGATTCGTACCGGTGCGGACCCCGGACAACACCCTGGACCTCAGGGGTCATCGGGTCGAGGAGTCACTCGCGCAGGTCGACGCGTTCCTGGACCGCCTCCTGGATCGAGGCGAGCCCGTCGGCTACGTGCTCCATGGGCACGGCACCGGGGCGCTGAAGGTCGCCGTGCGCGCGCACCTGCGGAGCTCCCCCTACGTGCGGCGCTCCCACCCGGCGGAGCCCGACGACGGCGGCGACGCCTTCACCGTCGCCTGGCTCTGCGAGTGAAGCTCGGGCGCCGGCGCCCGGGCGGACCTCAGCGGTCCGGCTCGGCCTCCCTCAGCTGCGTGTAGGTCTGCTCCAGGTACGCGATGAGGTCCCGGTACCGCGCGCTGGTGGCCGAGTCGTTCACCAGGTCGTAGAGCATCGCGTCCTCCCGGCGCGCGTGGCGCCGCAGGGTCGCGGCGAGGCGCTCGGCCGTGGCGCCGGCCCACCCCTCGGCGCCGGTCGCCAGGGCGCCGAGCAGGCGCCGGATGAGCTCGTGCTCCTCGCGCAGCGCCGTGACCTCCTCGGGGAACTCCCGGGACAGGAGCGGGAAGAGGTGCTTCTCCTCGGCCTCGAAGTGCGCGATGAGCGCGCTCTCGAGCTCGGCCTCGCGATCATGTCGCGTCGCCACTTCGGCGCCCGGCGCGTCCTCGCGCAGCCCCTCGAGCAGCCCCTCGATTCGTCGGTGATCGGCGGCGAGGTGGTCGTGCAGGTCCGCCATGGCGGCATGTTAGCATCGATCGGTGGCGAGCGGCGCCGCGCGTGCCGGGTCGCCGCCCAGCCGCCGCGCGCATCCGCCCCGACTCGGCGCGCCCTCGCCGCTCCGGGGGGAGCCCTTCGGGCAGCGGGGCGAGAGCGGCGCCGGGCCGCCGCCCGGGTCGGATCCGCGCGACGGCGGCCTCGCCCGCGGCCGATCCCTCGCGAGTGAGCGGGGCGCGGCCGGTCGCCCCCGCCCGGGCACGGCTGGCCGCGCCCCACCGCGAGACGGGGCGTCCGCTCGGGGCAGACGGCCGCCGCCCGCCCCGGGGGGCCTCACCGCCTCGCCGCGGAGCGGCGGCGCGCCGCGGCGCCCCGCGGTTCGGCCTTGACCGCCGGACATCCCGCGTACTGATCTCTGCGCATGGCCGTGACCGAGCGTCCCGCTCGGCCCCGGGCGTCCCTGGGAGAGAAAACTTGGCTCGACCCCCTTCCCGCTCTCGCCGGCACGCGCGGCAGCGCCCGCCGGTGCTCACGGCCCTCCTGGTCTTCGCGATCGTCTTCGAGACGCTGATCGCGGTCTGGTCGTTCACGCACTTCGGCGCCGGCGCGTCCTCCCTCGCCGTGAAGCGCTTCCCCGAGTGGGGCGCCGAGGGCCTGGTCGCCATCGCCGCGAGCACGGCGGCCTGCGCGTGGTTCACGTTGCAGTGGCGGCGCTGGGCCGCGTGGGGACTGCTCGGCGGGCTCTCGCTGCAGGTGTTCTGGTACTACCTGCGGCGCCCCCTCCCTGACGGGCTCCCGAGCAACCTGTTCCCCGTCGTGCTCCTCCTCACCGTCGGCCTCGCGCTCGGCGTGGCGGCCACCATCGGCCGGATCTGGAACGATCTCGAGCGCGGCTGATCGCGCGAGGGCCACCGGGCGGTCGAGGGGTCGTGACGCCCGACGACGCGCTGATCATCGAGCTCTCGGTGCTCGGCCCGCTGCAGGTGCTGATCCCGTGGTGGCTCGCGCGGCGCGACCTGGCCGCGCTGCCCCCGGCGAGCCGGGCCCGGGCCTGGCCCGACGCGACCCTGGGCAGCGCCGCGCTGCTGCTCGGCCCGCTCGCGCTGCTCGCCCCCTTCCCGCTCGCGCGGAGATCGCTCAAGGGCTTCGGACTGGGCCTCTGCTGGACGGCTGCGGTGGTCCTCATGTTGTCGGCGCTGGACTGGGCGCTCGCGGGCGTCCTGCCCGTGGACGCGCCGCCGCCGGTCGCGTCCCGGGGTCCGGATCGCGCGGAATAGACGCTGCGTCTCGATTGTCTCCGGGGGCGGCCTCGGGTTATACGCTGGCCAGGCCGGCCGCCGGTCGAAGATCGAGGCCGCGACCGGGTGAACAGTCATGCAGGACGTCCGCGCGCTGAACGAGATCGTCGAGCAAGAGAGCGCCTTCGTCGACGATCTGCTGTCCGAGGTCAGGAAGGTGATCGTCGGGCAGGCCGAGATGGTGGAGCGGCTGCTGGTGGGGTTGCTCACCGGGGGGCACGTGCTCATCGAGGGGGTGCCCGGGCTCGCCAAGACGCTGGCGGTGCACACCATCTGCGACGCCATCAGCGCGCGCTTCGCGCGGGTGCAGTTCACCCCCGACCTCCTGCCGGCGGACCTGGTGGGGACGGTCATCTACAACCAGCGGACCGGCGAGTTCACGAGCAAGCTCGGCCCCATCTTCGCCAACCTCGTGCTCGCGGACGAGATCAACCGCGCCCCCGCCAAGGTGCAGAGCGCGCTGCTCGAGGCGATGCAGGAGCGGCAGGTCACCATCGGGGACCAGACCTACCCCCTGCCGGACCCGTTCGTGGTCATGGCCACGCAGAACCCCATCGAGCAGGAGGGGACCTACCCGCTGCCCGAGGCCCAGGTCGACCGGTTCATGCTGATGGTCAAGGTGGGGTACCCGACGCGCGACGAGGAGCGGGCGATTATGGATCGCATGACGGGCAAGACCGTCGTCCGCGCCAAGCCCACGACGACGCCGGAGCAGATCCTCGCGGCGCGGAAGGTGGTGCGTGACGTCTACATGGATGACCGCGTGCGCGAGTACATCGTCGACGTCGTGCTGGCGACGCGCGAGCCCGGCCGCTACGGGATGAAGGATCTGGGGCCGCTGCTGGAGTACGGGGCGAGCCCGCGCGCGAGCATCGCGCTCAACCTCTGCGCGCGCGCTCACGCCTTCCTCCGCCACCGGGGCTACGTCACGCCCGAGGACGTGAAGGCCGTCGGGCCGGACGTGCTGCGGCACCGGGTGGTGCTGAGCTACGAGGCCGAGGCGGAGCAGGTGTCGGCCGACGACGTCGTGCGGCGCGTGTTCGAGATCGTCGAGGTCCCGTGAGCCTCGCCGGGCGCGGCAGGTGAGCGATGACGCCCCGGGAGCTGTTCCAGGCGCTGCGCAAGATCCAGATCGTCTCCAACCGGCTCGCGTCCGAGCAGCTCTCCGGCAATTACGAGTCGGTCTTCAAGGGGCGCGGGCTCGCCTTCAACGAGGTGCGCCGCTACCAGCCCGGCGACGACGTGCGGACGATCGACTGGAACGTGAGCGCCCGCATGAACGACACCTTCGTCAAGGTGTTCGTCGAGGAGCGGGAGATGAACGTCATGCTCGTGGTCGACCTGTCCGCGAGCTGCGAGTTCGGCACCCGTGAGATGAGCAAGGCGGAGCTCGCGGCCCGGGTCGCCGCCCTGTGCGCGTTCAGCGCCGTGAAGCACGACGATCGCGTCGGCCTCATCATGACCACCGACCGGGTGGAGAAGCTGGTGCCGCCGATGAAGGGGCAGAAGCACGTCGCCCGCGTGGTCCGGGAGATCCTCGGGGCCGAGCCGGTGGGGACGGGCACCGATCTCCGGGTCGCCCTCGAGACGCTGCACCACGTGGCGCGGCGGCGCAGCGTCGCCTTCGTCTTCAGCGACTTCTTCACCGACGGCTTCGAGCGCGCCCTGAGCCTCGCGGCGGCGCGGCACGACGTGATCCCCGTGCTGCTCGTCGACCCGCGCGACGAGCGACTCCCGGACGTGGGGCTCGCCACCTTCGAGGATCTCGAGACGGGCGACGACGTGGTGGTCGACACCTCGAGCCCGGCCGTGCGCGAGCACTACGCGCGCCTCATGCAGGCGCAGCGGGCGCGGCAGATCCGCCTGTTCCGCAAGCTCGCCCTCGACCACGTCGTCGTGCGCACGGATCAGCCGTACGTGCGGCCGTTTCGGGAGCTGTTCGCCCGGCGCGCGCGGAGGGCGCGGCGATGACGCCGCCCCGGAGCGGCGCGGCGC
>CAYVRP010000066.1:0-8900 GCA_964454025.1 uncultured Polyangiaceae bacterium | reverse complement strand
GTCCGGCGACGTCCGCGGGCGCGGCGGCGCCGGGTCCGGTGCCCCCGGCGTCCGCGGGCGCGGCGGTCGCCGCGCCCGGTCCGGCGACGTCCGCGGGCGCGGCGGCGCCGGGTCCGGTGCCCCCGGCGTCCGCCGCCCCGACCGCCTCCGGGGCCGCGGCCGCCCTGTGCCGCGAGCACCTGCCGGCGGGCAAGGAGCGGCCGCAGGTGAGCGAGACGTTCCCCGCGCGCGGGCTCGCGGGGCACGCCGCGGTGCTGCGGGTCGAGGTACGGCACGGCAGCGGCGAGACGGTGCTCCCGGACGGCTTCCACCTCGAGCACTCGGGCGATCAGCTCGCCGCGCTCGAGGCCGCGGGGTTCGTGGTTCCCGACCCGGGCGGCGGCGCGGCGCCGACCGTGGCGCGCACCGAGGCGCAGGGGCAGGCCACCACCCGGGTCGAGATCCCGCTGGTGCCGCTCCCGGCCGAGCCGGGGAGGCACTCGCTGGTGCTGCCCCCGCTCCCGATCGCCATCACGCGGGCCAGCGGGGACCTGATGACCCTGTGTACGGCGCCCCACCCCATCGTGGTGGAGGACCCGACCGCGAGCGCCGACTCGCCGCTGCCGCGCCCCAACCCGCCGCCGCGCCGCCAGCTCGAGGAGTGGACGTGGCTCAAGCACGTCGCCATCGCGACCGCGGTCGCGCTGCCGTTGGGGCTGCTCCTGGGCTGGCTCGCCGTGCGCTGGTGGCGGCGCCCGCGACCGGCGCCGCCGCCGGCTCCCCCGCGCCCGCCTTGGGAGGTGGCGCTCGAGGGGCTCGCGGAGATCCGCCGTGCGGGCCTCCTCGAGGCGGCGCGGTACGCCGAGCACCTCGACCGCGTCTCGTACGTCCTGCGTCGCTACCTCGGCGACCGTTACGGCTTCGACGGGCTGGAGAACACGACCTACGAGACGCTCGAGGCCCTCCGCCGCGTCACCCCGCCCGTCGAGCCGCTGCCGGAGATCGAGCGCTGCCTGCACCACGCCGACCTGGTGAAGTTCGCCAAGCTCGAACCGACGGAGGGTGAGTGCGACGGGGCGCTCCGCGCCGTCGAGCGGATCGTCATCGAGACCCGCCCGGCGGCGCCGCCGGTGGCCGCGGCGCCCGCCGGCCCGGCGCCGCGCGGCCGGCGCCAGGGGAGCGCGCGCCGGCCCCGCGCGGGCCGCGGGAGGTCGCGATGAACAGGCCTGCCCGCTGGCTCCGGCTCACCCTCCTCGGCGCCGCGCTCCTGGTCGCCACGGCGGCCGGGTGGGCCTATCCGCTCGCCATGCGCGGGGCGGAGCTCTTCGCCTGCGTCCGGAACCTGGTCGTGGGGCTGCCCGTCGCCCTCGGGCTCGGTTCGGGCCCCGCCGTTCTCGAGCTGTCCTGGCGGCACCCGCTCCTGCTGCTCGGCCTGCTCGCCGTCCCCTACCTGCTGTACCGGGGCACCCTCGGGGAGGATCGCGCCGTCGCGCGGCTTCGGCTGGGCACCATCGCGCCCCTCGTCACCGGCCCGGCTGGCGCGCGGGTGTGGCTGCGCGACCTGCCCGGCGCCGTGCGGGCGGCCGCCTGCGGGCTGTTGGTGACGGCGCTGGCCGGCCCCGTCGACGTCACGACGCCGCAGGCGGTCGACGAGCAGGGGATCGACGCCGTGATCGTCCTGGACCTGTCGCGGTCGATGCTGGCCGTCATGGACAACGTGCCGCCGAGCCTCGAGCCGTACCTCGAGCGGCGCTCGCGGGCGCTCCGGCCCACGCGCCTCGACGTGGCCAAGGCGGTGATCCGCGACTTCATCGGGCGGCGCCGCACCGATCGCCTCGGCGCGGTCGTCTTCGGCAAAGAGGCCTACGTCCTCTCCCCGCCGACCCTCGACTACGGGCTGCTCGACTCCCTGGTGTCGAAGCTCGACATCGATCTCATCGACGGCAGCGCGACCGCCATCGGCGACGCGGTCGGCGTGGCGACCGCGCGCCTGCGGCGCAGCTCGGCCCAGAGCAAGGCCATCATCCTGCTCACCGACGGCGACAACAACGCCGGCCGGCTCGCCCCCGAGTACGCGGCCCACCTGGCGAGCAAGGTTGACGTCCGCGTCTACACCGTCCTCATCGGGCAGGGCGACACCGCGCAGGTGCTCGACGGCTTCGATCTGTTCGGGAACCCGCGCTATCGCACGGACGCGAACTCGCCCACCAACCCCGCGCTGCTCGCGGAGATCGCCCGGCGCACCGGCGGAGAGGCGTACGTCGCGACCGATGCGGCGGGGCTGCAGGCGAGCTTCCACCGCGTGCTCGACGCGCTGGAGAAGACGAAGTTCGAGGCCGCCGCCGCCACCTACGAGGATCTGTTCCGCTTCTTGCTCCTGCCCGGCGTGTTGCTCCTCGCCGTCGACGCGCTGCTCCGCGCGCTGGTGCTCCGGAGGTTCCCGTGAGGTTCGCGGCCCCGTTCTTCCTGCTCGGTACCTTGCTGGCGCTGGCCGTGGGCGCGCTCCTGATCGGGGGGGCGCTGCTGCTCGTCCGGGCGCGGCGCCGGTTCGGGGACGACGCCCGCGTGACGGCGCTGGTCAGCGGCCGGACCGGCCCGCGGCGCGCCCTCAAGGCGGTGCTCCTCGTCCTGGCCCTCGCGCTCGCCTTCCTCGCCGCGGCGCAGCCGCAGTACGGGCGCGGCACGCGGCGCATCCCGGCGACCAACCTCGACGTCGCGATCGTGCTCGACTTCTCGAAGAGCATGTACGCGCGCGACGTGAAGCCGTCGCGCATCGAGCGGGCCAAGGGCGAGGTCGCCACCCTGGTGCGGGAGCTCCCGGGGGCGCGCTTCGGCGCGGTGGCCTTCGCGGGCGAGGCCATGCGGTTCCCCCTCACCAGCGACGGCGGGGCGATCGCGCAGTTCTTCCGGCAGCTCGAGCCCAACGACATGCCCGTCGGCGGCACCGCCATCGCCCGCGCCCTCGGTGCGGCCCAGGAGGTGCTGCGGAGCGATCCGCTCGCCAAGAAGCACCAGCAGGTCGTCCTGCTGATCACCGACGGCGAGGACCTCGAGGGCGATCCGGTCAGCGTCGCCGCCGCGCTGGCGGCGGACCACGTCCCCGTGCACGTGGTCCAGATCGGCGGGCGCACGCCGGAGCCGATCCCCGACGTCGACGAGACGGGCGAGATGGTCGGGTACCGGCGCGACGAGTCGGGCCAGCCGCTGATGACCTCGCTCAGCGCGGAGGGCGAGGCGACCCTGACCCGGATCGCGGAGGCGGGAGGCGGTTCGGTGGTTCGCGGCAGCACCGGGGGGACCGGCATCGTGGAGATCACCCGGCGCCTGCGCCGCCTGATGACGGAGGAGCTGAGCGAGAAGGTGGAGACGGTCTACGCCGATGTCTTCCACTTGCCGTTGGGGCTCGCGCTCCTCTTGCTCCTGGTCGAGACGGTGGTGCGTGAGAGCGCGCGACCGCGGCCCCGGCGGCCCGTCGCGCCGCCCCAGCCGCGGCGCGCGCGGGCGCGGGCGCGCGCCCCCCGGCGGGGGGGCGGGGCGGGGCGCGGGGGGGGGGCGCGGGGGGGGGGCCCCCCCCCCCCCGCGCGGCCGCCCGGCGACGGGGGGCGCCGATCCACGCCGAGATCGTCGGCTACGGCGCGACGGGGGACGCCCACCACCTCACCGCGTCGACCCCCGACGGCTCCGGGCCCGCTCGCTGCATGGCCCTCGCCCTGCAGTCCGCGGGCCTCCCGGCGGAGGCGGTCGCCACGATCAACGCTCACGCCACCTCCACGCCCGATGGCGACGCGGCCGAGGCCGCGGGGATCCGGCTGCTGCTCGGGGAGGCCCGGCTCGGCCGGGTGCCCGTCACCGCGGCCAAGGGCGCGCTCGGCCACACCCTCGGCGCGGCGGGCGCGATCGAGGCCGTGCTCACCAGCCTGAGCCTGGAGCGGGGGGTGATCCCGCCGATCCTCAACCTCGAGGACCTCGGGCAGCCGGGCCGCCCCGGGGAGGCCCCGCCGGTCTGCGAGCCCGGACTGGACTACGTCCGGGAGCGGCCGCGCCCCTTCGACGGCGAGGTCGCGCTGAGCAACTCCTTCGGGTTCGGTGGTACCAACGCTTGTCTCGTGCTTCGTCGCTGGGACGAACGACATGGCTGAGCCGCGTCTGCGGCCGGCAGAGGAGGACCGCATGGCCGAGCGCACGATTCGACGGGTGGTCCTGGGCAGCGATCACCGCGGGGTGGAGCTCCGGCTGTCCCTGGCCCGCCGCTGCCTGGCCGCGGGCCTCGAGGTCGCGGACCTCGGCCCCCCGCCGGGCTCTCCTGCGGTCGATTACCCCGACCAGGCCGCGGCGGTCGGGCGGGCGGTGGCCGCGGGACGGGCCGAGCTGGGCCTGCTGGTCTGCGGCACGGGCATCGGCGTCAGCATCGCCGCCAACAAGATCGCCGGGATCCGGGCTGCGCTCGTCGCGGAGCCCCACGGCGCCGCCCTCGCCCGGCGGCACAACGACGCCAACGTGCTGTGCTTCGGCGCCGGGAGCGTCGGGCTCGAGCTCGCGAGCTCCTGCCTCGAGGCCTTCCTCGCGGCGCGCTTCGAGGGGGATCGCCACCAGCGCCGCCTGGACCGGATCGCCGCGCTCGAGGGGCGGCCCGGCGGCCTCGGCGAGTGACCCTCGCCGCCACCGACCTCCGCTGGATGCGCCGGGCCCTGAGGCTCGCCGCGCGGGCCCGGGGAGCCACCCACCCCAACCCCATGGTCGGCGCGGTCGTGCTCGACGGGGCGGGGCAGGTCGTGGGCGAGGGCTATCACCACCGGGCCGGCCAGCCCCACGCCGAGGCCCTCGCCCGGGCCGCGGCCGGGCCCCGGGCCGCGGGCGGCACCCTGTACGTCACCCTCGAGCCGTGCAACCACCACGGCCGCACACCGCCGTGCAGCGAGGCGATCCTCGCGTCAGGGGTGGCCCGGGTGGTGGTCGGCAGTCCCGATCCCAACCCGACCGTGGCCGGGGGCGGCCTCCTTCGCCTGCGTCAGGCCGGGCTGGCGGTCGACCTCGGCGTGCACGCGGAGGCCTGTCGGCGGCTCAACGAGGACTGGCTGGTCCGGGTGACCCGCGGGCGGCCCCACGTCACCGTGAAGGCCGCGGTCACCCTCGACGGCTGGCTGGCCAGCTCCACCGGTGACTCGCGCTGGATCTCGGGCGAAAGGAGCCGGCGTGAGGTCCACCGCCGGCGCGCCCTCGCCGACGGGGTGCTCGTGGGCGCGGGCACCCTGCTGCACGACGACCCCCGGCTGACGGCCCGGCTGCCGCGCGCACGCCAGCCCCGCCGCTGCGCGCTCGATCCCGAGCTCCGCTGCGCACCCACGGCCAACCTCCTCCGGCCGGGGGGAGGGCCGGTGATCCTCTTCGCCGGCCCGGAGGCCCCCCGGTCGCGGCAGCAGGTCCTCGAGGCCGCGGGGGCCGAGATCGTGCGGGTCCCCCGGACCGCGCAGGGCCGGCTCGACCTGCACCGGGTCCTCGCGGAGCTGGCCGCCCGGGACCTGGTCTCCGTGCTCGTCGAGGGCGGGGGGGAGCTGATCCGCGAGCTGCTGGAGCTCGCGCTGGTCGATCGCCTGCTGCTGTTCGTCGCGCCCCGGCTGCTCGGCGGTCGCGACGGCGTCCCCCTCGCGGGGCGCTTGCCAGGCGCCCCGACGATCGCCGAAGGTTGGACCCTGACGGAGGTGACCCACCGCCGCTTCGGCGACGATCTCCTCGTCTCCGGGGTGCCGCGGCGCGGGCCCGCTGCGGCCGGGGAGGGCTGAGCGATGTTCACCGGGCTCGTCGAGGACGTCGGGACCCTGGCCGCGCGCGCGGAGCGGCCGCCGGTCACCTGGCTGCGCATCCGCTGTCCGGTGCTCGACCCCACCACCTTCGCCCGCGGCGAGTCCATCGCGGTCTCCGGCGCCTGTCTGACCGTGGTCGAGACCGGGCCGGGCTGCTTCGCGGTGGAGGCCTCGGCCGAGACCCTCGCCCGGACCACCCTCGGCGGGCTGCGGCCCGGCGCGCCGGTGCACCTGGAGCGGGCCCTGCGCCTGGGCGATCGCCTCGGGGGGCACCTGGTCTCGGGCCACGTCGACGGGACCGGCCGGGTGGCGCGGCTCGAGCGGCGTGACGACGTCCTCGCGCTGACGGTGAGCTGTCCGCCCGCGATCGTCGAGGGGCTCGTGCCCAAGGGCTCGGTCGCGCTCGACGGCGTCTCCCTGACGGTCAACGAGGTCGACGCGGAGGGCTTCTCCGTCGTCGTCATCCCGCACACGGGCCGGCACACCGCCCTCGCGTCGCTCCGGGTCGGCGATCCGGTCAACCTCGAGGTCGATCTCCTCGGCAAGTACGTCCGCGCGGCCCTGCAGCGACGGCCCGCGGCCGGGGAGCCTCTGGCCGAGCCGCCCGCGGCGGCCGATCGGCGGCTGCTCGCCCAGCTCGACCAGGCCGGCTTCGGCGGCCCAGGTCCCGCGCGATGAGCAGAGCGGCCGGCCAGGCTCCGGCGGCGACGCGCCGGACCGACCGGCGGGAGGGGGCGCGGGCGCGGCAGGCGCGCGTCCGGGCGATCCTGGACCGGCTGGCCGCCCGCTACCCCGACGTGGCGACCGCCTTGCACCACGACAGCCCCTTCCAGTTGCTGGTCGCCACGGTGCTCTCGGCCCAGACCACCGACCGGATGGTCAACGAGGTCACGCCGGCCCTGTTCGCGCGCTTCGCCGACCCGGCCGCCCTCGCCGCGGCTCCGCCCGGCGAGCTCGAGGCGCTCATCCGCCCGGTCAACTACCATCGCACCAAGGGAGTGCACCTGCGGGGGCTGGCCCGGATGCTGGTGGCCGAGCACGGCGGCGAGGTGCCGGGGACCCTCGCCGAGCTCGTCCGGCTGCCCGGGGTGGGTCGCAAGACTGCCAACGTCGTGCTCGGCGGGGCCTTCGGCCGGGCCGAGGGCGTCGTCGTCGACACCCACGTCCGCCGCCTCGCGGGCCGGCTCGGGCTGAGCCGGGCCACCGATCCTCCGGCGGTGGAGCAGGACCTCGTCGCCTTGCTGCCCCGGGATGCCTGGATCGCCACCAGCCATCGGCTGATCTTCTTCGGGCGGGACACCTGCCTGGCCCGCCGGCCCCGGTGCGCCTCCTGCATCCTGGTCGATCTCTGCCCGGCGGCTGCGACCGACCGACCGGCCGCCGTCCTGGTGCCCTCACCCTCACCCCGGGAGGACCCCCGATGATCGTCGAGACCCTCGCCGTCGGCCCGTTCCAGAGCAACTGCCTCGTCCTCGGCTGCCCGGTCACCCACCAGGCGCTGGTCGTCGACCCGGGGGCGGAGGGGGAGCGCATCCTCGCCTTGCTGGCGCGGCACTCGCTGACGCCGACCGCGCTCTTGCTGACCCACGCCCACGTCGACCACGTCGGCGCGCTGGGGACCTTGCGGGGGGCCTGCACGGCCCCGATCCTCCTGCACCCCGCGGATCGCCCCCTGTACGCGGCGGTCCCCACCCAGGCCCGGCTCTTCGGCCTGCGGGCGGATCCGCCGCCCCCGCCCGACGGGGACCTCGTCGACGGCCAGGCCATCCACTTCGGGGATGGCCACCAGCTCACGGTGATCCACACCCCGGGGCACTCCCCCGGCGGGGTCTGCTTCCATCTGCCGGCGACGGGGTTGCTGATCTCGGGGGACACCCTCTTCGAGAGCGGCATCGGCCGGACCGACCTCTTCGGGGGCAACTACGGCCAGTTGCTGGCGTCGATCCGGGAGCGGCTGCTGACCCTCCCCGGCGCGACGCGGGTGATCCCGGGCCATGGCCCGGAGACCACCATCGACGCCGAGCGGGTGGGCAATCCCTTCCTGATGTGAGCCGTAGTTCGCAAGGACCGTAATTTCATTGCAGAGGAGGCAGGAAGGACCGGGCGGCGTGGCCGCCCGGGAGGGCTAGACCTCTTCCTCGGCCGTGGCGGGCAAGGCGTCGCCACCCTCGGCGAGGCCGAAGATGTCCTTGTAGGCCAGCGTGATCATCAGATAGTACAGGGGGAACGACGCCAGGATGCCGACGTAGCAGGCGTAGCTACCGACGGACATGATGAAGCCGGCGACCAGGGAGAAGATCACGAACTCCCAGATGTTCTGGGTCACGAGCTTCTTGCTCTCGGCCATCGCGTCGCCCCAGCTCATCCCCCGGTCCATCATCAGGGGGTAGGCGAACATGTACCAGGCCCCGAAGATCAAGCCCGGGATGATGCACAGCAACGTACCGCCGAAGACGATCAGACCGACCACGATGCTCAGCAGGGTGGTGTCGCCGTAACGGGAGAAGCCCGCGAAGACGTCGCCGACCTCCAGCTTCTGGCCCTTGATCTGCTTGAGGGCCATGTGGAACATCCCGGCCTGCAGGGCGCCGGCGACGAAGAACAAGGGGATGACCAGCAGGATCAGGGCGACCGTGGTGATCCCCATGAAGATCAGGGCCGCGAGCACCCAGATCTGCCACTCCACCTTGAACAGGTCCCAGGCCTGCTGCAAGCACTTCCCGATGTCGGCCTTCGGCTTCATCTCGCACTCTCCTCGCCCTGTCGGGCACCGCCAGCGTCCTCGTCCACGATCCCGCGCAGGGTACGGGCATCGACCGCCGGCTGTCAACCGACGGGCCCGGCCAGCGGCCTCTGGTCAGGGCGACCCACCGGGGACCGGCCCTCGTCGCCGAGGGGCGCCAAGGTGGTGCATCCGCCGACCGGATCGGCTATCCTCGGCCTTGACCGAGGTGACTGCCGCGAGGTGATCCCGTGAGGTGTCCAGCGTGCGGAGCCCATTGCCGCTCAGGGGCGCTCACCTGCGCGAACTGCGGGAAGCTGCTCGCGCCGGCGCGGGTCCAGGAGCAGCGCCTGCCGTCGCCCCGCTCCCCCCCGGCCCCCGCCCCGGCCCTCGCGGCC
>CAYVRP010000065.1:0-37447 GCA_964454025.1 uncultured Polyangiaceae bacterium | reverse complement strand
TGAGCGCGCGATGAAGCGCCCCCAGCGGACCTGAGCGCGCGATGAAGCCGCCCCGGTGGGGCGCCAAGGACGAGTGAACGGCCACGACCGCGGCTACGGAAGGCGGCGGTCCGCGGGGGCCGCGGTCAGCGCCGCCGCCAGCACGCCCGCGGCCACCGAGACGTTCAGGGAGTCGAGGCCGCCTCGCCCGCGCACGCAAACGAGCGCGCTGCACTCGGCGCGGACCCGCGCCGACAACCCCTCCCGCTCGTGCCCGAGCACGAGCACGGTGGGGCGCTGGAACGGGAATCGCGCGGCGTCCTCGCCCCCCTTGCTCTCCGCCCCGATGACGGTCACGCCACGCGCGCGCAGCCGGGCGAGCGTGGCCGCGAGGTCCGTCGTGCGCGCCAGGGCAAGGTGCTCGGCGCCCCCTTCCGCGACGCGAACGGCGTCGGGGTGGAGGGCCGGGTGCGGCGCCGGGGCGCCGAGGAGCGCCGCGTCCACGCCGAAGAACGCCGCCGTCCGCAGGATCGCCCCCACGTTGTAGGGGTTCCGGACCCGGTCGAGCGCGACCGCCGCCCCCGAGCGGGCGAGCAGCAGATCCCCGAGATCGCCGATGGCGAAAAAGCGGCGCGCCCTCACCTCGAGCACGAGCCCTTCGTGGTGCTTGTTGCCCGCGCGGCGAGCGAGCTGCTCCTCGGGTTCGACGGCCAGGGGGACCTCCGCTGGCCGGGCACGGGCGAGCGCGGCGCTCACCTCCGACCGCACCGCGGCGCTGCACGCGACGGCGAGGACGTCGCCCGGGCGGCGCTCGATCACGGCGCGCCCCGCGCGGAGGCCGTGGCCCACCTCCCCCGGACGCTCGGGGCCAACCCCACGCAGCGCCACCCCACGGGCTCCACCCCCGCGCGGCGTCGTGGGGTCGCCGACACCGCCTCGCCGCGGCGTCCGCGTGGCGTCGACCGGTCCTCGCCGGGAAGGAGGCGGGCGCGTACGCTTCACCGCAGCAGGCGGCCCTCGGAGTCCCTCGAGTCCGAGGTCAAGAGGAGGATCCCGTCGATCATCGGCCACAGCGCGGCGGCGTAGAAGAACGCGCCGATCCCGCAGGTGACGATGGTGATCAGGGTGGGCAAGACGAAGCAGACCAAGAGCTGCGCCACCGCGAGCCCGGTGTGACCGGTGTAGAAGCGCCCCACGCCGAAGCTCCCCGCGAGGAGCTGCAAGAGCCCCGCCGCCACCTTCGACTTGTCCGAGTACGGTACGCCGAGCTGAGGGTGGACGCCGAAGGGCGCACCGGGCTGCGCCAGGGCCGTGCCAGGCGGCGGCGTGAAGCCGCCGGGCGCGGGGTACGCCGCCGGGCCCGGCGGGAAGGCCGCGCCAGGGTTCGAGGGCGCGCCGTAGGGGTGCGGAGGCGCGCCGTAGCCGCCGGCGGGCACGCCGTAGGCCCCGGGGGAGCCGCCGCCACCGGGCGGACCATGACCACCAGGAGGTGCGCCGCCCGGAGGTCCGTAAGGGTTGCCGCCTCCCGGGGGGAATCCACCTTGCATCGTCGCTTCCTCCGAGCCTGCCTGTGGTCCCCAGCATACCACCTCGGTGCGGCGCTCCGCGACCGACGGCGTTCACGCCGCCCCGGGGGCACCGGCTCGCCGCGCACGGTGCCCTCCGAGCCGCGACAGCCGCGCTCCCCCGGGGCTCCTTGCGGGCCACGGCCCGGGCAAGGGTCGCGGAGATTCCGAGGAGGTCCCGCGATTCGCTTGAAAAAAGCCCCTGACGCGGCAGGCTGCCGAGCGGCGCGCCGCGCCGCCGCCGAAGGATCCCATGGACAAGCCCAGAGTCGCCATCCTGCGCACCACCCCGGCCACCGTCCTCGAGGACTACCACCGGCTGATGAACCTCGCCGGTTACCAGGACGTCATCGCCAAGGACGCCGACACCGGGCTCAAGATCAACATCTCGTGGCACTTCTTCTTCCCCGCAGCCTCGACGACCCCGTGGCAGCTCGACGGCGTGATCCGGGCCATGAAGCGAGACGGGTACGACCCCGACCTCATCCACGGCTGCCACAACCGGACGGTGGTCATCGACGCCCACCTCGGCGAGCGCGAGAACAAGCAGGTGGACGTCGTCCGGGCTCACGGCCTGCGCAACGTCCACCTCTACGAAGGCGAGGAGTGGATCGACATCCGCGACGCGGTGGGCGACCTCACCGCCCGCTTCCTGTGCCTGAACCAGGTCTACCCGCAGGGCTTCTCCATCCCCAGACGGTTCATCGGCGAGAACATCATCCACCTGCCGACGGTGAAGACCCACATCTTCACCACCACCACGGGCGCCATGAAGAACGCGTTCGGCGGGTTGCTGAACGAGCGGCGGCACTGGACCCACCCGGTGATCCACGAGACGCTGGTAGACCTGTTGATGATCCAGAAGAAGATCCACCGCGGCGTGTTCGCGGTGATGGACGGCACCTTCGCCGGCGACGGGCCGGGGCCGCGCTGCATGATCCCGCATGTCAAGAACGTGCTCCTCGCCTCTGCCGATCAGGTGGCGATCGACGCCGTGGCCGCCAAGCTCATGGGGTTCGATCCGATGCGGGACCTCAAGTTCGTGCGGCTGGCGCACGAGCAGGGGCTCGGGGTCGGTGATCCGCGGGACATCGAGCTCGTCGGCGACGTGGACGCGGCGAGCGAGAGCTGGAACTTCGAGGGTCCCTTCAAGAACATGACCTTCGCCTCCAAGAACCAGCACCGGATCTACTGGGGTCCCCTGAAGAAGCCCCTGGAGTGGTCGCTGAAGACCTGGCTCGCGCCCTGGTCCTACGTGGCGAGCGTCACCTACCACGACATGTTCTGGTACCCCCGCTACGGGGTCGACCGCGTGAACGCCGCGCTCGCCAGCGACTGGGGCCGGCTGTTCGCGAACTGGGGCGCGGTCGCCCCGGACCCCGAGGGCCGCGGGTTCCCCGAGGTCGGCGTGCAGCAGCCCGAGCTGGTCCGCGCCAGCATGAAGCACTTCCTCGAGGGGATGCGCCTCATCGGCATGGCCGTCACCGAGTCCCCCGAGGTCAAGACGCGGCGTCGCCCCACCCGTCGGGCTGGCTGAGGGGCCGCGCGCGCCGCGCCGCCGGCGGGGCTCAGGCCTTCAGCCGCGCCAGGAACTCCTCGGCCTCCTTGAGGTTCGGATCCTCGCTGAGGGCCTTCTTCGCGAGGAAGGCGGCCTTGCGGGGGTCCTCCTGGATCTCGGCGATCTCGGCCTGCCGGAAGAGGGCCAGCGGGCGGGAGATCGGGGCGGGGGTGCGCATCGCAGCCAGCGCGCGGAGCGCCTTGAGCGCGACCTCCCAGTTCTTGAGCGCCATCGCCCGCTCGGCGAGCTCGCTCGCCATCTCACCGCTCTGCGGGTAGCTCTCCCAGGCCGCTTGCAGCCACTTGATCTCCCCCTCATGGTCCCCCGTGGCGGCGAGCGCCCGGGCCATCCGGTGCTGGAGCGCCCCGAGGTCCTTCGAACGCTTGTCACCGTGCCGCTCGACGGCAGACTGGAGGAGCTGCACCGCGTCCTCCGCGAAGCCGGCGAGCGTATAGGCCTCCGCGAGCAGCACGATCACGCCCTCGTCGTTCGGCCGCAGATCGACCGCCTCCATCAGCGGGCCGATCGCGGTCGCGGCGGCGTTGAGCTGGTACATCCGGAGCTCACCCGCCTCGCGCAGGAGCGCGAACCGGAGGTCGTCGTCGTTGGTCTGGTTGGCCTCGACGATGATGAGGTTGGACAGCTCCCGGTAGGCCTCGATCCGCTCGTAGAGTCGCCGCAGACGGGCCCGGATCCGCGCGTTCTGGGGATCGATCTTGTGGAGCGACTCGAGGGTGCCGCGCGCCGCCTCGGGCGTCCCGGCCTTCTCGTAGGCGTCGGCGAGGAACACGGCCGCATCGGTCTGCGCCTCTCCCTCCTCCAGCTTGACCAGCCGGGTGTAGCCGAGGGCGACGTCCTCCCAGCGCCCTGCCCCGGTGTCGAGATCCAGCAGGGCGTAGATGGCATCCTGATCGAGGGGGTTCGAGTTGACCCAGCTCGCCACCACCTCCCGCGCCTGGTCCTCGGCGCCGAGGTGCGTCTTGTAGGCCTTGGCCAGGCGCATGGTGTACGACCGGGAGAGGGCCTGATCGCCCGCCGCCGCCGCGTCACGCTGCGCGTGGCGGAGGGCGTCGCAGAGCTCCTGCCCGAGGCCGTCGGCACCGAGCGACATCGCCTCCTCGAGGTCCTCCACCGTCGCCGCGTGCTGCCCCGCGGTCGCCCGTACGTTGGCGCGGAGGCGCAGCAGCCGGACGCGCTCGGCGTCGCCGGCCGGGTGGCGCTCGAGCGTCTCGGTCACCGTGTCGATCGCCGCCGACACCTTCCCGGTTTCGACCAGGCAGCGGACGAGCTTGGACACGAGCCCCACGTTGCCGGGCTGCATGGAGTGCGCCTCGCGCAGGATCCCCGCCGCCGCGGTCATGTCGTCGAGCCGCGTCCAGTGGATGCTGGCGGCCTTCTGCAGCAGCTCGACGGCGTCGTCCTTCTGCTCGATGCGGAACGCCTCCTCGACCAGGCGCTCGGCGAGCCGCCGGAACTCGGCGATGATCTCCGGGTGGCGGGGGTTGATCCGGAAGGCGTGCTCCAGCGCCCGCTCCATCCCCGCCGGATCGCCCTGGCGATCACGCGCACGGACCAGCGCGAGCGCCAGCTCCATGGCCGGCCCCGCGGTGCTCGGCTCCTCGAGCACGTTCCTCGCGTGGTGCTCGACCAGGCGCTCCAGCAGGTCCGTTCGCTCCTGGCCGTCGGAGTCCGGGTCGAGCAGCGCCAGCATCGCCTCCAGGACGCGGGGGTGATCCGGCACCCAGTCCAGCAGCGACCGGTAGGCGGCGCGGGCCTCCTCCTTCCGATCGCGCGCCAGCAGCGCGCCGAGCCGCAGCGTGAGCCGCACGCCGGCCTCGGCGTGGCGCTTCTCGCACGCCATGTCGATCTGGCGCTCCAGCAGCTTCGCCAGCTCCTCCTCGCGACCGCTGCGCTCCAGCAGATCGGCCAGGAGCTCGCCCGCGACCGCGTGCTCCGGGTCGTCGTCCAGGACCTGCTCGAGGGTGCCGATCGCCGCGTCGAGGCGGTCGGACGAGGCGAGCAGGAGGCGGGCCTTCGCGATCCGGAGCTGGTTGCGGACCTGCGGGTCGGTCACGGCCTCCGACACCTTGGTCAGCAGCCGTTCGTGGCGGTCACGATCCCCCAGGCGCCGGACGATCTCGAGGGCGGGCTGCCACACGGCCTGGTCTGCCGGCGTGTCCTCGATGAGCGCCTCGTAGGTGTCCGCCGCGAGCTCGAGGTTTCCGAGGGAGCTGGCGGCGATCACCGCCACCTCGCTCAGGAGCTGCCGCGCCTCCGCCGGCGGCGCCACGTCGGCCGCTTCCCGCATCCAGTGGATGGCGTCGTCCAGCTCGAACTCGTCACGGCGCCGCTGGATCAGGTGGCGGAGCGCCCACAGCGCCTGCCCGAGGTCCCCGACCTCGTCGCGCGCGGCCTCGACCGCGCGCAGCAGCAGCGACTCCGCGATGGCGGCTTGGCCGCGGCGCGCCGCGAGGTCGTAGCCCTCCTCGAGCAGCGCCTGGGACACACCGCCGAGCTCGCAGCGCCGCACCAGCGCATCGAGCAGGAGCTCGTCGTCGTTCGCGCTCCTCGCGACGCGCTCGTATAGATCGATCAGCGCCTCGTCCCGGGGCGCGACCTCGAAGGCCTGCCGGAGCGCCCGCGCGGCGCGCTGGTGATCCGGCGCGCTCGCGAGCGCCGCGGTCAGCGAGGAGACGCCGGCGAACAGCGTGTCGGGAAACATCAGCTCGAGCTCGGCCAGCCGGTATCGGAGCTCGATGCGATCGGCGGCGTCGAGCTCCCCGGGCGGGAGCTCCGCGAGCTTGCGCAGGGTGCCGAGCTCCCCGGCGCGATCGCCGCGGAGGCCCGCCACGCGCGCGATGGCGCGCCAGACGACCGGGAGTCGCTGCCCCGTCGCCTCGGCGCGGGCGTAGTGCTCGGCGGCCGCGTCGAGCTCACCGAGCTCGCGCTCCTCGATCTCGCCGATACGGACCAGCAGATCGCACGCCAGCCCCCAGTCCCCCGCGTCGGAGGCGCTCTTCACCGCCGTCACGAGAGTGTCTCGGTAGCGCGGCAACGCGTCATCCCCCACCGCGAGCTGACGGGCCTTGTCGTGCAGCTCCGTCGCCGCCGGCCGGATCGCGATCGCCTCCAGAATGGCGTCGAAGGCGGCCTCCGGCTGATCGAGCAGCTCTGCATACCCCGTCGCGAGACGGCCGAAGAGGTCCGCGCGCTCCTCCGGGTCGGTGGCGAAGTCGAGCCGGTGCCGGAGCGCCTGCATCATCAGCTCGCCCTCGCCCGCCCGCCGCAGCACCTCCTCGAACCGGCGCGACTCCGCGGCGCTCTGGGCCGCCGCGTCGAAGGCGGAGGCCAGGTTCTCCCGCGACCGCTCGGGATCGCCGAGGTCGCGCGCCACGCGGTGAATCTCGTAGAGGGCCTCCGCGACGCCCACCGACTCCTCCTCCTCGGTCGACCCGGCGGCGCGCTGGCGGCGCAGGATGAGCAGGAGGGCGTGGTAGGCCCGTTCCGCCTTCTCGAGCTCTCCCGCCTTCCGGTACGCCGCGCCGAGGTGGCGCTGCACCTCGGCGTTCGACACGTCGACGCTCGCCGCCAGACGTAGCTGTTCCAGCGCCCCCGCGATGTCGCCGGTGGCGTCGGCGATGCGAGCGAGCATCAGGTGCAGCGCGGCGCGCTCGGGAGCCCGCCGCCGCCCGAGCTCGGCGATCACCCCCTCCGCGAGCTCGCGCGCCTCCTCGAGGCGCCCGGCGACGCGGAAGGCCTCCGCGAGCTGCGTGCGGATGTTCCGATCGTCGGGGTTGATGGCGCGCGCGCTCTCGAGCACCTTGATGGCGCGCTCCGGCGCCGCGAGGCGCTGGACGTAGGTGCGGGCGGCCTCCGTCAGCAGCTCGAAGCGCGCTGCCTCGTCCGGGATCAGCTCGGCGCCGTCCTCCAGGACCGCGACCAGGGCCTCCCAGTCGCTGGACTGGCGGTAGAGCCCCACCAGGAGCTGCCGCATCTCCAGGTTCGCCGGGTCCTCTTCGAGCCCGTCGCGGAGCTGACGCACGGCACGCTCGGTCTGGCCGGCGGCGATCTGCGCCGTCGCCAGCCGCAGGATGGTTTCGACGCGATCGCCCGGGCCGGCCGCGGCGAGCCGCCTCTCGAGCCACTCCACGGCGGTGGTGTGCTCACCGCGGCGGGTGTGGATGCGCGCCAGCGCGTCGAGCACGGCGGCGTCCTCGCGGACGGAAACCACGCGCCGGTAGCAGGCGAGCGCCAGCTCGTCGCCGTTGGCGATCCGGTTCTCCGCCACGTCGGCCGCCTTGGCCCAGAGATCCGCGGCCGTCGATGGTCGGTCGGACTCGATGGCCTCCGCCTGCTGGGCGAGCAGCTCGGCGAGCTCCGGGAAGGCCTCGAGCTGCTCGAGCGCCGCGACGACGGCGCGCACCGAGGGGCCGTGCCCCGGGCGCTCGCCGAGGTTGTCGACCAGCGCCGTGACCGTGGCGCGCAGGTCCCCGGCGTCCCGGAGCAAGCGGGCGATCTCGATGCGGAGGCTGAGGCGCTCCTCGACGGATTCGGCCTGGCCGAGCTCGCGGCGGCGCAGCTCGAGCAACTCTCCCGCCAGCCCGGAGGCCTCGTAGAGTCCCGCCAGCGCGGTCACGGCAGCCGCGTCCTGCAGATCGTCGTCGACCAGGCACCGCAACAGCACGATGGCCCGGGTCGGATCCTGGAACTTGTCGCTGGCGAGCCTGGACGCCTCGTGCAGCACGCGGCGCGCCTGATCCCGCGACAGCGTCGCGCTGCAGCCCGCGAATTCCGCCGCGTGGCCGCCGCGCAGCAGGCTCGAGAGCGCCTTGGGCGACCAGGTCTTCGAGTCCAGGGCGACGATGGCTGCCACGTGCGGCAGCGCCTCGTCTACCCGGTCGTGCTCGAGCAGGCGGCCGGCCACCTCGGCGTGGAGCACGCCGAGCTCGCCGTCGGTGACGTGAGCGATGGCTGCGTTGAGCGCGTCGATCACCTGGCGCCAGCGCTCGGTGCCGTCATAGCGGGCCGCGAGCTGCTCCAGCGCGCTGGCGCGGGCGTCAGGGTTGGAGGCCGGCGAGGCCAGGATCTGCTCCAGCATCCGGCACGCGGCCTCGACGGTCGAGGCGTCGTCGAGGAGCGGCTCCACCGCCGCCAGCGCGCCCGCGGGATCGTTCAGGTTCTCGAGCCAGCACGCCGCGATCTGCTGGAGCGTCGCCAGCGCCTCCTCCCCGGTCAGGGTGTTCAGGCGCTCCTCCCAGAAGGCGATGAGCTCGCGATAGCGGTGCTGCTGCTTCAGCAGCCGCTCCAGCGCCGCCGCCACGACCGGGTCGCGGGGCTTGAGGTTGAAGACGCGGGTGAGGTAGTCGACGGCGAGCTCCGGCTTGCCAGCGCTGTCCTTGGCGACGTGCGCCGCCTCCTCGAGCAGCGTCGCCTTCCGCTCCGGATCGTCCGTCTGGGCGATGGCCCGGTCGTACAGCGCGATCAGCTCGTCCCAGCGCCCGCCCGCCGTGAGCTGCAGGGAGATGCGATCGAAGGCCCACTGCGCCGTGGGATCGAGCTCGAGCACCCGGTTCAAGAGCGCGCTCTGCGTCGCCTCGTCGTCGATCCACTCGTCGTGGTAGGCGACGGCGCGCTCCGCGACCAGGGCCACCGTGGGCGCGTCGAGCTCACGCGCGAGCACCTCGCGATAGCACTGCGCCGCTGCCTCGACGCGGTTCTCGGCGCGGGCAGCGGCTTCCAGCGCGTCCCACACCGCCTCGTCACCCGGAGCACCGAACACCGCCGCCCACGCCGCCTCGAACGAGCCGTCTGTTGCCACCGTGTCGCCTCTCGTTTCCCGGGGCCACCGCGGAGGTCGATCCGCTCGCGGACGTCCAGACCGTGTCGCCCCGAACCGTGACGCGCAGTCTAGCCGAATGCGCTCCTCGGTGGTCGACCAGACGCCGGAGACGTGCGGAAGGGGCAGCGCGTGAATCGAAGTCGAATCAAGGTGAAAAAGTCGCCCTGTGGTGCACGGGCGAGAAGCGCGCTGCGGAGCGCTCGTCGACGACACGCGAGACAGTGGCCACGCGAGGTGCATCGGCATACGCCGCCTCGAGGCGGTCGCCGCGTGCCACCTCGACCTGTTCGGAGCCCGGCGCGAAGGGCGCGGCGCCGCCCGCGCCTCGCCGCGAACGGCGCCGCGCCCACGATCCTCGCCGGGGGCGGCGCGGCCGACGGGGCGACGCCGCTGCTGACGGCGAGCGGCCTGCAGATGCCGCGGCCCCGCGGGCGCGACGACGCCACGACGCGCGGCGCGGAGCCCGTGCCATCACGCCGGCGCGCGCCACCTCGATCGTTGACAGCGAACACCGTGGCCGTTAGTCAGAAGCGCGATGAACAAGTCGACGCGGGACCAGATCCAGGATCGCATCCAGGCTCTCGTCGCCGAGATCACGGCCATCGTTCACGAGGGCATCCTGGAACAGGCCGCGAAGGCGCGCGGCGAGCGGCCGCGCGCCAAGCGCCCGCGCGGCAAGGCGCCGCCCCCGCCGCCTCGTGCGCGCGCCCGCGCCCACGCTGCGAAGCCGGTGCGTCCCGCGCGCGCCGGGCATGACGGCGTCACGCGCGCCACGGACGAGCAGGAGCGCCTGGAGGACTCGCTGCTCGAGGTGATCGAGCTGAACCCCGGGCAGCGGCTGGAGGCGCTCGGCGCGCTCTTGCGGCTGCCGACGCGGGCCCTGGCCCGGCCGATGAAGCGGCTCATCGCCAGCCAGCGGGTCATCGCGAACGGGCAGCGGCGCGCGACGACCTACACCGCGCTCTGAGCCGGCGCGGGGAAGACCGGCCCGCGACGGCCGTCAGCGCGCCCCCCGGACCCCGGTGAGCTCGAGCAGCTCCTCGAGCCGCTCGATGGTCGCGTGCGGGGGCTGGTCGCCCGGCTCCGGGTCGAAGTGCTCCGGCGGCGGCCAGCGGCGAAGGTGCACCATGGGCATCCCCGCGCGGCGCGCGCCCTGGACGTCGGCGAGCCAGTTGTCGCCGACGAAGAGCGCCTCCGCGGGGCGGCAGCCGAGCCTGGCGCACGCCTCCGCGAAGGGCGCCGGATGCGGCTTGGCGAAGCCGAGGTCCCCGGAC
Organism: uncultured Polyangiaceae bacterium; assembly: GCA_964454025.1. Taxonomy (GTDB): domain Bacteria; phylum Myxococcota_A; class Polyangia; order Polyangiales; family Polyangiaceae; genus JAFGBI01. Next base: position 27,232 of record CAYVRP010000065.1, on the reverse strand, counting down.
ACCACGACCCCGTCGAGCAGCGGCAAGATCCCGGTCCGCTCGAGGCTCGCGCGGATGGACCGTCCGCAGGGGTAGTTGGAGACGACGGCGAGGCGGAACCGCTCGCGCAGGGCACGAAGCACGGCGAGCGTCGCCGGCTCCGCCTCGATCACGGAGACGAAGGCGTCGAAGCGGACCGCCACCAGCGCCTCCACCTCGGCCGCCGTGGGCGCCAGGCCGTAGAGCGCCGCCACCAGCTCGCGGGTGATCTCCGGGAGGCGGCTCTCGCGGTACCCGTTCCGGTACGGGGCGAGACGGTTCGCCTCGCGCTGCTCGTGGAAGCGAGCCACGTCGTACTCGCCGAAGCGGGCGCGGAGCGCCCTTCCGAGCGCCGCGTCGCAGTGATCGACGTGCCAGCGTCCGAACTCGACCAGGGTGTTGCCGTAGTCGAAGGCGACGGCGATCGGGGAGAAGGTGGCGTGGGCGGTCACCGCCCTTGGCCATCCAGCGACGGTGGCCCGGCGTCAATCCCGGGACGCGCTCGGCGGTCGGCGCGGGTCCGACGGGGCCCGCGCGCGCCCCGCCGGAACCCGGAGGCGGGTTTGACGGCCCCCCCCGCGTCCGGGGGAGAATGAGCCCATGCGAGACTACGTCTTCGCGTTCGAGGGGGCGACCGAGGATCTGGCTTCGCCGCCGCTCGCGGCGCTGCGCGCCCTGCACGGGGCCGGCGTGCTGCTCTCGCGCGCGGGCTGGGAGGCGCTCCCGGTCGCGACGCGCCAGGCCCTGGCCCGCGCCGGAGCCGAGGAGCGGGTGGACGCGCCCGGCGTCCATCGGCTCCTCGTCGCCGCCCCGGTGACGGAGGTGAAGCTGCTCCCCGCGGAGGAGGAGCCCGATCCGCGATCGCCCCCGCCGCAGCTCGGCGGCGCGTTCGGCCCGGGGCGCTCCCCGAGCCCCGAGCTCTGGCAGCGTCTGCGGTCGCTGGACCGCTGGGCGATGTCGCGGCTCGCCCAGAACCCGCGGCTGCTGCACCGCCTGCTCGACGAGCTCGCGCGGCGACCCGGCCTGCCCCCCATCCGTCGCCCCGCGAGCTTCACGGGCGTCGTCGCCCACGCGGAGGTCCAGCTCACGGAAGACGTGATCCGGCGTCTGCGCACCCCGGCGCCGCCGGACGGCGCGACGCTCCACCTCGCGCGGGCGGCGGGCGTCCGCGCCGCGCGGCGAACGCAGGAGCTGATCGAGGTGGGTGGCGACGACCCGATCGGCCCCGTGGAGCTCGCCGCCACCGAGCGGCGCGCCACGAACGCCGTCGTCGTCGTCTGGCAGGGACACGCGAGCACGCTCGGCGGCCGCTTCTCTCGCGCGGCCTCGCTGCTGGCGGTGAGCACCGCGGCGGCGGCGCTCTACGACCTGGTCGTCGACGGGTCCGAGCCCGGCGCGATCGCGATCCAGAACACCCGCCTCGCGGAGGAGCGGTGGCTCGCCGACGACCCTGACGAGACGACGCTCGTGTGACTCCCCGGCGGGCGCCAGGCGCCCGGTGCCGCGCCCACCCCGGGGTCGGGGCGCGGGCGAGGTTGGTGCGCCCGCTCCAAACCGGAGCGCCCGTTCAGCCGAGGTGGCTCGCCGTTCAGCGAACCTGCTCAGAAGAGCACCACCAAGGCGCCTGCGGCCCCCTGATCGAGCGCTCAGGTTCTCGGTGAACTAAGCGAGCCAAGGGCACGGAATCGATCCGGAAACCCGACCGCGTCGACCGAGAGCCAGCGCCGGTTTCGCGGCCCGCCTCCCCGGTGGATCGCGGTGTGGTTCCATGGCCGAACGTGTCCCACTCTTTTCGGTTGATCGGCGCCGTGCCCGCCGCTTTTCTCTTTTCAGATGCACAGTGTTCAGGCATTCAGATGGGTCGTGATCCTGAACGTCGGGGTAGCAGTCGGGAAGCCGCCACGACACCCGGGCGCGGGCGCCCGGGCTGGCGCCGGTGGCTCGCCGCGCGAACCGGGAGAGCGGTCACGGGGGGCGCCGTGAAGACCTACAGCACCGCCGGCATTGAGCTCACAGAGCCTGGTGATCCCGTCACCCGAGAACAGCGACGGTCGCGGCGAAAGCGCGACGTCCGCGCGCGCACCATCAGCGTCAAGCGAATGACGCGGCGGGAGGTCGACCTGGTGCGCAGCGGCGCCACCGAGCCCGACTACGAACGCCCCCGGACCCGCGCTGAGTGCGCCGATGGCCCCCGCCCCTGCCCATTCGTCGCCTGCAAATATCACCTCTACCTCGACGTTTCGCCGCGCACCGGATCCATCAAGCTGAACTTCCCGGATCTCGACGTGGCGGACATGCGCGTCTCCTGCGCGCTCGACATCGCGGACGCGGGGGGATCGACGCTGGAGGACGTGGGCGCGATCATGAACCTGACCCGGGAGCGGATCCGGCAGCTCGAGGTCAAGGCGCTGTCCAAGCTCGAGGCGCTGAACGACATGGTCGAACTCCGCGAGCACGGCGCCGAGCCGCGCCCCGCTGCACGGCGGCGCCTGACCGTGGCCCGCTAGCGCCGCCGTCGGACCGACCGAAACCACGCCCCTCGCTGGCGCACCGGCGCGCCACGGCGGCCTTCCCGCCATGCGTTCCGCGCCGGTCGTTCCGGGGCGCGCCGCGGCGGCGCGGGGGGTGTAGATTGACGTCACGGACATGCCCCCCGAGCCCGAGGCAAGACCCCCGCGGCGCCCCTCGACCGCGCTGGTGCGCGCCCTCCGCCAGGCCTCGGGGTGGGTCCTGTTCCTCTCCGTCACCTGGCTCCTCACCGGCGGGCTCGGCATGCTCTCGATGGTTTACTCCGTCGGCCAGCTCGGGGCGTTGCCGGTGGCGGCGGCGAAGGTCACGCGCTGGATCACCTGGTTCAGCGTGCTCCTCGGGATCGCCCCCCTCGCCTGCGCGGCACTGCTGCTGCGCTTCGCGCTGGTGGTCCGGCGGCTCGACGCCCAGTCGACCCCCGCCGACGTCGAGGAGGCGCTGGATCGCCTGGCCTCCTACTGGCAGTGGTCGGCGATCACGCTGATCGTGTCCGTGGTCGCGAGCGTGGTCTTCCTGTTCGTCGTCGCGGCCGCGGTGGCCGTGGCCGGCCGGTGAGGCGAGATCCGCGCCGATGACCGAGGTGCTCTTCCACGTCGTCTTCTCGGGTCTGACGGTCGAGGGCCAGGATCGAGAGGTCGTGCGAGCGCGGCTGGTCGAGCTGTTCGGCTCGCCCGCGAAGGTGGACGCGCTCTTCACTGGCGACCGGGTGCTGGTGAAGCGCTACGTCCGCGAGGCGGACGCGCGGCGCTACGAGCAGGCGTTCGCGGCGGCGGGCGCAGCCTGCGAGCTGGTGCCAGTCGAGGTGGAGACGGCGCCGGGCGCCGGCGGAGCGGGCAAGCGTACGCTGACCTACGGCTCGCCCGCAGCGCGGCCACGGCGCACGACGCCGGTGTACGGCTCGCCGGTCTTCGCGGACGACGAGGCGGGGCTCACGGAGGCGCACCGGCCCGCCGTGGCGCCCACGGCCGGGGCGGCCCCCGCGCCGCGCATGCCTGTCGCCCCGCCGGACCCGCCGCGGCCGGGGGCGCCACCGTCCGTCGCGGCGAGCGCCCTGCCGCCGACGGACTCGGGCCAGCAGTCCCATGTCACCCTGGGCTCGCCCGCTCGGGAGCCGCGCCCCGGCGGGCCCATCCCCGACCTCGACCTCCCCTCCGTGCCCGGCGGCGGCGCCGCCGTCGGCGTCGGGGTCGCGGCCGCGCTCGTGAGCCCCGCCATCGCAAGGCACGTGGAGTCGCCGTTCGAGTCGGGCTGGCTGATCCCGGAGCCAGACCGGAACGTTCAGGAGCGAGCGGGCGGAACGGGACGCGCGGGCAACGTCGAGATCGGCGCCGCCGACGACCTCGCGGCGATCGCGCTCGACGCCGACGGGGACGACCCGCTCCGGTCGTTCCACCGCGTCGCGCTCGCCGCTCCCATCGACGACGCCGCACCCGCCGCGGCCGGGGCGCGCGGGCAGGCGGGAGACGACGCCCTCCCCTCGCTCGACCGGCGCGGGTCCTCGGACGTCGACCTCGCCCTTCCGCGGCTACTCCGGGATCCGGACACGGGCAGGGTGCTCGCCACCCCTCCGCGGCGACCGGAGCGCCCCGGTCGCCGCGCGGCGCCGCGCGCGCCCGGAGCGGCCCGCGCCGGATCCGAGGCGGCCGGCGCGAGTCCCTCGGCTCCCGCCACGGCGGTCCCCGTACTCCGGCGGGAGCTCGAGGGCGCCGCCCTCGACGGGCTCACGGCGGAGATGGTCGCCGCGCTCGAGCGCTCGCGGTTCGGACTGACCGTCACCGCCGTGTCGCTCTTCGCCGGCGCGGCCCTGCTCGGTTGCGGCGGCTTCGGCTCCCTCGTCACCTTGAACGGGCTAGGCTTCGTCGCCGCGGTCGGCGCCGGCGCCTGCTGCCTCTTCGGCGGGGTGCGCCTCTGGAGCGCGCTCCAGGCCCTGACCGAGGCGGGGGGCGGCGCGGCGGCCGCCGCGGCGCGGGCGCTGGAGGAGCAGGCGAGGTTCTTCCGCCTCTGGGGCATCGTGCAGGCGGCGAGCCTCGCGCTCGTCGTGCTGGGCCTCCTGGTGGGCCTCGCCACCGGCGCCGCTGCGGGCCTTCTCGGCGGGCGCGGGCGCGGGACGCCGCCCGCGGCCACGATCGCAGGCTACGGGCAGCGCGCCACCGCCGCCGGCTTCGAGCTCCGGTTCACCCTGACCGACGGGACCCGGCGCGCCGTGCGCTGCGATCGGGATCCGCAAGTCGGCTTCCGCTGCGGCTGCTGGCTGGGGGCCGTGCAGGGCGCCACCTTCGACACGCGCGCGGAGCCGACGACGGCCTCCGCCGCGACGGAGCTCGCCCGCGAGGGCTGCGACTGGGAGCTGGTGCTCGACCTCGACCGCTGAACGGCAACCGGGGGGCGATCCGCCCCCGGCTGTGCTACAGGTCCGCGCCGTTCACGCCCCCGAGTCCCCGATGAGAGCGCTCGAGCAAGCGATCGCTAGCCGCCGGACCTTCGCGATCATCTCCCACCCTGACGCCGGGAAGACGACGCTGACGGAGAAGCTGCTCCTCTTCGGCGGCGCCATCCAGCTCGCCGGAGCGGTGAAGGCGCGCGGGGATCAGCGGCGCGCCCACTCGGACTGGATGAAGGTCGAGCAGGAGCGCGGGATCTCGGTGACGGCGTCGGCCATGACGTTCGAGCTCGACGGCTGCACCTTCAACCTGCTCGACACGCCGGGGCACCAGGACTTCAGCGAGGACACCTACCGGACGCTGACCGCGGTGGACTCCGCCATCATGGTGCTCGATGGCGCCAAGGGCATCGAGGCGCAGACGCGCAAGCTCTTCGAGGTGTGCCGCCTCCGCGACATCCCCATCATCACCTTCGTCAACAAGCTCGATCGCGACGCGCGGGATCCGTTCGATCTGCTGGACGAGGTGGAGCAGACGCTCGCCCTCGAGGCCACCCCGGCGAGCTGGCCGATCGGGATGGGCCGCGACTTCCTCGGCTGCTACGACCTTTTGCACGAGCGGCTCCTGCTGCTCGATCGCGCGGACAAGAACGTCCGCGGCGAGGCGGTCGAGTGCCGCGGCCTGGACGACCCCCAGCTCGACGCGAGGCTGCCGGAGCGCGCCGTCGCGTCCCTCCGCGAACAGGTGGACCTCGTCCGCGGAGTCTGCCCGCCGTTCGACCGTGGCGCCTTCCTCGAGGGGCACCGGACACCAGTCTTTTTCGGCAGCGCGCTCAACAGCTTCGGGGTGCGCGAGCTCCTGCTCGGGCTGGCCGCGTTCGCGCCGCCGCCGCGCCCCCAGCGCGCCCGTGAGCGCCTGGTGTTGCCGACCGAGGAGGCGTTCAGCGCCTTCGTGTTCAAGATCCAGGCGAACATGGATCCGAAGCACCGCGACCGGATCGCCTTCGTCCGCGTCTGCTCGGGGCGGTTCACGCGGGGGATGAAGGCCCTCCACGTCCGCTCCGGCAAGGTCCTCACGCTCCACAACCCCGTGATGTTCTTGGCTCAGGAGCGCGAGGTCGCCGAGGAGGCGTTTCCGGGCGACATCCTCGGCATCCCCAACCACGGCAACCTGCGCATCGGCGACACGCTCACCGCCGGGGAGCCCCTGCACTTCGTCGGGATCCCCAGCTTCGCGCCGGAGCTGCTTCAGCGGGTCCGCGCCCAGGACCCGATGCGCTCGAAGCACCTCGGTCGCGCGCTGGAGCAGATCGCCGAGGAGGGCGCGGCCCGCGTCTTCAAGGCGCGCCTCGGGGGGCACTGGATCGTCGGTGTCGTGGGCGCCCTCCAGTTCGAGGTGCTCGCCGACCGCATCCGCACCGAGTACGACGTGCCGGTGATGTTCGAGGCGACCAACCTCATGACCGCGCGCTGGGTCGAGGCGGACGATCCACGACGGCTCGAGCGCTTCCTCGACGCGAACGAGGCGGCGCTGGCCGAGGACCACACCGGCGCCCCGGTCTTCCTGGCGCGCAACTCCTGGCACCTCGAGAAGGCGGTCGAGGAGTGGCCCGATGTCCGGTTCCTCGCCACCCGCGAGACGCTGGCGACCTGACGCGGGGGTGCGGTGCTCCGCGCGCGAAAACCGCCCGGTGGCGCGCGCGGGTGACGCGGTGACCGGCCCGTGCCATAGATCGCCGCGAGGAGCCATGGCAGCACGCCGTCTCCTTCGTCTCGCCTGCGCCAGCGCGCTGGCGAGCCCGGCCTGCTTCGGGGTCGCCGACGGTGACCCCGCCCGCCTGCCGCCCCTGGACGATGGCGCCGCCCTGCCGGGAACCGGGGCGGGCGGCGGCGGGGGCGGGTTCGGCGGCGGCGAGGCGGGAGCGGGCCGCGCGGGCGGCCCCGGTGGCCCCGGCGGCGGCGGCGCCAACGGCACACCGAGCGCCGGTGCGAGCGGCGCGCCGAGCGCCGGCGCCGCCGGAGCGGCGGCCGACGACGGGCCCCGACTGCGCGGGGCGCCGCTCGTCTTCACGCCGACCCTGCGCGGCTTCGGTGTCAGCGCGGCGCTCGAAGTGGGCGATCCCGCCGAACTGAAGGCGCAGATCCGCGCCGAAGGCGCCAGCGACTGGGAGCCGCCGGTCGCGCCGCGGACGCCGGCCCCCGACCTGGCCGAGTGGAGCTTCGACGGGCTCGCGCCCGGCGCCCGCTACGAGTACACGATCACGGCCACCGAGGCCGGCCCGGGGGCGGCGCTCTATACGGGCAGCGCCGTGACGCAGCGCCCACCGGGGGAGACGTTCACCTTCGCGCTCATCGCGGATAGCCACATCGGCACCGACCCGCTCTTCGCCAACCAGGGTGACTGGGAGACCCTGGCGGCGGTCAGCGCGGAGGTGGGCGCGGCGGCACCCGACTTCGTCGTCAACCTCGGCGACATGCTCGACTTCCACAACGTCGGCTTCAACGATCCGCCCCCCAACGGTGACTGGACGCGGACGGCCTACCTCAACTACCGCACGCTCCTCGGCGACACCGTGGGGCACGCCGCCCACTTCCCCGTCATCGGCAACTGGGAAGGCGAGAACGGCACCTACACCACGGAGCAGATCGCGTGGTCGCGGGAGCAGCGCATGCTCTATGTGCCCGCCCCGGGCCCCGAAACCTACCCCGAGGGGGGCAGCCCCGACGAGGACTACTACGCCTTCACCTGGGGCGACGCGCTGTTCGTCGTCCTCAACGTGATGAGCTACACGCCGACCGAGCACCTGCTCAGCACCTACCCTGGAGTGCCGGACGACTGGACGCTCGGGGAAGCCCAGCTCGGCTGGCTCGCGGACACCCTCGCGAACGCCACCGCCCGCTGGCGCTTCGTCCTGATCCACCACACGGTAGGCGGCGCGGCGGGCGACGAAACCAACGCGGCCTACGGCCGGGGCGGGGGTCAGGCCGCGTATGTCGGCGAGCAGGCGACGATCCACCAGCTCATGCTCGAGCACGGCGTACGAGTCTTTTTCTACGGCCACGATCACGTCTTCACGGACATGGTCGTCGACGGCGTCCACTACACCGAGCCCGGGAGCGCCGGCGCCATCTGGATGTTCACCGAGGCGGAGACGGGGTACGCCGAATCCTGGCTCGAGTCCGGCTGGGGGCGCGTCGAGGTGGGACCGGACGCCGTCGTCGTGGCGCTGATCGCGACGGGCGGCCGGCTCCTCCTCGAGTACACCCTGGAGTAGTCCCCGCGACGGGTCGGCGCGGCGTCGTCCCCGCGGACCTAGCCCGTCGCCGCCGGCGCGGCGCTCAGGCCGCACCGCGCGAGGGCGCTCTCCCGCAACGTCACGCCGCCGTCCAGGCTCTTGACCGTACCGAACCCCCGCTGGGCGAGGATCCGCGCGGCGACGTAGCTCCGTCGACCGGTGGCGCAGACCACCACGGTCGGCCGCGTGGGGTCGAGCTCGCCCAGCCGCTCCCGGAGCTCGTCCACGGGGACGTGGATCACCTCCGCCGCCCCGGGGATGGGCCGCCGCGCGAACTCCTCGCTGGTCCGCACGTCAACCACCTGCCAGCCGGCGAGAGGCGCCCCGGGCGGCATCGGATCGAGGCGACCGTCGAGCACGTTGCTCGCCGCGAACGCCGCCTGGTGCACCGGATCCCGAGCGGCCCCGAAGGGGGGGGCGTAGGCGAGGTCGAGCCCCGCGAGGTCACGCACCGTGCCGCCGAAGTGAATCAGGGTCGCGATGACGTCGATGCGCTTGTCGACGCCACCTCGTCCCCCGACCGCCTGCGCCCCCAGCACCTTTCCGGTCTCGGGCTCGAAGACCAGCTTGAGCACGATCGGCTCGGCGCCGGGGTAGTACCCCGCGTGATCGCCGGCGACGATGGCGACGCTCGTCGCCGGGCGCCCCAGGCGGCGGGCGAGCTTCTCGGTCAACCCCGTCACCGCGGCGACGCGGCCGAAGACACGCACGATCGAGGTGCCCAGGACCGGCCGCAGCGGCGCGGTGACCTGCCCGGTGGCGGCGTGCTCACCGGCGACGCGGCCAGCGCGGTTGGCGGGGCCCGCGAGCGGCACCCGGGTCGCCTGCGCCGTGGGCCCGAACACCACCTCCGCGGCGTCACCCACCGCGTAGATGTCCGGATCAGAGGTCAGCGTGTCGGGGCCGGCGGCGACGCCACCCGAAGCCCCCAGGGCGATCCCGGCGGCGGCGGCGAGCTCGCAGCAGGGCCTCACGCCGACCCCGAGGATGACGAGGTCGGCCGGCAGCCGCTCGCCGGTCGTGAGCTCCACCTCGGCCACCGCCCCGTCCGCGTCGGCGTGGCAGCGCGCGACGCCGGCGCCGAGGCGGAGGGCGACGCCGCGGGCCTCCAGCTCCTGGGCGAGGAGGTTGCCGAGCTCCCGGTCGAGCAGAGGCAACACCTGATCCACGAGCTCCACCAGGGTCGTCGCCACGCCCAGGTGCGCCAGCTGCTCGACCATCTCGAGTCCGATGAAGCCAGCGCCCACCACGACCGCGCGCCGCGGCGCGCCGGACCTCGAGGCGATCGCCGACGGCCCGACCAGCAGCCCCCGGATGCGATCGGCGTCCGCGAGGTTGCGCAGGGTCACCACGTTCGCCGGCAGCGAGCCGAGCGACGCGGGCTGGATTGGCTGGGCCCCGGGGGCGAGGACGAGCTTGTCGTAAGGCTCCTCGAACCGGGCACCCGAGGCGCGGTCGAGCACCTGCACGGTCTTTCGCGCGCGATCGATGCCGGTCACCCGGTGGCCGGTGCGGACCCGGATGCGAAAGCGTCGCTCGAGCAGCTCCGGCGTCGCCACCAGGAGCGCCTCGCGCTGGGTGATCTCCCCGCCGACGTAGTACGGTAGGCCGCAGTTGGCGAAGGAGACGTGGTCGTCCTGTTCGAAGAGGGTGATGATCGCGTGCTCGTCGAGCCGGCGCGCGCGGGTGGCGGCGGACGCGCCGCCGGCCACGCCGCCGACGATGACGATGCGCCGCGGGGGATCGGGCAAGCTCATGCTGGCATCCTCGCGCGAACGGGGTCCCGGGTGGAAGCCCACGCCGCGCCGGTGAGAGCCGGGCGAAGGCGGCGAGGGTTCACGCGCGCCGCCGGTCGCCCGGACCCGCCGCGAGGCCCGCGCTCACGGAGCGGTGCCGAGCTCGAGCAGGCCCACCGAGGAGAGCAGGAGGAGCACACCGAGGGCCACCAGGCCGACGAGGACGGCGATCACCGCGGCCAAGCGCCGCCGGTTCGACCGGTGGAACAGATCGTCCGGGTCCCCGAGCTCGCTGACCGCCGCGAGGGCGGCCAGCTCCGCGTCCGTCGGCACCTCGTCGGCGGTGAACGACCCCTCGGGACCGGGACGGGCTCCGCGACCGGACAGCACGCCTCGCGACGACACCGCCGCCTCGGGGTCCGCCCCGGAACCGGGCGCGGCGCCCGGCTCGACGCCGACCGGGAGCCGGTCGGGGACGGAGCCCTCCGCGTCGCGCAGCCAGGTCCGGCGGAGCGAGGTCCCCGTCACATCCTCCTGGAGGCCGCGCGCGATCGCCCACTCGGCGAGGGCTTGCCCCAGCTCGCGGAGCGTCGGGTACCGGTCCGACGGCCGCTTGGACAACCCGCGCGCGAGGAGCCGCCAGAGCTCCGGCTCGTTCACGCCGTGCGCGACGAGCGGCGCCGGCGCCTGCTCGACGATCGCGCGCAGTAGCTCGTAGTAGCTCTCCCCCTGGAACGGGCAGCGCCCGGTGACAAGCTCGTACAGGACCACGCAGTAGCTCCAGAGATCCGCCGCCGGCGTGACCTTCTCGCCGCGTGCTTGCTCCGGGGAGATGTAGTCCGGCGTGCCGAGCACCACGCCCTCGAGCGTCAGCCGCTGCATGCGATCGGTGAAGCGCGCGATCCCGAAGTCGAGCAGCTTCGGCTGCGTGCCGAGATCGGTAGCGGCGAGGAAGATGTTCTCCGGCTTCACGTCACGGTGGATGATCCCGCCCTCGTGCGCCGTGGCGAGCCCATGCGCGATGGGGAGCAGGGTGCTCACGGCCGCCAGCGCCGGGAGCCGCCGCTCGCGCGCCAGCAGGTCGGCGAGATCCTCCCCGTGCAAGAGCTCCATCACCAGAAACGGGTCACCGAGCCGGGTGAGCCCGAAGTCCAGCGTGCGTACGATCGCGGCGTGCCCGATCCGCGCGGCCGTGCGCGCCTCCTCCAGCATCCGGCGGGCGTGGACCTCGACGTCGCCCCCCTCGAGGGCCAGGAGCTTGACGGCGACGTGAACGTCCAGCACCCGGTCGCGCGCGATCCAAACCGTCCCCATCCCCCCGGTCCCGAGCGGCCGCACGAGGACGTACTTCTCCCCGACGAGGGCGTTCGCCTGGTAACGGGGCCGCCGGAGCGGTTCTTGGCCAGGAGTCGGCATGGATCCCCGCCTCGCGGGCGGGCGCCGGCGCGAACGATACCCCGACCGGCGGCCGAAGTCCGCGACGGCCTGCACCCGGAGCGCGACGGCGAGTGACGCTCGCTGGAATTGGTGGCACGGACGGGCCGCCGCGTACGGGGCGGCTCAGAGCCCTTCGGAGGTCAGCTTGGCCTTGAGGGCGGGATCTCGTTCCACGAACTGCGGGCTGAAGACGTGCAGCGGCGCCTTCATCGCCTCCGTGACCATCGCCTGCATCCCGGCCGCCGGTCCCCCGGTGATCTGGCAATGGTACCGCTTGATCGAGCCCTGGACGGTCCACGTGCGGAGCACCTGGGACGGCCCCAGCGCCTCGCAGGTGATGGGGTTCGGGACGACGACGTGGAAGGAGGCGGCGGCGCTCTCCTTCTCCCAGTAGCGAACCGAAACCGTGTACGGTCCCGCCTGGCGCTGGCGCACACACCACCGCTCCTTCGAGGCCTCCTCCGCCTTGCCACCGTCACAGGAGACGGCGGCGGCGGCGCCCTCGGGCGCGGCCCGGAACTGGCCCACCCAGCCGAGGAACAGATCGAGCACGGCTTTGTTCTCGGCGAGCTTCTGCTGCTTCTCGGCCTCCGCCTTCTGCTTCTGCGCCTGGGTGTCGAGGATCTCCCGGTCGAGGGCCGAGAATTCCGAGTCCTCGCAGAGCTTGAAGGCGCGGTCACGCCAGCGCGCGAGCAGCGCCGTGTCGCCGGCCTGGAGACTGGCGCGCACGCCCGCCTGGGCGCCGCGGCAACCCTCCGCATCCTTGCCGTCGCAGCTGAAGCCGAGCAGCGACGCGCCCAGCACCGCCACGGCGACGAGGCCGCCACGCATCCACTTGCCCTGGGTGTTCGCGATCCTGGCGTGATTTCGCTTCATGGGGTCCCTTGTGCGTTTATCCTACGGTTCCCTGGGGGAGGCAAGCCCGCTTCCGGGCCGCTCTCCGCGGGGGCCGACCCGGTTTGCCGCCGTCCCCGCGTGGGGCTACTCGACGCCCCAACGAATGCCGAAGGACCTGAGCCCGCCCCCGCCGCCGGAGCGGCGCATCTACGCCAACCGGACCCTGAACCTCCGCGCCATCAAGGCCGTGGGATTCGACATGGACTACACGCTGGTCCACTACCGGGTCGCGGAGTGGGAGCGCCAGGCCTTCGAACGGGCGCGGCGCGGGCTCGAGGCGCGGGGCTTCGCGACGGCCGATCTCGCCTTCGACCCCGAGTTCGTCACCCTCGGGCTGATCCTCGACCTGGAGCTCGGCAACATCGTCAAGGCGAACCGGTTCGGGTACGTCACCCGCGCCTGCCACGGGACGCGGATGCTCGACTTCGAGGAGCAGCGCCGCGTCTACTCCCGGGTCGTGGTGGACGTCGGCTCCCCCCGCTGGGTGGCGATGGACACGCTCTTCTCGCTCTCCGAGGCCTCCCTCTTCGCCCAGCTCGTCGACCGCGTCGACGCTGGCCACTCGCCGGCGGCGGGAGGCTACCTGGCCGTGCACCGCGCCGTCCGCGAGAGCATCGACGAGGTGCACATGATCGACCAGCTCAAGGCGGAGATCATGGCCGACCCGGACCGCTTCGTGGAGATCGATCCGGAGCTGCCGCTCGCGCTGCTCGATCTCAAGCACGCCGGCAAGCGGCTCCTCGTCATCACCAACTCGGAGTGGACCTACACGCAGGCGATGCTCGCCTACGCCCTGGATCGGCTGTTGCCGCGCGGCCAGACGTGGCGCGACCTGTTCGACCTGGTCTTCGTCGGCGCGCGCAAGCCCACCTTCTGGACGGCGCGAAGCCCAGCCTTCGCGCTGGTCGACGACAGCGGGCTGCTGCGCCCGCACCCGGGACCGCTCGCCCTCGGGTGCGTGTACCACGGCGGCAACGCCGCCCAGGTCGAGCGGGATCTGGGGCTCGCGGGCGAGGAGATCCTCTACGTCGGGGATCACATCTTCGCGGACGTGTACGTCACCAAGGACGTCCTCCGCTGGCGCACCGCCCTGGTCGTGCGCGAGCTCGAGCGCGAGCTCCGGGCGATCGAGGACTTCCGGCCCCGGCAGGTGGAGCTCTCCGCCCTGATGGACCGGAAGGCGGCGCTCGAGCACCGCGCCTCGGTGCTCCGGGGCGCCTTGCAGCGCGCCGAGGCGGGCTACGGTGAGCCGCCGGCGCAACGCCCGGAGACGCTCCACCGGCGCCTGGGCGAGCTCCGCGCCGAGCTCGTCGCCCTCGACGCGCGCATCGCGCCCCTGGCCCAGGCCGCCGGCGAGCTCGTCAACCGGCGCTGGGGCACGGTCCTGCGCGCGGGAAACGACAAGAGCGCCCTGGCCCGACAGATCGAGCGCAGCGCCGACGTCTACATGGCGCGCGTCTCCTGCTTCCTCCACGAGACGCCCTTCGCCTACCTCCGGAGCGCCGGCAGCAGCCTCCCGCACGAGGCGGGGCCGCGCGGGGAGGGATGAGGCGCGCCGGCCGCCGGGGCGGGCTGCGCCGGCGCGGCGCCGCGCGGCGCGGGTACACTTCGAGGTGCTCCGGGTGGAGCTCGAAGGGCTCCTCGGTGCCGTCACCCGTGACGACGAGCTGGATGCTGGTGCGCCAAGGCCCACCGTGGTCCTCCCCGGAGCCGTGCCCACCGGCGGAGTCGAATGCGCTCCAGGGGGTCGCCTCGCCCGGTCCGCCCGGGAGCACGGCGCACCAGAGGAGGTCGTCGCCGTCCAGTGGACCGTGACGCTGAACTCGCTCCGCGCCGAGGACCCCCACGCGGAGCCGCGCTGCGGAAGGCATCCGCGCCCCAAACTCCAGCCCCGCGCCTGGTCCAGGCCGACCCCGAGCCCCACCGAGGCGGCGAGTCCCCCGCCGAGACCGGAGCGCCGGTGGCGCGGTGCCCGGCCCCGGCGCCCCAGGAGCGGGGGCGGTCTCGCTGCAAGGCGGGTCGGAATCGTCGAGCTCCACCCGGTCGAAGGCGGGGCCGTGCCGGCGGGACTCCTCCCAGTATGGGCCAAGGGCGGGCTCCCTCCGAACCGTCCCCGGCGAGGCCGGCGCCGCCGACACAGCCCCCCTCGGGAAAAAGGCAGCTCGCGTCCTTCCCGGTTCCCTCGTGCCACGCGTCGCAGCCGCAGCCAGGACCCGGCCGCGTCGCCGCGCGTTCGCGGCCTCCCGCGCCGGCTACGCGTCCCCGGCCAGCGCCGGTTGCCCCAGCCCCTGCCTGGCGAGCTCGTCGGCGCGATCGTTCCACCGGTGGCCGGAGTGGGCGCTCACCTTGCAGAAGCGGATCCCCTCGAGCTTGCCGCGAAGGCGCTCCTGGTACCGCCGCGCGATCTCGCTCGTGGCCCGCCACTCGCCGAGCGCCCAGCGCCCCACGCCCTCGTAGTCGTGGCAAATCACCGCGCGGCAGCCGCGGGCGCGGCACCAGTCGATGGCCTGCAAGGTCGCCTCGAGCTCGCCGTCGATGTTCCGGCTCAGGGCTGGCCCCGGCGTGCGCCCGCAGGCGGCGTGAAGCTCCTGATCCCCGGCGACGACGACGAACCCCCACCCGGCATGCGGCCCCGCCTCCGGGGAGAAAGAGCCGTCGACGTACACCAGCACCTCGCCGTCGCCGGCCGCCTCCGTCGCGATCCCGCGATCCTCAAGCCACGCCTCTGCCTCGGCACGCGTCACGAACCCCTTGAACAGCGCGCCCTTCACGCCATGGACCCGGCGCTGGCACTCCGGCCACGAGGGGTAGATCGCCGGCGGCACGGCCCCCTTCACCGCGTAGTAGTTCTTCTTGGTCGCCAATGGAGGACCTCGTGTCCCGGCGCTCCCTCTAGCACGCCCGACGTCCCGCGCGCAGGTGGCGGCGACGCCTCGCGACCGCTATCGTCCCGGCCATGCGCTCCTACCGCTACGTGCTCGTCGACGTCTTCACGGACCGCGCGCTCGCGGGCAACGCGCTGGCGGTCTTCACCGACGCTCGGGGCCTCGCCGCGGGGGAGCTCCAGGCCCTCGCCCGCGAGCTCAACCTCTCCGAGACGGTCTTCGTGCTCCCCCGCGAGGGGGACGGCCAGGCTCGGCTCCGCATCTTCACCCCCACCCGCGAGCTGCCGTTCGCCGGGCACCCCGTCCTCGGAGCCGCCTTCGTCATCGGCACCACGGTGCAGCTCGACGAGCTCGCGCTCGAGACCGCGGTGGGGATCGTCAACGTGCGCCTCACCCGGGAGGCCGCCCGCGTCACCTTCGGGTGGATGACGCAGCCCAGACCGGAGGCGGTGCCCTTCGACGACGCGCCCGCGCTCCTGGCGGCGCTCGGCGTGGAGCGCCCGGCGCTCCCGCTCGGCGTTTACGACAACGGCCTCCGGCACGCCCTGGTGGGCGTCGCCGACCGCGCGACCGTCGCGGCCCTCGCCCCCGATCTCGCCGCGCTCGCGCGCCTCCCGGTCACCTGCGTGAGCGTCTTCGCGAGCGAAGGCGCGGCCTGCAAGTCGCGCGCCTTCGCCCCCGCGGGCGGGGTGCCCGAAGACCCCGCGACCGGGTCGGCAGCGGGTCCTCTCGCGGTGCATTTGCTGCGCCACGGGCGGCTCGCGCCGGGCGCCACGATCGAGATCGAGCAAGGCGCCGAGGTGGGGCGGCCCTCCCACCTGTACGCGCGGGCCGAGGGCGCCGCGGAGGCGATCACCCGAGTCGAGGTGGGGGGCGCGGCCGTCGTGGTCGCCCGCGGCGAGTTCCGGCTCTGACGTCCCGCCCGGGCGGGCTCGACCCCGGGCGCTCCCGGAATTCGCCGGGTTGGGCTACGATGGGCCCCATGACGAAGAGCGCTATCCGATCGGTCCGCGCGCCGCGCGGGCTCGTCACGTCCACCTTCCTCGCTGGCGCGGCGGCGGCGCTGGTGGCGCCCGCGGCCCGCGCCGCGGACCCGGTCCGTGGCTTCGGGGCCCAGGGGCAGCTCGCGCTCACCGGCGAGGAGCTCACGGGCTACTACGCCGAGCACCGCAAGTGGGAGGACTTCGAGCACCAGGAGCAGGAGACGAACCGCGGCGGTCTGTCCCTCCTCCTGCAGCAAGGCGGCGCCAAGGTCGGGGTCCACTACTTCCTGCTCCCGCAGTTCTCCCTCGGCGGCTCCGTGGGCTACGATCTGCGGATCGGCGAGGACACGATCGAGGACGGGGAAGGGACCTACTCGACCCCGCTCGCCCCCCGGAACACCCTCGTCGTGGGCCTGCGCGCGGGCTACGCCCTCATGTTCACCGACGTGGTCGGCTTCTGGTTCCGGGCGGGACCCGGGCTGCAGCGGACCGTCTCCCGCCCGCTGCCGACGAGCGAGGAGGACCGGGACATCGACACGGTCTGGCTCGCCTCCCTCGACGTGCTCTTCGTCGTGCGGCCGGTCCCCCACTTCGGGTTCTACGTCGGCCCGAGCGGCGACGTGGCGTTCGCCGGGCAGCACAAGGAGGAGCGCCTCGCGCCAGCGCCCAACGTGCCCGAAGAGTGGCACGAGCGCGAGTCGTACCAGCGCATCGGCGCCGGGGTGGGCCTGATCGGGCACTTCTGAGCCTTGCCGCTCCGGGGCGGCGCGGCGGGGTCAGACGCCGGGGTTATCCAGCGACCTCGACCGGCAGGGCCACCGTGCCGCGGCCACCGAAGACATCGAGCACGGAGACGACGATCGGGTAGCGGCCGCCCCGGGGATAGCGGTGGGGCGCGGACACCCGGGGCAAGCGCCGCTCGGCGCGGCCACGGCAGGCGACCCAGTCCGCGGTCACGATCCCGTCCGGGCAGTCCCAGCCGACCGCCCAGGAGTCGACCAGCTCCGTGGAGCGCTCCCGATCGAGGCTGACGCCAGCCGGCAGCGCGTCGACGCGGTCGTAGGCTAGGCCAACGAGCTCGACGCGCACGTCGCGACCGTCCACGACCGCGCGGACGCGGGGGCACGGCACGGGCCCCCGCGCGGCCTGTTCGAGCTCCGGGCGGACGACGGCGATCTCGAACGGCGCCCGCTCGGCGAGCGCGAGGAGCCGCTTGCGGGCGACGGCGACCGCGAGCGGGCTCGCGTCGCAGCCGAGCCAGCGCCGGCCGAGCCGCTCGGCGACCACGAGCGCCGTCCCCGAGCCGGCGAAGCAGTCGAGCACCAGCGACCCCGGCTCGGTCGACGCGCGCACGAGCCGCTCGACCAGGGCCTCGGGCTTCTGCGTCGGGTAGTCGACCCGCTCGGGCTGGTTGCCGCGCAGCGCGGGCACGTCGAGGACGTCCCGGCATTTCGCCCACCGGTAGGGCCCGCCCTCATCGACCAGGATCTCGACGTTCTTGAAGCCGTAGCGGTGGCCGAGGCGCGACTTCTCCAGCGCCGGGTTCCACAGGGTCCGCGCCGGGTCCTTGGCGAAGAACAGGATGGTGTCGTGCTTGCGGCTGAAGCCGAGCCGGCCCGGCGTGCCCCCGGTGCGATAGGTCCAGATGAGCTCATTGACGAAGGCGTCGCGACCGAAGATCTCCTCGAGCAGGAGGCGAACCACCGCGCTCGCGCGCTGATCGACGTGCACGTAGGCGCTTCCGCGCTCGCTCAGGAGCTCGTGGAGCAGGCGGAGCCGTGGCTCGAGCATGGTGCGGTAGCCCGCGAGCCCGGGCCCCCAGGCGTCCCGGAAGGCGACCAGCTCGCGCGGCGCGCCGGGTCCCGCGGCCTCGCCCAGGCGCAGGGGCACCCGGTACTCGCTGCCGGTCGCGAACGGCAGATCCACGATCACGAGGTCGACCTGCCCCGTGAGCTCGCCGCCGAGCGCCGCCAGGGCGGCCAGGTTGTCGCCGAGGAGCAGCCGGTTCGGGCGTGGCGGTGGGGCGGCGCCGGGGGACGGCTGACCAAGACCGGGGACGCGCTCTACGAGCTCGACGCGGGCGCCTGCGGGCGGTGGTGCCGCACCACCGCGCTTGCCGGGCCAGCAGAGCTCGACGTCACGGGGCGGGGCGGGGCGGGCCATGCCGGGCTCGACGGTCGCCGAGGTCCGCCGTGGGGGTCAACCGGGGAGCGGAGCGAGCCGCCGGCGACACCCGCGATGCCCCGCGCCGCCGCGATGGCTGGCGAGCCCGGCGCTCCTCGCCTTCGCGGCCCGCACCCACGGTAACCGGGCGCTTCGCCTCTCTCGATCGCGAGACAACGCCCTTCGGGGTGCCGGTGCCTTCGCCGCCGGGCCGTGGCTTCACCCTCGGAGGGCTCCTCGGCAACACGCTCCTGCTCGCCATGCCGACGGCGGAGACACCGCCCGCAGAAGAACCGCGGATGCAGGCGCGGCCTGGCCCGGCCGGCGCGGGGCATGGCCCGCCGCCCGGGTGGGGCTCCTGGTGCTGGCGCTCGCCACCCTGGGCTGCGCCGCGCTCCAAGCAGGGCTCGCCCGCTCCCTGGCGCGAGACGACGTCCTCTCCGACCTGCTCACGAGGGAGGCTGGCCCCCCCCCGCCGCCCCGGCCCTCGCGCCGTTCGCGCTGCGGGCGCGGCTGCTCTTCGCCGCCCTGGTCGTGCTGACCGCGTTGGCGACCGGGCGCTCGTCAGCGCCCTGACCGGTTCCCCCCAGCGCGTCGCTGAAGAGCGCGGGTCCACCGCGGGCCGGCACGAGCCGGGATGCCCGCGCCGGCAGACGTGAGCTCACCGCCGCAGGCTCACCGGCGGCTCGGTGCTGACCGCCGGCGTCGCGAGCCCGAAGAACGAACGGATCCGCCCCAGCATGTCCCGGCTCGTCTCCGCGAGCCGCCGCTCGCGCGCCGCAGCGTCGAGGCCCTCCCGGACGGCCTCGAGCCCCATCCGCCGCCGGGCGAGGACCTCCGCCACCTGCTCGGCCAGGTCCGGGTGCCGCTCGAGGATGGCCTGAAACGCCCCCTTGTCGAGGCGGAAGCACTCGACGTCGGAGACGGCCACCACCGTCGCCGACCGCGGCGCGCCGGTCATCAGCGACATCTCTCCGAAGAAGTCGCCGTCGCGCAGCCGCGCCACCTCCCGCTCGATGTCCCCCTCCGCCACCCGCACCGCCGCTTCGCCGCGCACGATGACGTAGAGCCAGTGCGCCTCCGCCCCCTGCCGCGTCATCACCTCGCCGGCCGTGAAGGGGGCCGGCCGGAGCGCGTCGGCGAGGGTCGCTCGGTCCGCGGCCCCGAGCCCGTCGAACAGCTCGATGGAGCCGAGGGCCGCGAGCCGCCGCTGTTGCTCGGTGTGCTCCTTGTGGGAGCGGCGCTCGTCGGAGTCCTGGGTGACGAACAGCGCGTGGGCAGGGATGCTGAGCGGGATGTTCGCCCGCTTCAGCGCGAAGTAGATCCGGGTGCGCATGGCGCTGTCCGTCGGGTCGTCGACCGCGAGATCGGTGAGCCAGTACCGCAGGGCATAGCGGCCGAAGCTCTCGCCGAGCTCCATCAGGATGCAGGCCGGCGGCGGCTCGGCGGCGACGTTGGGGATCACGATCCCGTCCATCGCCTCCTGCACGGCGGCGATCACCTCCGAAGGTGGGTAGCGGTAGTCCACGTTGAACCAGATCCAGCGCCGCCACTGCAGCGGTTGCCCCTGGCGCCGCCCCAGGACCGCGAGCTGGGACTTGACGAGGACGCTGTTGGCGATCAGCACCGTCTCCCAGTTGCGTGTTTCGACCGCGGTGTAGCGCCAGCGGATCTCGACCACCCGGCCCGTCACGTCCCCGACCTTCACCCAGTCCCCCACCTGGAGGCTCCGATCGAGCTGCAGGGCGATGCCGCCCATGATGTTGCCGAGGGTGTCCTGCATGGAGAAGCCGATCACGGCGGTGAGCACCGCGGAGGTCGTGATCAGCCCCGAGAGCGGGAACCCGGCCTGGTTGGCGAGGAGGATGATGGAGACGGCCGCCCCCACCGCCGACGCCACGTCCCGGAGGATCAGGGGTGCCCGCACCCGCACCAGGGGCAGGAGCACCGCGAAGAGCAGCAGCGAGAGCGCCCCGATGGCAGCCAGTGCGGCGAGCACCAGGGACGCCAGCCGCACCGCGGGGTAGGCCGCGGATCCAGCCGCGCGCAGGGCGGCGACCGCCGGCACCACCGCCAGGTGAGCGGCGGCGAGGAGCGCCACCGGGCGGAGGCGCTCGCGCTCCTCGGGGCGCGCCGTCCGGACGAGCACGGTGATCAGCAGCAGCCCGCCCAGGAGCACCAGTGAGAGCTGATCCCAGAGCTCGGCGAGCAGGGCGTCCCACATGGGCACCTACCCTACAACGGTTCGCCGCGGTCGCGGGAGGGTGCCCCGTCACGGGCCGCGCCGGACCGCACGGTGTAGGATCCTGGGCATGAGTGCCGCTGGCCGCCGGATCGCCGTCGTCGCGCTCGCGGCGCTCGGCGGTTGCGGGGGCCGCGTGGGGCTCACGCAGCCCGAGCCGTCCCCGGCGCCCGCGCCCCCGCTCGCGCTCCGGATCAACGAGGTGGTCAGCGACAACGAGGGCGTCTACGTCGACGAGCTCGGGCAGACCGACGACTACCTGGAGATCGTCAACGCGAGTCCGGACCCGATCGAGCTCGGCGCCGCGCGGCTCGAGGACGGCCGGACCACGGTCGCGCTGCCGGACGGGGTGCTCGGTCCCGGGGAGGTGGCGCTCTTCTGGGCCGACGGAGAGCCCGAGCAGGGGCCGTCGCACCTGCCCCTCGAGCTCGCCCGGGAGGGCGAGCGCCTCCGGCTCACGCTCGCGGACGGTACGCTCTGGGACTCCGTCTCGGTCCCGGCCCTGGCGGAACACCACGCCTTCGCGCGCTTCCCCGACGGCACCGGTGACCTGATGGTCTGCGGTTGGGCCTCCCCGGGTCGTCCGAACGGCGACCGGTGCGCGCCCGAGGCCCCCGCGGAGCTGCCCGAGGGCATCGCGTTCGCCGACTACGCGTGGCCGGAGCCGTGGCCCCCCCCCCCCGTGCCGCTCGCGCTGGCGGAGCGCGCGCTCCGCCCCGCCGAGTTCGTCGAGATCGTGAGCACGGTTGACGCGCCGGTCGAGCTCGCGGGCTACGAGCTCCGGATCGCGCCGAGCGCGGTCGGGCGGCCGTGGCCGCTCCCGACGGAGGGCGTCGCGCTCCGCTGGCCCTCGGCGACACTCGCGCCCGGCGCGCGCCTCGTGGTCCCGGTGACGGCGGCAGACCTCGGCCCCCTCGCCGCCGACCCCCGCTTCGAGGGCGTCGTCACCCTCTGGGAGACGGCGCACGGCACGCCGGTCGACCGGATCGACTTCGATCAGTGGCCGGAGGGCGCGGCGCTGGCGCGCGGCGAGGCGCCCGCGTCCCCCTTCCGCTTCTGCGCCGCGGCGACCCCGGGTCGCGGCGGCGAGGACTGCGACGAGGTCCCCGCGCGCGACGTGGGCGACCACCTGCGCGCCCTGCGCACCCCCGGCGACTTCACGGCCCTCGCCGCGGCGCGGGCGCGCACGGGGATCGCCGGGGTGGAGTTCATCGTCGACATGGACGCCGGCGATCGCGTCACGCTCCTCGACTCCGAGGAGTGGGATCTCCACTACCTGTTCATCAGCGAGGTCATCGACGGCGAGCCGCACGTCGATCGCTGCACCCCCGAGGGCTACCTGGCCTTCCACCGGGGCTGGTACGCCTTCAGCGTCGAGCAGTACTTCCGGACCGAGGGCCGCCGCTACCTGCTCGGCAATCTCGTCCACCACGCGGGCCCGGATCTCTACACGGTCGAGTTCGCGGTCGGCGACGAGATCACGCCGGCGCTGATGGAGCGGGCCTTCTACGCCGTGCTCCGCGCCGTGCCCGAACCGACGCGCTGGGCCATCCGCCCCCAGGACCAGACGCAGGTGGAGCGCGCGCTCGAGATCGAAGGCCGGGTGCCGCTCGTCGACCCGAACGCCCCTTACCGGGGCGTGACGTTCCAGCCCCTCACCCCCGCGGTGGCCTACGGGACCCTGCGCTTCGTCCGCGCCGACGCGCTCGCGGACGCGGCGCTCGGCCCCCACGACGTCCTGGTCACCGACCAGGTCCCCAATGATCTGCCGTTCGTCGCCGGGCTCGTCACCGAGGCGATCCAGACCCCGCTGTCCCACGTCAACATCCTGAGCCGCGCGCGCGGGACCCCGAACATGTTCCTGCGCGACGCCCGCGACGATCCGACCGTCGCGCCGCTGCTCGACCGGCTGGTGCGCCTCGAGGTCCGCGCCGCCGACTACTCGCTCACCGCGGCGTCGGCGGAGGAGGCGGTCGCCTTCTGGGCGGCGCGGGAGGCCGAGCGCCCGCCCTTGACACCCCGGCTCGACCCGAGCCTGCGCGGCCCGCAGGATCTCGCCGAGCACGACCTGGGGTCGCTCCCGGGGCTCGGCGGCAAGGCAGCCCAGGTCGCGGAGCTCGGCCGGGTGGCGGTCTGCGGCGCCACGGCGCTCCCCGATCGCCCCGTCGGTGTCCCGGTGGTGCACTCGATGGAGCATTTCGCCGCGAGCGGCGCGGAGGCGATCCTGGCCGAGCGCCGCGCCGACCCCGACTTCGTCGCCGATCCAGCGGCGCGAGAGGCCGGGCTGGCCGAGGTGCGCGCGGCCATCCTCGCCTACCCGGTCGACCCGGCCCTCCTCGACGCGGTGGTCGCCACCATCGACGAAACCTGGCCCGGGCAGCGGCTCCGCTTCCGGAGCAGCAGCAACACCGAGGACCTGGCGGAGTTCAGCGGCGCCGGCCTCTACGACTCGCTCGCCTGGGAGCCCGAGGACGGGCGCGACGGCGTCGAAGACGCGCTCCGCGCCGTGTGGGCGAGCCTCTGGAACCCGCGGGCGTACGACGAGCGAGAGGCCTACCGCGTCGAGCAGTCGGCGGTGGCGATGGGAGTCCTGATCCACCCGGCCTACCACCACGAGGCCGCCAACGGCGTGATCGTCAGCCGCGACGTCCTGGACCCGATGCGGGGCGACCGCTACTACGTCAACGCCCAGATCGGCGAGGCCCTCGTCACCAACCCGGCCCCCGGCGTCACCAGCGACGAGTTCGTGGGCGCGGCCGGCGATCCGACCCGGGTCACCTGGCGCGGCGAGTCGAGCCTCCCTGGCGACCACCCCGTCCTCGGGCCGAGCGAGCTCCAGGAGCTCGTCTGCAGCATGCGCGCGGTCCACGACCACTTCCGCGCCCGCCTCGATCCCGAGGGAGCCCAGGGCTGGTTCGCGATGGACGTGGAGTTCAAGCTGATGGGAGCCGAGCGCGCGCTGGTCTTCAAGCAGGCGCGCCCCTACTCCTTCGGGGTGGCGGCGCCGGCTGGCTTCTGCGATCTGTGAGCGAGGCGGCGCCGCCCCCGGCGCGCGCGCCCCTCGCGCGCGCCGGGACGCCGCCGATCCGCCCGCACGCGGACCTGACGGCGCTAGGACGGGCAGGAGGCGCCGCGCCCCCGCGCGCGGGGCGGGCCGCGGTCACGGCGCCGGCGCCGCCTCGCGCTCCAGCCGCGTGGCGGCGGCCCGGAGCTCGAGGAACTGGCGGTGGCGCGGCGCCGCGCCCTTCCAGTCGCAGTCACCAACCCCCGCGTAGCGGCTGATGGCGCCCGGGATGGTCCGGCAGGCGCGCCAGCCGCGCCCCAGCAACTTCGACGCCGCGAAGGCGGCGTTCCGCGTGGCCTCGAGCGAGGTCCCCACGAGCCGATCCCACTCCTCCGCGACCAGCGAGGTCAGCTGGAGCTGCCAGAGGCTCCGGGAGCGGTGCTCGATCCTGCCGGTGAGCGGGCTCGTGTAAGGATCGCACTCGTAGGATCGACAACGACCCTCGTGCACGTTCCTCGCGAGCCGCGACTCCCAGTAGGCCTGGGTGACGAGCAGCACGGACAGGTCGCGCTCGTCGGCGGGCCAGTGCCGGAAGCAGCCGTCCTCGGGTGCCGCGTCGCGGCAGGTGGCGCGCGCGCTCGCCTCCGTGATGGCCTGGGCGATGACCTCGATGCGCGCTCGCCGCTCCTCGGGGGTTTCTTCGTCCAGGTGATGCGCGGGCAGCCGGAGCATCAAGAGGACGAGCACGTCGGCCCAGCTCACGCGGCCACCCTAGCCGAGGTCGGGCGGTTTGTTGACCCTCTCGGGCGGGGGCTCGAGCTCGCTGGCGAGGAGCAGCAGCCCGGCCAGGGCGTAGGCTGCGTCACGCGCTTCGCGGCGGAGTGGTGAAGTGTACGAGCCGGGACGGAGGGACGCGTTGGTCGGCCCCGAGGCGCCGCCGAGGTGAAGCGAGTGATCGCGAGCAGTTTCGAGCTCGTCGAGCATCCCGCGCCAGGCGCGGCGCGCCGCCGCGCGGGCCCCGCGGTCGACCAGGCCGAGACGATTTCCCTTGGCGAGCGCGTACCCGGCGAGCAGGGAGCCCGACACCTCCGCGGGGTTGGGTGACCCATCGTACGCGAGCAAGGTAGGCCAGAGGCCCCCGGGCGCGGTCGGCGCCGCGACGAGACCGCGCGCGGCACGGCGGAAGGCGTCGACGAGCGCCGGGCGGCGCGGGTGGTCGGCCGGCACCTGCTCGATCAGCTCGACGAGCGCGACCATCGCCCAGGCGTGGCCGCGGAGCCAGCAGGAGTCGCCGCGAGGCGCCGTCCGATCAGACACGTAGTAGTAGGCGTGCTTGAAGAGCCCGCTCGACGTCTGCAAGTACTCCGCGTACACGAGCGCGGCCTCGCACGCTCTCTCGAGCTGCGCGGGGTCGCCCTGAAGCGCCGCCAGGCGCGCCTCCGTCAGCACCGCCATCACCAGGGAGTCGACCCAGATCGCGGGGCGGGTGAAGCGCCGCGTCAGCGGGAGCCAGGGCCGGAGCCGGTGGCGAGCGCCCACGTGATCGCGCACACCGAGCTCGTTCTCGGGCTCGGTGGCGAAGAACTCGCGCGCGAGCCGCACCGTGCGGGGCGCGACGAGATCGCCGTCCGCGAGCGCGAGCTCGGCCGCGGGCAGCGCGAGCACGGCCTGGTCGGCGCTGGTCACCCGCAGGACGCGCCGCCCCTCGCGCGCGGCGAAGAAGTCGCGAACGTAGCCGAGGTAGGTCGATCCCGCCGGGGAGCCGCGGGCGGCGCGCACGAGCGCGAACAGGAGGACGGCGGCGCGCCAGTCCTCGGCGCGCCGCGCAGCGGGGTTGACCGCGAGGTCACGGACCACCACCCGCTCCGCCAGCGCCCGCGGCCCCTCGGCGGCGACGCCGCGCGGCGCGGCGACCGCGGGGCGCGGCGCGCTCGCGACGAGCGACACCGCGAGCGCCAGGAGCGGTGACAGGTCGCGGGCGGCGAGCGGGGGTCCCATGCCGTGACCACCTTGCAAGGGGCGAGCCCCGCCGGGGCCCGCGTCGCTCCTGCGACCGAGGCACGATCTCCCCGCGCGGTGCGGCACCCCCGTGCCGCCTCGGCACAGGTGGTGTGACCGGCAGGCACGGAGCCGCCGGAGCGCGCGGGCCGCCGCGCTCTGCGGCGCGGGGAGGCGCGGGGCGGTCACCCGGGGCGCACCGCCGGGCCCCCCGGCCCGCGGGGACCCCTCAATCGCAGCTGTTGTCGCGGGAGCTCTGGAAGACGTTGTTCGCCAGGACGGTGTTGACGCCGCAAGGACTCTCGTTCAGCGCGGTGTCGACCAGGGTGAGGTTCGACAGGGTGATGTCCGCGCTGTTGGCGAACTCGTCGCGAGCGGCGATGCGCACGTCGCCAGGACCCTCCACCCGCCCCGACTCGGCCGCGATGGTCACGTTGTAGCAGTTCTCGAGCAGGATGGCGTTGCTGCCGGTGTCGGCGAGGTCGACGCGATCGATCACGGCGCCACCGCTCTCGGAGACGCAGAACACGCCGCGACCGCCGCCGCGCGCGTAGACCTCGCCGACGTGGACGTTGGTGGGGTAGGCGTCGCCGATGCGACCGTTGCGGTTGGCCATGCGGAACGCCGCATAGCCGGTTCCGGCGCCGCAGTTTTCGCAGTGCACGGCGCCGATCTCCGCGTTGACCGACATGTTCAGCAGCACGCCGCACTCGCCCGTGTCGACGCCGTCGAAGCGCCCGAGGGTGAAGCCGTCGACGCCGTAGGTTTCGACGCCGTGGCTGCCGGTCGCCTCCGCGTAGACGTAGTCGATGGTGACGTCGGTCACGAACGCCCCGCCTCCGGACGGGTTGTTGTCGATGCGGACCCCGATCCCAGAGCTTGCTCCGCCGAGCCGGAAGGCGAGCTGTCCGAGGTGGAGGCGGCTCACCTGGCGGAAGAACATCCCGTACTGGGGGTTGCCGGTGAGGGTCGCATGCGGGATGTCGATGTCGGTCGCGCCCCGCGCGTAGAAGGGCGATCGATCGGACTGGCTGGCGGTGCCCGTGACGTTGAGGGTCCCGCAGAGGTTGACGATGGTGTAGGCAGGGATCCGGATCTGAGCGTCGGCCGAGACGTCGCCGGAGCCCTGGATGAGGACGCTCTCCTTCGTGGGCCGGCCGCTGCTCAACGCGCCGTAGGCCGCCGACATGGCGGCCGCCATGTCGGCGCCCGTGTAGCGCGTGCTGCCGCCCGCGGTGACCGTCCAGGTGCCGCCCGACTGGATGGCCGTGGCGTCGTAGCCTTCCGTACTACCGTCGCAGGGGAACCACTCGTCGCCACCGCCGCCCGTCCCGCTGCCCCCCGCCGCGGCGCCCCCGGTCGGCGAGCCGCCGGCTTCCGTGCCGCCCGTCGGCGTGCCGCCGGTCTGCGCGCCGCCCGTGCTCGCCCCGCCCGTCTGCGCGCCGCCGGTCGCGGTGCCACCCGTCGCGGTGCCGCCCGTCGTGACCCCGCCGGTTCCCGTGCCACCGGTCGCGGCGCCGCCGGTCGCGATCCCGCCCGTGGCCATGCCGCCCGTCCCCGAGCCGCCCGTCGCGGCGCCACCGCTCGTCGCGCCGCCCGTGGCCAGACCGCCCGTCGCGGCGCCACCGCTCGTCGCGCCGCCCGTGGCCGAGCCGCCGGTCCCC
>CAYVRP010000064.1:0-37906 GCA_964454025.1 uncultured Polyangiaceae bacterium | reverse complement strand
GATGCAGTCGCCGCCGCCCGTGCAGGTCTCGCCGTCGGTGCAGGCGGGGCAGGCGCCGCCGCAGTCGGTGCCGGACTCGCCGTTGTTCGTGAGGCCGTCGCCGCAGACGCACACGCCGGCGGTGCAGGTGCCGCTCAGGCAGTCGCCCGCGCCGGCGCAGCCCTGGCCGTCGAGGCAGTCCGCGGGGCAGGAGCCGCCGCAGTCGATGCCCGTCTCCGGGCCGTTGAGCAGCCCATCCGAACAGGGGGGGCAGGCGGGGCAGGAGCCGCCGCAGTCGATGCCCGTCTCGGTGCCGTTCATCAGGCCGTCGGTGCAGGTGGCGCAGGCCGTGGGGCAGGAGCCGCCGCAGTCGACGCCGGTTTCGGCGCCGTTCATCAGGCCGTCGGAGCAGGTGCCGCAGGCGGGGCAGGCGCTGCCGCCGCAGTCGACGCCGGTTTCGTCACCGTTCTGGAGCCCGTCGAAGCAGCTCGGGATGGTGACGAACATCCCGCAGACGGTGTCCACGGCCGCGACGCAGGTGGCGTCCCAGTTGCCGGGACCGTTGCCGCAGCAGGAAGGCTCGGCCGCGCAGACGTCCGCCACGCAGGCGGTCGGATCGTCGCAGCCAGACACCAGGCCCTCGCCCTCGTCGCAGGGCGAGTGAGTGCAGACATCGTCGGCGCAGAAGCCGTCGCACACGGTCTTCACCATCGCCACGCAGGACGCGTCCCAGGCCACGGCGCAGCAGTCGGCGTTGCCGTCGCCGTCGCTCGTGTCGCAGATGTCGGTGACGCATGGATCGCAGGCGGGGTCGAGCGCGGAGCCGGCCAGGCAGGTCAGGTGCGCGCAGGATTCGGTGGTCGGCTCCTCGCAGCGGGTGTTCGCCTGGCAGTCGGAGCCGTCGGTGCAGGGCGGGGTCGGGGGCAGCTCGAAATGGCCGAGCACCTTGGCGCGGTCACCCCGCATGCTCCCGCCGGTGGTCATGCCCGGGTACGTCCCGGGCTGATACTGGATGCGGCAGCGGGGATCGCAGGGGTTGTTGAAGATCGGCACGATGGACGGTGCGCCCGCCGCTCCCGCGATCCCGGACGCGCCCGCCGTGCCGAAGCCCGCCGTGAGGCAGAGCTCCCAGGGCACGCCGGTGTCCTGCGCGCGGAGCTGGGCGACGACGCGCCGATCCGGCGCCGTTCGCTCCACCACGGTCCCGTCGAGGCACGGCCCCCAGGCGCCCCCGACGCAGGTCTGCCGCCCCTCGTAGCAGGAGAGCTTCTCGCCCTCGACGGCGAGCGTGGTCGCGCAGGCCCGCGTCGTGCCCTCGGCGCAGCGGAGCTCGGTCGAACCCGTCGCGAGGCCTGGACCCGCGCCGGGCGCTGGCAGCGACGCATCGTCGGTGGAGCAGCCGAACACCAGGCCCACGGCGGCGGCGCTCAGCGCGGCAAGCGCAGCGAGCCGCTTCCAGAGCGCGCCGACGGCCACGTTCGTGCGCGGGCGAGGGGACGGGACGGTCCTGATGGGGGTCGTCATGGGTGTAACTTTCCGTTGAGCTGCTCACGCCGCGCCAGGGGGCTCGCTCGCGCGGCGCCTGGCTTCGGGAGCCGGTGCCCGACGTCCTGCTGCGCGAGCTGCCTCGCGTGGGAGGACCGGGGCGGGCCGACTTCCAGACCCTTATGGATTATGGCACGAGTCCCCAGGCTCGATGGGGGGAGTTCTGCGCGCGCGCGACGGCACGCCAGCGCGCCGCGCCCGAGGTGCGTGCTTCTCGGCCAGCTGCGGCCGCGCGCGCAGAGGGTGAGCCCGAGTCGCACAGGTGCGTCCGGGTAGGAACGAGTCATCGCCACGCGAGCCAACCGATGCGGTGGTGCATGGGTCGTGCCGCGCGGAACGCGCGCCAGCAGCCAGGCGCACCAGGAAGGAACCGCGCGCGCCTCACGTCGTCGACCCCGAGCGCCGGGTGCTCGCGCCCAGGGTGACCCCGCAGAATCTTCCGCCGGGTCGCAAAGGATCGCGGCGGGAACCGCGCGCGCTGCCCGTCATGGCGCGAGCGCGCTCCACCCCGGCGAGCGGGGCGCTGCGGTGCGGGGCCTCGCCGCGCCTCCGCGCGCCGCCGCTGCCGCACGCGCGAAGGAGGCGGTGGCTGGCGGTGCTCACCCCGGTGCGGGGGGCTCCGAGGGGCTCGCGGCGCCGAGCTCCGAGAGCCGCCCCGCGGCGTGGAGCGCCCGTACCTCCGCGCGCCGGAGCTTGCCGCTCGAGGTCTTGGGCAGCGCGCCCGCGCGCACCACGTGGACCTCGTCGACGAGCAGGCCAGTGGCCCCGGACACCGCGCGCGCCACGTCGCGGGCGATGGCGGCGCGGGCCGCGGGGTCGCGCGCGGTCGCCTCCACCACCAGGACGACCCGCTCGCGGTCGCCGGCGGTCGTGAGCGCGCCGAACGCGACCAGGTGGCCCCGTCGCACGCCGGGGACCGCGGCTGCGTGCTCCTCGAGGTCCTGGGGGAAATAGTTGCGGCCGCCGACGATCACGAGCTCCCGCGCGCGGCCGCAGACGAAGAGCTCCCCGTCCGCGAGGTAGCCGAGATCGCCGGTGCGGAGCCAGCCGCCGGGGTCGTCGCGCGGCGGTTCGCCGAAGTAGCCGCGCGTGACGCTGGGTCCGCGCACGCCGATCTCGCCGACGATGCGCTCGGGGAGCGGCGAGGTCGCGGCGGCGCTAGCCCCGGCCTCGCGCGGGAACACGGCGACCTCGTGGCCCTGGAAGGCGCGTCCGCAGGCGACGAGCTCGACGGCGTCTTCGACCCCGGCCGCGGGCGTCGCGCGGCCCTCGCGCGCCAGCACTCCGGCCGCGACGCGCTCGCTGGCGAGGCCGCGCCCGAGCGCCGCGAAGGTCACCGCTAGCGTGGCCTCGGCCAGGCCGTAGCAGGCGACCAGCGCCCGCGGATCGAAGCGGGCCGGCGCGAGCGCCGCCGCGAAGGCCGCGAGCGTGGGGGCGTGGATCGGCTCCGCGCCGCAGCCCGCCACCCGCCACGAGGACAGATCGAGGTGACCGAGGTCGAGCCCCGCGGCGCGCCGCGCTACCAGCGCGTAGGCGGAGCACGGGCCGAAGGACACCGTGGCGCGGTGGCGGGCGATGGCCTCGAGCCAGCGGAGCGGGCGCTTGAGGAAGGTCGGCGGTGCGAGGAAGGTCACCGTGTTGCCGGTGTAGAGCGGCCCCAGCACGAAGCCGATGAGGCCCATGTCGTGGTAGAGCGGGAGCCAGGTGACGCCCGAGTCCTCGGGCGTCACCCGCAGGCCCTCGTGCATGAAGGCCTGCACGTTGGCGGCGAGGTTCTCGTGCGAGACGACGACGCCGCGGGGCGCGGCGGTGGAGCCGCTGGTGAACTGGATGAAGCAGGGGTCCGGCGGTGCCGGTCGCGCGGGGGCTGGCGGGGGGGCGTCCGCGCGCAGGGGCTCGGCGGCGACCCGGATCGCGGGCGTCGCGGTGAATCCCGCGCGCTCGAACAGCTCCAGCACCGGCGCGTCAGCGACCAGGGCGCGCGGGCGCGCGCGCGCGAGCACCGGCGCGGTGGCGGCGGCGTAGGCGTCGGGGCGGCGCAGCCCCGCGGGCGGGTAGAGCGGCACGGGGACCGCGCCGAGCCGCGCGGCGCCCAGGAACGCGACGATGAAGTCGCGGGGTCGCGCCAGGATCAGCACCACGCGCTCCCCTCGCGCGACCCCGCGCGCGGCGAGCGCGGCGCTGGCCCGGTCCGCCGCGGCGACGAGCGCGGCGAAAGGGAGGAACTCCTCGCCGCCCTGGGAAGCCGTGCTCCCAGCCTCGACGAAGCGGAAGCCGCCGCTCGTCGCCCGCGCGGCCCGTTCGATGGCGTCCGCCAGCGTGACCGTCACGGCCTCGATCTCGCGCGGGTGAGCGCCCGACGTCAGGCGTCGGTGGCGTTGCCGGACGGCGCGGCCCGCTTGGCGAGGACGACGTCGCAGAGCTCGCCGTAGGTGGCGATGGCGCGCAGATCGTCGTCGTCGAAGGCGATCTCGAAGCGATCCTCGACCTCCGCCAGGGCCTCCATGACCCCGAGCGAGTCGACCCCGAGATCGGCGACGAGCTCAGTCTCTTCGGTCAAGCTGACCGGTCCGCGCGCGTGCCGCACCAGCACGTCTCGGGTGATCTCGAGGACCTGCTCCCGCGTGTAGCTCATCGGCGCCCCATGATAACCGACTGTGCCCCCGGGCACCCCCTCCGTCTACGCCTTGTCCCATCCCCGCTCCCAACCCACCCCTTCCTCCCATCCCCCATCCCCGGTCCAAGCCCGGTCCCCCACCCCCGGTTCGAGCTTCGTCCCGGGATCTCCTCCCATCCCCAAGCCCCATCCCCGCGCCTCCCCAACGAGGGCAATCCTCCCGATCCCTCCGTTCCCCTTCGGCTCTGCCCGACTTCGGCCCCTCGGCCGCGGGCGGGCCCCATGGACCACGGCGCTGGCGGCTGGTGCTTCGCGTGCTCGCGCGTCTACCATGCGCCAATGGGAAGCTGCATGCGGCGCGGCAGGACCGGAGCGACGTGGGTCATGGCGAGCGGGGTCCTGCTGGTGCCGGGACTCGCGCAGGCCCGGCCGGGGACGCACCCGGTGGGCGTGGCGACCTGGGACGCCCGCGCCTCGAGCGTGTCGCTCGCAGGGTTGGGCGGTGGGCATGACGGCGGCGGCACCACGCAGGTGTCGTACTGGGCGAACTTCTCCTCGACCAGCGGGATCCTGAGCGCCCAGTTCGGCGCGCACTACATCGGGCTCAAGGAGGGCTCGCGCTACTTCTACGGCGTGAGCGCCAGCGGCACCGCGGTCTTCGACTGGGCGGTGGTGCGCCGCTACGACAACGGCGTGCCGCGCGTCGGGATCGGGTGGTCGCTCGGCGCGGCGCCGGCCGCGCTCATCGGCGGCGACTTCAACTACTTCACGTTGCCGCTCGTCACCGGGCTCGCGGTGCCGTTGTCCCCGGTGGAGTCCGTCACCATCGCGCCCTGGGGCGAGATCGCGCCGAGCCTCAACCTCGACACCCATTTCCAGCCGTTCTCGATCAATCCCGCCGACTACGCCGACCTGTACAACCCCCAGACGGGCGCGATCGATTTCGACGCGCAGACCGCCTCCTCGCTCTTCCGGGACACGGTGTCGCTGGAGCTCGGGGGCGGGTTCTCGGCGCGCGGCGGCCTCAACGTGGAGGTGCACTTCGGCGAACGCACCAGTCTCAGCCTGCGCGGCGGCGTCGCCACGCTCGGCGACTGGGCCGAGCGCGAGGTGTCGCTCTTCGCGGGCGGCGGGCTGCTCTGGCGCTGGGATCGCATCGTGCCCGCCGTGCTCCCCGCCTGGCGACGGCTGGCGGACGAGGACTGCGCGGCCGTGGCCGAGCGGTATCGGACCTGCACCACGGGGACACCGGCCGGCACGCCGTCATCGCCCGCGGCACCGTCCGCCGCGCCGCCCGGCGCGGCGCCGCCCGCCGGGTCCGCAACGCTCCCGCCGGTCGGTGCCGGGCCCTCCGAGACGCAGCCGCGGCGGCCCGCTTCTGCGGCGCCGCCCGCGGTCACGCCCGCGCCCCCGTCCATCGGGGCTGGTCCGTCCGAGACGCGACCGATGCGCTCCGCGCCCGCTACGCCGCCACCAGCCGCACCGCCACGGGTCGCGCCGCCGCCCGCCGCGCCGCCCCCTACAGCCGCGCCGCCCCCTACAGCCGCACCGCCGCCACCCGTGCCGCCGCCGGCACCGCCGCCGCCTGCCCCCCCGCCGCCGGCACCGCCGCCGCCAGTTCAGCCGCCGCCGGCTCCGCCGCCGCCGCCACCGACGGAGTCGTTCCCGCTGCCCTAGCCGCGGCGCGTGCGGGGCGGGACTAACCGAATCCAGCGGATCCGGATCAGCGCGCAGCGATTCCCCGAGGGTGGGAGCGCGCTCTCGCCGCGGGGTCGGCTCGCGGGATGGGGTCGAATCCCCGAGGGGACGGGCAGGCTGCTGGGAGCGCCGGGTCCAGCGCTTCGAGCTCGGGGTCCAAGGGCTTCGAGGGCGGGCTCGGGGGCGTTCGAGCGCGGGGTCGAGCACTTCGTCGGCTTCGGAACCCAGACGAAGCAGACTCGCGCGTCCGAGGGGCGGGTCGAGCTCCCGCGGTGCTCCCGGCGCACCGCGCGGCGGCAGCCGTGCTGGATCCCCGGCAGCCGGGCGCTCGTTCGGCGCTCGCGACGGCCGGGGTTCCCGCCGCGATCCGACCGGCCGTCACGACGTGATCCTGGTCGGCCTGGCTGCGAAACCCTCGCGTCCTCGCT
Source organism: uncultured Polyangiaceae bacterium (assembly GCA_964454025.1). GTDB lineage: Bacteria > Myxococcota_A > Polyangia > Polyangiales > Polyangiaceae > JAFGBI01. The sequence goes on along the minus strand of CAYVRP010000064.1, from coordinate 31,639 downwards.
CTCGTCGCGGCGACTCGCTCGCCGCGGACCAGGTTGGCGGCGCGGCGTCAGTCGGCGTCGCGCGCCCTGGCGCGGCGAGCGCGCCTGTCCCCGGCGGGAGTGGCGCGGCGGGTGCGCGTGCCGCTCCGCGCGCCGCGCTGCGCCTGGGCGCGCTGGACCAGGCCCGCGTAGGCGCGGGGCGTCAGCGACTCCTTGCCCCGCACCCACTCGCGCATCGCGGGCGCGACCTCGCTCTCCCAGAGCGGAGAGAGGCGGAGCACGATGAACTCCTCGTACAGGCTCACGATCGCCTGATCGAGCTGCTCGAGGAGGCGCATCCGCTCGTAGAACTGCTCGTCGGTCGCGTCGGTGAGCACCGCGGGGATCTTCACGCCCGAGATGGAGAACGCGCGCCCGTTGAAGGTGAAGACGTACTCCTCCTTGCCGCCCACGATGAGGCGCAGAGACGCTCGCTGCGGGACCTTGCCCTGGCGCAGGGCCTCGGACGCCTCCGGCGTGCTGCTGGGGGCCGCCCCGCGCAGCGTGACCTTCTCGCCCTCGTCCACCCACCCGACGAGCTGGAGCGTGGTGTCGAGCCAGACCTCCACGGCGCCGAGCTCGCCGATCTCCAGCGTCCCCTCGAAGAGCTCGATCTTGAACCACAGCCAGGCCAAGAATTCGCTGCCGAGGAAGCGCGTCGTCTCGATGCGATCGACCAGATCCATGGCTCAGCCCTCCCCCCCGTCGCTCGCCTGCTCCTCGGCGCGGGCCTGCTCCTCGGCGCGCGCTCGCTCGCGGGCTCGCGCCCGGTCGCGCTCGGCGAGCTTGGCCGCGTGGAAGGGGGTCGCCTCCGCGGCGGCCAGGGCGCGGAACTCGGCCTCGGTGAGCCCGAGCTCGGTCGCGGCCACGTAGGGGCTGTGCAGGACGAGCTCGAGGCCGAACGTCTGCTCGAAGAGCACGGAGAGCTGCTCCTGGATCTTCGCGCTCTGGCTCCAGAACCAGAGGACGGCCTGGTCCAGGTTCCACACCAGATCGAAGTGCCGCATGCTGGGGATGACGCGCTTCCGCAGCCGGGTCGCGATGCGGTCCCGCAGCTCGTCCTTCTCGGTCTTGCCGAGGCGCTCCTTGCCGGTCTTGAGCAGTCGCTCGGCGATCGCCTGCTCGAGCTCCGCCTTCAGCAGCGTCGCCGGCAGCCGCCAGCGATCGATGCGCAGCCCGAGGTTCAGGTAGGAGTTGTAGTAGACGCTCTCGTGCGTCAGCTCGAGGTCGAGCGGCGCCGAGACGACGCACCACCCGAGCCGCTCCTCCGCCTCGTCGTCGGGCAGGAGCGGCTTGAAGGCGCGGTGACGGATGGCCTTCAGGTAGGTGTTGCGGAAATCGTCGGGGACGTCGCCCCGAACGGAGAACTTGGCTACGGAGAGCGGACCGGAGAGCGCGCCCAAGGGGTCCTCCTCGGCTGGGGGGAACCGCGGGGTACCGGGCGCGCGGGGGGCGGTCAAGGCCCGTCGTGCGCGGCGCGGCGGGTCGGCCGTCGGGACGTGCGCCGGCGGTCGCCCGGGGGCCTCAGTTCACGTCGACCCGATACGAGTCCACGCGCGCGCCCTGTCCGCCCTGCCAGATCTCGTAGCCGGCCTCGACGCCGAGCAGGTACCAGCTCCCGGAGATCTTCTTGGTGATGGCGCCGCGGGTCATGGCGTCGTTCATGAAGTACTTGAGGTCGAGCTCGGCCGAGGTGACGTTGGTCTCGCGCATGTACGAGATCACGGACCAGCTGTTCGCGGTGCCCTCGCTCACCCGCCACCAGGAGCCCTGGTACTGGAAGCGATCCACGGCCTCGCGGATGGGCCACACGTCCCCCTCGCGGTAGAGCCACACCATCATCTCCACGCCGCCGGCGGGATCCTGGTTGCCGAGGCTCCCGTTGGTGGGATGAAGCCAGATGTCGTAGGAGACGTTGAACTTGCCGCTCGAGGGCGGCGAGAAGCACAGCAGGCTGTCGATGGAGCCGATGGTCGAGAGCTGCCGGCCCATCTCGTGGTTGGTGGTCTGGAACCCCCAGTGCCAGCCCTTGACGATCGACGGGTAGGCGGCCGGGGAGTCGCTGGTGACCGTGTGGTTCGCCGACGTCACGTCGAGGCCGATGTACCCGCCGTGCTCGTTGCCGGAGACGCATTGGCTCGAGCCCTGCTGGTTCCAGATGTTGTTCTGCACCATGTAGGTCTGGCTGCCGTTCTTGATGGTGCCGAGCCGATCGCAGGTGCTGCCGAACTGCGCGGCGCCCGAGGTGCTCGGGCAGGGCACCACCGGGGCCGGCGCGGGGCCGCCGGGCCCGGGGCTGCCGCCGGTGCCGCCCGTGCCGCCGGTGCCGCCGGTGCCGCTGCCGGCCTCGCGGGGCACCAGCCCCACCAGCGCGATGTCCGCGATGCCTTCGTTCTCGCCGCCGGCGATCTGGATCTGGATCGCGTAGGGCGCGGTGGTGGTGACGCAGCCCTCCGCCACGGCCCAGCTCGGGCAGGTCGCGTCGTCGACGCAGACCGTGCCCGTCCAGCCGTCGGTGAAGGCCCCGATGGGGTAGAAGGGCGCGACCTGCCCGCTCGACATGTCCGCTGCCTGGGTGAAGCCGATGCGCACGGCCGCCCCGTCCGTGTTGCCCGCCAGCGTGAGGTCGAAGCACTTCGCCGCGCCCGTGTAGGCGCTCAGCACGCCCTCGCAGGTGGCGTTGAGCTGCAGGCCGATCCCGCAGCCCCAGGCCGTGTAGGTGTCGTCCTCGATGACGTTGCCGGCGACGTGACATCCCCGCGCGTCGCAGGGGTTGCCCGCCGGCGGCGTGCAAGCGACCCCGTCGCCGTAGGCGAAGAACGCGCCCTGGATGCCGTACGGATTGCCGCTCACCCAGCCGGTGGGGTTGACGAGGTTGTCGGCGATGCGGGTGGGATCGCCCGCGGCGTTGCCGATGATCGCCGCCGCCTCGAGGACGCACTCGGTCGGCGAGGTGCCGCCCGTCCCCCCGGGGCTGCCGCCGCCGCCCCCGCTCGCGGCGCCGGTCCCGCCGCCCCCCACGCCCGGGGTCCCGCCGCCGGGCGCGAGGCCGGCGCTGACCAGGGGCCCGTTCGGATCGCTCGAGCTGCAGGCGACGAGGAGCGACCCGGCGAGCCAGGCCGCGAAAGGAAGCGATGTTCGATCTTGCATGCGACCCTCCAGCGCGGCGCCACCGGTGTCGGGCGCGACGGGCCCCCGATCTTGGCAGCCGAGGCGCGGGCGCCGCAACCCAGGCGTGGGGACCGGGCGGGGACGGTTGCACGAGGACGGCGGCGAACCCGGGGGCCGGGCGCCACGCCGCGGCGCCGTGGGCGTTCGGGGCGCGGAGGTGAGCCGCGGCTCCGGCGCGCTCAGCGCGGCGCGGCCGCGGGCGGGGTGAGGGTGCGCGCGAACACCAGGACGTAGGAGCGGGGCCGGACGCGCAGGAGCGTCACCTGCTCCGGGTGCGCCCTGGGGTCGAAGTGAGCGTACCAGGGGAGCGACCGCCAGGCCGCGGAGTCTCCGATGAACTCGGGCACGATGAGGTCGAGCTCGACGTAGCGGTCGCCCGTGTGGGCGGACACGCTCGGTCCGAAGCTGTAGGCCTCACGCCCCTCCCGCGGGACCAGATCGTTGTGCATGGCGCCGCCGTAGGCGACGACGACGCGCTCGATCCCCTGCTCGCGGTTCCGCCGCAGGGTGGCGGCGATGAGCGCCTCCGTCTCGCGGGCGATGAGGGCCAGCATCTCGGTCACGCCGTCCGCTCCCGCGGCGACGACGCGGTCGTAGTCCGCGCAGCTCGGGCGCAGCACGTGCGGTCGCACCCCGAGCTCGCTCGCCCGTTGGCCGAGCAGCACGAACTCGTTCTGGTTCGTCTCGCGCTGGGGCTCGGTGACCGGCTTCTGCACCTCGGCGACCCGGGTCTCCCGCTGGCCGCAGCTCCCGTCGGCCACCCAGAGCTCGAGCACCAGGTCCGAGGCCCGGCCGCCGAGCAGCGGGAGCAGCGCGCTCGTGAAGCGCGCGGTCGAGGACGGGATCCCCTCCGTCCCGGCCTGGGCGTGGGTTTCGCCGATGGCGAGCACCAGCGGGCGCTCGGCGAGTACGGCCTCGAACGCCGCCTCCGGGGTCGCGAAGCGCCCGCACTCGAGCGCCCCGCAGCGCTCGCCGAGGGGACCCACGCCGGTCGCGCCAGGCGCTGCCGACGCCGCGGGTGCGGCCGGGCTGGTGGCGCTCGCGGCCGGCGCGGGGGCGGCGCTCGGCGGCGGGGCGTGGCTCGGCGTGGAAGCGGCTGGCGGCCGCGGCCCACAGGCGCCGGCGGCGCCGAGCAGCAGCGCGGGCCAGAGGGAGGCGAATCGTGCTGGCATGGAGGGGAGGACACCCAGCGCCGACTTTGCTTGGGCGGTCATGCTGGGCCTGAGCGTAGCCCGGACGCGTCGCCGCCGCGCGCTCCCCGGCGGGGGAGGGAGCGGCGGCGGGGTGTCCGGCCGCGACGCCCGCTGGGGGGCGCCAGGCCGGCGGTCACCGGCTCACTTCTGCTGCTTGGAACGGATGGTGGCCTGGGCCGCGGCCACGCGCGCGATGGGCACGCGGAACGGCGAACAGGACACGTAGCCGAGGCCGACGCTGTCGCAGAAGGCGATCGAGGCCGGATCGCCGCCGTGCTCGCCGCAGATGCCGATGCTGATGTCGGGGCGCACCCGGCGGCCCTTCTCGACGGCCATCCGGATGAGCTGGCCGACGCCGGCGGTGTCGAGCGACACGAACGGGTCGTGCGGCAGGATCTTCTGATCCTTGTACGCGGGCAGGAAGCTGCCCGAGTCGTCGCGCGACAGGCCCATGGTCGTCTGGGTCAGGTCGTTGGTGCCGAAGGAGAAGAACTCCGCCTCCTCCGCCAGCTCGTCGGCGAGGAGCGCCGCGCGCGGCAGCTCGATCATGGTCCCGAACTTGAACTTCACGCTCATCCCCTGCTGCGCGAAGACCTCTGCGCTCACCCGGTTCACGATCTCGTGCATGATGGTGAGCTCGGCCTTGCTGAGGGCCAGCGGGATCATGATCTCCGGCAGGACCTCGACGCCCTCCTTCTTGACGTTGCAGGCCGCGGTCAGGATGGCGCGCACCTGCATGGCCGCGATCTCGGGGTAGCAGATCGCCAGGCGGACGCCGCGGTTGCCGAGCATCGGGTTGAACTCGTGCAGCTCGGCGATCTTCGCCTCCAGCGCGGCGACGGTGACGCCCATCGTCCGGGCGAGCTCCTCGATCTGCTTCTTCTCCTGCGGGAGGAACTCGTGCAGCGGCGGGTCGAGCAGCCGGATGTTCACCGGCAGGCCCTTCATGACACGGAACAGGCCCGTGAAGTCTGCCGTCTGGAAGGGCAGGAGCTTGGCCAGCGCCTTCTCGCGGGCGGCCGTGTCGCTGGCCAGGATCATCTCGCGCATGGCCGGGATCCGCTCCTCCTCGAAGAACATGTGCTCGGTCCGGCAGAGGCCGATCCCCTCGGCGCCGAACTCGATCGCCTTCTTGGCGTCGTTCGGCGTGTCCGCGTTGGTGCGGATCTTCATCCGCCGCGCGGCGTCCGCCCAGCCGAGCAGCGTCTGGAACTCGCCGCCGAGGGTGGCCGGGATCTTGGCGACCTCACCGGCGTAGACCTTGCCGGTGGAGCCGTCGATGGTCACGAGCTCGCCGGCCTTGATGGTGGTGCCGCTCGCCGTCAGGCTCCCCGCGGCGTAGTCGACCGAGATTCCGGCGCAGCCCACCACGCAGGTGCGCCCCATGCCCCGGGCGACCACCGCGGCGTGGCTGGTGGCGCCGCCGCGCGCGGTGAGGATGCCGACGGCCGCCTTCATGCCGTGCAGGTCCTCGGGCGAGGTCTCGACGCGGACCAGGATGACCTTCTGGCCCTTCTCGGCCCGGGCCCCCGCGTCCTCGGCGCTGAACGCCACCACGCCGGTCACGCCGCCGGGGGAGGCGCCGATGCCCTTCGCGATCGGCGTCGCGGTCGTCTTCGGATCGACGGCCGGGAACAAGAGCTCGTTGAGGCGCTCGGGGGTCACGCGGAGCAGCGCCGTCTGCTGGTCGATGAGCCCCTCGTTCACCAGATCGACGGCGATCTTGACCTCGGCCCGACCGGCGCGCTTGCCGTTGCGCGTCTGCAGCAGGTAGAGCTTCTTGTCTTCGATCGTGAACTCGATGTCCTGCATGTCCCGGTAGTGCTTCTCGAGCTTCTCCTGGATGGCGAAGAGCTGCTGGTAAGCCTCGGGCATGGCCTCCTCGAGGGAGGTTCCCGCCTCGCCCTGGCCCTTGGCGATGGGGCGGCCGGTGCGGATGCCGGCGACGACGTCCTCGCCCTGCGCGTTCGGCAGCCACTCGCCGAAGAAGATCTTCTCTCCCGTGCTGGGCTCCCGGGTGAAGCAGACGCCGGTGGCGCTGGTTTCGCCCATGTTGCCGAAGACCATGGACTGGACGTTGACGGCGGTGCCCCAGTCATCGGGGATGCCGTTCATCTTGCGGTACAGGATGGCGCGGTCGTTGTTCCACGAGCGGAAGACGGCCAGGATGGCGCCCTTCAGCTGCTCGTAGGGGTCGGTCGGGAACTCACGACCGATCTGCTCGGCGATGATCCGCTTGAACGCCACGCACACGCCTTTGAGCTCCTCGACGCCGAGCATGGTGTCGGGCACCGCGCGGCCGAGCGCCTCCACGTCCGCGGGGATGGCGATGCCCTTGGCCTTGGCGACCGCCTTGCGGGCGTCGTTCATGGGGCCGTCGAAGATGCCGTGGTGCGCCTCCATCACGACGTTGGCGTACATGGTGAGCAGGCGGCGGTAGGCGTCGTACGCGAAGCGCGGGTTCTCGGTGCGGCGGGCCAGCACCTCCACCGTCGTGTCGTTGAGGCCGAGGTTGAGGATGGTGTCCATCATGCCGGGCATCGACGCGCGCGCGCCGGAGCGGACGCTCACCAGCAAGGGGTTGTCGGTGCCGCCGAACTGCTTGCCCGTCTCCTGCTCGAGCCACGCCACCGACTCCTTGACGGCGGCTTCGAGCCCGGCGGGGAAGCCGCCGACCTTGTAGTACTCGATGCACATCTCGGTGGTGATGGTGAAGCCGGGCGGGACCGGGATGCCGATCTTGGCCATCTCGGCGAGGTTGGCGCCCTTGCCGCCGAGGAGCGCCTTCATGGCGGCGTCGCCCTCGCACACCTTGCCGAAGCGGTAGATCATCTTGGTGGTCATGCGGTTCTCTCTCTCTCGTGGGGGGTACGAGTCAGCGGGGCCACGGGGCGCGGCGGCTCGCGGTACGCGGGGTCGCGCTCGGGCCCGCGGATAGTTGCCGAGCGGGCCCCGGAGTTCAACCCCCCGCGGCGCGCGGGGCGGGGTCGCGGGATGGGACGCCGGCGCCAGGGGCGCGCCCGGCCCAGGCCGGATCGGGGCTGTCTGGCAAGCGACGGTGGCAACCGAACGAGCCCCCGGCCGCGTCGCCGCGGAAGGCCCCTCCCGCGGGGCGGCGCGCGGCCGGTCCTCGCCGATCAGCCGGCACGAGCCGATCCCGTCAGCGGACGTGGAACACGGAGTGCCGCACCGTCTTCCCGGCGCGCTCGACCTTGCGCCAGGAGCTCTGGTCGTTCATCGGATCCCACCGCCGCTCCTCCTTGCGGTAGTGCCAATCCTTCTCGACCTGGAAAAACATCAGCTTCCCGCGGCCCTCGACGATGTTGGCGATCTCGTTGTTGTGGTAGTTGTGCTCGTCGAAATCGGTGACCGACTTCTGCCCCATCTCCGAGTAGACCTGGTTCAGCTCGAGGAGCAGATCGTTGATCGCGGGCTCGAGCGGCCGGGCGGCGAGCCCGATCCGCTGCGCCTCGCGCAGGGTGATGGGGTAGTTGTGGGACGGGTAATCCGCGTTGAGGTGCTGGCTGATCCGGGCCGCCGCCTTGGCGTCGGTGAGGTGGAAGGCGAGGATCTCGCGGCACAGGCGGATGGACAGGGAGCTGGCGCGATCGACGGCGCCCACCACCAGCGGGTGCACGTGGGCGAAGAGCGCCTGGTAGGGGTTGCCCTCGCCGCGTGACTTCGCCTCCCAGAGGCGGACCACCCGGGTGAGCTCGTCCTGGCTGACGCTCACCAGCTCGTTGTCGATGTCGGTGGGGCTGAGCTCGTGCCGGAGCGAGGTGTCCACGGCGGTGAGGAAGGCGAGCGGCCCCATGTGGATCTCGTCGGCGCCGAGCGCGATCATGGTCGCCGCCGAGGCGCACTCGAGGGGGACCAGGGCGTCGAGCCTGCGGGTGTGCTGCCGCAGCAGGTTGATGATCCGGAGCGCCGCCTGCCCGGAGCCGCCGTCCGACTTGATGAAGAGCGAGATCTTGTCGGTGCTCAGGCGCCGGCAGTGCTCGTACAGCGCCAGCACGTCGGAGTCGCAGACGGAGCCGGACGGGCTGGTCCAGTACGTCAGGAAGCCCGTGCCCAGCGCCCGCTCGAGCCGGGCGATGATCCGCTGCGAGCGCTCGAACAGGATGGGCGGCTTCTTGATCCGGGGGCGGCCGCGACGAGGCATGCGGGTGCGGCTACCGGCAGAGCCGCTCACACTCGGCCTTCTTCTGAGCGCACACGGTCCGCTCCGCCGCCGTCGTCGCGAGGCTGGTGCAGCGCTGGGCCGCGAAGCGGCAGCCGTCCCGGCACATCCGCGCGGCGTCCGAGGTGATGGACGCCGTGGCGGTCGTGGTGCCGGTGGCGGTGCCCGTCGGGGGCGCGGTGCTGGTGGCGGTGGCCGAGGCGGTCCGGGTCCCGGTCCCGGTTCCGGTCCCGGCGGTGGTCACCGTGCCGTGGGCGGAGCCGGTCGCGGCGGACGTCGCGCTCCGGGTCGCGGTGCCGGTGGGGGCGACGGCGGTCCTGCCCGTGTCGGTGGCCGCGCCCGTGCCGCTCGCGACGTCGGCCACGGTGCCGGTGCCGACCGTCGACGCGCTGCCCGTGTCCGGCGCGATGGCGGCCGACTCCGTCAACGTCGCCGTCGCCGTGTCGGTCTGCGGCTCCGTAGGTTCGGATTTCTGCTGCTTGCAGGCCAAGAGCGCCGCGAGCACCGCCAGGACCACGCCGATTCTCGTCCTCACCATGGGCTTACTCCTCGCGCCAGGGCGTAGCCGACTCCCGCCGCGGGGTCCAGATCCGGAGCCCGCGCCCTCCCCGGCGCCGAATTCACGGGGGCGCGAGCCGGAGCACCACCGCGCCGTCGACGATGGCCAGGTCCTCCGGGCGCTTGAGGTGCATGCCCTCGCCGAGCAGTAGGGCGCCGCGGGCGGCGACGCGGTCGCCGTCTGCCAGGAGCCAGCCCCCCTCGAGGCGGCGCGCGTGCACGTGCTCCACCGCCGGCGTACTGCCCGCGTAGGGGGCGGGATCGACCAGCCAGAGCTCACCCGCCGCGGGCGCCGCCCCGCCCGGGGGGCCGTCACCGGCGGCGTCCGCGCGGACGGCGGCGAGCCAGTGGCCGCCGCGGCGCGCGTGGGCCAGCTCCCAGCGGGTCGGGGGGTGATACCAGCCGACGTGCACGAACCCGGCGGCGCCTTCGCGCAGCGCACGGCCCAGCCAGACGAGGTCGACGGTCCGCTGCCCCGTCGAGTGGCGCGCGTCGTGGGCGCGCCAGCCGGCGTACTCCAGCGCCTCGACGCGGTAGCCCGCGTCGACCACCCACCGCTCGAGCCCACGCAGGAGGCCCAGGGAGCCGGTCCCACCGGTGGCGTTGGTCGCCAGGTAGCGGGGCCCCGAGAGCGCGCGGATCAGCGCGAGGTGCCGGGCGTCCCGGTTCGCGCCCGGCGGCGCGAGGCGCGGGTAGCCGTGCTCGGCGAGCCAGATCAGCCAGTCGCTGACGGCCACGGGCCCGCAGTACGAGGCCCCGTCGCCGGGCAACCCGAGCCGCGGGTCGTTCTGGGAGAGGTCCGGGAACGCTGCGGGCTCGGTCGCGGCGCGCGCGCCGTCCGGCGGCGCGGGCTCGCCCGGGGGCTCCGCGCGGGGCGCGACGCTCGCGGGTGCCGTCGGTTCCGGGCGGTCGCCCCGCGCGGCGGGCTCGGTCCGGGCCTGCAGCGACCCCCAGAGCGACGCCCCGACCAGGGAGGCGCCCAGCACCGACCACGTCAAGACGCCGGCTCTCATCCGAGGAATCGTCCGCGCCCGAGCCTAGCCGGGCGGGTCCCGCGTGGCAAAGCTCGTCGGCGGTGGGCGCGCCCGGGCGCAACGGCGCCGGGGTGACGCGGTGAGGGCCTCGCGGCGCTCACGCCAGGGACCGGCCGCGGCCCTTGACGAAGCCGCGCGCGAGCATCGCGAGGTTGTCCCGATCGAGCGTCCGGCTCGACAGGGTTTCGTTCACCGCGTCGCTCACCATCACCCGCGCGAGGTGGCCGTGCAGCGACGTGAAGACGATGAAGGGCACGGCGATCCGCTGGCTGCGAGCGCGAGCGAGCACGGCCAGGCCGCTCGTTCCCTCGAGCTGCGCAGCGGTGACGACCAGATCGTAGCCCCCGTCCCCGAGCAGCTCCGCTTCGAGGTCGTCGCCGTGTCGCCGCGTGATCACCGTGGCGGCCAGGGCGTCGGCGATCGCCGACACCCATGGTTCGAGCTTGTCGTCGGGGTCGGCGGCGAGGATCCGGCACATGGCGCAGGCGGGCACCTTCGCCCATTCAGCCTTCGTGCCAGCTCCGGACGTTCACAAGTGGCCGAACAGTCGAGGGGAACCCGGCGTTCGCTGGGGGTCGTCTTTCAGGTCTGAAGACCACGGGTGAAACTCGGCTGCGCGGCCGGACGACTCCCCCCGGGACCTCGCCGGCGCCCGCGCCGGGGCTTCGGCTCGCGCAGAGGTGGGGCACCGCCCGCGCGCGCGGCGTGCTCAGCGGCGCAGGAGCAGCGCCGCCACGACCACGATCGCCTGCAGCGCGACCGTCCCGTAGAGCACGCGCAAGAACGGGGTCTTCTGCGTCTTGTGCCGGAGCGATGCGGCCGCGACCAGGGCCGCCGGGGAGCCCCCGAACGCGGCGAGCCCGTGCAGGGTGAGCTCCGGTACGCGGCGCTCGCCGCGCCGCGCGGCGCGCCGATCCGCCGCGAAGCTCAAGGCGGTGGTCGCGTTGACGGCCAGGAGCCAGGCGACGATCGCCCCGACGAGGGTGGTCCCCGCGGTGGTCACGATCGCGATCGCCAATGCCGCCGCCGCCGTGAGCAGGAGCCGCCCCGCGAGCGCGGCGCTCGCGGCGCCGACGCTGCCGGGGGGCCGCGCGGCGCGTCCGCCCCGCGCGTGCGAAGAACGTCCCGGCGATCGACGCCGGTGACGGTGCGGGCGGCTCACGCCCGCGATGATAGCACCGGCCGTCCGCGGCGCGGCGCCGGCGCGTGCGCGGCCGTTCGCGTCCCCTTGGCGTCCGGGGGCACCTCTCGTATATCTGCCGGCGGCGGCCGGGTGAATCGGGGGCGTCCCCGTCCCGTCTCACCGCTCGGCTGTTCGTCCTTCGCCTGGAGGTCCCGATGCTGGCTGGTCGATGGATCCTCTCGCTCGGGCTCGCCGGTGTCGGCGGGGGAGCGTCGTCCGCGTGGTGTGGGCAGGCCGTCGCGGGCTCGCCCGTGGCGCCCGCGACCCCCGTGGACGGGCCGGAGCAGCTCGCGGCGCGCCGGCCCCTCCTGGACGGCGCGGCGGCGGCGCAGACCGCGCGCGCGGCGCTCGAGCGGGCCGGCGAGGTGGCGGATCTCGCCGTGCGCGGCCTCCTCGTCGAGCACGCGCAGAGTGAGGCGAAGCGAGTGCGCAAGGCCCTCGCGCGTGCCGTCGAACGCGCACGGGAAACCGGCGACAAGGCCCGCGCGGCGGAGCTCGGGCGGCTGAACGTCGAGCTCACGCGGCTGGTTCGCGACCTCGACGCCGCGCGGGCGGCCGGAGAGCCAGCGGCGGGAGAGCCCGACCTCGCCGCGGCGGCGCGGCGCGCCGCGGGGATCGGGGACGCGCTCGCCGGGCTCGGCGGTGATCCCCCGCGCCGTGTGCTCGGGCTCGCGGTGTGGCGGGTCGCTACCGGCGCCCACGACGCCGCGCGCGCCACGCTCGCCGGCGCGCTCGGCGCGGCCCTGCTGGCGGCCCTCGAGACGGGCGAGCCGAAGCCCGACGCCGACCTGCTCCGCCGCTGCCGCGCGGCGGTCGCGGCCGTCGGCGCGGCGACGGCCCCGTCCGCTGGGGCGGGGTGGAGCGCGCTCGCACGCGTCGCCGCCGAGGTGACCGGGGGATCCTGAACGTCCGCACCCCCTCGCCCGGGGACGGCCGTCGGGGCAGCAGCGTGGTGCGCGGGGGCTCTGGGTTTGGGCCGCACTTTCGGGTAATAGGCAGCGGCGGACGCCCGCCTCCGCCGAGTGGACGCGGGCCCTCGCGCGACCCGCTCGTCCCGCTCGTTCGCCGTCATGTCGCCTGACCTCGCCGCCTCGAACGACACGCCCGCCGCGCGGGCGCTCGAGCTCCAGCCGGAGGGCAGGAGCGTCTACGTGGCGCCGACCGCGGTCCCGCATCCGACTCAACACGCGACCTTCGAGCTCGAGACCGTCCGCTTGGCGCCGGAGGCGGATCCGAGGCGCGCGTCGACGATCGTCCGTCCCCGGCGACCGCCGGCCGCCCTCGATGAGCTCCCCGCCGTCGCGTCGTCGCGGTCCGCCACGGGCGGGTCCGGGGTGGTGAGCCTCTGGCTCGTGGCTGCGCTGGCGGGGCTCGCGCTGGTGGCCGGGTCGGCCGTGGCGCGGATGATCCTGGTGTACGCGGCCGCGCCGCGTGTCTCCGTCGCGGTGCCCGCGCACGCCCCGCCGCTCGTCGCCGATCCCGGGCCCGAGACGGCGGCGCTGCTCGAGCCGTCGCTGGTCGCCCCCCCCGAGGGCTCGCGCCGCGCCGCGCCGCCGCCGTCCGCCGCCCTCGTCGCGCCGTCTTCGCTGCCCAGCGCGGCGCCCCGCGCCGCCGTGCGCTCGACGTCGGCGACCGGGTCCTCGGCGCCGCCGCGCGCCACGCGGCGGATCTTCTGAGCGACGCCGGATGGATCGGAGGCACTCTCCCTCGCCGCCTTGTCGCACGGCCCAGCTCGCCGCGCTGGCGGCGGCGCTGGCCGGGGCGCTCCTGATCCCCGCGCCCGCGCGCGCGCAGGCGGCGCCGCCACCGGACCGGGCCGAGGAGAACGAGCGCCTCCACGATCTGTTCGAGCGCGCTGGCCGCGCGCTGGACCGGGAGGATTTCGCCGAGGCGGTGCGCCTGCTCACCGAGGTCTGGCAGGCGCGCCGCACGGCGGACGTGGCCGCCAACCTCGCCGTGGCGGAGCTCGGGCTCGGCGATCCCGCGGCGGCGGGGCGCTACGCCGCCTTCGCCCAGCGGCACCTGCTCCCGAGCGCCACCCGGGAGCAGCGCGCCGCCATCGAGGTGCTGCTGGCGCGCGCGCGGAGCGAGGCCGCCGTGCTGGTGATCGAGGTGGAGCCCGCGGGCGCCGAGGTTCGCGTGAACGGCGAGCGCATCGCCCCCGAGGAGCGCGCGGAGCTCTTCGTCACCCCCGGTGACCAGACCGTCGTCGCCACGCGGTATGACGCGACCACCGAGCGCCGGGTGACGGTGGCGCCCGGGGCGCGGCAGCAGGTGACGATTCGGCTCGAGCCGCCGCCTCCGCCCGCGGACCCGCCGGCGGCCCCGCCCGCGCCCCGGGCGCCGCGCGCCGCGTCCGCGGGGGGCGCCGCCGCCGCCGCCCGCGCCGGCGGCGACGCGCGGCGCCGCGAGCCGTCGCCGGTCCCGTTCCTCGCGAGTGTCGGCGTGATGCTCGCCGGGAGCGGGATGGCGGTGGGGTACGGCCTCGCCGCCGACCGCACCGGCGAGGACGCCGACGCGGTTTCCGCCGAGCTCGGCACCTCGGACAGCGCCTGCTTCGAGTCCACCGATCCGCGCTGCGCCGACCTCGCGGAGCTGCGTGATCAGGAGGCGCGCCGCCGGGACCTGAAGCTCGTCGGCGTCGCCGTGGCGGGGGCGGGCGCGGCGGCGGCCGTCGTCAGCGGCGTGGTCTACGTGGCCCTCCGGCACCCGCGCGCGCGCGCCGCCGCCCCCGGCGCGGTAACGGTCGGGCTCGACCTCGGCGCGACCGGGCCCCGCGTGGCGCTCCGCGTGCCCTTCTGACCGCACCGCCGCGCCGCCGCTCAGGGGTCACACCTTGCCGCGCCGGGCCTCGAGCTGGCGCCGAATCTCGAGCACGCGCTCGCGCGTCAGGCCGAAGTTCAACAGGACCAGCAAGGCGATCAGCAGGCCCATCACCGGGATCGCCGCCAGCCAGAAGCGGATCGCGAAGATCGTCGCCGGGCTCTGCGCGCCACCGAGCTTCTCGTCGAACCCGGTGGCGCCGAGGATCAACCCGGAGGCGCCGATGCCGATGGCGAACCCCACCTTCAAGATCCAGTTGGCGCTGGCGGTGAAGGCGCCCTCGCGGCGCTGCCCGTGCTCGAGCTCGTCGTAGTCGATGATGTCGGCGCCGATGGAGCCGTAGAGGAGCCAGAAGCCCACGCCGGTGAAGGCGATGAGGCCGGAGGCCAGCACCTGGAGCCAGGGCACGCTCGGGGTGTAGAGCCAGAAGGTGGACACGAACACCGCCATCGCCAGCACCATCTGGATGGCCATCGCGCGGATCTTGCCGAGCCGCGCCGCGAGGGTGGAGAAGAAGGGGATGCCGAGGAAGCCGATCGCGGTGTTCGAGAGGCCCATCACGAAGTTCCAGCGCGACCCGAGCGCGACGTCGCCGTGGCAGACGTAGTAGACGGTGGCGTAGTAGCCGAGCGTGCCCACCATGCTGGTGCCCATGCCGTAGGCGACCGCCATGGCGACCTGGGCGCGGAAGGGCCGGCAGCGGAGCGTCTTGTAGATCGAGTCGGCGATGCCGATCCTGGCCTGTGTCCGGACCTGGCCGCGCTCGTAGTAGCGTTCCCGCGTGAAGGCGAAGACCACGACGCCGGCCAGGATCATCAGGGCGCCGAGGATCAGGGTGTAGACCTGCGCGCCGAAGAGGATGTCCGGCTTGCCGTCGGCGCCGTTGAACAGGCTGGAGGTCACGAACATCGAGCCGAGGAAGAGCCCGATCTCGGGGATCTTCTGGATGCCGCTCTTGAAGGAGAAGACGCTCGTCCGCTCCTGATAGTCCGGCGTGAGCTCGTTGCCGAGGCTGCTGTAGGCGACGGCGAAGCTCGAAACGATGGTGATGTAGATGCCCGACGAGATCACCATGAACCAGAAGTAGGAGAGCGGCGTCCAGCCGCGGCCGACCACGAACAGCAGCGGCAAGGTGAGGCCGGAGAGGACGGCGCCGACGAGGACGAACGGGCGGCGCCGGCCCCAGCGCGAGCGCGTGTTGTCCGACAGCCAACCGAAGACGGGATCGGACACCGCGTCGAGCAGGCGGTTGACCATCAGCGCGGTGCTCACCAACCCCGGCCACACCCCGAGGTAGATCTGGAAGACCGGCCACACCAGCCCCGGGTAGAGCCAGTTGCCGAACATGTCGACGACGGTGCCGGTCCCGTAGGCGATCTTCTGCCCGAGCGGCACGCGGTCCTCGGGCGCCACGGGGGAGTTCAGCTGCTGGGTCGCCATGTCAGTCTCCTGTCGGGTCGTCGTCGGGGGCGGGATGGACGGGGATCGCGTGCGGGCCCTGCAGGCTCCGCGCCCGGAGGATGGGGGCAACGCCGGTCGCGCGGAGGCGGACCCGGCCGGGGCCGGGCAGCGTGACGCAGTCGTCCTGGAGCCCGAGGGCGTCGCCGTCTTCGAAGCAGAGATCGATCACGGGGCGATCGCTCTCGAGCACCAGGGCGCCGGGCAGGGACCAGGCGGTGAGCCGGGGCGCCGACAGGCGCGCGTCCTTGGGCTCGCCGAGCAGTCGTGTCGTGCGCTGGTCGAGCAGGGACGCCGTGAGCAGCGTCGCGTCCCGGTCCCAGCGCGCCGTGTCCGCCTCCAGCACCGGCCGCCGCTGTCCGGGCGAGACGCGCAAGGGGACCGCCCACCGCGCGAGCGTGCGCCCGTCCGCGAGGGCGCGGGCCTCCACGGTGAGCTCGCCTTCGATCGGCGCCGGGGCGTGGTCGAGGACGGCGTGGATCTCCGCGCGTCCGGGCGCGATCACGATCGAGAGCAGCAGCGGTGCGAAGAGCCGCTCTAGCTCGCGGGCCGCCGGCTTGAGCTCGCCGAGCCAGTCGATCACCGCCCAGCTCAGGGCCGGCCAGCAGTCGCCGAGCTGCCACACGAGCGCGCCCCGGCAGTACTCCGAGCGGCGGAAGTGCTCGATCCCGTGGCGGAGCGCGTCTCGCTGGTTGAGCCGCGAGGTGAAGGAGAGGTCCGCGAGGGTACGCGCCGCCGGGTAATGGAGCGCGAGCAGGCGCGAGAGCTCCGCGGGGGGCTTGCCGGTCTTGTCGTGCCAGCGCACGACGAGATCGTCCGGCGCCAGAGCGGCGGGGTCGCGGCCGTCGCCGAGCGCCGCGCGCCACGCCCGCGCGCCCGGCGCGGCGGCGAAACCGAACTCGGAGGCGAAGCGCGCCGTGGAGTCGTCGTAGGGCCGGTAGTCGCCGCGACCGTGCCACACGGCCCAGCAGTGCTGATCGCCGGCGCCGCCGTCGTTCGGCCGCGCGCCGCCCGTGGGCGACCCCCGCAGGTAGGGGCGCCCCGGGTCGAGGGCGGCGACCACCTGGGGGAGGACCTCGTCGTAGAGGATCGCGCCGTGCAGGCGGGGCGGGTGCCCGTCGGCGCCGCCCCACCGCTCGTGGAACATCGCCGCGTTCTCGTTGTTGCCGCACCACAGCGCCAGGCTCGGATGGTTGCGCAGGCGCCGCACCACCGCGGCCGCCTCCGCGCGCACGGCCGCGCAGGCCGCCGCGTCGTCGGGGACGTGGCTGCAGGCGAAGGCGAAGTCCTGCCAGACCAGCAGCCCGAGCTCGTCGCAGAGGTCGTAGAAGTCGTCGCTCTCGTAGAGCCCGCCGCCCCAGACGCGGAGGGTGTTCATGCCGAGGGCCCGCGCCTGCTCCAGGCGCGGGCGCAGCCGCGCCCGGGTGACGCGCGAGGGCAGGGAATCCAGGGGGACCCAGTTGGCGCCGAAGGCCCAGAGCCGCTCCCCGTTCACCCGGAGCTCGAAGGACTCGCCCCAGCGGTCCGGCTCTCGCAGGAGCTCCACCCGCCGCACCCCCACCCGCAGGGTGCGCTGGTCGCGCGCCACCGCCGTGAGGTCGACGTCGCCGGGCGTCCCGGGCGGGACGAGCAGCGTGGTCACCGTGTAGAGGCAGGGCCGGCCGAGCCCCGCCGGCCACCACCGCTCCGGCGCGACGAGCCGGAGCGGCGCGCCGTCCGCCACGACCGCGTCCACCCCTGGTCCCACCACCCGATGCCAGCAGATCCCGTCGCCCTCCACGTCGGAGCGCAGCGTCAGCGTGACGCTGCCGTCCTCGTGGTGGCGCTGCATCGCGTGGACGTCGCGGATCCGCCCCGCGTGCTCGATCAGCGTCACCGGGCGCCAGATCCCGGCGGACACCAGCCGCGGCGCGAAGTCCCACCCGAACATGTACTGCGCCTTGCGCACGAAGGCGCGCTCGTCGAAATGGCGCACCGTCGGCGGTAGCCCCGCGTCCGCGAGGTAGCGGGCCCGGCGCTCGCGTCCGACGCGCGCCGCGGGCTCCAGGCGGACCTCGAGGCGGTGCGTCCCCGCCGGGGCGCGGTCGGTCAGGTCGATCTCCAGCGGCACGAACATGTCGTCGTGTCGCGCCAGCTCGGCGCCGTCCAGGGTCACCGAGGCGATGGTGTCGAGCCCCTCGAAGCGCAGGACCCGCCGCGGCAGCTCGGGGTCGGGCGCGATCACGAGCGCGGTCCGGTAGACGAACGCCTCCTCGTCGACCCACTGGCAGCCGAGCTCCCCGAGCGCGGTGCAAGGGTCGGCGATGAGGCCGTGGCGGAGCAGATCCGCGTGCACGTGGCCCGGGACCTCGGCGGGGAGCCACCCGGGGGCGCTCCGCCCGACCCGGGCCGACGGCTCCAGCCAGCGCGCGCACGCGAGCTCCCACCCGCTCTCGAGCACGGTCACCCTGGCCATGGGCCGCACAGTAGGCATCGGCGCGGCGGCTCGGCAACGGGGCCCGGAGCGGTGCCGGCGCGGGCCGCCGGCGCTGCACTAAACCGGTTCATTCATCGGACAATTGGGCAGCCAGGGGGCGGCGCCGGGGGCGTCGGCGGTCGGGGGGACGCGGCGAGCGGGCGCGCCGCGCGGGGGCTCACCCGTCCAGCGGCGCGAAGAGGTCCTCCACGTCGTCGGCGTCGAGGCGGAGGCCGCCCCCCTCGGCGCCCTCGAGGACGTTCGCCGCGAGCGCGCGCTTGCGCTGCTGCAGCGCCAGCATCCGCTCCTCGACGCTGCCGGCGACGATGAGGTTGTAGACGAAGACGGGCCTCGTCTGGCCGATCCGGTAGGCGCGATCGGTGGCCTGCGCCTGCGCCGCGGGGTTCCACCAGGGATCGTAATGGATCACGGTGTCCGCGCGGGTGAGGTTGAGGCCAGTGCCGCCGGCCTTCAGGCTGATCAGGAAGACGTCCGCCTCGCCGCGCTGGAACTGATCCACGGGGCGCTGGCGGTCCAGGGTGGCGCCGGTCAGCGACACGAAGCGGATCCCCTCCGCGGTCAGCCCCTCCGCGATGAGCGCGAGCATGCTGGTGAACTGCGAGAAGATCAGCAGGGAGCGGCCGTCGCGCACCTGGTGGTCGCACAGCGACAGGAGCGCGTCGTACTTGGCGGAGCCCCGGACGCGGCGCGCGGCCGGCACCGGGACCAGCCGCGGGTCGCAGCAGACCTGCCGCAGCTTCATCAGCGCGTCGAGGACCGGCACCGTCGAGGCCGCGAGGCCGCGGCGCTGGATGACCTTGCGGACCTCCGCGTGCGCCGCGACGCGGATGCTCTCGTACAGCTCCCGCTGCTCTTCGTCGAGCTCGACGGGGCGTACGATCTCGGTCTTCGGCGGCAGCTCCGTCGCCACCTGGTCCTTGAGGCGGCGGAGGATGAACGGCGCCACGCGCTGGCGGAGCTGCTCGAGGCGCTCCGGGTTGCCCTCCACCTCGATCGGGTGTCGAAAGCGGGTGCGAAAGGCGTCCGCCCGGCCCAGCAAGCCCGGCACCAGCAGGTCGAAGAGCGACCACAGCTCGCCGAGGTTGTTCTCCAGCGGGGTCCCCGTGAGGCACGTCCGGTGGCGCGCGTCGAGGCGCTCCACGACGCGGCGGGCCAGGCTCCGGGGGTTCTTGACGGTCTGCGCCTCGTCCAGCACCAGGCAATGCCAGGGCTGGGCCGTGAGCGTGGCCTCGTCGCGGAGCAGGACCGGGTAGGTCGTCACCACCACGTCCGCACCCGGGATCTCGGCGGCCCGCTGGCGGCGCCGTGGCCCCCGGTACACGACCACGCGGAGGGAGGGCGCGAAGCGCTCGAGCTCGCGCGCCCAGTTGCCGGTGAGGCTGGTCGGGGTGACGACGAGGGACGGCCGATCCGCGCGCCCCGCCTCCTTCTCCGCCATCAGGTGCGCGATCGCCTGCAGCGTCTTGCCCAGCCCCATGTCGTCGGCGAGCACGCCGCCGAGTCCGAGCCCGCGGAGCTGCTGGAGCCAGGACAGGCCCCGCTCCTGGTAGGGGCGGAGCGTCGCCGCGAGGCCGGTGAGCCCGACCCGCGGCGGCGGCGCGAGGAGCGCTTCGCCCTGCACCCGCAGCGTCGGCGCACCCTCCCAGGTCGCCCCGGCGACGTCGTCCTCGAGCGCGCGGCCGAGGCGCGCTACCGCTGCGGCCCGGGCGCGGTGGATCGGCAGGCGGCCGTCGGGCAATAGCTCGGGCAGGTCACGCCCGCAGCGCCGTCCGTCGTACAGATCGCGGAGCACCTCGAGGACGCCGCGGATCCGCTCCGCCGGGACCACGACGTAGCGCTGGTCGCCCGTGGGGAGCGCGATCCCGCGCCGCGACCGCCGGAGCAGCGCGTCGATGCTCCCGAGGTCCGGGCATGACTCCAGCAGCTCCAGCAGCGCCGGGAGCAGATTCACGCGGCGGCCGTCGATCTCGATCCCCAGCTCGAGGCCGAACCAGTCTGGATCGGCGTCATCCTGGGTCACCACCAGCGACCAGGGCCCCGCCGCCGGCACCACCTGGTAGGGGTAGTCGGGCGCGATGTCTACGACCCAGCCCTGCGCGCGCAGCCGCGGTACGGCGTCGGCACCGAAGGCGCAGATCTGGTGGAGGTCGTCCTCCAGCCGCACGACGTAGTCCGCCGTGGAGCCGTACCCTGGCTCGCAGTCCTCGAGGCAGTCGAGCTCCAGGGCGCCGAGGCGCTCGAGGTGCTGTCGCGCCCGGCGCTCGGCGACAGGGTTCCGGTCGACCGGGAGCAGACCGCCGGCGGCGCCGACGAAGAACCGTTCGCGCGGGTCTTTGGCGCGCAGGATCACGTCGCCGTAGCGGAAGGAGAGCTCGAGCACCGGGACGGTCACCTCGCGGTACTTCGGCTCCAGCCGGCTGCCGTCGTTGACCAGGAGCGGCGCGGTCCGGAGCGTCAGGGGCGGCTGGGGCTCGACCAGACGCCGGGCCGGCGCGGTGGCGGCGGTGAGGGGGACGACGTTCACGCGGGCTCGGGCGGCGCAGCCGGGGGACCCCGGGGGGGCCATGGCCTATATCCCCGATGGGCACCCTGGGCCAAGTGTCTGCGCGGGAGCGACCGCTCTCAGGCGGCGATGGACTCGCGGAGCGCGCGCAGCGCCTCGGAGGCGTGCTCGCGCCGGGGCTCGTAGCGATCCGGGGCGCGACGCAGCGGAGGTGCCTCGAACGCGGGGCCAGCGGCGCCCGTGACCGAGCCGAGGGCGCGCGCCATCGCGTCCATGGTCGCGAAGCGGTTGTCCGGGTGCTTGCGCAGGGCCGTGGCGACGACGGCGGCGCGCCCAGGGGGCAGGTCCTCCACCAGCCATGAGGGCGGTGGGGCTGGCGTCACCAGATGGTGGGCCAGGACCCGGTTGCGCGGGACCTCCGCGAACGGCAGCTCCCCGGTCAGGGCGCGGAAGAGCACGGCGCCCAGGGCGTAGACGTCGCTGCGCGCGTCGACCGGATCGCAGAGGACCTGCTCCGGCGGCATGTACTCGGTCGTGCCCACCACCCAGGGCGGGCCCGGCTCGACGCCGCTCTGCACGCGCTGGGAGAGCCCGAAATCGAGCAGCTTCACCCGCTCGGGCGCGTCGCGCGCTCCGACCAGGAAGAGGTTGTCGGGCTTGACGGCGCGGTGCACGAGGCCAGCGCGGTGGAGCGCGGACAGCCCGGCGGCGGCGTCGAGGAAGAGCGGCAGCGCGGCCCGCCACGGCAACCGCCCCACGCGCGCGAGGTGCGCGCCGAGCGTCTCGCCGCGGAGCAGCTCCATCACCGCGAAGGGCTGGCCCGCCACGGTTTGCCCGGCGTCGAGGCAGCAGACCACCGCGGGGTGCCGGATCTGGATCACCGCCCGCGTGGCGCTCAGAAACCGCCCCCGGAGCGGCTCGAGCTCCGGGTCGTCGCGGAGGATCTGCAGCGCGACGTCGCGGCCCGAGTCGACGTCGTAGGCGCGGTAGACGCGGGTGGAGGCCCCCTCGCCGAGCAGCGAGAGCGGGAGGTAGCGCCCGCGGACGACGGGCGGGAGGCCGCGGTCGTGGCAGCCCGATCCGGAGCCCGCAGCGTGATCGGTCACGGTGATCCGGACCGCTAGCAGACCTCGCGCGACCAGGGCAAGCAACCCGCGCCGCGGACCGCGCCCATCGCGCCGCCTCAGGGGCCCGCGCCGGGGAGCAGCGAGAGCGACGTGGCGGGCGGGCGTGGCGGCGGCGCACGCACGGACGCCGCTGCGCTCGCGGCGGCGGCCTGGCTCGACGCGAGCTCCGCCTCGAGCTTGCGGACCAGGCCCGGCGGGAGCCGTCGCTTGAGCTGGCACGCGGGCTCGAAGCCGCCGGTGCAGGCGAAGACGAGGAACCGCGCGCCGCGATCGAGATCCACGGGCACGCCGCGCCCCTCGATGTGGGCGGCGGCGGCGACGACGCACGAGCTCGCCTCTCCCTGCAGGCAGAGCGCGCCGGCGAGCTCGGCGCCCCGCTTGCGCTCCTCCGGGGTGCCGAGCCCGGCCAGCACCCCGGCGCGCGCGAGCATCGCGCAGCCCTGCACGGAGCCCAGCTTGTCGCAGGCGTCGCGCAGGAGCACGAGGCCCCGCTTCTCGTCCCGGGCCCGCCCTCGACCCTCGATGAGCTGGGCGCCGAGCAGCGCGCAGCCGTTGCCGTCGCCGGCGGCGCAGCCCTGCTCGAGCAGCCTGGTCGCCTCGGCGGCGTCCGCGTCCTTGCGGCTCGGCTCGAGGAGCAGCATCCCCGAGAGGGTGCAGGCGGGCGGGTAGCCGCGCTCGCACGCCCCGCGCGCCCGGGTGAGCGCACGCGGCAGGTCCTGCCGGATCGGCTCGACCCCCTGCGCCTCGAGGGTGGCGAGCTGTCCGCACGCGATCGGGCTGTCCTGCTGCTCACAGGCCTCGCGGACCAGGCGCTCGCCCCGGGCCGGATCGGCGGCCTTCCCCGCCGCGCCCGTCAGCAGCGCCACGCCGAGGGCCGAGCAGCCCTCGGGCTGCTCGTGCTCGCAGGCTCGCTCCAGCAGCGCGACGGCGCGCTTCGGATCCGGGCTGCCCGCCTGTCCGGAGAGCAAGAGCTCGGCGAGCACGGCGCACCCGCTCGGCGGCGCCTCGGTACAGGCCCGCTCCAGCAGCTGCAGGCCGCGCACCAGATCCTGCGGCACGCCGCGCCCCAGCAAGTACGCCTGGCCGAGCTCGGCGCAGGCGTCCTGGGTGTCGCCGTCGCAGTCCTCGCGGAGGAGCGCGACGGCGGTGGCCTCGTCGCGCTCCGCGCCGATGCCGTTGAACAGCATCAGCGCCTTGCCGAGGCAGCCGCGCCCGACCTTCTTCGCGCACACGTCGGAGAACAGGGAGAACGCGCGCGCCGGGTCCCGGGTGACGCCCGTGCCGTTCAGATACACCATCGCGAGCGACGCGCAGCCGCGCGGCTCGCCGCCGTCGCAGCTCCGCCGGAACAGCTCGACCGCGCGCTTCACGTCGCGCCGGGCCCCGCCGTGGCCGAACAGGATCAGGTGCCCGAGCCCCGCGCACCCGAGCGAGGAGCCGGCGTCGCACGCGGCCTGGAAATGGCCGAGCGCCCGCGCGGGGTCACGGCGCGTACCGCTGCCGTTGTAGAGGGCGCGCCCCAGGTGCGCGCATCCCTCGCGGTCCCCTCCGTTGCAGGCGCGCTCGAACAGCCGCACCGCGCGCGGCTCGTCTCGCCGCGGTCCGGGCCCGCTCGTCAGCGCCTCGCCCAGGCGGAGGCACGCGGACACCACCGGCGGCGTGCGGTCACAGAGCACGCCGCACGCGCGCGGCTCCGCGCGTTCGCACGCCGCCGCGAGCTCGGCCTCGAGGCGGGTCTTGGCCGCGTGTCGGGACCAAAGGTACCCCCCCGTCGCCGCGGCGCCGAGCGCGGCGACGCCGAGCAGGGCGGCGACGACGCGCGTCCAGCGGCGCCGCCGCGGCGCCGGGCACGAGCGCGCGGCGAAGCTGCCGGGGTCGCCGCCGTCAGCCGCCGGGCCGTCGCCGGCTCCCGTCACGGGGCTTCCGCCCGCGGCGCGGGCGGCGTCGTCGCGCGCGGCGGCCTGCTCGGGGCCGTCGCGTGCGACCGGCGCGCCGCTCCGCTCGTCTTCCGGCGGTGCATCGCCACCGTCCGCCGGCGGGAGGCGGGTCAAGGGGCAGCGACCTCTCGCCGCGGACGCGCGGCCCGCGCGATCGGGCTCACGGGTTGCCTTCCGGCGCGGGTCCGTCGGGGCTCGGCGGCGGGCCCGGCGGCGGCCGCATGGGCGGTGGCGGGCGCATCCCGCCCGGTTCTCGCGCGGCAGCGGCGGAGGAACGAGCGCTCGGCGCGCCGCTCGCCGTGGGGCGGGCCCCGTCCGACCCCTTGCGGAGGATGTCGTCGATCTGGCGCTTGACGTGGAAGTCGTCGCCGGCCTTGGCGTCCGCGTACTTCTTCTGCAGGGCCTTGAAGGTGGCCTCCTTCTCCCCGAGCTCCTGCATCACCCGCAGAGCGGCCGTGCGCGCCATCCAGTTCGCGTCCGGATCCACGGCGATGCTCTGCAGCGCCTTCAGCAGCCGGTCCTGCTTGAACCACCCCTTGACCGCCTCGCTCCACTCGGTGCCGAAGCGGTCGTTCTCGCGGACTTCGATCTTGGCGGAGCGGAGCGTCGAGATCCCCGACCAGGGCGGGCGATCCTTGGTGCGCGGCTTCTTCTCGAGCACCTTCATCGTGAGCTCGTAGCCCTTCTGGCTCGGCTTGCGGGGCTTGGGGAAGCCGGTCCAGGAGTTGATCACCCCGTTCCAACAGGCGTTGTAGATCTTGGTCGGGGTCTTGTCGTCGAGGAGGTACTTCTCGAAGACCGGCAGCGCCCGCTCGTCGCCGCTCCCGTAGAGCCGGCCGCAGAGGTAGGCGCGCACGTCCTCGGAGGGATCGTTGTCCATCTTCTCGAGGACCTTCTCGAACGTGCCCTCGACGCCCTCGCCGAAGTTGGTGAGAAACCAGCTCATGGCCTCGCGGCGCACGGCGTCCGACGGGTGATCGGCCATCGTGAGCAGGAGCGCCTTGATCTCGGGCTGGTCCTTGTGTCGCGCGCCGATGGTCCTGAGCATCGCCGCGAGCACGGCGGGCTCCTTCTCCGTCTTGGCGGCCTTGACGATGACGTCCTGCGTCTCCTTGCTCGCGCCGAAGGCCGATTGCAGAAGCTTCGCGGACTGGAGCCGGACGGCGGCGTTCGGGTGCGAGATCAGCTCCCTGCCCAGCTTGCCGTTCAGGCCCTGCATCTCGCGCACGGAGGTCTTCCGGTTGCGGGCCTGACGGAGGTTCTTCGACGCCTCGCACTTGGGGTCGATGCCCCGATCGTCGAGCTTGCACGACTCGAGGGCCAGGATGAGCTTGCGGTAGACGCTCTCGGTGAGCGGGGCGTCGTCCTTCTCGAGGAAGGCCTTCACCTCGTCCACCGGCCCGGCGCTCGCGCTGGACGCGGGCTGGGCCGGGTTGTTCTTGCCTTTTCCACACGCGCCGAGGGACAGCGCGGCGAAGAGCGCGAGTGGGACTGCTCGGCGCGAGAGTCGGGAGATGCGCATGGGGATTCCTCGATTCGACCTTCAGCGGCGCTCACGACCGCCAGGGGTCAGGAGCGACCGGCGTCCGGGTACCACGTATCGCGACCGCGGGGGAACCCCGTCCTCCGCCCCGACCCGGGGCCGCCGCACCCCATCGTGCGCGCGTCGTCCGGGCTTCTTCGGTCCGTGTGAGGTGTTCACTGGTGGGGCGGGAGCGGCGAGCGGGGACCGCTGGTGCGGGGCCTGGGTCCCGTTCGTTCCGGCTGGACACCAGCCGCCAGGGCAGCGCAAATAGCTGATAACGATGGAATTCGCGCCAAGCGGAGCCTACCGTTCTCCGCTCGGTGGATCACGGCGAGTCGGCCGAGCGGTCGAGAGGGCTCAGGGGCTCGTCGCCATCCGGATCCGGGTGAGCCGCCCGCACGCCACGTCGACGGTCACGCCCTCGCTCCGCCACGCGCCCGGCGCGTCTCCCAGGCGTACGAAGCGCAGCCCGCAGCGGACCTTGTGGGGCTGGCCTGTCGGGCCGACCAGGATCCCGTTCGAGAAGACCTGGGTCGGCGTCGCGGTGAAGACCTCGAGGAGGGCCTCGTAGTGCAACAGGTCGCTCGCCGGCTCGTGGGTGATCACCGGTCCGGCGGGCGCCGTAGCCGGCGGCTCAGGCGCTGAGGAAGGGGCGGTCGCGGTCGCGTCCGCGGTGCTGGTGGCGGCGCCGCTCCCGGACGGGGCGGGGGCGGCGCTGGTGTCCGGCGGGGGCGCGGGGGTGGCCGCGGACGGCGCCGTCGTGGCGTCGGCGGGCGATGGGGCGGACCTCGGCGCACCGGTCGCGACGCCGCCGGTGGGCGGGGCCGCGGCGCTCACCGGCGGGGCCGCCGGCTCGGGCGGAACGGGAGGAAGCCGCGGCGCTGGCTCCGGTACCCGGGCGCTCCACCACGAGACGAGCACGACCGTGGCGAGCACCGCCAACCCCCCGAGCAGGAGCCCGAACAGCACCGAGCGAGGCACGGCGGCGCGCGGTCGCGCGGGGGCGGACGACGCCCGGGAGGCGGCGGCGTGTGCGGCGCGTCGACCGCCGCCGCGCGCGCGACCGCGGGGGGGATGTGACGCGGCCCTCGCGGCCGCAGGGTTTCGCGTCGCGCCGACCCGCTCCGAGCGCCCGGACTCGTGTGAGGGGCGCTGGCTCTCGCGGCGGACGGGCAGATCGCTCGGCACCGGGACTCGCTGCGGCGCGTGCGCCGCGGTTTCCCCGTCCCCCTGGCGCGCCGGGGCACTCGGCGCCACCGGCGGCCGCTGGTTCGCCCCCTCCCCGCCGTCGCCCGCCGCCTCCGCGTCCGGCGCCGCGGTGAGCACGGCCGCCGGCGGCGGAACGATCGGGGTCGGGGTGTCGCTCGCGTCCGGGAGGGGCGGTGACGCGACGGGGTCGGGCGTGGGCGGGGCCGGGTCAGGGGGGACGGCCGCTGCCGGCGTGGCTGCGGGCGCGGGCGTCGCGGGGGCCGTTGCGGTGACGGGGGGATCCGCGGGCGCCGCCGGGGCGGCCACCGCGACGGGAGGTCCCGCGGGCGTCGCGGACGCCGCGCGAGCACCGGAGGTCACCACGGGCGGGCCGGGGGGCGTCGGCGACGTCGCCGGGGGCTTGGGCGTCGCCGGCGCGGCCGGCGGAGCGGGTATCGCCCCTTCTCTCGCGCCCATGCCGAGCAGGGTCGCGCCGCGAGGGCGGGGCGGGGCGGCCGCGGGGGCCGCGGGCGGCACGGACCCCGCCGCGCGGGGCTTCGCTGGCGCCGCGCGGTTCACCAGCAGCGCCGTGCAAGCCCGCGCCCAGGTCGTGCGGTCGTCGACCTCGCCGCCGACGAGTCGGACGCCGAAGCCTGGGGGAGCGGTCGCCGTGCCGAGTCGCCCGAAGCCGCGCCGCCAGGCGATCTGCCCCTCGAGCCGCACCGGCTGCTCGGTCCCGGGCGCCAGCACGTCGATGCGCACGCGGTCCTCGCGCGGAGGCGCGAGCGTTCGCACGTAGAGCCCGCTCGGGCTCACGTTGTACGTGAAGCCATGCTCGAGCATCGTCGACCCCAGCGGGCAGAAGGCGCAGAGCGCGCCGTGGAGGATGCGGCGCTCACGCCGCTCGCCGCGTCCATCCCCGACCGCGAGCTCGTTGGAGACGAACAGGATGTGGTCGAGCGCGTCGGTGAGGCTCACCACCCCCACGCGCGGCAGGTCGGCGACCTCGCGCTCCAGTCGCGCCACCTCCGCCGGGCGTCCGAGGACGATCCAGGTGGCGTTCCCGCCGCGGCGCCGCGTGGTCGTCACGTGGTCGCGGGGGGAGCCGAGGTCGGGGGAGGCCACCACCAGGCGCATCCGCTCGCTCGCCGCCAGGTGGAGCAGAGAGGTGGAGTCCGTGGCGTACTCGACCTGATAGCCCGCGTTGGTGAGCATGCGGCCGATGAGGTTCTCGCTCTCGTCGCGGGTGGCGACGACGGCGTCCCCCCGCTCGGTGACCGGCACCGTGGGATCGAGCGGGAGCGAAACCAGGCGGGTGGCGAGCGCGCCCTCGATCCGCGGGGACACCACGTCGTCCACCCCCCAGCTCAGCGCCCTCGCGAAGGCGGTCTCGGTGACCGTGCTCGTCAGCCCGAAGATGGCCACGTCCACGGCCCGGCGCCGGGTGCGGATCTTGCGGCAGAGCTTCTCCGCGTCGTCGAGCGCCAGATCGACCAGCACGGCGGGCGGCGGGTGCGCGGCGAGCGCCAGGACCGCCGCCTCCAGCGAATCGACGGACTGCAACTCGCAGGCGGCCGCCGCCGCCTCCGCCAGCAGCGCCCGCCGCTCTTCCCGGCCGAAGCGCGCGAGCAGGAGCAGGGTACGTTCTTCGGACATTCGAACGCCCCCACGGTATCATGCCCGCCGGCTGGCGGGGGGGTCCGGGCGGCGCCCCGGCGCCAGCGAGGCCGCCGGGCCCGCCGGCGGCTCCGGTCCAGCAGGGGCAGCGACCCGCGGCGAACCGTGACCACCCCCGTCCCCAGCACCCGCTTTCCCCCGCTCGGGCTCGTCCTGCCGACGGACCGTCAGGCGGTGAGCTACCGGGTGGACGAGGTGCTCGGCGAGGGGGGGACCGCCGTCGCCTGCCTCGCGACGCGGCTGGCGCCTGACGGCGAGTCGCCGGCGGTGATCAAGATCATCCTGCCGCAGGTCGCGGCCCGCGCGGGCGCGACGGCCTCGGCCCTGGTGCGCAAGGAGGCGGTGGCGCTCGGTCGCCTCAACGAGCGCGTCCCGCCGACCCCCTTCGTGGTCCGGCTGCTCGACGTCGGGGTCGTGGCCCGGGACCTGCACGGCCTCGCGCTCGAGCTGCCCTGGGTCGCCATCGAGTACGTCCACGGCGGGGTGGAGGGAACGACCCTCGAGGAGCGGGTCGGATGCACCGTCCGGCGCGCAGGGCGCGCCTTCTGCGCCGAGCGCGCGCTGCGCGCGGTCGAGCACGTCACGCGCGGGCTCGCCGAGGTGCATGCCGTCGGCGTCATCCACCGGGATCTCACCCCGGCCAACGTCCTCTGCTGCGGCTCGGGGGAGAGCGAGCTGTTCAAGCTGAGCGATTTCGGGATCGCCCGCCCCGAGGGGATGGGCGTGACCTTCGGCGACATGCTGGTGGGGACGCCGGGCTACCTGGCGCCCGAACAGGCGGTGCCGCGCCTCGGGGCGCTCGACGCGCGCACCGACGTGTTCGGCTGCGCGGCGACGATTTACTTCCTGCTCACCGGCGAGCCCTACTTCGACGTCGTGGACTCGGGCTCGGCCCTCGCCGCCGCGCGCGCCCCCGAGCGCCGCCGCGGCACGGACGGGCGGCACCTCGCGCCCGAGCTTCGCGCCCACCCCGCCGCGTGCGCGGCGATCGACGCGGCGCTCGCTCGCGCGACGGCCTACGACCCCGCGCGCCGCCCGGCGAGCGCCGCCGAGCTCGGCGCCAGCCTCGTCCCCTGGCTGCGCGCGCCCACGCGCGAGCAGCGGCGTGAGGGGCGCCGCGTCTGGGTGAGCGTGATGGAAGCGATCGGCCCGACGTTGCCGGCGCTGGGGCAGCGCTGGAGCGTCCGTCACCCGCCGGGTGACGACCGCGTCGTGGTCAGCGCCGCCTGGAACGCGGCCGGGCACTGCCTGGCCGCGACGCCGCGCGGCCTGTCGTACTGGGACGGCGCGAGCTGGGCCGACGCGCCCGCCGCGGGGCTTCCGCTGATGCCAGGGATCCGCTTCGTGCGCCGCCTGGGGGCGAGCACCTGGCTGATCGGGTCGGAGGGCGGGACGCTCGCGGAGTTCTCGCGCGAGGGGACGCGGCTCCTGATGAAGGCGCGCGACGAGGGGACCGAGCTGCTCGACGCTCACGGCGCGCTCGACGAGATCGCCGTCGTCGTCGGGCGGAACGGCGGCGCGCTGAAGCTGTACGGTGTGGTGGGCGGCCACTGGCTCAAGCCGCTGCCCCTCCCCGGCGAGGCGACCTTCGCCTCCGTCGCGCAGATCGACGCCCGGCGCTGGCTGGTGGTCGGCCGCGACGGCGGTGGGCGGGCGTTCGCGGCCGTCTACCGCCCGCTCGACTGGGAGCTCGAGCCGCTCGCGGTCCCGCCGGTGCGAGCCCTGATCGCCGCCAGCGCGCACCCCGACCGCCCCCAGGCGATCGCCGTGGGCACGCAGGGCACCGTGCTGCGGGTCGAGGCCCACCACGTCGAGCGCTCCGGCGTGCCGGGTGAGCCGGACCTCACCGCCGCCGCCCTCGACCTGGTGGGGCGCGCGTGGGTCGGGGCGGTGGGGCGGCTCTGGCTGCGCGACTCGCGGCGCGGGTGGGTCGTCGCCTGGGAGGACCCCACCTGGCACGTCCCCATGGTCGGCATCATGGCCGAGCTGGGGTTCGTCGTCGTGATGAGCGTGGACGGCGCCGTCGCCGAGTGCCACACCGCCGCGGCCGGTTGAGCCCCCCGGCCCCGCCGCCCGGCGGCGCCGGTCACCCAAGGGGTCGCCGCGCGGGGGGTCGAACGAGCCGCGGGTGGCCCGCTCCGCCCGCGACGAGGAGCCCCATGAGGAATCGAGCCGGGTCCTGGTTCACGGTCGGCGCGCTCGGCTGCGCGCCCGCGGCCTGCGCGGGGCGCCCGCCGGCGGAGGTTTCCGCCGTGGGCGCGACGCCCGCGGCGTCGAGCGCTGTCGTTCCAGTCGAGGTGGCGCCGACGGCAGCGCCCGCGGCCCGCGCGGCCCCGGCCGACTTCGCCGACGAGGAACGCCAGATCGCCGCGCTGCGGTCGGCGCGGGCCTCGTTCGTGGAATTCGTCGAGCGTGCCGGGGACGACGCGGAGTTCGCGGAGGCGGTCGCGCGGAGCCGCGAGCGGATCGAGGACATCGACGCGACGATCGACTTCCTCGAGGCGAGCCGGCGCGACCGCCTCGCCGCCGGGCAGTGAGGCGCGGGCCGCGGCCGCTCAGCGCGCGGGGTCGAGGGCCGAGCAGTCGATCGCCCCGGTCAGCGGGTTCACCTGCGACCGATACCGCTGCCCCACCCGCGCCGCGGCCCAGCGCGCCTCGGGGAGGCTGCAGGTGCGCTCAGTCGCGCCGCCAGCCTCCCGGAGGCGCAACGTGTACGTCTCCGTGCGGGACCCCTCGCGCTCGCAGCCCTCGCACTGCCCGGTCTGGGAGATCCCGGCGTCCGGCCAGCGGGGCGCGTCGGCGGTCGAGTCCCCGCGCGCCGTCGCCGTCCGCGCCACCGACCACTTCATCACCTCGTAGGTGCAGCGATCGTCGAGGACGGGCTCGCTCCGGTACTTGGTCTGGCACTCCTCGATCTCCTTGAAGGTACCGTCGCCCTGGTCGCGCTTGCGCGTCTTGCACTCCTGGCCGTCGGCCACCTGCCTCGTCGAGCGCTCCTGCCGCGTGCGCGAGAGCTCTCGTCCCCCCGCGGGCGGGCTGTCGCACCAGGCCGTCTCGGTGGTCCTGCCGAAGCGCTCGACGGCGATCTGGCGCTCCCAGGCGTGACCGGTGACCTCCACCGTCGCCTCCCGCCTCCAGAACAGCAGCGCGGCGACCAGCGCGGCCAGGCCAGCCAGGGCCAGCAGGCAGCCGCAGCCGGCGAGGATCCCGAGCCCCTTGCGCCGCGGGATCGCGGGCGGGGTGGGGGGCGCCGGCGCGGGCCCGGCGAGCAGCTCCGCGCGGGCCGTGGCGGCGGAGTCACCGCCGAACTCCCCGGTGGCGTGCACCTGATCGGCGCGGACGGCCACGCGCGCCGCGCCGGCGAGCGGCGCGCCGCAGTGGCGGCAGTGCTGGGAGCGAGCGCCGTTCGCCTCCCCGCAGGCGACGCAGCGGAGGTCGGCTCCGACGAACTGGTGATCCTCGACGGCGACCCGCTCCGTGTCGGGGGGGAAGTACCGCGCCGTGGCGTCCTGGGGCGCGCCGCAGCTCGGGCAGTGACGGTGCGTCAACCCGAGGAGCCGGGTGGTGCCGCAGTACTTGCAGTCCCAG
>CAYVRP010000063.1:0-38487 GCA_964454025.1 uncultured Polyangiaceae bacterium | reverse complement strand
CGGTGACCCCGGCGCTGGCGAGCAGGGGCGCGAGCGCGCCGGGGCGGCGGCCTCCCGCCTCGCGCGGGGGAGGGGCCGGCGATCCGGCGGGGGCCGCGGCGCCGGCGCCGGGCGCCTCGTCGCCCGCGGCGAGGGAGAGGGTGACGGCCCGGCGCTCGCCGCGCGCCGCCTCGACGCTCAGACGCCCCGTGCGGCCGCCGCGCGCGGCCTCGAGCGTGCGCGGGCCCGGGCGCACGAACACCGGCGCCACGAGCGGCGCCACGCCCACGAACACGCCGTCGACGGTGACGCGCGCGCCCGCCGGCGCCGTGACGGTGAGCTCGGCCAGGCCGGCGCGCGAGCGCTCGAGCAGCGCCTCGAGGTGCCGGCGGGTGTCCGGATCCTCCGAGGGCGGGAAGAGCGCGAGCGCGTGGGCCGCGTGGGTGGCCGCGTCCGCGGGGCGGTCCAGGTGCGCCTCGATCTCGGCCAGGTTCATGGCGACGTCGTAGGTCTGCCGGCGGAGCCACACCTCGGCGTAGAGGGCCCGCGCCGTCTCCAGATCGCCGCTGTCCGCCGCCTCGGTCGCGCGCACGAAGAGGGCGCGGGTGTCGTCGTCGCCCGCGAGCGGGCCGTCCGCGAGGCTCGGCGGCGCCAGGTCCGCCGCCGGCTCCGCGCGCGCGGCCGCCGCCACGAGGAGCGCCGCTGCCCCCGCCGCGACCGAGCGCCAGCGCCTGCACGAGCTCATGGCTTCCCCTCCGAGGTGCCGCGGACCCCGCGCGGCCGGACCAGCCGGAGCCGCGGCACGCTCGAGGTCGCGGCCGCCGGCTGCGGCTCGCGCGCCCCGCCCGCCCGCGCCGTCGCGCTGGTGGACGGGCGCGGCGCGGTCGCCGCCGCCGCGGGCGGCGCGCCGACCACCACGCCGACGGCGATCGCGTCGCCCGCGGCCGGATCACCCGCGCGCGGCGCGAGGGTGGCCGGGTCCGGCGTCGCCGCTGGCCCGGCGGCGGGGAGCGCTCGGGGCAGCTCGCGGGCGGGCCGGGTCGCGATGACGCGAGTCTGCGCCCGCAGCGGGGGCCATGGCGTCGCCGGCAGCCCGACCCAGAACAGCCCCGCGACCAGGGCGCCCAGGACCGCCCCGATGGCGATGGCGATGGCCAGGGCGAGGTGCGCGCGCTCGCGCGCGGTGGTGCGCGCGCCGCCAGCGGCCGCGACGCCAGCGGGCATCGCGTCGCGCGGGACGTCGAACGGCGGCGCCGGGGTGCTCAGCGCGGGCGCGCCCACCGGTGTCACCGCCACCGCGCCGGCCTCGCCCGCGAGCGTCTCCCGCGCGCGCAGCGCCGCGATCTCCGGATCCGAAGGGTCCCGGCGGTCGCGCCCGATGACGCCGTGGGCGCCCCCGACCACGATCGGGGGCGTGTCGAAGCGGGCCCCCGGCGCCGACGCGGTGACCGCGGGCAGCAGCGGCGTGGGCTCGCGAACGGGCGGCGGCCCTTCCGTAGGCAGCAGCGGTGTGGGCTCGCGAACGGGCGGCGGCCCTTCCGTGGGCAGCAGCGGCGTGGGTTCGCGAACGGGCGGCGCGGGGGGGCGACCCATCTCCGCCACCGCGTGCGCGGCCGCGTTCGCGCCGGACGCGGCGGCGTCGTTCGCCCGCGCCGCGATCCGCGCGGGCGGCGGGCGGGCGCCGGCCCCGCGCGGCGCGGTCGCTTCCGCGTCGAGGCGAGCGCGCGCGGAGCGCCGGGCGGGGCTCCACGCCATCCACTCTGGCGGGATGGTGTGCAGCTCGGCATGTGCTCGCGGCGCGCCCGCGGCGCGACGCCGGGGCTCCGGGCGGGTGTCCGCCTCCGGCGAGCGGCCGGCGGCGGGTCGCGGCGGCGCGGGCGGTTCCTTGCGCTCCCGGTCCGTCACGGCACTAGCGCTCCCTGACGCTGTTCCGCGCCGCTGGTGGCGGCCTGCTCGGCGGCGAGGCGGGGGACCGTCACCAGCACGGCGAGCAGCGCCCCCAGCAAGAGGGCGCTGGTGAGGATGAGGGGCACCCACCGCCGGTCGATGGAAGCGGCCCAGACGGAGCTCCGCCGCGGAGGGATCGCCGGCGTCGCCGCGGGGGCGCCCGCGGGCGCGTGTGGCGCCCTCGGCGCGCCGCGCGGCCCCGGGCGGGGCCGCAGCGTGTCCACGCGGAGCATGCTCTCCGCGAGCCTCTGCCCGAGGCAGGCGCGGGCGGCGTCGCGCTGCGCCTCGGCCCCGACGGCGAGCAGCCACAGCGCGTCGCGGAGCTGTTGCTGCTCCGCGCTGCCGAAGCGGGTCAGCAGCAGCAGCCCGAAATGCGCGAGCTGGACGTCCTCGAGGCTGGCGCTGGCGAGGCGGAAGAGCGCCTCGGAGGCGCCGGGGTCGCGGTCCGGGCGCGGCGGGAGGGTGCTGGCGCCGACGAGCACCCGGGTCGCGCGGAGCGCGTCGTCGCAGAAGCTGCGCGGCGCGTTCGTCCGCGCCCGTTCCACGAGCGCGGCCACCGCGTCGCGGGCCCGGAGCGCCGCGGCGGGGTCGAGCGCGCCCGCCCACTCTCGCAGACGCGCCCGGAGCGCCGCGCGCTCGTCGCGACCGAGGACCGTCATCGCGATCGCCGCCTCCTCGACGCGCCGTACCTGCGCGGCGTCCGCCGAGAGCAGGGCGGCGAGGTCACGCTCCACGCGGCGGCCGCCTTCGCCGTGGCTGGAGAAGCGCACGGCCCCGAGCATGGCCTGGGCCTCCAGCGAGCCGCAGGCGGGATACTCGCCGGGGCGGAGCCGCTGGAGCCAGTCGGGGCGGGAACCGGGGGCGTCGCCGCGCGCGTCCCCGCTCGTTCCCTCCGCGAGGCGCACGGTGGGCGCCGCGCCCGTGTCCCCTCCGGCGCGCGCCGAGCCGCCCGTGGCGTCCGCGCCGAGCGGCCGCGCCGCGCGCGACCCGAGCGGCGCCGTGCACAACCCGGAGGCTTCCGCGGGGGCTGCCGGCGCGGGGCCGAGGTCCACCGGCTCCGCCGCCTCCAGCACCGCCACCACCTCCGCCAGCGCCTGCGGGCGATCCACGGGGTGCTTCTCCAGCATCCGGTGCACGAGCTCCGCGATCCGGGCGGGCACTTCCGGTCGCAGCTCCCACAGCGGCCGGGGGTCAGCCATCATGTGGCGCATCCCGAGCTCGCCGACCGGGGGCAGGTCGAGCGGTCCCGGGCCCTCCGAGAAGGCGTGGCGCCCGGCGAAGAGCTCGTACAGGACGTGTCCGAGCGAGTAGACGTCGCTGCGCGGATCGCCGGCGTGGCCCTGGAAGCGCTCCGGCGCCATGTAGGCGTAGGTCCCGAGCACCCGCATCCGGTGCGTGGTCTTGAGGCTCCCGCGCCGGAACTTGGCGGTGCCGAAGTCGACGACGCGGATCTCGTCCTCGGGCTCGACGACGAAGACGTTCTCGGGCTTCAGATCGCGGTGGATCACCCCGGCGGCGTGGGCCGCGCTCACCCCGCTCGCGATCTCCCGGGCGTACCGGAGCGCGACCGGGAGCGGCAGGCGGCCGGCGTCGATCATGCGCTCGCGCAGGATGCGCCCCTCGAGCAGCTCCATCGCGAACCAGACCACGCCCTGCGCCGTCGCCCCGCCGTCGAGCACGCGCACCACGTGGCGGTGACGGATGGCCGCCAGCGCGCGGGCCTCCTGCTCCATGCGCGCGGGCAGGTCGGCCACGGGCTCGTAGAGGACCTTGAGGGCCACCTGGCCGCCGGTGAAGCAGTGCACGGCCGCGTACACCACGCCCATGCCGCCCCGGCCGAGCAGGCGCTCGACCCGGTAGCGGTCGGCGCAGATCTCGCCGATCTGGAACGGCAACAGCGGTTCGTTCTGCATCGACGGATCCGGCGCGGCCGGCGGCGCTCACCCGTTCGGGCCCCGGCCCGACGGCGACAATGTCGCCTCATCGGCCGCTGGGCGCAACCGCTTGCGCCTCGGCTCCGGGGGCGGCCGCGGCGGGCTGGAGCTGCCTCTCGGGGAGCGGGGAACTTGTCTGTTCTTGCTCTGAACAGCAATAGCGGACCGGTTCGGGTCGGCTCACCGGGTGGGGTCGGCGGCGAAGCAGCAGCGGAACCCGGTGTCGAACAGCTTGTAGCTCGGCTCGACCTTGAAGTACTCGAAGTCGCAGCTCGCGCTGTCCTCCGAAACCGTCGCGAAGCCGCCGCCGAGCAGCGGGTAGACCGCGTGCGGCAGCGAGGTGGGGCCGCCGCAGAGCCCCTCGACGCAGGGGTCGCCGTCGCAGCACTGCGCCGACTCGTCGCAGGACACGCCGCGGGCGCGGCAGCTGGTGGCCTGGCCCAGGTTCCGGCAGTAGCCGCCGCCGCAGGTGCCGCTCTCGCCCGCCACGGTGCTGCAGCGGTCATCGTAGTTGCAGCACTGGTCGCTGGCGCTGCAGCGCTGGCCGCTCAGGCGCCGCCGCTGCCGCGCCAGCGTGCCGAGCGACCCGCAGACGCGCTGGTAGCCGCTGGGGGCGGTGGTGTCGACCGTGGAGGTCCCCGCGCAGCAGTCGATGGCGCAGGTGGCGGCGGCCGAGGCGTCGTCGGTGACGCCCTGGGCGCACACGGCTCGATCCCGCTGGCAGCGGACGATCTCGCGGGCGTTGCCGGTGATGTCGTAGGCGTCCAGCGTGTTGCCGAGCTCGGTCACGCTGCGCCAGTCGGCGCGGCAGCTGCCCGCGGTCGCCAGCGCGGCGGTGGGCAAGAGCGCGTCCTGGTTGCCCCCGGTGGTGTTGCTGGTGTCGAACGGGGCGAGGTTGCAGTAGGGTCCGCCGACAACCGGCGGGTAGGCGGCGTCGTTGCGGCAACGGCTCAGCGGGCCGTAGCCGAAGAGGCAGTCGTTGACGGTGGTGCCCTGGTTGACCCGGCAGGTGTCCTGCCACTCGCCTAGGTCGCAGATCCGGCCGCCCAGGGCATCGCAGATCTGCTCGACCTCCCAGGGCGTCACGTTGACCCAGGGCATCCGGCTCGGCACCGAGCAGGCCGCCGTGGAGTCCAGCGTCTCGCCTGGCGGCGCGGCGAAGAAGTAGCCGTTGCCCGTGCCGCTCGAGGTGGAGGTCGCGTTGGGGCGGCTGGCCTCGTAGGCGAACATCCAGCGATTGGTGTCGACGCGCACCACGGCGGGCCGCACGAAGCTCGGGCTCTCCCCGGGGCTCTGGTACCCCTCGTCGACGCTGCCGTCGCAGTCGTCGTCGACGCCGTTGCAGGCTTCCTCCTGGGGCGAGGCGGGCGTGCCCACGCACTCGGTGCGGGTTCCCGCGTCCTCGCCGGTCGTGTCGCACTGGAAGGCGCCCGTCACCTGGCATGCGCCGACTCCGACCGTGCAGGCCTCGCCCTTGACGCCGCTGGTGGCCAGGGGCCGCACGAACTGCTCGTCGGCGAGGCCGCTGCAGTTGTTGTCGAGGCCGTCGCAGGGGTCGAACATCCCCGTGCAGTACAGGGGGTGCTCGCCGGTGCAGTACCCGGCCGGGAAGCTGCAGCGCCAGGCGCCCTCGGTGCAGGAGACGGAGACGCCGGTGGTGCAGGCCGGCTCCGTCGCGGTGGAGGAGACGCCGCAGATCTGCGCCGGCGTGGGGGGCGCGGGCGGGTTGTCGGGATCGAGGGTGTCGGCGAAGCAGTCGCAGTCGTCGTCGGCGCCGTTGCACAGCTCGGTCTCGCTCGTCTTGGTGCAGGCGCGCTCGCACTGGCCGGGGCCGTCGGCGGCGTCGCAGTCGATCCGCCCGGCGAGGCAGCCGCCGAAGACGCAGGCGCCCTCCACGCAGCTCCAGGTGGAGAAGACGCTGCCGCCGGTGCAGTCGTGGCCGCAGGCGCCGCAGTTGTGGACGTCGCTGTCGAGGTTCGTCTCCGCGTCGATGTCGCCGTCGCAGTCGTTGTCCACGCCGCAGGTGTCGGCGGTGCCGGCCGGGGGCCGGGTCGCGCCCAGGCACTGGCGGGTGCCGCCCACGCAGCGGCGCTGCCCGGCGGTGCAGCCGCTCACCCCTGACGAGCCGGCAGGCAGCGGCGGCGGCTCGTCGCACGGGCCCGACCAGTCGCTCGGCGGCAGCGCGCAGACCGACCCGGCGCCGGCCGACAGACAGAGCAGCCCCGCCGCGCAGTCCGCGTCGTCGTCGCAGGTCGTCGGGTCGTTGCCGTCCGGTAGGGTGCCGTCGATGACGCCGTCGCAGTCGTCGTCCTTGCCGTTGCAGACGTCGCCGCCGGCCGGGTCGATGTTGCCGAGGCAGGACAGCACGCCGTCCGCGCACTGGCTCACCCCGAAGCTGCAGACCCCGGTCCCCGAGACGCCGCAGGCAGTGCCCGCGTCGACGAGGTTGTTGTCGACCGACCCGTCGCAGTCGTCGTCCTCGCCGTTGCACGTCTCGTCGAGATCTCCGGCGTGGATCACCTGCGGGCCCGTCGCGGCGTCGCACATCGCGTTGCGCAGCCCCGTCTCCGGCACGTTGGGGCTCTCGGCGAGCAGGTCGTTCGAGTCCGGGTCGCAGCAGGTCACGAGGCCCCCGATGCACTTGGCGAGGCCCTGGTGCTCGGCCGCCGCGCAGGCGCCCTGGGCAGCGCCGCTGCAGGCCTGCCCGAGCCGCGGATCATCGGTCTCCAGGCTCGGATCCGTGTTGTCGATCAGCTTGTCGCAGTCGTTGTCGCGGCCGTCGCACACCTCGGGGCAGGCGCTCGGGTCCGCGCAGGGCTGGCCGTCGGGGCCGGTCGGCGTGCACTGGTACTCGCAACCGTTGCCGGGCGATTGGTCGGCGTCGATCCAGCCGTCGTCGCAGCGCTCGATGACGCAGGCGGTGTTCTCGGCCGTGCAGGCCTCGCCGCCGGTCGCGGTGCTGACGCAGCTGGGGACGGCGTTCGGGGTCACGCATTTCTTGCCGCAGGCGCCGCAGTTCTCCACGTCGTCGCAGGTGGGGACGTCCTCGTCGATCTCGCCGTCGCAGTCGTCGTCGGCGCCGCAGCCGACGGCGCCGCCTCGATCCGCGTCGTTCTCGCCGTCCGGGTTCCAGGGGCAGTAGTACTCGCAGCCACCTACCAGCGGGTCGAGGTCGTAGTAGTCCGTCTCGCAGCGGTCGTAGCCGCAGCGGCCGGGCTCGGAGCCGTCGAGCGCGCCGGGCGGGTCGCACTCGGGCCCCACCACGTGCACCTGCTCGAGGCAGGAGTTGTCGCAGGTGCCGCAGGTCAGGGCGCTCGCGAAGTTGACGTCCTCGTCGACCTCGCCGTCGCCGTCGTTGTCGACGCCGTCGCAGGCCGAGTCGTCGAAGGCGCCCTCGCCGCCCTGACCGTCGGGCCCGGAGTCGACGTTGAGGATGGGGGCCGAGTCCGGGCCGGCGGCCACGAAGGAGATGCTGCCGGCGGCGCCCGTGATCGGCCCGCCGCCGCCGCTGCCCTCCGCCAAGGGCCCGCACTCGTCCCAGCAGAAGGCCTCCGTCTTGCAGCCCGTCGCGCCGACGGCCAGTCCGCCGAGGAGCGCGAGCCCGAGGCCCCGCAGCGCGCGCGCGGTCATCGGGCACCTCCCGGGGCGCGCCGGGAGCGCGCTGCGGCGCGGTGGCGGTCCGGCGGCCGCCGGCGCCTCCGCTCGAGCAGCAGGAGCCCGAGCAACGCCAGGGCTGCGCCCGCGGCCGAGCGCGAGCCCGGCGCCGTGCGGCAGGAGCAGCCGCCGCCGCCCGTCGCCAGGCCCCAGGCGCGGGGCGGCTCCGGGAGCGGCTCCACCTCGTCGCCGCCGTCCTCGCTCGCCTCGCCCGCGGTACCCGCGACACCGGTGACGGGCGCGCCCCCGCTGCTCTCCGCGTCGCCGCCGCCCTGGCCGCCCTGGCCGCCCTGGCCGCCTGCCGGGGCGGCCACGCACTCGCCGAGCTCGCAGATCTGAGCCTCCGGGCAGACGACGCCGGTGCAGGGGTGGTCGCCGCAGGCCCCGGTGGCCGGATCGCAGTAGGCCCCGTCGGCGCAGGGTAGCAGCACCGTCGTGTCGCAGCGTGATGGCCCGCACTCGAAGCCGCCCTCGCCGTCGTCCTGGCAGACCGTCGCGCCCGTG
The DNA here is from genome assembly GCA_964454025.1 of uncultured Polyangiaceae bacterium. GTDB lineage: Bacteria > Myxococcota_A > Polyangia > Polyangiales > Polyangiaceae > JAFGBI01. The sequence continues at coordinate 30,469 of CAYVRP010000063.1, read as the reverse complement.
CAGGGCTCCGCGCAGCCCGTCGCCACGCAGTCGCCCTCCACGCAGCGCTCGATCGGCTCGCACTCCACGCCCGCGCAGGAGGCGACGCAGCGCGCCTCGGTGCGGCTCGCGTTGGGCTTGCAGACCTCGGTGGCGCCGCAGGGGTTCGGGTCGCACGGGTCGTCCACGCACGCGCCGCCGCTGCAGAGCTCCCCGGCGTCGCAACCGAAGAAGTAGCAGCTGTTCTGCGGCTGGCACTGCCCCGTCGCCGGGCCGGTGGGGACGCAGGCCTGCCCCTCCGGGCACTCCACCTGGAAGCACGGGCTCTGGCAGCCGGCCGTGCCCTTGCAGACGCACTCGGGCAGGTGGGTCGCGCCGGGGACGCTGCCGGTCGGCGCGCACTGGATCACCGCGTTCACGCGCACCGTCTTGCTCGAGCAGTCCCCGCAGGGATCGGTGAAGCAGAAGCAGCCCACCTCACCCGTGTGGCTGTCCGGCAGCCGTAGCTGCTGCGAGCCGGTGGGGCAGGGGAACTCGCCGCCGCCGCAGGGCTCGAGGCAGAAGCAGAAGTCGCCCGTGTCGATGCAGGACTTGCCCGGGGAGCAGACGACCGGCTCGTCGACGTCGCCGTCGCAGTCGTTGTCGGCGCAGTCGCACGTCTCGGCCTGGGCGCCGACTCCGCCGACGCAGACCACCAGGCCGCTGATGCAGCCGAGCCGCCCCGCGGCGCAGAGCCCCTCGTCCACCCCGCAGGGATCGCCGATCCGACGCGCTGGGCTCGTCGTGTCGAGCGGATCGACGGTGCCGTCGATGCCGTCGGGGGCCGGCCCGGCCTCGTCGGTCAGGCCGTCGCAGTCGTTGTCCTTGCCGTCGCAGATCTCGGGCGAGGGGCCGACGCCGCCGATGCACACGTAGCCGCCGTCGCCCGCCTCGGTGTCGCACTGGCTCAGGCCCGGGTGGCACTCCCCCTGGGTGCGATCGCCCGGATAGATCTCCGCGTCGTAGGCCACGGCGCAGGCCGCGCCGAGCGCCAGGCCGTTGTCGGTGTCGCCGTCGCAGTCGTTGTCGAGGCCGTCGCACAGCTCCGGCGTCGGGCCCTGCCCCGTACAGGTGATGGTCCCGGCGACGCAGGCGTTGACGCCGGTGGTGCACTCGCCCGTCTCGATCCCGCAAGCGTCGCCGATCGGCGCGCCGAAGGCGGCGTCGTCGACCTCGTCGTTGCAGTCGTTGTCGATCCCGTCGCACACCTCGTCCGTCGGGAGCTGGCCGCCGTCGCAGACCCAGCGATCGACGAGGCATCGGAGCGTGCCGGTGTCACAGGGGGAGCTGAGCGTGCCCGGGCCCCGGCAATCCGCGCCCTGGGGCGGGTCCCAGGCGAGCCCCGTGGGCGCCGGATCCCCGTGCACGCAGCTCGTCCCCGCCAGCGGCCAGCAGCCGGGGTCTGCCGGGGCGTCGTCGAGGTTGTCCTCCGTGTCGGAGAGGCCGTCGCAGTCGCCGTCGATCCCGTCGCAGAGCTCGAACGGGTCGGGGTTGATGCCACCGCCGCCGCAGACGATGCGCCCGCCCACGCACTCCGTGGTGCCCTTCTGGCATTTCCCGACGTCGGTGCCACAGTCGAGGATCCCCTCGCCGGGCAGGAGCTCGCCGCCCTCGCGCTCGTCGACCAGGCCGTCGCAGTCGTCGTCGACGCCGTTGCAGAACTCCTGGTCGAGCGGCCCCACGGCCCCCTGGCAGGCGCCGGCGTAGGCTCCGTCGACGCAGGGCCGATGGCCCATCACGCAGCGCGAGGCGGGGTGCTCCGCGTCCCGGTAGACCACCCCGTCCGGGGTGCCCGGCATCACGCAGGCCTCGCCCGGGGCGCCGTCGTCGGCGATGCCGTTGCAGTCGTCGTCCACGCCGTCGCAGGTGGTGTCGGTCGCGGCGGGGTCGTCGCTGCACGCCGACCAGGTCTTGGAGGCGCCGACGCTGGCGCCGGGCAGCCCGGTGGGGTTCACCTCCTCCGCGCAGGAGATCACCCCCCGGCAGGCCGGGTTGGGGCTGGTGAGCAGCCCGCAGGGGATGTCCGCGAACTCCTCGTCGATGCGCGTGTCGCAGTCGTTGTCGATGCCGTCGCAGATCTCGGGCGCGGGCACGCAGGTCCCGCAGTCGAGCGGGGGCGCCACGTTGTCGACGAGCAGGTCGCAGTCGTCGTCGACGCCGTTGCACGTCTCCGGTGCGGGGCAAGCCGGGCACTTGTTGAACCCCTCGTCCACCTGGCTCGCGCCCAGCCCCGCCTCCGCGGCGATCACGCCCCCGTCGCAGTTGTTGTCCAGGTCGTCGCAGGTTTCCCCCGGGTTCTGGCAGAGCCACTTGGACTCGGGGTCGGTCGTGTCCGTGTCCGCGTCCCAGCAGGGCAGGAGCCACCGGTCGCCCTGGGGATTGGTGGCCGCGTCGATGCTGGCCCGGAAGGCGGCGAGGCAGTCCTCGCGCGACGAGCCGGCGCCGCAGCAGTGGCCCGGATCGCCGACGTAGGCCGGATCCAGGAGGGCCTCGAGGGTCAGCGCGGTCTTGTCGCGGTTGCACCAGGTCTTCGACCCCTCGTCCGTGCAGCCGTTGCAGTTGTCGTCCCGGTTGTTGCACGACTCGGGTGGGACGGCGCTCGCGATGATGGCGGCCAGGGCGGTGGAGAGCTCGATTTCGTTGTTGGCGATGTACGCGCGCCCGGTGCCGCCGCCGTAGGCGATGTTGTCGACGCCCGCCACCTGGCCCAGGGCGATGACGTGGGTGCGCACGGAGAAGACGTTGCTGCCCACGGTGACCCCCGCCAAGAGATCCGCGGCGGCGTTGGAGGCGCAGGCCGCCTCGGGGTTGCTGTTGCCGGCGCGCGGCTCGCAGTACTCGTCGCCGTCGGTCACCAGGATGACGTTGACCGAGCGACAGGGGCGCTCGGTGGCGGTCAACGGCGTGGTGAAGGCGCGCGTCCCGTCCGTCGGGTCCGACCAGCCCGTGGTCAGGTAGCGCTGGGCGTCGCGGAGCAGCCCGTGCAGCGGGGTGCCGCCGTAGGCCCACAGCTCGACGCAGTCGCCGCACTGGTTGTCGACCCACTGCAGCACGTCGGCGAGGTTCGAGGGGACCCGCGCCGCCGGCGCGTCCCAGTAGTTGTCCTGCTGGATCCCCACCAGCACGTTGCCGCCCCGCGCGCCCTTGTTGAGCCCCACGGTGGAGTCACCGGTGCAGTAGGTCGAGCCGCCCCAGGGGGCGGTACCGCTGCCCGGCGCAGGGTCGTCCCGGTCGCAGCAGGCGGAGCTCAGCGAGGCGCCGCAGGTTTCCAGGTTGGGATCGCCAGGGTAGAGGGGGTCGACGACGCAGGAATCGGAGGCATTCCGCCCCGGGGCGTCGCGAAAGGAGTTGCAGCTCGCCGCGGCGCTGCCCTCCTCCACGATCTCCGTCGGGAACGCCATCAGCCCGAAGTTGACGAGCCCCGCGTAGGCCTGCACCGTGTTGTAGATGGCGCAGCGCGCGGCGTCGTTGCGGGTCGCCTCCGGGGTCGAGTCCTCGGCGTCCGAGTGGTAGCCGCAGGAGTTGTCCCAGCTCAGGCCGATGTCGCGGTCATTGTAGTTCATCGACCCGGACGTATCGACCGCCAGCAAGAAGTACGGTTTGGACGACTCGGGCCAGTCGCTCGGGTTCATCGAGCGGCAGTCGGCGTCCTCGGTCGGCTGCGCGCGCGCGGGGCCGACCGAGGTGGTGAGCGCGGCCAGGAGCGCGGCCAGCAGGGACAGGGGTCCACGGGTCCGGAGCTTGTGCACGGGAGTCCTCCCCAGCAGTAGTGAGCCGAGATCAGCGTATCACACGGCGCCAGGCGTGCGGTCGCTCTCGGCGACCGCGCGCGCCCGGCGTTTCTCGCCAGTCGCAGTCCCGCGCAGGACGACCTACATCCCGCGGGGGCGGTGCGTCCGGGCGCCCGCGCTCGCGCGGAGCGGAGAGGTGCCCGCGTCGTGTCGGGTGCGCCCGTCTTCGAGGCGGCGCTCGGCTCCGGCCTCACCGGGTGGGGTCGCTGTCGAAGCAGCAGCGGAACCCGGTGTCGAACAGCTTGAAGCTCGACTCGACCTTGAAGAACTCGAAATCACAGGTCGCGCTCTCCGCCTCCGCCGTGGCGAAGCCGCCGCCGAGCAGGGGGTAGACCGTGTGCGGCAGCGAGGTGGGGCCGCCGCAGAGCCCCTCGACGCAGGCGTCGCCGCCGCAGCACTGCGCCGACTCGTCGCAAGACACGCCGCGGGCGCGGCAGGTGGTGGCCTGGCCCAGGTTCCGGCAGTAGCCGCCCCCGCAGGTGCCGCTCTCGCCCGCTACGGTGCTGCAGCGGTCATCGTAGTTGCAGCACTGGTCGCTGGCGCTGCAGCGCTGGCCGCTCAGGCGCCGCCGCTGCCGCGCCAGCGTGCCGAGCGACCCGCAGACGCGCTGGTAGCCGCTGGGGGCGGTGGTGTCGACCGTGGAGGTCCCCGCGCAGCAGTCGATGGCGCAGGTGGCGGCGGCCGAGGCGTCGTCGGTGACGCCCTGGGCGCACACGGCTCGATCCCGCTGGCAGCGGACGATCTCGCGGGCGTTGCCGGTGATGTCGTAGGCGTCCAGCGTGTTGCCGAGCGCGGTCACGCTGGTCCAGTCGGCGCCGCAGCCGCCCGCCGTCGCCAGCGCGGCGGTGGGCAAGAGCGCGTCCTGGTTGCCCGCGATCGAGCCGCTGGTGTCGAAGGGCGAGAGATTGCAGTAGGGGCCGCCGGTGGCCGGGGGGTACACGGCGTCGCTGCTGCAACGGGTGACCGGGCCGTAGCCGAAGAGGCAGTCGTTGACCACGGTGGTGCCCTGGTTGACCCGGCAGGTGTCCTGCCAGTCGTCGAGATCGCAGATCCGGCCGCCCAGGGCGTCGCAGATCTGCTCGACCTCCCAGGGCGTCACGTTGACCCAGGGCATCCGGTTCGGCACCGAGCAGGCCCCGGTCGCGTCGAGCGTCTCGCCCGGGGGAGCCGCCACGAAGTAGCCGTTGCCCGCGCCGCTCGAGGTGGTGGTCGCGTTGGGGCGGCTGGCCTCGTAGGCGAACATCCAGCGATTCGTGTCGACGCGCACCACGGCGGGCCGCACGAAGCTCGGGCTCTCCCCGGGGCTCTGGTACCCCTCGTCGACGCTGCCGTCGCAGTCGTCGTCGACGCCGTTGCACGCTTCCTGGTTGGGGGAGGCTGGCGTGGCCCCGCACTCGGTGCGCGTGCCGGCGTCCGCGCCGGTGGTGTCGCAGCGGTAGGTGCCGGTGACCTGGCAGGCGCCGACTCCCGCCGTGCAGGGCTCGCCCTTGACGCCGCTGGTGGCCAAGGGTCGGACGAACTGCTCGTCGGCGATGCCGCTGCAGTTGTTGTCGAGGCCATCGCAGGGGTCGAACATGCCCGCGCAGTACAGGGGGTGCCCGCCGGTGCAGTAGCCCGCCGGGAAGGTGCAGCGCCAGGCGCCCTCCGTGCACGCGACGGTCACCCCCGTCGTGCAGGCTGGCTCTGTCGCCGTGGAGGAAACCCCGCAGATCTGGGTCGGAGCCGGGATCGCGGGCGGCCCGTCCGGGTCGAGGGCGTCCGCGAAGCAGTCACAGTCGTCGTCGAAGCCGTTGCACTGCTCGGTGTCGCTGGTCTTGACGCAGGCGCGCTCGCACTGGCCCGGTCCGTCGGCGGCGTCGCAGTCGATGCGCCCGGCGAGGCAGCCGCCGAAGACGCAGGCGCCCTCCACGCAGCTCCAGGTGGAGAAGACGCTGCCGCCGGTGCAGTCGTGGCCGCAGGCGCCGCAGTTGTGCACGTCGTTCTTCAGGTCGGTTCGCGCGTCGATGTCGCCGTCGCAGTCGTTGTCGACGCCGCAGGTGTCGGCGGTGCCGATCGGGGGCCGCGTCGCGCCGATGCACTGCCGGGTGCCGCCCACGCAGCGGCTCTCCCCCGGGGTGCACCCGCTCACGCCCGACACCCACGCCGGCAGCCGCGGCGGCACGTCACAGGGGCCGGACCAGTCGCTCGGCGGCAGCGCGCAGACCAACCCCGTGCCCGTCGACAGGCAGAGCAGGCCCGCCTCGCAGTCGACGTCGCCCGTGCACTCGACCGGCTCGGCGTCGGGGGGGAGGGTGCCGTCGATGACGCCGTCGCAGTCGTCGTCCTTGCCGTTGCAGGGGTCGCCCGCCATCGGATCGATGTTGCCGAGGCAGATCCGCACGCCCTCCGCGCAGCTCCACAGCCCCAGGTTGCAGACGCCGGTCCCCGACTCGCCGCAAGCGGAGCCGACGTCCACCAGGGCGTCGTCGACGATCCCGTTGCAGTCATCGTCCTCGCCGTTGCACGTCTCGTCGAGCTCACCGGGGTGGAGCACCTGGCGGCCGGTGTCGGCGTCGCAGACGCCGTTGCGCAGGCCCGTCTCCGGGACGTTGGGGCTGGTCGCGAGCACCTCGTTCGAGTTCCGATCGCAGCAGCTGAGCTGGCCGCCGATGCACTTGGCGAGGCCCTGGTGCTCGGCGGCCGCGCAGGCGCCCCGCGGATCCCCCGAGCAGGCCTGCCCGACGCGCGGGTCGTCGGTCTCCAGGCTCGGATCGACGTTGTCGATGAGCTGGTCGCAGTCGTTGTCGCGGCCGTCGCACAGCTCGGGGCAAGCGCTCGGATCGGCGCAGGGCTCGCCGTCCGCGTCGACCGGGGTGCACTGGTACTCGCAGCCGTTGTCGGGCTCGCCGTCGGCGTCGAACCAGCCGTCTTCGCAGCGCTCGATGACGCAGCCGGTGTTGGCGGTGGTGCAGGCCTGGGTCCCGCTCGCGGTGCTGACGCAGGCCGCCGTCGCCTTGGGCAGCGCGCACTTCCTGCCGCAGGCGCCGCAGTTCTCGACGTCGTCGCAGGTCGCCACGTCCTCGTCAACCTCGCCGTCGCAGGCGTCGTCCGCGCCGCAGCCGACCGCGCCGCCGAGATCGGCCTCGTTCTGCCCGGCGGGGTTCCAGGGGCAGTAGTACTCGCAGCCGGCGATCAGCGGATCCAGGTCGTAGTAGTCCGTCGCGCAGCGGTCGTAGCCGCAGCGCCCGGGCTCGGAGCCGTCGAGCGCGGCGGGGGGCTCGCACGCTGGCCCCACCACGTGCACCTGCTCCAGGCAGGAGTTGTCGCAGGTGCCGCAGGTCAGGGCGCTCGCGAAGTTGACGTCCTCGTCGATCTCGCCGTCCCGGTCGTTGTCGAGGCCGTCGCAGGCCGAGTCGTCGAAGGTGCCCTCGCCGCCCTCGCCGTCCACGCCGGTGTCGGGGTTGAGGATGGGATCGGAGTCGGGTCCGGCGTCGAGCAAGGTGATGGCGCCGGCGGCGCCGGTGATCGGACCGCCGCCGCCGCTGCCGTCCGCGGCCGGACCGCACTCGTCCCAGCAGAAGGCCTCGGTCCGGCAGCCCGACGCGCCGAGCACCAGCGCGCCGAGCAGCGAACCTCCGAGGGCTCGCAGCGCACGGCGGGTCATCGGGCACCCCCCGTGACCGGTGCGGCGCGGTCGGGGCGTCGTCGGCGCCGCCGTTCGATCAGCAACCCGCCCAGCAGCGCCAGGAGCCCGCCCGCGGCCGAGCGTGAGCCCGGCGCGGTGCGGCAGGAGCAGCCGCCGCCGCCCGTCGCCCGCCCCCAGGCGCGGGGCGGCTCGGGGGCGGGCTCGGTCGGAGCGCCTCCAGTCTCGCCCGCCTCGCCCGCCGTGCCGCCGCCATCCGCGGCGCTGCCCGTCGGTTCGCTGCCGCCCTGTCCCCCCCGGCCGCCCTCGCCGCTGGACCTGGGAGCCACGCACTCGCCGGACTCGCAGATCTGGCCCTCGGGGCAGACGACCCCCGTGCAGGGCGGATCGCCGCAGGCGCCCGTGGCCGGGTCGCAGTAGGCCCCGTTCGCGCAGGGCAGGAGGACGGTCGCGTCGCAGCGTGAAGGGCCGCATTCGAGCCCGCCCTCGCCGTCGTCCTGACATACCTGGTCGGTCGCGCAGGGCGCGGCGCAGCCCGTCGGGACGCAGGCGCCCTCCACGCAGCGCTCGATCGGCGCGCACTCCACGCCCGCGCAGGACGCGACGCAACGCGCCTCGGTGCGGGTGGCGTCGGGCTTGCAGACCTCGGTGGCCTGGCAGGGGTTCGGCTCGCAAGGATCGTCGACGCAGCTCCCGCCGCTGCAGATCGCTCCGACCTCGCAGCCAAAGAAGTAGCAGCTGCCTTGCGGTTGGCACTGGCCCGTCGCCGGGCCGGTGGGGACGCAGGCCTGTCCGGCCGGGCACTCCACCTGGAAGCAGGGGCTCTGGCAGCCCACCGTCCCCTTGCAGACGCACTCGGGCAGGTGCGTCGCGCCGGGGACGCTGCCCGCCGGCGCGCACTGGATCACGTCGTTCACGACGATGGTCTTCTCCGCGCAGTCCCCGCAGGGATCGAAGAAGCAGAAGCAGCCGACCTCGCCCGAAGGGCTCTCCGGCAGCCGCAGCTGCCGCGACCCGGTGGGGCAGGGGAACTCGCCGCCGGCGCAGGGCTCGAGGCAGAAGCAGTAGTCGCCGGTGTCGACACAGGATTTGCCTGGCGAGCACACGACGGGCTCATCCGTCTGTCCGTCGCAGTCGTTGTCGGCGCAGTCGCACGTCTCGGCCTGGGCGCCGAGGCCGCCGACGCAGACCACCTGGCCCGCGATGCAGCCGAGCCGCCCCTCGACGCAAAGGCCCTCGTCGTCGCCGCATCGATCGCCGACCTGGCGCGGGGGACTGGAGGGGGCCAGGGGATCGACGGTGCCGTCGACGCCGTCCGGCGCCGGCCCCGCCTCGTCGGTCAGACCGTCGCAGTCGTTGTCCTTGCCGTCGCAGATCTCGGGCGAGGGGCCGACGCCGCCGATGCAGACGAAGCTGCCGTCACCGGCCGCGGTGTCGCACTGGCTCAGGCCCGGGTGGCACTCGCCCTGGGTGCGCTCCCCTGGGAAGAGGGCCGGGTCGTGGGCCACGGTGCAGGGGTCCCCCAGCGGCACGCCGTTGTCCGTCGTCCCGTCGCAGTCGTTGTCGCGGCCATCGCAGACCTCGGCCGTCGGTCCCTGCCCCGAGCAGACGATGATCCCGGCGACGCACTGGCTCACGCCCGTGGTGCACTCGCCGGTATCGATCCCGCAGACGTCGCCGATCGGCGAGCCGAAAACGGCGTCGTCGACCTCGCCGTTGCAATCGTTGTCCACCCCGTCGCACACCTCGTCGCCGGGGATGCGCCCGCCCTCGCACACCCAGCGATCGACCACGCACCGGAGCGTCCCCGTGTCGCAGGGCGCGGCGAGCGCGCCGACGTCCCGGCATTCGGCGCCGTCGGGCGGGTTCCAGGACAGCCCCGTGGTCGCCGGGTTGCCTTGCAGGCACTGCGTCCCCGCCAGCGGCCAGCAGCTCGGATCCGGGGGGGCGTCGTCCAGGGTGTCCTCCGTGTCGGACAATCCGTCGCAGTCGCCGTCGATCCCGTCGCAGAGCTCGACCGGGTCCGGGTTGATGCCGTCGCCGCCGCAGACGATGCGCCCGTCGACGCACTCGGTGGTGCCCTTCTGGCACTTGCCCACGTCGGTCCCGCAGTCCGCGATCCCCTCGCCCGGCAAGAGCTCGCCCTCCGCGCGCTCGTCGACCGGGCCATCGCAGTCGTCATCGATGCCGTTGCAGAACTCCTGCTCGAGCGGCCCCACGCCGCCCTGGCAGGCGCCGGCGTAGGCCCCGTCGACGCAGGGCCTATGGCCCATCACGCAGCGCGAGCTCGGGTGCTCCGCGTCCCGGTAGACCACCCCGTCCGGGGTGCCCGGCATCACGCAGACCTCCGCCGCGGCGCCCTCGTCGGCCACGCCGTCGCAGTCGTCGTCCACGCCGTCGCAGGTGGTGTCGTCCGCGGCGGGGTGGTCGCTGCACGCGGTCCAGGTCTTGGAGACGCCGACGCTGGCGCCGGGCAGGCCGGTGGGGTTCACCTCCTCCGCGCAAGAGATCACGCCCCGGCAGGCCGGGTTGGGGCTGACGAGCAGGCCGCAGGCGATGTCGGCGAGCTCCTCGTCGATCCGCGTGTCGCAGTCGTTGTCTATCCCGTCGCAGATCTCGGGCGCGGGGAAGCACGTCGCGCAGGTGAGTGGGGGCTCCACGTTGTCGATGACCTGATCGCAATCGTCGTCAAGCCCGTTGCACGTCTCCGGCGCCGGGCAGGCGGGGCACTTGTCGAAACCCTCGTCCGCCAGGCTCGCGTCGAACCCCGTCGCCGACGCGATCACCTGCGCCTCGCAGTTGTTGTCCTGGTCGTCGCAGGCCTCCCCGGGGTTCTGGCAGAGCCACTTCGACTCGGGGTGGGAGGTGTCCGTCGCGGCGTCCCAGCAGGGCAGGAGCCAACGGTCGCCCTGGGGATTGGTCACCGGGTCGATGCTGGCGCGGAAGGCGGAGAGACAGGCTTCGCGCGACGAGCCGGCGCCGCAGCAATGATCGAGGTCGCCCACGTAGGCGGGGTCCTGGAGGGCCTCGAGCGTCAGCGCGGTCCGGTTGCGGTTGCACCAGGTCCTCGCACCCTCGTCGGTGCACCCGTTGCAGTCGTCGTCCCGGTTGTTGCACGACTCGGGCGGCAGCGCGCTCGCGATGATGGTGGCCAGGGCGGTCGAGAGCTCCGTCTCGTTGTTGGCGACGTAGGCCCGCCCGGTGCCGCCGCCCCAGGCGATGTTGTCCACGCCGGGGACGTCGCCCAGGGCGATGACGTGGGTGCGCACGGAGAAGACGTTGCCGCCGACGTTCACGCCGGCGAGCAGGTCGGCAGCGGCGTTCGAGGCACAGGCAGCCCAAGGATTGCCCTCGGTCGTGACGTTGAAGACCCGCGGCTCACACGACTCCTCGCCGTCGGTGAGCAGGATGACGTTGACCGAGCGGCAGGCGCGCTCGCTGCTGGTCAGCGGCGTCGTGAACGTGCGCGCAGCGTTCGTGGGATCCGTCCAGCCCGTGGTCAGGTAACGCTCGGCGTCGCGGAGCAGCCCGTGCAGCGGCGTGCTGCCCCCGGCCCAGAGCTCGACGCAGTCGCCGCACTGGTTGTCGACCCACCGCAGCACGTCGGCGACGTTGGCGGGGCTGCGCGCGCCGGGCGCGTTCCAGTAGTCGTCCTGCTGGATCCCCACCAGCACGTTGCCGCTCCGCGCGCCCTTGTTCAACCCCACGGTGGAGTTGCCGGTGCACCAGGCGGCTTCCGACCAGGGAGCGGGGCCGCTGCCGGGCGGCGGATCGCGCGGATCGCAGCACGCGCTGCTCGTCGACGCGCCGCAGGAGCCGGCCGGATGGAGGCTGGTGACCGCGCAGGAATCCGCCGTCGAGTTGGCTCCGGGGGCATCGACGAAGGCGTTGCAGCTCGCGGCGGGGGTGCCATTCTTGGAGATTTGCGTGGCGAACGCCATCAGCCCGAAGCGCACCAGCCCCGCGTAGGCCTTCACCATGTTGTAGATGGCGCAGCGCGCGGCGTCGTTGCGATTGGCTCTCGGTGGCGTCCCGAGCGCGTCGGAAACGTAGGCGCAGGAGTTGCTCCAGTCCAGCCCGGTCCCCGCGTCGTCCTCCTTCATCGACGTCGAAGTGTCGACCGCCAGCAAGAAGTACGGCTTCGACGACTCGGGCCAGTCGCGCGGATCGGCCGAGCGGCAGACGGCGTCCTCGGTCGGCTGCGCGCGCGCGGGGCCGGCTGCCGAGGCGAGCGCGGCCAGGAGGGCCGCCGAGAGGGACAGGGCACCGCGGTGATAGACGGATTGCACGAGGCGTTCTCCCCAAGACTACCGAGCCGGCCGCAGCGTACCACAGCCTGCTAGCCGCGAGGGGCGCCAGGCCGCGCGCGATCGTGGCGATTCTCGCCGGCCGCCGCGCGGCCGCGTGGGCGACCGGTGCCGTCCGCCCCGCGCGGGGGCGCTCACTGCGGCAGCGGCTGGCAGCAGCCGGTGATGCAGTAGTACCCGCTCGGGCAGGCGTCCTGCCCGGCGATGCCGCAGGGCTGCTCGCCGCCGGGGCACTGCTGGGCGGGGGTGCAGCTCGGGTCGATGGTGGGTTTGCCGACGCAGATCTCGCAGTTGCCGCAGGGGTTCAGGCAAGAGGTGACCTGGGTGCAGGGCCAGCAGCGGGCCCGCTGCTGGGCTTCCGTCAGGCTCGGGTCGGTGAGCACCTCGGGCGTGCAGGTGCCGTTGCCGCCGGCGTCCTCGGTGCCGAGCCAGATGTTCCAGGACAGCCCCGGGACCGAGCAGCAGCCGAAGCAGTCGCAGCCGTTGGGCGTCAGCGGGCCGCAGACGTTGTCACCCGCGGCGACCGGGGGGGGTCATGTCCCAGCACTGAGTGGACTGGGTCGCCACCATCTGGGCGCAGGTGGGGTTCTTCACCTTGGTGGGATTGTAGGCGCACTTCGACGCGCCCTTGGGCAGGTAGTAGGGGGACACCGAGAGCGGATCGCAGGTGTAGTCCCAGACGCACCCGTCGTTGCCCCCGCCGCTGTCACCGTCGAAATAGCACTCCGTGACGCACGTGTTCGACTCGTTCTGCCCGGGGATCTCGCCCTTGAACCCGTCCTCGTTGTTGGAGCAGGGGCCGAGGCAGGCGCTGTCGGCGGAGTCGGGCCGGCAGTCGCCATCGTTGTCCTGGCAGTCACCGCACTGGTAGACGGTGCCCTGGCAGGCGGCCACCGTGCACCAGTTGCCGCAGCCCTGCACCGGGTCACAGGTCTGCCCGCAGGGGCAGGCGCTGTGGTCGGGGATGGCGACGCAGGCGTTCTGCACCGGATCGCAGACGTACATCGAGCAGCTCGCGCCCCCCGTCGGGCACACGTAGGGCGCGCCGGCGACGCAGCCCAGCTCGGCGTCGCAGCGCTCCTCGCCGTTGCAGAGCTGGCCGTCCTGGCACGCGGCGTGGTTGGGCAGGTGCGCGCAGCCGATGGAGAAGGTGCAGATGTCCGTGGTGCAGGCGAGGCCGTCGTCGCAGTCGGGGACGGCGCCGGCGACGCAGCCCGTGGTCGGGTCCGCGGCGGCGTTGGTGGGGTCGCAAGACTCCTCGCCGTTGCAGAGGTTGGTGTCGCGGCAGTGGCCGTGGATGGGCACGTGGGTCAGCTGGCCCGTCGCCGGATCGCAGGAGTCCGCCGTGCAGTCGTACCCGTCGCTGACGTCGCGCGCCGGGGTGCTCAGCCGGCAGAACCCCACGCTCGTGTCGCAGTACTCGACGCCGTTGCACACATCGGCGTCGAGGCAGTCGCCGTCGACCGTGCAGGGCTTCTGGACGCAGCCCGTGCCCTGGGCCGCGAAGGGGCGCGTCGGATCGCAGGGGACGTCGCCGCAGATCGCGGGGTCGATCCGCGTCGCGCAGGTGCCGTCCGGCTCCGAGCACTCCTCCACCGTGCAGGTGAAGCCGTCGTCGACGCAGACGACCGCGTCGTCGGCCGTGCATCCGAGCTCGGGATGGCAGAACTCGGCTCCGTCGCAGGTGGCGTCGTCGAGGCAGGCGGCGTCGTCCGGCAGGTGGACGCAGGCGCCCGCGAACTCGTCGCAGCCGTCCACGGTGCAGCCGACGCTGTCGGGGGGGCAGGGATCCTCACCGGGAGCGCAGCCGGTGACCGCGTCGGCGCCGGGGTCGCTCGGGTCACAGCGCTCCACCCCGTTGCAGAACTCCGTGTCGGAGCAGGCCGCGTCGTCCGGCACGGCCACGCAGCGGCCCGCGTCGTCGTCGCAGGGCACGGTGGTGCACGAGGCCTCGTCCTCCTCGCACACCACGGGCTCGCCTGGCAGGCAGCCGGTCGCCGCGTCCGCGCCCTCCGCGCCGGGCGCGCACGTCTCGACGCCGTTGCAGTAGGCGCCGTCGTTGCAGACGACGTCCTGCGCCACCGAGATGCAGGCATCGGTGTCGGCGCTGCAGTACTCCACCGTGCAGGCGATGCCGTCCTCGTCCGGACAGACCACGGGCGTCCCCGGGGCGCAGCCGGTGGTCGGGTCGGCCCCGGCCGCCGCCGGCGCGCAGGACTCGACGCCGTTGCAGGCGCGGCCGTCGTCGCAGGTCACGGTGCCGAGCGTGCACAGCGGGATCACCGGCTCCACGCTGCCCCCGACGCCCGCCGTGACCGCGCCGGCGGTGACGGCGCCCGCGGTCGCCGCGCCGCCGAGGAGCGTGCCGCCCATCGCGGCGGTCGCGCCCGTGCCGGCGCCGCCCGCGTCGCCTCCCGCGTCGCCGCCGTCGGCGCCGCCGCCGGCGGTGAGCGCGCCGCCGGTGAGCATGCCGCCCATCGTGGCGGTCGCGCCCGTGCCGGCGCCGCCCGCGCGGCTGCCGGCGGTGGGCGCGCCGCCCGCGCTCCCGCCTGCCTCCGCCACCTCGCCGGCCGCCGCGCCCTCGCCGCCGCCGGTCCCGCCGCTCCCGCCGCGGCCGCCGGTCACGGCGCCGCCGGTGGTCGAGGCGCCCGCCTCGCCGCCCTCGACCCCGCTGCCCGAGCCCGGGTCGTCCGAGCCGCCGCCCTTTCCGCAAGCTGCAGCCAGCAGCGCGGCCAGCCCCCCCACGATCCCGATCCTCGTCTGGTACGCCATCGAGCCTCCGATCCAGCCAATCATTTTCACGCCCGGGAGATGCTACGTCAAGCGAGCCGCCCCGGGGTGTGCGGGTGCCCGACACCGCACCTTGCGCCTTCTCTCTGCCGTCCCGGCTCGGCGCGCGCGCTTCTTGTCGCATTCCGGGGCGGCGGTCCCTCGATTTCGGGAGCCTGTCGGATATAGTCCGCGCCGTGTCGTACTCAGCCGTCTTCGGGTGCTTCGACGGGGAGCCCGGTTCCTGGCCCGTGACCCAGCCCATCTACCGCGCCCCGGGCGGCGGCCTGCTCGAGGTCGTCCACGATCTCGACGCCCTGCGCGACCGGAACGGCGCCGAGTGGCGCTCCCTGTTCGACTCGCGCTACCGCACGACGGACTGGCCCTACGGCTCCGGCGTCTGGGGCAAGCGGGAGTGGGTCATGCCCATGGTCCCCGACGATCTCGTCGTTTCCATGTACGAGGGCGGCACCAACCTGTTCTGGGCCGAGCGCTACGGCCGCTCGCTCGGCCTCGCCGATCTCTGGGTCAAGCTCTGCGGCAACAGCCACTCGGGGTCGTTCAAGGATCTCGGGATGACGGTGCTCGTCAGCGTCGTCAACCTGGCCGTCCACCAGGGGCTCCGCATCAAGGCCGGCGGCTGCGCCTCCACCGGCGACACCAGCGCCGCGCTCGCCGCCTACGGCGCCGCCGCGGGCCTGCCCGTCGTGGTGCTGCTCCCGCGGGGCAAGATCTCGGTCGCTCAGCTCGTCCAGCCGCTCGCGCACGGGGCGCTCGTGTTGGGGCTCGACACCGACTTCGATGGCTGCATGCAACTGGTGCAGCGCCTCGCCGAGGAGGGCATCATCTACCTCGCCAACTCGATGAACCCGCTGCGCATCGAGGGCCAGAAGACGGTAGCCCTCGAGATCGTGCAGCAGTTCAACTGGCAGGTCCCCGACTGGGTCATCCTGCCCAGCGGCAACCTCGGCAACGCCTGGGCCCTCTACCGGGGCTTCGACATGATGGTGAAGCTCGGCGTGGTCGAGCGCATGCCGCGGCTGGTGATGGCCCAGGCCGAGCACGCCAACCCCCTGTACCTCGCCTACCAGGCCGGCAAGGCCACGGTCGATCCGGTCAAGGCCCGGCCCACCCAGGCCAGCGCCATCCAGATCGGCAACCCGGTGAGCGCGCCGCGGGCTCTGCGGGCGCTCGCCGCCATGGACGGCATCGTCGAGCAGGCGAGCGAGCAGGAGCTCTGCGACGTCTCCGCCCGCGCCGATCGCACGGGCCTCTACACCTGCCCGCACACCGCCGTCGCGCTGGTGGCGCTCGAGAAGCTGGTGGCGCGCGGCACCATCCAGCCCCACGAGCGGGTGGTGGTCGTCTCCACGGCCAACGGCCTCAAGTTCACCGAGTCGAAGGTGCGCTACCACGAGGGGTCGATCGACGGCGTCCTCTCCAACCACCGCAACCCGCCCGTGATGCTCGACCCCGATCTCGGGCAGGTGGTCGACGCCATCACGCGGCGGTTCGCCTGACCGGAGGGCGCCTGATGGGGGATCCCGACGACGGGCGCGCGCGGGCCGCAGGCGGGTCCCTCGGCCTCGGCGCGTCGCCGGTGCCGGACGACCCGGGGCGGCCGCGGGTCGTCGTCACCCATGGGGACGATCCCTACCTGGCGGCGCGCGCTGCGCTCGCCGCCTTCGAGCTCGGGGTGGCCCGCGGCCGCCGCGTGCTCGTCAAGCCGAACGCCGGCCGCGTCGCCCGCTCCGGCAGCGGGGTCGTGACCGACGCGCGGGTGGTGGCGGCCGCGTGCGCCGCCTTCCTCGCCGTGGGCGCGGCGGTGTCGGTCGGCGACAGCCCCATCGTCGGGGTTCGGCGCACGGAGGCGCTCGAGGCGCGCGGTGTCGCCGCGGTCGCCCGCGAGCGCGGCTGCCCCGTCCTCGACCTGGACGCCCGGCGTCGGGTGGAGGTGGAGCTGCCGGACGGGGTGGCGCTCCGGCGCCTCGAGGTCTGCCCCGACGTGCTCGAGCACGATCTGGTCGTCTCGGTGCCGGTGATGAAGACCCACATGCACACGGGCGTCTCCCTCGCCGTAAAGAACATGAAGGGCGCGCTCTGGCGCCGGAGCAAGGTCGAGCTCCACATGCTGCCGGCCGTTCCCGGCGTGGCGGAGCGCTCCCTCGACGTCGCCATCGCCGACATGTCGGCGGCGCTCCGGCCCCACCTCTCGTTGATCGACGGCACCGTGGGCCTGGAGGGGCTCGGCCCCAGCGCGGGCGAGCCGCGCCCGCTGGGCGTCGTGGTCGCGGGCGTGGACGCCTACGCCGTCGACGCCGTGGCCTGCCGCCTGATGGGGCGGCGCGCGGAGGAGATCGCGCACCTCCGGCTCGGCGCCGCGCGCGGGCTCGGCGTCATCGACCTCGACCGCATCGAGGTTTCCCCCGCGAACTGGACCGACCTCGCGGTAGAGTTCGCGCCGGTGCCGGCGAGCCTCACGGTGGCGTTCCCCGGCGTGCGGGTCCTCGACGAGGCCTCGTGCAGCGCCTGCCAGTCGACGCTGATGCTCTTCTTGCGCCGCTACGGCCCGACGCTCCTCGAGTACTTCCCCGACGTCAGGCCCGTCCAGATCGCCATCGGCAAGGGCCTGGAGCGGGTAGAGCCGGGGACGATCTGCATCGGCAACTGCACGCGGGCGCACCGCGCGCAGGGGATCTTCGTGTCCGGCTGCCCGCCGGTGGGCAGCGCGATCCTCCGCACCGTCACCGGTGGCGGCGACGGCCCGGACGACCCGTTGCCGGAGGAGTGACGCCGCGTCCCCGGACGCGCCGACGCCCCGCGCCGCGCCCGAGCAGGGCGCGGCCGGGGCGTCGCTCGCCGCGGCCGCCGCGGCTCAGAAGCGCAGGCGCGCGACGGCCCCGCCGCCGTTGCGGGAGGCGTAGGGGGCGAGCTGCAGCCGGCGCGCTTGCTCGGCGCGCTCGGCGCGGCGCGCCGTCTCGTCGACCGGATCGTTGCTGGTCAGCAGGACGATCCCGGTCACGCCGAGGGTGATGGCGACGCCGAACGACATGTCGGCGATGAGCGCGTTGCGCTCGACCTGGTCGGCCGTGTCCGCGTCCGGCGCGTCCTCGAACTCGCTCTTCTTGTCGAGCGCCATCACGCCGAAAACCGAGCCGACGACGAGCCCCGCGCCGGCGATGCCCAGCGTCACGTAGGCCGGCGCCTTGCTCGGCTTCTCCGGGGGCGGGGGCGGCGGGGGCGGCGGGGGTTCGGGTGCCGGCTCGGCGGGTGGCGGCGGCGGCGGCACCGGCTCCAGCGCCACGGCCTGCTCGAGCACCTGTGAGCCGGCCACGGTCACTTCCAGCTCCTTGGCGACGAAGCCCTCGGCGGCCACTGTGATCTTGTGGGTGCCGGGCGCCAGGGTGAGGGCGAGCGGTGGCGTCCCCGTCTGCGGCGCGCCGTCGACCGTGATCTGGGCGCTCTCGGGGGTCCAGGAGAGGTTGACGGTCGCCGGCGCCTTCGCCTTCAGCTCGGCCAGCCGTGCCTGGGCCGCGGGCACCACCCCTTCGCCCACCTTCTCGGCTCCCGGGTCGGCGAGGAAGGTTTCGAAGGCGATGATCTTGTCGGCGAGCTTCTCGTCGGCCGGATCGGCCTTGTCGAGCGACATCGCGTACCAGTACTGCGCATGGGGCGACGGGATGGTTTCGTTCGCCTTCTTGTAGGCCTCGGCCGCGGTCGAGTACGCGCCCTCCCCGTAGGCCTTCTTGCCCTCGTCCCACGCCTTCTTGGCGGCCTGCTTGGTCTTCCAGTCCGGCTCCGCCTTCTTGGCGGGCTCGGCGGGCTTGGCGGCGGCCGCCGCCGCGGTCTGGGCGCGCGCCGGATCGGCGGTCAGGAGGACGGCCGACGCCAGCGTGCCGGCGATCACGCCCGCCACGAGGCGGGCCGAGAGGGGCGATACGGACAGGTTGCGCATGGTCTTCCTCCAACGCGGGGGTACCCGAGCTCCGGGCCAGAAGGCTAGACCGCATCCGATGCTGGGGACAAGCCCCGGTTTCACTGTACTCTTGGCTCGCCGGAGATTGGCCCGAACGCCGGCGCGAGCCACCGTCCATGACCACCCGCCCGCCCTCCGCCCGCGGAAGCTCGGCTGGCGCCTCCGCCGCGCCCCCGCCGCGGCGGAGCACGCTGCCGCCGCCCGAGTGGGTGGGCTACGACGGCCCCCGATCGGTCGCCTCGCTCGCGCTCGAGCACTGGGACGCGGACCGACCGCTGGCACGCCGCTCCGGCGCCCGCGCGGAGCTCGCGCACCTGCGGGCACGCCTGCGCCGCGAGGCGGAGGCGGCCGATTCGGAGGCCGAGCGGCAGACGGCGGCGCAGCTCGCGCGCGCGCTCGCGGCCCGCGGCGCGGCGCTCGCCCCCGCCCCCCGCCTCGCGCGTCGATCGCTCGTGCTGGCGGACGATCCTGCCCTGCGGGAGGAGCTCGCCGGCTGGTTCGCGGGGCTCGGCGAGCTGCACCTCGCGGCCGCCGCGCTGCGTAGCTCGGTGGACGCGCTGCCGCCGGAGCGCGCGGCCCGGATCCTCACCCGGATCGCGGTGCACCTCGGGCGCTCCGGGGATCCGGCCGGGGTGCTCGACGCCCTGCAGCGCGCCGCCGAGCTCGATCCGCAGAACCCGGTGCCCCTCGAGCTCTGCGGCGCGGTCGCCTCCTGGGCGCCCCGGAGCGTCAGCGCCGAGCGCGCGGCGCAGGCGTACCTCGAGGGCGCGGAGCGGCGCGAGGCGCTCGGCGAAGGCTCGGCGGCGTTCGAGGATCTCCTGCGCGCCCACGAGATCGCCCCCACCCACGCCAAGGCCGCCGAGCGGCTCGCCGCCACGCTCGCCCAGCGGGGTCGGCGCGGGGCCGCCGACGAGGTGCTGCGGGAGCACGCCGCGGCGAGCGCGCCGCACGCGCGCCCCGTGCACCTCTGGCGCATGGCCGACGCGGTGGCGCGCGGCGAGCTGGCGCGGGCCTTCGGCGCGGCCCTCGACGCCGAGCTCGACGCCGAGCTCGACCCCTACAGCGCGCTCCGCGCGCTCGGCCTCGAGCCCGTCGAGCCCGAGGGCTCGCTCGGCTTCGACGAGCTGGTGGAGCGGCTCGGGCTGTTCGAGCTGCTCGCCGCGCGGCTGGAGCTCACCGCGGAGCAGGCCACCGGCTCGCTCCGCGGCCGTTGCCTGATCGGGCTCGCGCGCCTCTACGAGGGGCCGCTCGCCAGCCCCGAGCGCGCCGTGGAGGCCTGGGTCGACGCGCTCGCCGCCTCCCCGGGGAGCCCGGAGGCGCTCGAGCGCCTCCGGGAGCAGGCGGCTTCGGTGCGCGATCAGACGGTGCTGGTGGAGGCCGTCCTGCGCGTGGGCGGCGCCCCCGTCGAGACCTGGGAGGCAGAGCGCAGCGCCTGCCTCACCGAGCTCACGACCCTGGCCGAGCTGCGCCTCGCCGACCCGGCCATCGCGCTCTGGGGGCTCGCGCGCCTCGCCGCCGCCGGCGTGAAGACGCCCGAGCTCGCCGAGGTATCGGCGCGGGCCGCGGCGCGGGCGCCCGCGCACGCGGAGATGCTCGCGCAGCTCGAGGAGGCGCTCGCGCGCACGGGCGACCCCGAGCGCCCCACGGTCCTGCGCCGGGCCGCCGCGCTCCTGCGCGGGCGCCCGGAGCGGCTCCCGACCTACCTCGCGGTGCTCGAGGAGCTCGTCGTGCTGGCGCCGACCGAGCGCGTCTGGCAGACGATGCTCGAGCGCGCGCTGCTGCGCGCGGGGGACGACGAGCGGCTGGAGCGCGCCCTGCTCCGCTGCCTCGAGCGGCGACCCCCGGTGGCGGAGCGACAGCGGCTGACCCTCGCGCTCGCGGCCGTCGATCGCCGCCGTCAGGATCTCGATGGCGCCCACGCGCGGGTCGCCCGCCTCCTCGCCGAGGGCGGGGCCGTCGGCGTCGTCGGCGGCCTGGCCCGCTTGCTCGCCGCGCGCCGCGGCGCTCCGCGCGGCCGGGCCGAGGCCCTGGTCGCGCGCGGCAGCCGCCTCGGTCCTGGCCTGCGCGCGGTGGCGCTGGCGGTGGCGGCGGATCTGCGGCTCGCGGCCGGTGATCGGGAGGGCGCGCGGACCGCCGCCGAGCAGGCGCACCACCTCGATCCCGCCTACGCGCGGCCGATCGCGACCCTCGCGCGCGTGGCCGTCGGCAGCCAGGCACCGGATCGAGTGATCGCGCTGGAGCGCGCCATGGGCGTCCTGATCCCGCGCGCCGACTACTGCGAGGCGCTGGCGCAGGCGCTGTCCGCGGCGGGGGACCGCGAGCTCGCGCTCGCGTGGACCCAGCGCTGGCTCGCGCTCAGGCCCGGTGATCCGCGGGCCGCGGCGGCCCTGCTCGAGCTCGCCACCAACCTGGCCGACGTGCCGCGGCTGGTCGACGCGCTTGGGTGGCTCTTCGCGCAGCCGCAGCCGCTCGCCGAGCTGACGGAGCCGATCTCGGCGGCGCTCGTCGCGCTCGCCCGGCTCGACCCCTCGCGCACCGGGGCCCTCGCTCGGCGGGCGCTCGACGTGCTGGGACCGCGCGACCCCCTGCTCCGGCGGACCGTGCTGGAGGTGGCGGATCTGGTCGGCGAGCCGGGTCTGGCCCTCGCCGCCATCGAGCGCTGGCTCGCTGCGGGACAGCCCGGCGAGGCCCGCGCCGAAACCCTGCTCGAGCTGTATCGCCGGCGGCGAGCCGTGGGGGACGCCGACGGCGCGGCGCGCTGCCTGGTGCGCGCGCTGGACGAGGGCGCGGATCCGGCGGCGGTGCTCCGCGAGGTGGACGCGGCCCTGCCGCCGCGGACCTCCGACGGCGAGATCTCGCTGCTCGAGGCGCGCGCCGAGGCGCTGAGCGCGCTGTCCGGCGTGGATCTGCTCGGCGCTGCCCAGGCCTGGCGCGAGCTCGGCGCGGCCCTGTGGGATCTCGCCGGCGATCCGCACGGCGCCGTGCGCGCCTGGCAGCGCGCGCTCGTGCTCGACCCGGAGTCGGGCATCGAGCGGTTCGCCCGCGATCTGGGGACCTTCGGGGGCCACGACGTCGCGGTCACGCGTCTGGTCGAGCTGGCGAGCACCCGGGGCGAGCCGCGGGTCGCGGCGCGGGTCTACGGCGTCGCCGGCGCGGCAGCGCTGGCGGGCGGGCGCCCCGACGACGCCCTCGATCTCGCGCTCCGGGCGCTCGAGCTCGATCCCGGCCAGGCCGAGGCGCTCGCGGTGGCCGAGCGCGCGGCCTCGCCGGAGCGGCTCGGCGATCTGGAGCGCGCCTACGGGCTGGTCGTGGCGGCCACGCTCGGCCGCTACGGCGAGCGCGCCGCGCACTACCGCGCGGCGCGGCAGTTCGAGCGCCGCGGCGCCGCGGACCGGGCCTTCACCCACGCGCTGGCCGCCTTCGAGGCGGTCCCCACGCAGGGGGTCACCTTCGTCCTCCTGGCGCGCCTCGCCGAGCGGACGGGCCAGCACGCCGAGATGCTCCGCGCCATCGAGCGCGCGGCCGGCGCCTCGCTGGATGACGGCGCGCGCGCCGAGTGGATGCGGCGCGCGGCGAGCTTCGCCGGTCGGGACCCGGAGGGGCGACGGCAGCGCGTGGACGTCCTGCTCCGCGCGCTCGCGCTCCGCCCCGACGTGACCTCGGTGCGCCACCTGGTCGCCGCCGTCGCCGAGGCGATCGCGGGCGACGCGGACGAGCGCGAGATCATGGCCGTCCGCTTCGCGCGGGCGCTGCGCGCCTTGATCCCGGGGCTCGCGGGGCCCGACGGCGCCCGGGTCGCCCTCGAGCTCGCCACGGGGGCGCTGGCCGTCTTCGGCGACGCGGCGCTGGCGGACGAGGCGATCGCCCGGGCGCTCGAGTGCGACGCCGCCGTCGACGAGTACGCGGCGCTGGTCCCTCACGGGGCCACGCGCGCGGCCGACCCGGGGCTCGGCGCGGCGCTGGTCGGTCGCGTGGAGGCCCTCGGCGCCGATCCGTGGTCGAACCTCGGGCGCGCCGCGGCGGAGCTCGCCGTGTGCGTCGCCCAGCACCGCGGCGACGCGGCCGCGGTCGCGCGGCTCCTGCTCGGGATGGCCGGGCGCGAACCCGACGACGCGGAGCTCGGCGCGCGCGCGACGGCCGCCGTGCGCGCCGTCGGCGATCCGGCGCTCGCCGCGTCGCTCTCCGAGTCGCTCCCGGTCGCCCAGCGCGTCCCGGCGCTGCTGGAGCTCGCGCGGGCCGCGGAGGCGCGCGACGACCCGGCGGGCGCCGTCGACGCGCTCGAGCGCGCGCTCACCGCTCCCGCGCTCTCCGAGGAACAGCGGGCGACCCTGATCGATCGCCTCGCCGACGTGCTCACCGCCAGCGGCCGGCGCGAGGCGCTCTTCGGGCTGCTCGCCGCCGAGGTGGAGCGCCCTGGGCTCGCTCCCGCGCGCCAGCTCGCGCTGTCGCGGCGCCACGCCGCGGCGCTGGCGGCGAGCGGGCGCGGCGCCGAGGGGCTCGAGCTCCTGGTCGAGCTGCGCGCCCGCTACCCGCATGACCGCGAGCTGCTCGGCGACGCCGTCGTGCTGGCGCGGCAGGCCGGCGACCGCCGGGCCGCGGCGGACGCGCTCGACCGGCTCGTGGATCTGGCCAGCGAGCCCGCCGAGCGCGCGGCCCTGCTGCGGGAGCTCGGATCGCTGCGCGACGAGCTCGGGGATCCGCGCGCCGAGGAGCGGTGGGCGCACCTGCTGGAGTGCGCGCCGGCCGATCTCGACGCGCTGGCGGCGCTCGAGCGGGCGGCGGAGCGGCGGGGCGACTTCGAGGGTCTGATCGGGCTGCTCGCGCGCCGGGCGGAGCTCGCCGTCGGTGTCGACGAGATCCGCCGCGTGCGGCTGCGGCGCGCGATGATCCTCGAGCAGCGGCTGGCGCGCCACGACGAGGCGCGCGCCGAGCTCGAGGAGCTGCTCGCGTCGACCGGCGACCACCTCTCCGTGCTCCGCGTGCTCGCCGACCTGCACCATCGCCTGGGCGACGAGCTCCGCGCGGCGCCGCTGTGGCTCCGCGCCAGCGCGGTGGCGCCGGACGGCGAGGAGGCGGCCGGGCTGGCCCAGCGCGCGTGCGAGGCGTTCCTGCGCGGCAACGACGTGGCCGAGGCCCGGCGCGTGCTCGACTCGATGCGCGACTGGGCACCGCGCCCGCTGGTGGCGGCCCTGCGCGTGGAGGTGGAGCGCCGCGGCGAGCGCCCGCTCGACCTCGCCCGCGCCCTCGCCGAGCACGCGGAGCTCAGCCAGGACGCGGTCGAGAAGCGCGCCGCGCATCTGGTCGAGGCGGCGCGCCTGGCCGAAGCGGCCGGCGAGGGGGCCGAGGCGCTCGCCCACGCGCGCCGGGCGGCGGCGCTGGCCCCGTCGCTCGCCGCGCCCCAGCTCATCGCGCGGCTCCTCGAGTACCGGCAGCGCGGCGCGGGCACCAGCGACGAGGCACGGGTCACCGTGGCCGAGCTGCGGGCGATCGAGACCCCGCTCGCGCCGCCGCAGGTCGAGCTCCGATCGTTCCTCGTCGCCGAGGCGCTCGACGTGGTGGTCGGCGCGGCCGCCGGCATGCGCGAGCTCGAGCGGGCGTGCGAGGAGGTCGGCGAGCGGCCGCTGATCGCCGTGGGCCTGGCCGAGCGCGCGGTGAGCGCGGGGGATGCCGCCGCCGCGCTGCCCCGCTTCGAGACGGCGCTCGCCGGCGACCTGCGTGGCCTGCGCGCGCGGGGGGAGGTCGCGCTGGCCGCGGCGCTGGCGGCGCGGCGCGCGGGCGAGCTCGAGCGCGCGCTCGGCTTCGTGGAGATCGCGCTGGTCGAGGACCGGACCCGCGCCAGGGCGCTCGAGCTCCGCGCGGTGCTGGAGGAGGAGCTTCACCCGCCGGCGCCCGCGGCGCCGCCGCCGGCCCCGGCCGCGCCCGCCGCGGGGACGGACTCGCGGGCGCCCCCGGCGGAGCCGGCCGCGCCGGAGCCAGACGAGGTGGTCACCGCGCTGGTGCCGCCGCGACCGGAGAGGCCGGACGCGGTCACCCTGCCGGTGCCCCCGCGGGCCAAGGCCGCGGGGGCGCCGCCGCTCGCGCCCGTCGCGCCCCAGATCACGCGGCCGGCCGAGGATCTCACCCCCCGCGACGCTACGCCGCCGTCGTGGACGGAGGAGCCGTTCCCGCTCACCCGGCGCTCGGACGCGCCCGCGGCGGCGATCCCACGGGCGGCGCCCGCGCCGCTGGTCCCGGTGCCCGCGGCGCCGCAGTTGGCGCCGACGGTGGCGGCGCCGCGATCGCTCTCCCGGCCGCGGGTCCCTGTGGCGGGGCCGCCGCCCGAGACGCGGGTGGAGTTCTCGCGGCCGTCACCGATCCCGCAGCCGTCGCCCGCGTCGCCAGCGCCGCCCGCGCCGGAGCCGTCCGTCGCGCCGCGCACGCCGCCCACGCCGCCGCGCACGCCGCCCGCGCCGCCGAGTCCGCCGACGCCGCTGGTCAGGACCTCGGTGCCGCCACCGCCGCCGGACGCGGCGCCGCTGCGCCCGCGCCAGGTGGCGCCCGAGCCGCTCGTGGCGCCGCGTGCGCCGGAGGCGAGCCCCGGGCCGGGGCCCGGGGAGCGTGACGCGGGGCCGCCGCCGCTGGCGCGGACGCTGCTCTCCGCGGAGTCTCCGGTTGCCCCGGCCGCCGGGGGTCGCGTCATCGAACCCTTGGTGGTGCAGCCCGGCGCAGCGCGCGCGGCCGAGCGCGCCGCGACCTCGACGCCGCCCGACGCCGCCCTCTTCACCCCGATGCCGCCGGGCGCTGGCGCCGAGGAGGCGGCGCTCGTACGTGAGCTCGACGCGGGCTCGATCGCCGCCGGGCTGACGCTCCTGCGCCGCTGGGAGGGTCGGCGCGACCGCTCCCGCGAGCGGGTCGCGGCCTGTCGCAAGCTGGTGCTGCTGGCGCCTGCCGACGAGGGGCTCTTGGAGCGACTCGCCGAGGCGGCGCGCGCGGACGCGAACCCGGTCTACGCGGCGGCCATCGACCACGTGCGCCACGCCCTGCGGGACGAGCCCGACCCGCCGCCCCCCTTGCTGGCGCAGCCCGAGCAGCCGGAGCGCGTGCGGCTCATGCTGTTCCGCGAGCGGGGCGCGGTGCAGGAGGCGCTGGCGCTCGTGTGGGAGGGCGCGTCGCACGTCTTCAAGCGCGAGCCGGCCGCTTACGGCGTCACCGGGGTCGAGCGCGTGCCGTTCTGGTCCCCGTCCCCGGTCGCGCGCGTCTACGGCGCGGCGGCGCGTACGCTCGGGATCTCGCCGCCCCTGTTCCAGCGGCGCGTCGGCGGCGACATCACGCTGAGCATCGCGCTGCTGCAGACCCCCTCCGTGATCGTGACCGGCGAGCTGCCCCGCCCCTCGCCGGAGTTCGCCTTCCATCTCGGCGTGATGCTGGCTGCCGCGATGCCGGGGCACGCGCTGCTCTGCGGGGCGCCGGAGGATCAGGTCCGCGGCGTGCTGCGCGCTCTGGCGATGGCGTTCGGTCCGCCGTCGGCGAGCCGCAGCGGGCTCACCGCGGTCGCCAACCTCGCCGAGGTCCTGTGGGAGAGCATTCCCTCCCGCTCGCAGCGCCGGCTCCGGCAGCTCTGCGACGATCCGCAGCGGCTCGCCTACGAGTCGGCGATGGCCGAGGTCCGCGCCGCCACCCGCCGCGCCGGGCTCTTCGTCGCCGGCGACCTGCGCGTGGCCATCCGCGAGGTCGCCCTCGAGCTCGAGCTCCCGCCCGGGCGCGGGCTCGGCGAGGCGATCGAGTCTTGCCCGGAGCTGCTCGATCTCTTCCGTCTCGCCACCAGCCCGGAGTACGCCGAGGCGCGCTGGCAGCCGGCGCGGCTCACCTCGCGGGCACCGGAAGGGACCTGGCTGGTGTGAGGCGCCGGATGGAAGGCTCCGCCCGGGGAAGGAGGTCCCCGTCGCCGGCCGCGACAGGCATGTCACACCTCGCGCGGCCCCGCTCGCCGGCGGCGCCTGGACGCGGGGTGGCACGCGCGTCGCATCCCCGGTGGTGGATGCGCATCGCTGGCACCGCGCTCGCCGCCGCCGCCTCGGGCGGCTGTCTGCTCCCGGGACCGCCCGAGCTCCAGGCGGAGCGGCGCGTTCCCCCCATCATCGACCCCGACCAGGTGCTGCCCAACCCGCGGCAGGTGCAGATCGTCTACTCCGACGTCACCGTCCACTTCCTGGTGGAAGTCCGCGCCAACGAGGCCGACGGCGAGCTCCTGGCGCTGCTCTACCGCAACTACGGCCTACCCGATCAGAAGTGGAGCGGCTGGTACAAGTTCTCCCCGCCGAGCGGTCTCTCGGACGAGCCGCGGCAGATCGACCTCGCCTACACGTTCAACGAGGAGGAGGACGGCTGCTACCAGTTCTCGTTGCTGGTGACCCACCTCGACAACGTGGACGGCGAGGCTCGCGTCACCGACTTCTCGGACGTCGCCGTGATGACCTGGTGGTTCAGCGTCGAGGACGACGAGATCCCGAACCTCATCACCGACTGCCCGTTTCCGGGGGGAGGTGAGGAGTGAGGCGGCTCGCGGCGCGGGCGGCACGCGCCTTGGCGCCGTCGCTCCTCGGCGCCGGGGCGCTGCCGGCGTGCAGCTACGACTTCGCGACCGAGGCCGGCGCCGGCACCAGCCCCGTCGCGACCAACGTCTGCCTCGTGGACGACGACTGCGGCGGCGCCGGCGCCTGCGTGGCGGGGCGCTGCCAGGCCTCGGAGCTCGACTACGATTCCATCCTGGTCGAGATCACCGTGCCTGCGAGCCCCACCGCGGGCGACTACGCCGGGAGCCGCAGCTTCCGCGCGCTCACCGGGCTCGCGGGCGCCGACGGGCAGCTCGACGTGGACGTCCCCCGGTTCTCCTCCCTCGAGGTCACCTTCACGCCGCCGCCCTGCGTCGACGCCGCGGGCGCGGCCGTGCCGCGGGTCGCGGGCGAGTGCCCCGAGGGGTCGTCTCCGGCGAGCCAGCGGGAGGCGTGCCGCTACGACTTCGGGGTGGTCCCGCTCGAGCTCATCCTCACCCCGACCGCGCGGGCCCTCGGTATCGCGACGGAGCGCTATTCGGCGCTCTCCACCTGCGCGACCGACCTCGACTGCGGCGCCGCCGTGGTGACGATGAAGCTCCCGCCCGGCGACTACGACGCCTACGTGCGCCCGGATCCGGCCCTCACCGCCACCCCGAGCGGCGTCTGCGAGGTGGTGCCGGACCTCGCGCCCGTCGCCGTCCTCGAGGACGCCGAGCTCGCGCTCAATTTCGGGCTCCGCGAGCCGACCGCCCTGCCCGTCGAGGTCCGCTGGAGCACGTCCACCGGGGTCGCGGGGGCGCTCACCGGGTGGAGCCTCGACGTGGTCGACGGACTGAGCGCGCGCCGGATCTCGAACCGCGTCGTGCTCGGCGACCCCGTCCCCGCGGCGGACTCCGAAACCTACGCCGCGAACCTCCTGTTCTCGCCCACGCCCACCCAGAACGGCGCGGCGACCGAGCTGGTGCGCCTGGTCCCGCCCGCGGAGTCCGTGGCGCCCACCATCGTCGTCGAGCGGTCCTCGCTCGGGCTCTTCGCGGGGCCGGCCGTCCTCGATCAGCTCACGCCGCTCCCGGCGGCGGTGGAGGTCGAGGGGCAGCGCCTGGCCCGGATCGACACCGGGGGCGCCGAGCGGCTGCTGCCCGTCGGCGGCACCGTGACGTTGATCGCGACCGCCCTCGACGGCCTGCCCGCGGGGACGCTCGCCGCGTTCCAGCGCACCGTCTCCGCCAGCGAGCGAGACGCGGACCGCGGCGTCTTCCGCGCCACCCTGCTGCCCGGCACCTACCGCGTGCGCGTTCTGCCGAGCGGCACCTGCCCCGAGGTGGCTCCCTGTCCGGGCGGCTCCGTGCTCTGCGAGTGCCCTCTCGGTGCGACCGAGCTCGACGCCTTCCTGGTGGCCGCGACCCCGGCGCGGCAGGCGGGCAAGACCATCGAGCTCGCCTGGCGTACGCGCGTCGCTGGTCGCGTGCTGACCCCGGGCGGAGCGCCCGTGGTGGGGGCGCCGCTCCAGGCGACCGCGGTGCCCAAGACCACGACGGCGCTCGCGACCGCGCTCGGTTCGGAGGTCTTCGTGCCCCGCGCGTCGACCGGCACCGTCCGCAGCGACGGCTCGTTCGAGCTCCGGGCGGACGCCGGGGAATTCGACGTCGTGGTGCGGCCGGAGGCGCGCACGGGGTTCGCGTGGCTCGTCCGGCCGGGGGTGCCCGTCGAGGTGGCGGAGCCCAACCTCGATCTCGGCGAGCTGACCCTGCCCCTTCCCGTGCCGCTGCACGGGCTGGTTCGCGTTCGGGCCGACCCGGAGAAGGACGGAATGGAGCACGCGATCTTGCCTGGCGCGGTGCTCCGCGCCTACCTCGCGGTGGATGCGGGTACGGTCGTCCAGGTGGGCGAGGCGACCGCCAGCGCCGATGGAGCCTACGAGCTCCTGCTCCCCCAACGCCTCGAGAGCGTCCGATGAGTGCGCGGCTCGGTCGATTGGCCGCTCAGTGACAGTGGCAAATGGAGCTTCGACGGAATAATCTTTCGAGCGTGCAGGCGCACTCGGCAGGGAGCTTGCCAGCGGCGGTCGCCGAACCCGCGGCCCCGGCGGCGCACGGCGAGCTCGCGCGAGCGGAGGCGGGGCCGCGGGCGTCGGTGGCGGCGGCCGTACCCTCGGCGGAGGTCCTGGCGGGTGCGTTGCACGAGGTGTCCAACGCCTTGACGGTGGTGATGGGTTGGCTCGACGAGGCGATCGCTCGGGAGCCCACCGCGCCGGTGCGCGAGGCTCTCGAGGTGGCGCGGGCTCACGCCGCGGTCGGCTACCGCCTCGCCCGGGAGGGGATCGGCGCCGAGGTGCCGTCCTCCAAGGAGCGCTCGGCGGCGGCCATCGCGCGTGACGCGGTGCTCGGCATCCAGCCGCAGGCGCGCGGTGAGGGGGTGGAGGTTTCGGTCGAGATTGGCGGGGTGGCCGCGATGGTCGGTGGGAGCGCGGCGGCGCTGCAGATCCTGGTCAACCTGCTCCTCAACGCGATCGCCTTCACGCCGCGCGGCGCGCGTGTGTCGCTCACGCTGCGGGAGGGGGGCGGCAACGTCGTCTTCCAGGTCAAGGACCAGGGACCCGGCGTGGCGCCCGAGCGCGCCGAGCAGATCCTGTCCGGGCCCTGCTCCACGCGGCGTGGCGGCGCGGGGATCGGCCTCACCCATTCGGCCGCGCTCGCGGCCGACCACGGCGGGCGCCTCGAGCTCGTGCGCCCGGGCCCCGGCGCCGTCTTCGAGCTCACCTGGCCGGTGTGCGAGGCCGCCTCCGGCGCGCAGGAGCGACCCTCGGTGCCGCCCAGCCTGGCGGGGCGGCGCGTGCTGGTGGTCGAGGACGACGCGCACGTGCTCGCCCTGGTCGAGATCTCGCTCGAGGCGCGCGGGGCGCAGGTGTTGAGCGCGATCTGCCCCTACGACACGGTCGAGCTCCTCGCCAACGGGCAGACCTTCGACGCCGCGGTGATCGATCTGTCTCCGTTCAATGACGACACCTCCGACGCGCTCCTGCGCCTCCGCGACGCCGTCGCCGGCCCCGGGATCGTGCTGATGAGCGGCCACGTCGGCGAGCTCCCGCCCGTGCTCGAGGGCAAGGTCGCCCGCTGGGTGCGCAAGCCGTTCGAAATGGCCGAGCTCGTCGCGGCCGTCGAAGGGGTCGTCAAGGCGCAGGGGTGAGTGGCGCTCCCGGGCGTCGCTCGGCGGCAGGCCGTCGGGAAGGCCTGCGCGATCCCCGTGCCTCCGCCCACCGGCCAGGCCCCGTCCCAAAACCCCTTGCGGTGCCCGGTCGCCGTGAGCTAATCCTCTCGCCCTTCCCGCGGTCGGCCGCTCCCCGTCCGTCCGCGGCGCTCTCCCTCGCGAAGGTGGCGGAACTGGCAGACGCACTAGCTTGAGGTGCTAGCGGGCTAACCCCCGTGGAGGTTCGAGTCCTCTCCTTCGCACTG
>CAYVRP010000062.1:27158-40106 GCA_964454025.1 uncultured Polyangiaceae bacterium | reverse complement strand
ACGGTGCCGACGGGCGGTGTCGGCACGGGCGGCACGGTGCCGACGGGCGGTGTCGGCACGGGCGGTGCGCTGCCGACGGGCGGTGCGCCGCCGACGGGTGGTGTCGGCACGGGCGGTGCGCTGCCGACGGGCGGCGCGGCGCCGACGGGCGGCGCGGTGCCGACGGGCGGCACGGGCGGAGTAGAGCTCACCGGGGGACAGTCGATCGGGGGACAGTCTACCGGCGGCTGGGCCACCGGCGGTTGGGGTCCCACGGGCGGCGCGTCCACCGGCGGCGCGCCTACTGGTGGCGCGTCCACCGGCGGCGCCAGCGGCGAAGGGCCGGGCGGTGCGAGCAGCGACGAGCCGTTCAGCTTCTTCGTGACCAGCCTCGAGGCGATGCAAGAGCTCTCGGGGAGCGAGGATGGCTTCGGCGGCGATCTGCGCTTCGGTGAGGCCACCGGCCTCGCGGGGGCGGACAAGATCTGCCAGACCATCGCCGCCAAAGAGGGCTTCGGCCACAAGACCTGGCGCGCCTTCCTGAGCACCTCTACCGAGGACGCGATCGATCGGGTGGGCACGGGGCCCTGGTACGATCGCCTCGGCCGCCTCATCGCCGAGGACGTCCAGGGGCTGCTCGGCGAGCGGCCCGCCGGCGACCCCGACGCTGTCAACGATCTGCCGAACGAGAAGGGCGTGCAGGAGCACACCCTCGACTCCCAGGTGGACGACCACGACACGCTGACCGGCAGCGACAGCCAGGGCCGGTACCTGGGCCGCCCCGAGGACACCTGCAACGACTGGACGAGCACCACCTCGGGGCGCCCCATGTGCGGCCACTCCTGGCCCGGGGGACCCTCGCGGAACTGGATCGAAGCCCACTCCGCTCCGGGCTGCGCGCCGGGCGTGAACCTCGTCCAGACGGGCGGGGGCTTCGGCGGCGAGAGCTGTGTCGGCTGCTCGGGCGGCTATGGGGCGATCTACTGCTTCGCGCTCACTCCATGAGCGGGGGCTACCTCGATTGAGCCGCTTCTCCGGGTTCGCGGCCCCTCCTCGACGATCGCTGCCGTGCGGTGGGCGTCGGGCCCGGCCGGGGCGGTTCGCGGCTTCGTCTTGGTCCATCTCGATCCTCTGGAGCAACCGTCATGCGTCCCTTCTCCTCTCCCTGCCCCACCCCGGCGCTGGTCCTCGCCGCCCTCCTCACCGTCGGATGTGGGGGCGGCGACGACGCGAGCGACGCCTCGGAGGGCGCCGGGGGCACGGTTCTGGTCGGTCCCTCGGGGGGGTGGGTAGCGACCGGCGGCGGCAGCACCGGGACGGGCGGCGTCACCAGCACCGGTGGCGCCTCCTCTACCGGCGGTGCGGGTTCGACGGGACACTTCAGCTTCTTCGTGACCAGCCTCGAGGCGATGCAGGAGCTCTCGGGGAGCGCGGACGGCTTCGGCGGGGATCTGCGCTTCGGCGAGGCCACGGGGCTCGCGGGGGCGGACAAGATCTGCCAGACCATCGCCGCCAAAGAGGGCTTCGGCCACAAGACCTGGCGCGCCTTCCTGAGCACCTCTACCGAGGACGCGATCGATCGGGTCGGCACCGGACCCTGGTACGACCGGCTGGGGCGCCTGGTGGCCAACGACGTCGAGGGGCTGCTCGGCGATCGCCCGGACGGGGAGGAGTCGGTGGTGAACGACCTGCCGAACGAGAAGGGCGTGCAGGAGCACACCCTCGACGCTCAGGTGGATGATCACGACACCCTGACCGGCAGCGACGAGCAGGGCCGCTTCGCGGGCAGCCAGAGCACGTGCAACGACTGGACGAGCACCGGCTCCGGACGCCCCCTGGCCGGCCACTCCTGGCCCGGCGGCCCCTCCCGGAACTGGATCTCGGCGCACGCCATGTCTGGTTGTGCGCCGGGCGTGAACCTCACGCAGCAGATGGGCGGCGGTCCCGGCGGCGGCGGCGATGCGTGTGTGGGTTGCGAGGGCGGATACGGTGGGATCTACTGCTTCGCCCTGACGCCGTGAGCGCCCCGCCGGAGTGAGGTGACCAGATGACGACTCTACTACCTCGAGTCAGCGGGTTCGTTGACGACGTACGCGGGTGCCCTCCGCTCCGGCGCCGGGGGCCCCGCCTGGGGCTGTTCGTCGTGGCTGCCTTCCTCGGCGTGGCATGCAACGACGCGGAGGACGGTGTCGAGAGCGAGGGGGTCGTGCTCGAGGAGTGGGACTGCGTCGCCGACGCGGACGCCGGGGCCCCCGACTACCTCCAGACGGTGGGCTGCCAGCACGACTTCGACGTCCTCGCCTCGGAGCCGCTCGACGCCTCCATCCCCGGCGCGCGCTCGGTCAAGGTGGTGCTCGACCGGGTGAACGGCAGCGCCCTCTACTTCCAGAACAGCCAGCTTTACCCGATCCACTGGGACTTCGCCGTCGCTCACCTCTCGAGCGACGCGGGACTCCAGCCGGTGCCGGATCTGACCGCCTTCAACACCACCGAGTACTACTCGCAGAGCCGCCGCTTCGTCCTCGGTACCGTCACCCATTACGCGGGGCCCGACCTCTGGGCACTCGAGCTAGCCTCCTACGACACGGCCGGTGTCGAGATGATCGAGGCGCTGTACGACGCGGTGGCGACGGCCGCCTGGTTCGGTCCCGCCCTCGCCTTCCACCCGAGCTCGACCGCGCAGGAGACGCTGGCCGCGAGGCTCCCACGCGACGTGCGGGTCGTCAGCACCGACGACATCTTCGCTGGCATCGACTACCAGCCGCTCAACCTGGGGCGAGCCAAGGGGTACCTCCGGTTCCTCACCGCCGACGCGCTCGACACCGAGTACGTGAGCGCGCGCGACGTGGTGGTGCTCGACCACGTGCCCAACGACATCTCGGTGGTGATGGGCCTCATCACCCAGGATTTCCAGACACCGCTCTCCCACGTCAACGTCCTGTCGCAGAACCGGGGCACGCCCAACATGGGCCTGCGCGGCGCGATGACGAACGACGCGCTCCGGGCGCTCGAGGGCAAGTGGGTCGCGCTCGAGGTGGGAGCCTTCGACTGGACCATCGAGGAGATCCCGGTGGAGGAGGCGGATGCCTGGTGGGATTCGGTGCGGCCTGTCGCCGTCGCCGTGCCCCGCTACGACACGACGGTGACGGAGCTCAAGGACATCGAGGACGTGGTGACCCTCCCCGAGGCGGGGGGGAGCCTGAAGCAGGCCATCTCGGACGCCATCCCCGCCTTCGGCGGCAAGGCGTCGCATTACTCGGTGCTCGCTCGGACACCAGACCTGGTCGTCCCCAAGGCCTTCGGCATCCCGGTCTTCTACTACGATCAGTTCATGACCGAGAACGGCTTCGACGCCCGGGTCGCCGCGCTCCTCGCCGACGACGACTTCCGGAACGATCCCGCGGTGCGCGACCAGGAGCTCGCTGCGCTCCGCGAGGACATGATGCTGGGCACCGTCAACCAGGACTTCCAGGACCTGCTCCGCGCCAAGCTCGAAACCGACTTCCCGGGCGTGGTCAACATGCGCTTCCGCTCGAGCACCAACGCCGAGGACCTCGAGGGCTTCACCGGAGCGGGGCTCTACACCTCCCGGACCGGCGTCACCACCGACTGGAACGACGTCCTCGACGCCCTCCGCACCGTGTGGGGGAGCGTCTGGTTCTTCCGGGCCTTCGAGGAGCGGGAGTACCGCGGCATCGACCACACGCACGTCGGGATGTCCATCCTCGTGCACCACTCCTTCGTCGACGAGCCCGCCAACGGCGTCGCCCTCACCGCGAACCCCTTCGACGAGTCCGGTCTCGAGCCCGGCGTCTACGTCAACGTGCAGGTCGGCGAGAACTCGGTCGTCCAGCCGCCGGTCGGGATCACCACGGACCAGTTCATCTACTACTACGCCTACGCGACCGCGCCTGTGGTCTACCTCAGCAGCTCCAGCCTCGTGCCCCCCGGCGAGTCGGTCCTCACGGCCGCTCAGATCCACGAGCTAGGCCAGGGGCTCCAGCAGATCCACGCCATGTTCTCGCCTGCCTACGGGCCCGGCGGCGGCAACACCGGCTTCTACGCGATGGACGTCGAGTTCAAGCTCTGGGCGGAGACGGGGTCGGACCTCCAGATCGTGTTCAAGCAGGCGCGCCCGCACCCCGGCCGAGGGGACGTCGCGGTCGGCGACGAAGACGACTGACCGGGGGCCGAGCCCCGGGGCGCTCCGGCGCGCGGTTCCCCTGGCAGCCTCCCCGGCTACAATCCGGCGGCGACGGCGGGAGCCCGCGCCCCGGCGTCGCTCGACCGATGGGCAGCCCGTGACCGCGCCGACCCGCTTTCCGCCGAGGCTCGCGCTCGCGGCGCTGCCGGTGGCGCTCCTGCTCCTGCTCCTGGTCAGCGTCGGCGACCGGAGCCTCACGCAGTGGCTGTACGTGAACGCGACGTACTACTGCTCGTGGGCGGCGGTGCTCTGCTGGGCGGGGGCGTACCTGTTCGCGGCGCGCGACCTGGGCGCCAGGGACCTGCTCGCCTGGGCGAGGGAGAACTGGCCGGGCCTGGTCGTCGCCCTCGCGGTGACGGTCGCCACCGGGCTGGCCGTGGAGCCCGCGCTGCGGGTGCTCTCGGACGAGGCCAACCTGGTCGGGACCTCGAAGAACCTCTTCGCCTCGGGGAGCCCCACCTTCACCGTCTCGGGCAAGTACTACTACGAAAGCTATTGGGACATCGACGTCGCCATCGACCAGCGCCCGCCGCTCTTCCCCTTCGCGCTGAGCCTGGTCCACGCTGTCGCCGGCTACTCGTACCGCAACGCCTTCCTGCTCAACCTGCTGCTGTTGCCCGCCTACTTGCTGGTGACCTACCGCCTGGCGAAGTCCCTGGGCGGGGAGACGCTCGGGATCGTCGCCGCGCTCCTGGTGGTGGCGCACCCCATCGTGTTGATCGCGGTCCGCTCGGGGGGCTTCGACTTCTTCGCCGCCTTCTTCGCGCTGCTCGTCCTCAAGAGCTGGCTCGACTTCGCCCGCGGCGCGCGCCCGGAGCAGCTCGGGATCCTGTGGATGAACCTGTGCCTGTTCGCAGGGGTCCGCTACGAGTCGGCGCTGTTCATGCCCGCCGTGGTGGGCGCGCTGGTCCTGTTCCGGATGGTGTCGTGGCGGACGCTGCGCCCGCTCGCCTTCGTCTACGCGCTCTCGCCCGCGTTCCTGCTGCCGCGGCTCTGGCTCTGGCTCCTGCGCGGGGCCGTCCCCCCCCAGGAGGCGGGCACCGTCGCCTTCAGCGTCGACCACTTCCTCCGCAACGCATACGAGTACTTCCAGCCGCTGCTGGAGCCGCTCCGCCCCTTCCCCGCGCACTCCCGGCCCCTGATCGCGCTCGGCGTGGTCGGTTGCGCCGCGGGACTCTGGTGGCTCGCTCACCGGCTCCGCGCCGGCGACGGGCGCAAGCCGGAGGTGAGGTTCGCCATCCTCGTTGTCGTGTGGATGGCGACCCAGGCGCTGCTCGTCTTCACCTACGTCTGGGGGCGCGCCCAGTACCCGTCCGCCGCGCGCCTGGTCATCCCGTTCGACGTCTTCCTCTCCTTCGCCGCCGCCTGGATGATGACCCGTCTTCTGGCGCGGTGGCGGCCCTTCGTCCCCGTCCTACTCGCCGTGGCCGTGCTGGGGATGGCGCTGCCGGTGGCCGCCCAGAGCCGCATGCTCAACCGGCTCACCGAGAGCCGCGAGAGCGCCGCGCTCTGGCGCTTCTTCGCGGACCTGCGAGAGGCGCGGATCCTCGTCGTGAGCGACCGCCCCCACCACTACACGATCATGAACTACGGGGCCATGAGCCTCGAGGGCGCCAGGCGCGACCCCTACCTCTTCACGGCCCTGGAGCGCCGCCTGTTCCAGGACGTCTACGTGGTCCAGCGGCTCCGGTTGTCCACGAAGGAGCTCCTGCCCGGACAAGAGCTCTGGCCCGATCGGGACCTCGAGCCCGTGCTGGAATTCCAGAACGACGCCGACGTGCTGGTGCGCGTCTCGCGCGTCCCCCACTAGCGACGCCGCCGGCGGGGCCCGGGGGGGCGCTACTGGAGATCGTAGACGCGGAAGGCGCCCACCTCGAGCGCCGGGGCGTCGGCGAGCTCCGGGGGCCAGCGCACCCGATCCCCCGCGCGGCGTACGAACCAGCGGATGCCGAAGGCCTGCGCGGTGCCCACCACGAGCTTGGGCAACCGCTGCAGCATCATCTGATCGACGGCGGCGGTGCGTGCCGCCACCTGGTCGCCGCGGTAGGGCATGTTCGTCAGCGTGTGGGCCACGAACGTCCGGCGCTCGGACAGGGCCGCGATGGCGTAGAACCGATCGAACTGGGAGTCCTGGAAGACGTCCCGGCGGTCCCCGTGGGTGCGCAGGTGCTCGGCGACGCGGACCAGCGCGCTCGGGACGCGGACGGGCGAGATCCGGGGCATGGCCCACATCAGCTGCACCTGCCGCCCGAAGGACGCGGGGACGACGAGGAGGACCGTGGCCAGACCGAGGAGCACGGGCCGCGCGGCGCGACCGAGGCGGGGCGACCGCTGCAGCAGGAGGCCCGCCGCCCCGCCGACCCAGGCCACGGCGAAGAAGTACGGGATCAGGAGCGGCCGGTGCGACAGCTCGTCCGGCGTGCTGCTCCGCATGTCGAGCGCGAGGCCGAAGAACATCGCGAGGAAGTTGACCAGGAGGAGCAGGGGGAAGACGCGCTCGAGCGGGGCTATTCGCCGCCGCAGGGCGATGACCAGCGCGACCAGCGCCGGCAGGTGCGCGCCCAGCACGCCGCACAGGACGTAGGGGACGCCGAGGAGCAGATTGGTCGTCGCGGGGAACGCACGCCCGACGTGCGCGAAGAGCAGGTCCCGGAAGGCCCCGGGGAGGTGGAACGTCCCGACCAGGTGCAGGATCTCGCCGATGTCGGACCCGTCGAAGCGGATCGACGGCACCCCGGGCACCCGCTGCCCGAAGAACAGCGCCACCGAGTAGCCTCCGAGCGCCAGGACGACCGCCACCGCCCGCCACCGGAGGCCCAGCGCGGCGCGGAAGAACAGCGCCGGCACCAGCAGGAGCAGCAGCGCGCTCGCCACCACGAAGTGCAGCTTGTAGGCGGCGAGCACGCCGGCCAGCGCCCAGCCGAGGAGGAGCTGTCGCTGATTGCCCTGGGCACAGCCCCGGAGGACGAAGAGCCAGGCGAGGCCGAGGAGCGCCAGGCCATGGGTCGCGCTCGGCGAGATCTGCGTCAAGAAGTGGTACGACAGGAACGGGTTCCCCATCCCTTGCTGGGCGCCGTCCGGGAGCAGGAGCAGCGCCGCGCAGGCGGCGAGCCCGGGCCAGGCGCCCCAGAGCGAGCCGAAGCACGTGTAGGCCGAGAGGCCCGTGAAGAACACCCCCATGGGCGCCAGGATCCCGGCGAACGCGGCGTAGGAGTGGATGCCCGACGCTTGCCGGACGAACGCCGGCGAGAGGTACATCCCGTAGTGGTAGAGGCGCGCCGGCACCCCGGCCATCCGGAAATCTTCGATCGTCGCCGCGCCGTGGCCCTCGGCGAAGATACGGATGTGCACGGCGTGGTAGAAGCCGTCGATCCAGGGCTTGAACACCACGATCCCGTCCTGCTCGGCGATCGGGCGCAGGGAGTCCTGGCACCAGGCCGTGGTCGCGACCAGAGAGAGGCCGACGGCCCAGAGGCTCGCTGCGCTCCCCGGGCGCGCCTCCCGCCGGCGGCTCGAGAAGAACGCGATCGCCACCGCCGCGAGCACCAGCGAGAAGTTCTCGATGATCCCGAGCGGTGAGAGCCAGGCCAGCGCCAGCAGCGTGGTGTTGACGATCGCGTAGCCCAAGAGCAGCCGCAGCGGGAGCTCGACGCGGATCCCCCTCGCCAGGGCCTCGCTGCTCGCGAGGACCGACCCCGCGAGGTAGTAGGCGAAGAAGAGGAGCTCGCAGGCGAGGAGGGCCATGACGGAGAAGGAGCCGCCGGCGAGCCCCGCCCAGGCGGCGACGACCGCCGCCACCAGGGAGACGGCGAGCAGATCTGCCCTGGAGTACGTGATGGTCCGAACTCGTGGCGCGCGCGCCCTCATCGCCCTCGTCCTCGCTGGCTCGACCTCGCCCGTCGCGCGCGACCGCCGGGTCCCCGGGGCTCGGACCGCGCCCAGGCCTCGTCCGGACGGCCTCCGTCGCGCCGAGGTCTCCCGGCCAGGGTCGTCCGCCCCGGCCAGCAGCCGGGGAAAGGCGCCTGCGCCAACCACAGCCCCAGAAACGGAAGCAACGCCCGCCGCGGATAGTGGAGCCTGCGTCTGCGGGTGGCGGCGAAGCGCGCGATCGCGCGGGCAGTCCCCTCCAGCGAGCCGGAGAGCCAGCCCCGCACCTCGGCGACCCAGGGCGGCGCGTGCTCGTCCAGGGTGAGGATCGCGGTCGGCACCGGGCCCAGCAGCACCTGCTGGAAGACGAGATCGGTCCCCGCGTAGACCCGGGCCCAGACCTCGAAGCAGGCGGAGAGGGCGCGCTTGCTGGTGAGGTAGCCGAGGGCGTAGGGGTTGCCGACGTAGCGGGCCAGGGAGCCGATGGCGACGACGTGCCGCGGACGCTGGCCCGCCGGGAGCCTCGTGAGGGGCCCGACGAAATTCAGGACCCCGTACAGGTTCGTGTCGATGACCTCCCGGTAGGCATCGAGATCGAACCCCTCGTCGTTGTCGATCCGGTTGATCCCGGCGTTCAGCAGGAAGACGTCCGGCAGCGCCCTGGCCGCCACGAGGCGCTCGACGAGCCCCCGCACCCCGTCGGCGTCGCGGACGTCCACGCGCTCGAAACGCACCGACGGGTACCGTGCCTCGAGCTCCGGGACGTGGCGGCGGTTCACGGCGACGAGGCTCGCGCCCCGCCGCGCGTAGTGGTCGAGCAGTGCCCGCCCCACCCCCGAGGTCGTCCCCGTGATGAGCACGCGGCTAAGTTCCATCGGGTTGCTCCGCTCCCGCGGGCGGCGCCGCGGCGGTTCGAAGCCGCGCCGCCGCCTCGCGCCGGCGCGCCCGCTGGAAACGGTCGATCTCCGCCGGGGTGGTGAGGCAGGCGCTGCCTTGTCGGATCATGGTCCTGATGAAGCGGGGGCGCCGCTTGGCCTCCTCCAGGATCTTGATCACGTACTCCCCCACCACGGCGATGGCCGACAGCTGGAGGCTCCCGAACAGGGCGACGGTGAGGACCACGATCGGGAGCGCGCGGGGGACCTCAGGGTGGAGCCAGACCGCGATCGCCTGCTGGCCGAGCCCCAGCAGCGCGAGCGCCGTCAGCGTGACGCCGGCGTAGCCCAGGACCTCGATGGGCACGGCCGTGAAGGAGTAGATGCCCTTGCGGGCCCACCAGACGTTCTTGAGGAGGCCGTGGGTCGAGCGCCCGAACGGCCGCCGGGGGCGCACGTAGTCGACACCGGTCTGCCGGAAGCCGACCCAGGCCCGGAGCCCGCGCAGGAACTGATCCGTTTCCGGTAGGGCGAGCAGGGCCTCGACGACCCTCCGGTCCATCAGCGCGAAGTCGCCGGCGTCGAGCGGCATCGGCACCTCGGAGAGGCCGCGGAAGACCCGGCAGAAGCAGCGGGCGAGGAGCGCGAGCGGCGCGCCCCCCTCCCGCCGCACCCGGCGCCCGTACACGACGTCGTGGCCCTCCCGCCACCGCGCGTAGAATTCGGCGATGAGCTCGGGCGGGTCCTGCAGGTCGCCGTCGAGGAGGATGACGGCGTCACCCCTGGCGAGCTGCATCCCGCTGAGAAACGCGCTCTGAGAGCCGAAGTTCCGGGAGTGCTCGACGGCGAGGACGTGGGGGTCCCGACTCGTCAGCTCCGCGAGGACCGCCGCCGCGTCGTCCGGGCTGCCGTCGTTGACGAAGAGGATCTCGTATTCGACGCCCAGGGCCGCGAAGACCGCGGTCAGCCGCCCGTGCATCGGGCGGAGCGCCGGCGCGTCCCGGTAGCAGGTGACGACGGCCGAGAGCGTGGGCGCGGGTGAGGGTTCAGCCACGGAGGACGCTCTCCAACCGCGACGCCAGCGCGGGACCCCGGAGACCGCACTCCTCCTGGTGCCAGCGCTGGCTGCCGTGGCGCCCGGACGGATAACCGGCGGCGCACAGGCAGGTCAGAGACTCCGGGATCACGCCGGAGGTCAGGAGGAGGTGCCCGAGCGCCTCGCCGAGCCCGCCGGCGAGGTAGTGCTCCTCGAGGGTGATGACCCGGCCCTGCTCCCGGATGCTCGCCGCGAGCTCGGCGGGGAGGTCCGTGAGCGGCAGCGTCCCCACGCTCCAGATCTCGAGCTCCTCCAGCAGCCGGGGCGCCGCGAGGTCGTACAGGCCCTGGACCACCGGTCCCATGGCGACGACGACGCCGCGGCGACCCCGCTTGAGCCGGCGCCACGGCGCGAACGGGGGGAGCGCGCCGGGGATCCGGGCCGGCGCGTTCAGGCGCAGGTAGTTGGGCCGCGGGTCCGCCGCCATCGCATCGACGACCTCGGGCACGTCGGTGGCCGTGAGGGGCAGGTAGATCCGGACGTTGGGCAGCGCGCGCATCGCGCCGACGTCCTCGAGCGCGTGGTGGGTGGGCCCCATGATGCCGTAGCCGTAGCCGCTGCCGTTGCCGACGAGCTTCACGGGTAGCGCGGGGAGGCACACGTTGTCGCGGATCTGGGCGTAGGGGCGCAGCACCGCGAAGGCCGCCATGCTGTACACCCACGGGAGCTGCCCCTCCCTGGCCAGGCCGGCGGCCAACGAGACGGCGTTCTGCTCCGCGACGCCGGCGTTGACGAAGCGCTCGCCGAACGCCCCGGCGATCTCCTCGAGCGCCAGGTACCCGAGGTCGGTCGTGATGAAGACGACCTCCGGTCGCCGATCACGGAGCGCCAGCATCGCCCGCGCGAAGTCAGCTCGCATGGCGCTGGCCGTCCAGCCGGGCCTCGTGGGCGCGCGTGAGCTCCCCCAGCGCCTGCTCGTACTGCGCGTCGGTCAGGGGCAGGTAGTGCGAATCGACCGTGTCGCTGAGGAAGCTCACCCCGTGGCCCTTCACGGTGCGGGCGACGATGACGACCGGCGCGCCGCCGGCGTCGAGGGCACGTCCACAGTCGTCCCGCGCGGCCAGGAGCGACGCGAAGTCGTGGCCGTCCGCG
This sequence comes from uncultured Polyangiaceae bacterium, assembly GCA_964454025.1. Taxonomy (GTDB): domain Bacteria; phylum Myxococcota_A; class Polyangia; order Polyangiales; family Polyangiaceae; genus JAFGBI01. The sequence goes on along the minus strand of CAYVRP010000062.1, from coordinate 28,993 downwards.
CTCACGGCGTGGAAGCCGAAGGCGCGGAGCTTGGCCTCGAGCGGCTCGAGCGCGAGCACCTCCTCGGTGCGGCCGATGGCCTGGATCCGGTTTCGATCGATCACCCAGACCACGTTGGACAGCCGGTGATGGGCGATGAAGAGCGCCGCCTCCCAGACGCTCCCCTCGTCGAGCTCGCCGTCGGAGGTGACGCAGAAGAAGCGCCGATCCTCGCCCTTCAAGCGGGCGCCGAGCGCCATTCCCGCCGAGAGGGAGAGGCCGTAGCCCAGGCTGCCCGTGGCGAAGGGGATCTCCGCGATGCCGCGGGCGGGCGGCAGGGCCGAGAGGAGCGTCCCCTCCTCGTAGAACGACTCGATCTCGCGGGGGGTGAGGCGTCCCGTCTCGGCCAGCAGGGAGTAGAGCGCGGCCGCCGCCTGGCCCTTGGAGAGGACGAGGGCGTCCGCTTCCCGCATCCAGGCGAAGCGCAGGAACACCAGGAGCTCGGCGCAGGAGAGGGAGCTGCCGATGTGGCCGGCGTGGGCGCGGTGGACCATGGCGAGGAAGCGCCGCTTCACCGCGAAGACGCGCTCCTCCAGCATCACCCGCTCGGTCGTCGTGGCATGTGGCATCATGGGGCTGGCCCCTCGCTCCCGCGACTCCCCGACGCCCGACCAGACTATCGAACGCGCCGGAGGCCGGCAATGCCCCGGTCGCGGCTCGGGGCGCGGGCCGCCCTACTGGCCGTAGCCCGCTTCGACGATGTTCGCGTGGATCGCCTCGTCCGTCGCGTCGGACGGGTAGCCCGCGACGACGGCGCCCTCGTAGAAGGTGCCCTCGCTCGCGTTGTTGTTGCTGTAGCAGCAGTCCCCGCCTGCGCCCAGGATGATGGCCCCCTGCTTGCGCATCGGCCGCTTCGACGCGGGGAGCGCGCCGTCCCACATGGTGGTCAGGGTGGGCTGGGTCGCGTCCCCGCCCTTCAGCGCGAAGGTCGACGTGCCGTTGTTCTTCTCCATCGCGGTGACGAAGGCGAAGGGCAGGCTCGGGGAATTGGGGTTGTTGCCCCCGTTGCCCCAGGCGAGCATCCCGTCCTCCATGTCGGCCATGACCCACGGCCCGTTCCCGGCGCCGGTGCCCCAGATGGTGCAGTTGCCGAAGTAGATGGTGTCCATCATGGGGCCGCCGCTGTAGGTCCGGTCGAGCTGGGCGTTGCCGTAGTCGTAGCAGCAGCCGCCGTTGAAGTGTGTCCCGCTCGTCACCATGTAGATGCCCTGCGGCTCGGCGCCGAGGGGCATGCCCGTCGCAGAGCCGTCGTTCCAGTAGGCCTGGGAGGGCCGCGTGAAGAGTGAGTACACCCGGTGTCCGCCGACGGTCAGGGACTCGGCGGCCGCGTTCGCGGCGGTCATGCCGCTGTGGCCGCCCACGGTGCTGTCGGGGGTCTGCGCCTCCAGGAAGTTGCCGTTCCCCGTCTGGTCGTAGACGCGCCAGATGGTGCAGGTCCGCCCCTCGCAGAAGGTGTCCTGCACGGAGGCGTCGGCGAAGCCGCCCGGGCTCGCGACGGGGATGTCCTCGTAGGCCCCGTCGTTGCGCTTGACCTGATAGAGATCGCCGTCGAAGGCGGAGAAGAGGGCGCGCACCGTGCTGTGCGCCGCGACGCAGGGCGTGCCGGCCTCCTCGTAGATGTCGCAGGGCCGGGGGCCCACGGTGCCCCCCCCGGTCCCCTCGGCTCCCCCGGCACCGCCGTCGCCGCCGGTGGGGCTGGTGCCGCCGGTGGGGCTGGTGCCGCCGGTGGGGCTGGTGCCGCCGGTGGGGCTGGCGCCGCCGGTGGGGCTGGCGCCGCCGGTGGGGCTGGCGCCGCC
>CAYVRP010000062.1:0-27058 GCA_964454025.1 uncultured Polyangiaceae bacterium | reverse complement strand
CGGTGGGGCTGGCGCCGCCGGTGGGGCTGGCGCCGCCGGTGGGGCTGGCGCCGCCGGTGGGGCTGGCGCCGCCCGTCCCGCCGGCGCCGCCCGTCCCGCTGGTGCCCGCCCGCTGCAGGACGACCGAGCCGCGCAGCGCGGACACCCGAGGCGTGACCGTGAGCGCGTCACCCGCCGCGCAGTAGGAGTACGTGACGTTCGACGCCGTGAGCGTGTCGCCTTCGGTCGTGTAGGAGCCGGTCGGCACCGAGTAGGGAACGAGCGCCCCCATGGCCGCCGGATGGTTCACGGTGAGCGAGCAGGTGCACTGGCCACCCGTCTCGGTGCAAACGGCGGCACTGAAGCCCCCGGCCTGGAAAAGGCCTCCGACCCGGTCGCACGCGACCGGTACGGAGGAAACCGTGAGGCAGTCCGTGGAAAGCGGCAGCGTGGCGGAGCCGGTCGTGGTCGTCTCGTCGGTGTAGGTGCCGTCGGCGTTGGCGATGAAGGTTCCGGTCGTCTGCAGGTACCCGGTCACCGGCACCGTCGCGCAGCCCAGGCTGAGCAGGCTGACGTCCATGGCTCCGGTCAGCTCCAGGCACGAGGACGTGACGTTCCAGGTTCCGACCACGTCGCCACCACAGGCGATCACGTTGGCGCAGTCGGTGGGGATGACCGTGGAGCCGCCGGTGCCGGTCGCGCCACCGGTGCCGCCCGCGCCGCCCGTTCCGACCCCGCCGGAGCCGCTCGTGCCGCCGGTGACCGCCGCGCCGCCCGAGCCGCCCTGACCTCCGCTCGCCGGCGCGCCGCCGTCGCCGCCCGTGTCCTGACCGCAGCCCGCGCTCGTCGCGACCCCGATCGCGCAGAGCACCCACACGCCCAAGGCTCCGAGATGTTGCGTTCGCATGAGCGACCCTTCTCTTTCGCGACTCGGTTGGGGGCGCTGCCCTGCACGGGAGCGCCGCCACACCAGCGCCGCCCTGCCGCGGCGCCCCGTGTGACCCTGGAACGGTAGCGCTGGACGCCGATCCGAATGAGGGGGCGAAGATCCTCCCCTGCGACCTCGAAACCTTCGAGCGCACCCGACCGACCGCGGTCCGCCCGGCGCCGCGACTCGCGGTCAGGGCCAATTCGCCGCGGGACGAACGGCAGCAACCGAGCACGTCGGCCCCGCGCGGAGGCGGGTTCGCGCGGCGGGAACCAGGAGCCCGCGCGCCGCTGCGGGGCGGGGGCACGGCATGAGGCGCGGCGAGACGGGCCCGGGGGCCGCGGGATCCGCACGCCCGGAGCCCCGCGAAGGAGTCCGGGGCCTCGCCTGTCGCGGGCGCCGCGAGCGTGCCAGAATCCTGTCGCTGTGCGCCGCGGGACACCCAGGGTCGCCGAGAGCCACAACCGCGTCGCTATCTTCATCGTGGCCTACAACGCGGCGGGCACCCTGCGCTCGGTCCTGGAGCGCATCCCCGAGTCCATCTGGGACCGCGCCGAGGAGGTGTACGTCTTTGACGACGCGAGCGAGGACGACACCCTGGAGGTCGGTCTCGAGTTCCGCCAGCGCGCAGCCAGGGCCAAGCTTTCCGTCTACCGGAACGAGCGGAACCTGGGGTACGGCGGCAACCAGATCCGCGGCTACCAGTACGCTCTCGAGCGAGGGTACGACATCGTCGCGCTCCTGCACGGTGATGGACAGTACCCCCCGGAGGCGCTGCCCCAGCTGCTCGAGCCGCTGGAGGCGGGGCAGGCCGACGCGGTGTTCGGGTCCCGGATGATGGAGCGGGGCCGGGCGCTGGCGGGGGGCATGCCGCTCTACAAGTACGTGGGGAACCGGATCCTCACCACGGTCCAGAACGGTGTGATGGGCATGGCCCTCAGCGAGTTCCACTCCGGCTATCGGATCTACTCCTGCGCGGCGCTGGCGCGGGTCCCCTTTCACCGCAACACGCACGACTTCCATTTCGACACGCAGATCATCATCCAGCTGCACGCCGCGGGCCTGCGGATCGTGGAGGTCCCGATCCCCACGCATTACGGCAGCGAGGTCTGCAGCGTCAACGGCCTGCGCTACGCGAAGGACGTGGTGCGCTCGGTGCTGGAGTATCGGCTGCATCGGCTGGGAGTGCGCGCCCACCGTGAGTACGACGTGGAGCCGGTCCCGCACTGATGGCAGGGACGAGTCCGGGGCTCGGCGTAGCCTCGACCCCGCCGTCACTGCGGCGCCATCGACCCGACGGGTGCCTGGACGCCCGCCGTCGCCCGGAGCCCCGACCCGGCGTGGCGGTCCCCATCGAGGACGGCGACGCGGGCGCGCCCGGCTCGTCGACGAACGCGCGTCCGCGCTGGGGAACGCGGCGCGCGCCGATCTTCTCGAGGCGACGGCAACGGAGGAGGGCGCCCGAAGAACGCGCCGGCGCGCCAGACCGCGGCGGGAAGGGCGCGGGTACGCACCTTGACTCGGGCGACCGGCTCGTGTCAGACAGAGTGAGTCCTGATGGCGGTGGAGTCCGCCGAGAACCGTCACGTTCCTGCCGTGGCCGATGACTCCTGCGGGGCACGATCCTCGTAGGGGCCGCGTCGGCTCCCACCAGGTCAGCCCCGGGAGCGACACGCTCCGCACCGCGCCGCGCGGCGCAAGGAGGCTGACAGGTGGAACCGGCACTCTCGATCGGGACTCGCTGGCTCGGACCGGCGCCGCTCGCCACGTTCCTCGCGTCCCGGCTCACCACCTCCAGGGGTGACCCGCCCGGCCGCGTTCCCGGCGTCAGGCGGCGCCGGACGGGACTGCCCAGACGCTCGGCGCGATCCCGGTTGGCTGGCGCGGAAGGGGCGAAGCCATGGGGCTGAACGAGAACCACCGTCGCGCCGTCACGGCCACGCTGTCGCACCTCGACGACCTGCTCGGTGAGGTGATCAGGTTCACCGAGCAGGTCGTCTCACCGTTTCCGAAGCTGGTCCCGGACCTCTCGCCGGCGGAGCGCGGCGTCGTCCTCGCCCAGGTCGGGGCGATCCGCGTTCGCATCCTGGAAACCCTGCGGGCTCTCGGCATCCCCCCGCCTCACCCGACCGTGAAGGTTTCCTGGTCCATCCGGACCACGCTGGGGCTGGCCCGGATCGCCCTGGCCGAAACCTCCGCCTCGCATCTCCGGGGCTACGGCGAGCTGGACGCCTTGACGGTTCGCGAGGTGGAGCGGCTCCAGGGAGACCTCGACCGATCACTGGAGTGGCTCGGGGACTGGCTCGCCCGCGGCGCCGCCCGCGATCTGCGAGCGCGGATCGAGCGGCTCGCGGAGATCCCTCTCGATCTCGCCCTGCTGCCCACCCTGGAGCAGATCGTCGTGGAGCACGGTTTCATCGAGTCCCAGCGGGCACTGGAGTCCATCGTCGAGCGGCTGGAGGTCGGCACGGTCGAGGTCGCCTTCTTCGGTCGGGTCAGCTCGGGGAAGTCTTCCCTGCTGAACCGGATCCTGGGCGGTCCGATCTTGCCGGTCGGAGTCACGCCGGTGACCGCGGTTCCCATCCGCGTGGAGGCGGCCGGGAGCACCGCGGGGGCGACCATCGCCCTCGCCGACGGCCCCGATCGAGAGGTAGCCATCGACCAGCTGTCCCAGTACGTCTCCGAGCAAGGCAACCCCGGCAATGCGAAGCACGTCGTGCGCGCGACGGTTCGAGTCCCCACCGGCGTTCTCCGGCCGGGACTGGTGCTGGTGGACACGCCAGGGATCGGGGCGCTGGCGTCGTCGGGAGCCCGGGCCGCGTACCAGTACCTTCCTCGCTGCGACATGGGCGTGGTGCTCGTGGATGCGGCGGGTAGCCTCGCTGCCGAGGACGTCGACCTGGTCCGACTGCTCCTCGAATCGGGCATTCAGCCCATGGTGCTCGTCAGCAAGGCCGACCTGGTCAGCGCAGCGGAGCGCGAGGTCCTCTGTGAGTACGTTCAGGGAGCGATCACGCGAGCGCTCGCCGTTGGCGTCCCCGTCTTCCCCGTGAGCACCGTGGGTCAACACGCGGCCAGGGCCGTCCGCTGGTACGAGCGCGAGCGCGCGCCGCTGGCCGACCGGGCCCGGGCCACGGCGCTGGCGTCGGCCGGGCGCAAGCTCCAGGCGGTGCGCGAGGGGGTGGGGGCCGCGCTCGAGGCCGCTGCGGGCGATGCTGACCAGCCGGGCGCTGCCGGGCCCGGCGCGCGCCGGGCCGATGACGTCGCGCGAGATGCCCAGTCATTGATCCGCGAATCGCAGCGGCGCCTCGAAGTGCTGGCCGACGAAGCCCGGTCGTTGGCGCGCCTGGCGATCTCGCGGACCGCCGGCGAGCTCGCTCGACGCCGGGGCGAATCCGTCCTCGACGCGGCGCCCCTCCTGCGCGAGTCCCTCGTCGCCGCAGCTCGGGATCTCCGGCGCCGCGCTGGCCAGGAGCTCACCGCGGTACGCGATCACCTGGCCGAGCTGGTGCGCGGGCTGCTCCGATCGGCCTCCGGTGAAGACGGATGGCTTGCCGTCGACCTCGTCACCCTCCCCGAGCTGGTCATCCCCGAGGCCGTGAGCGCGCTTCCTCTCCGCGTGCCGTGGTGGCTCCAGTCGTTCCCTGGGATGCTCGAGCGCCGGCTCGTCGAGGAGCTCCAGGCGCGGGTGGGAGAACCCCTGCGCGACGCCGCGAGTCGGTTCGCCACGAGCCTTCGCGCCGGGTCGCGCGAAGCGCTGGAGCGACTGGCCAACCAGATCGAAGCGCGGGTCGAGCCTCTGCGGGCGGCAGGGAGAGCGCGCCGCGCCGGGACCGCGGCCGCGCGGGCTGCGCTGGCGCGACTGGAGCGGGGTGAGGGTTCGGGGGCGCCCGAGCCGCCGGGGGCGGGGGGATCGTGAGCCGCCTCCTCGGCCGCGAGAAGCTCGTCGTTCAGCTCGAGGAGCTACTGCGCGGCGGGAGCACGGTCTTGTTGCTGGGTCCGCTGGGGATCGGCAAGAGCGCCGTGCTCGCGGCGGTGGCGCAGCGGTCGCGTGACCACGGCCGGCGCTGCGCCTTCGCCCCGACCACGCGGCACCTCAGCGACGTCACCGCGGCCCTGGCGAAGGCGTATCCGAGCGTCAGCGATCCGGCCCTGACCCAGCGGCGGTTGCGCAGCAGGCTGCGCCTGGCCGTCGAGGCGCACCCCGGAACCCTGGTGCTCGACCACGTTGCCGCGGCGGGGACCGCCATGAAGGGCTTCCTCCGTTCGCTCCGGGGAACGGGGCTCGGTGTCCTGCTCGCGGCGGACGTCGAGAACGATCGGGATCACAGCGCCAGCCGAGCCCTGCACCTGTCCCACCGGGAGGTGGTGCTGCCGCCCCTGCCCCGGTCGGCGATGACCGCCGTGCTTCGGTCGCACCTGGCCGGCGCGGTCCTGCCCCACCCCCTCCAGGATGACGATCGGAACGGCCTGCTGCAGCTCGCCAGAGGCAACCCCGGCCGACTCCTGTCGCTCGCCCAGCTCCTGACCGACGAGCGGTACTGGCGTGACGGGCGGGTGTTGAGGGGGGCGCTGAACGGGGCGGCGCTGGACCTCGTGCTGCGGCACTACCTGCTGCCGTCCGGCGGTCGATGACCGACACCGATCCGCGGATCGGCGCGGAGAAGCCCGCGCCTCGGCGGCGGGATCCCTCGCGCCTGCGCGACGGGCATCCGGGCCCGTCCGCGCCGTCCGTCGTGGACCGATCGGAGACCGCACCGCGGTCGGTGCTGGCCAGCGGCTGGCGCGGCTCCCTTGCATCATCGCGCGCGCGCGCCTGCAGCGAAGCGCGAACCCCGTCGTCCGCGGCGACCGTCCCTCGGGAACGGTGACCGGCGCCTGCGGCGGCGGTCGCCGTGGTCACCGCAACAGCGGGCTCCGCGGATAGCGCGCCTCGAACGCCGAGGCGGCCTGGCGCGCTTCGGCGTCCCGGCCCGCGCCGGCCAGCGCCTTCGTGCGTAGCGCCTCGCGCTCCTCGGCGAGACGGCCGTTCGGGAAGCGACGCCGGTGCAGGGCGACCCAGCGCAGGGTCGCCGTGAAGTCATGGGCCGCGTAGGCGCGCTGCGCGCGCTGCAGGATCCCGAGCTCGGCCGCGTAGGACTCCTGGGTGGCCGCCGGTGGCTCCGGGCGCGGAGGCGCCGGCGCGCCGCTGGGCGGAGGCGCCGCGGCGGCCGACGGCGGCGGTGGGGGAGAGGGGGTGGTGCAAGGCGCCTGCTCGGCCGGGAGCGGCGTGGACGATGCGGCGTGCGGGTCCGGGAGCGGGACGTGGTGGAGCGCCACCGACGCCGCGGCGACGCCGCCCACGAAGGCGACCGCGGCCGCGAGCACCACCGGGAGCCCCCGACGGTGCGCGACCGGCGCGGGGGGGGGCGCCTCCTTGGCGACGGTGCCGAGCGTGGCGCGCGCGCGGGCCACCACGCGGGTGCGCACGCTGTCCGGCAACGCGGGGACGATCCGGCCGCGCTCGACCAGCGCGTTCAGGAGCTGCCTCGAGGAGAGCCGGCGGCGTCTCACGACCCTGCTCCTCGCCTCAGCAGGCGCCGCACCGCCGCGGTGAGCTCGCGCCGGCCCTGTCGGAGCCGCGCGTAGGCGCCGAAGCGGGAGAGGGAGAGCTGGCGGGCGACGTCGACGATGGGCGTCTGGTCCAGGTCGTGCAGGACGACGACTGCGCGGCGCGGGAGCGGCACCGCCTCGAGCGCGGCCAGCAGCAGCTCCACGGCCTGCCTGTCCTGGAGCATGTGCTCCGGATCCGCGGCGTCACCGATGACCTCGAGGTCCGGCGCGAGCACCTCGCGGACCCGCCGCCGCCGCTGGGCGCCGACGATGCGCAGGGCGATCCCGAACAGGTATGGGCGGAGCGGGCGGCTCTGGTCCAGAGAGTCCCACTGCCGGTAGAGGACGACGAAGAGCTCCTGCGCCAGATCCTCGACCTCGTGCGGCGCCGCGCCGAGCCGGCGCAGCGTCGCGAAGACGTAGTCGAGCTCCCGCTCGAAGGCGTCCAGGCAGGCGTCATCGCCCCGCGGCGCGGGGGTGGCGGCGGGGACGAGGCGCAGCTTGCCCATCGCACGAATCGATCGTCCTGGTCCATACTGTCGGGGCGGAGCGGATTGTGTAACGCCGCCGCCGGTGCGGGCGCGATCATGGGGCGAAGACCGAAGGATCGCCGAGGATCGACCAGAGCCGCTCGGTCGCGGCGGGGCCGACCACCTGGCGGACGAGCCACCCTGGTCCGTCCGGCGCGTCCTCGAGGGCCGGCCCCTCGGTGGCGCCGCTCGCGACGGTCCCCGCCGGCGCCACCCGCGCGACCTCGGTGACGAAGTCGGGGATCCCCACCGCGGCCACCGCGACCTGGTCTGCCGCCTCGGGGATGCTCCAGATGTTCGGCTGCTTCGCGGCCATCCACGCCCCGAAGGGGTTGTCGGGCAGCTCCTCGACGCGCGCCGCGGGGACGTCCTCGAGCTGGTCGTAAAAGGCGCTGACCTGGACGTACCGGAAGCGCGCCGAGACGATCGCGTCGGCCCAGGGATCCATCTCCCCGTTCGGCTCGCCCATCGCCGCGCCCGAGGCGGAGAGGCTGCCGAGGGACGCGACGACGACGACGCGCTCGGTGACGGAGGGATCGATCAGGTAGGCGTCGGCCACGTCCGTGAGGCGCCCACCCGTGGCGACGACGAGGGGCCGATAGGACAGGGCCAGCTCACGGGACGTCTCGACGATGAAGCGGGCGCCCTCGGAGCGGTTGGCCGGCGTCTCGTCGATCTCGCCGCTGGCGGGCCGCTCGAGGACGTCGCCGACGGACGCGATCGGATCGGGGAGATCCTCGAGGCCGCTGTCGCGGGCCGCGAGGACGAGGTCGCGGATCCCCGCCACGTTGGTTTCGAGATCCGGCCACGGCCCGCTGGGCCCGACGACGATGCCCGCGAGCCGCGGGCCGCCAGCCTGGCTGAGCAGCACCGCGTACTCGGTCCCCCAGTTGTCGAAGGCGCCATCATTGAGGAAGACGAGAGGATTCCGCTCGTCGACGGGGAGCAGGCCGTGAGGGCGGTTCGAGCCCGCGTCGTAGGTCTGCGTGCAGGCGGCAGCGAAGAGCGCCATCACGATCCGCGCCGCGGCACGCGGCGCCCGGTGCCGGTCCGTCGCCGCGCTCGGGTCTGGTCGGAGCCCTGGATCGCCTCGCGCGGTGTCCACCTCCCGAGCTAATGCTCCAGAAGAAGAGGCGAGTAAAGCTCCCGCGAGCCCAGGCCTCGCTCCTGGTCCCGCTCCGCGCGGCCGCGGCTAGTCGAGGCGCACCAAGAGATCGCAGCCGAGGGTCCCGGCGAGGCGCGGGGAGGTGTAGACGACGCTGCGATCGAGCGTGACCGACCAGATGGTCGGCACCCCGAGCACCTCGCCGTGCGCGCCGACATGGAGCCTTCGATGGAGGCGCTGCGTGACGCCTGCGCGGAGCCCGAGCTCCAGGAGGGGTCCGGTCGCCGCCGCCGGATCGTCGACGTCCTTGCCGAGGATCCAGATCTCGCCGGCCTTGACGACGAGGCAGGTGCGGAAGCTCTCGAGGGCGCCGCAGCCGGCGACGCTCGCCAGGAGCTGCCGATGCAAGAACCCCGCGCCGTCCGCGCGCCGGATGGTCGCCGGAGCGCTCGCCTCCGCCCCCAGGGATAGCGATCCGTGCCGCCAATCGACCCCGCCGAAGACGCGCCCGAACGGGAGCATCCGGGACGACATCCCGAAGCCGAGCAGCGTTCCGGCGCCCAGGGCGAGCCGCGGACGCGGGCGACGGCCAAGGTGAGGCGCCGTGGCGTCGGGCGAGGCATCGAGCGGCACGGTGGACGCACCGCTCGGGGGCCGCGGGGAGGCGGGGGACGCCGCGCCGGGCGGCGCGGACGGCGGGGCTTCGGTCCTCGGGCTCGGCGGCGCGCTCGCGTCGACCAGCAGCTGCAGCCGCAAGGCCAGCGCGAAGGCCATGGCCCGGACCAGGTCCTCGCAGTCGGCGCTGATGGCGGGGAACGTGCGATCACCCGCCCAGTTGCCGGCCGGATCACGCCACTCCATGGCGCCCTCGAAGGTTTCGTCGCGGGCGTTGATGCGTACGAGGACCCGGATGGGCGCGTCGTCGAGGAAGACGTCCTGGCCGAGCCGATCGGTGACGATCGCCTCGAAGAGCGCGGAGTCGGGACAGCCCGCGGCGGCGGAGTACCCCAGGGTGACGGCCGTTGCGCCGCTCGCGGTCGTTCCATCGTGGGAGGCCGCATGCTCCGTCCCCACGGGCGCCGCGGTCGCGCCGGGATCGGCGGCGACCTCGGCCGCGGCGAGGGCGACCAGGAGCAGCGCTGCCGCCCCGCGCCGCGCGCGCGGAAGCCCACCTCGCAGGGTTCGGACCCGATGCCCGAACGTCCCGGTCGTTGCACTTTTCACCACAACAGCGGCGCCCTCACGACAGTACCAGGACATGAAGCGCAGAGCACCGACGATCGGGCTTCGTCTCCTTCCCGTCGGAGCGTCGCTCCTGATCGCGTGCGGGTCGGGCGGCGATGACCACGGCGACCGGGCCGGCGGGGACCTCGGCGGCGCGCCGAACACCGGTGGCACTCTCGCGGGGGGCACCGGCGGCTCGACGGCGTCCGGCGCCACCGGCGGCTCGACGGCGTCCGGCGCGACGGGCGGCACGACGGGGAGCGGGGGACAAGGGCCGACTGGGGGCGCATCGACCGGCGCCCTCTCCGGGGGCACCGGCGGCGCCGCGAGCACCGGCGGCGCCGCGGCCGGTGGTGCCGGTGGCACCGGCGCGCAGGCGGTCACGGGAGGGGTCGGGGGCAGCCCTGCGGCGGGGGGCGCCGGGCTCGCTGGCGCGCCAGCTTCCGGCGGCGATCCCGGCGCCGGAGGCCTCGGATCGGGGGGGACGACCCCGATCGGGGGCCAGGGCAACGCCGGTGCGGCCGGCGCCGGTGGATCCCCCGAACCGACCTGCCCGCCGTTGCCGCCACCGAGCGACGCCTACTCCGTCGACGCGGACGGCGTGACCTTCATGCTCTCCCCCGGCCGCATGCGGCTCGACGTCTGCCAGAGCGACGTGATCCGCGTCCGCTACACCGGCGCGGACACCCTCCCCGCGAAGACCTCGCTCTCGGTCGTGGACGCCTGCCGACCGGTGACCTTCTGCGTGGAGGAAGCGGAGGACGCCGTGACCCTGACCACGGCCCGGATCCAGGTCCGGGTCGCCAAGGACACGGGCGTCGTCACCTACCTGGACCTCGAGGGCGCCACCGTCCTGGCCGAGGCGCGCAAGTCCGTGACGCCGACCATCGTCGAGGACACGAGCACCAACCGGATCGAGACGGTCTTCGAGTCGCCACCGAGCGAGGCCCTCTTCGGCCTGGGGCAGCACCAGGGCAACGTGATGAACCGGAAGCGCACGAACCAGCGCATCCTCAACGCCAACACGCAGATCAACGTCCCGGTGCTGGTTTCGAACCGCGGCTATGGGATCTTCTGGGACAACTACTCGGCGTCGGACTTCTACGGCAACGAGGCGAGCGGCACCCAGTACCGCTACGTGTCCGAGGCCGGGGAGGCGGTGGACTACTACTTCTTCTACGGCCCGAGCCTGGATCAGGTCGTGGCTCGCTATCGCGTGACCACCGGCGCGGCGCCGCTGTTCCCCAAGTGGGCCTACGGGCTCTTCCACTCCAAGGACAAGTACACGAGCCAGGCGGAGCTGCTGGCGGTCAAGGACGGCTACCGGAGCCGCGACATCCCCCTGGACTGCATCGTTCAGGATTGGGACTACTGGACCCCCTACACCTGGGGCTCCCACTTCATGGACGAGGCGCGCTACCCCGATCCGGCGGGCCTGCTCGAAGACTTCCACGCCGACCACATCCACGGGATGATCTCCATCTGGCCGGAGTACGAGTACACCGCCTCGCCGCGCAAGGCGGGCGACCAGGACAACTACCAGGCGCTCGACGCGATCGGCGCGCTCTTCCCGAGCGGCGGCACCCACCACTTCTACGACACCTTCGACGCTGTCGCTCGCAGCCTCGTCTATCAGCAAATCTACGATCGCCTGCTCGGCAACTACGGCTGGGACGGCATCTGGGCCGACAACACCGAGCCGCAGCCGTACCCCGACTCCATCAACATGCGGACGGTCGACACCGCGCTCGGCAAGGGCGCGCTCTTCCTCAATGCGTACCCGCTCCAGCACGCCAAGGCGCTCTACGAGGGCTGGCGCGCCGTCGGGCCGGACGAGAAGCGCGTCTACGTGCTCACCCGCAGCGCGTTCGCCGGGCAGCAGCGGTACGCGACGACCACCTGGTCCGGCGACATCGACAGCGACTTCGAGACCTTCGCCCGGCAGATCCCGGCCGGGCTCAACCTCGCCGCCGCGGGCCTCCCCTACTGGACCACGGACATCGGCGGCTACTGGGGGCACAACGTGGACTGGTCCACGAGCGGCAACAATGAGCTCTTCACCCGCTGGTTCCAGTACGGCGCCTTCTGCCCCATCTTCCGCATCCACGGGGGCGGCTCGCGGGAGCTGTACGGCAACCAGTGGAGCGCCGAGACTCGGGCGAACCTGCTCGCTATCGACCAGCTCCGCTATCGCCTGATGCCGTTCATCTACTCGCTGGCCTGGCGCGTCACCAGCGAGGGGTACACGATGATGCGGCCGCTCGTCTTCGACTACCCGGACGACGAGGGCGTGTTCGACATCAAGGACCAGTTCCTCTTCGGGCCCGCGTTCCTCGTCAACCCGGTGACCAGGGCCGGGGCGACGAGCCGCGACGTCTACCTCCCGGGGGGGACCTGGTACGACTTCTGGACCGGATCGGCGGTCGACGGCGGCGGGGTGCGGTCGGTGGCCGCGCCGCTGAGCCAGATCCCCCTGTTCGTCCGCGCGGGCTCCATCGTCCCCATGGGACCGATGATCCAATACGCCACCGAGAGCGCCGACCCGCTGGAGCTCAGGATCTACGAGGGGGCGGACGCGTCCTTCACGCTGTACGAGGACGCGGGGGATGGCTACGCCTACGAGGGCGGCGAGCACGCGACCGTCTCGCTGACCTGGAACCAGGCCCGCCAGGAGCTCACCATCGGCGCCCGCTCGGGGAGCTACCCGGGGATGCCCGCGACGCGCACCTTCAACGTCGTCCGGGTTTCGACGGACCACGGCGGCGGAGTCCCCGTCACCGCGGCGCCCGACGCCGTCGTGACCTACGACGGCTCGGTCCAGGTGGTGAGCCCCGGTACGGGGTGAGCGGGCGCTTCCGTCGCGGTCCTCGCCGGCACCGGGCGGCCGCGCCGCGATGGTCGGGCGCTACCGCCACGCGTAGGGCGGGGCGATGGTGACCTCGTCGCCCGGGGCGAGGCAGGTCGAGGCGTCGACGAACCCCGAGCAGGTCCCACTCGAGCGGTTGGCGCGGAGCTCGACGTCGCCGTACAGGGTGCCGCCGCTCAGTGACCGCCCCTCGAAGTAGTCGAGCGGGTAGAAGGTGGTCCTCGTGGTGGCCGAGCTGCCCACCGTGAAGCCGCTGAAGATGGTCAGGCCGCCCACCGTCGCCCCGTCCGCCACGGTGCCGCCCAGCACCTGCGCGTGGTCCTCGATCCGCGCGCTGCCGCTGACGGTGCCGCCGGTGACCAGCGCGTAGGGGCCCACATAGACGTTGGTCGAGTTCAGGCTCGCGGGCCCGCATCCCCCGCCGTTGGTGATCCGGGTGGTGCCGGACGGGCAAGCCGCGAGCACCCCACCCTCGTAGCCCTCCGGCCACGCCCCCGAGAACTCCACCAGGTACGGATATCGGTAAATCGTTCCGTACGGCTGATCCCAGTAGATATGCTGCATTTCCGACGGCGTCGCCGCCACCACCAGGTACAGGCTGTCCCCCCCGTCCACGCAGAAGTCGAGCTCGCCTTCGGCGCCGCGCTGCAGCGCGCTGTAGCGCGGGGTCGACCCGTTCACCGCCACCAGACCCCAGCGCCAGTCCGAGTCGGCGCCGCTCTGCACGACCCCTCGGAACGTCACTCTCACGTGGGTCGCGCCCGCCTCGGGGTAGAGCCGGGTCGTGTTGTAGCCGAAGCGCTGGGGTGCCCAGTAGTAGGGGGACTGGAAGCGGCGATCGGTCGCCCAGCTCGCCCCGAGCGGCTCGAGCCGCGTCAGCCGCAGCCGCCGCTCCGGTCGCGACCGGTCCGTGATCGGGCCGTAGCTCGCTCGCATCGCGGCGCCCGACACCCGATAGTCCCAGGTGACGTTGTGCATCGCCCAGTCGCCGATGAAGTCATTGAGCTGGGAGACGTCCCAGCCCAGTCCCTTCATGATGTTGGTGAACGGATCGTTGGCGGCCGACTCCGTCCAGATGGCGTTGACGGCGCTGTAGCAGTGCTTGTCCTTCAGGTACTCCAGGAACTGCCAGTTGCAGTACCGATCGCGCGTCGACCCGAGGTAGAGGTGCGGCGTGTTCGCCAGCAGCTCCGAGCAGTGGACGTCGTTCGCGTACTCGGGCAGCTGGTGGGGCGAGAAGTTGGCGTGGCTCTCGTAGACCCAGCCGCAGTAGTTCTGGGTCTGCGGGCCGCCGCAGCTCATGCCGCCCTGCACCGACTGCACCGCGTGCATGAACTCGTGGGCGAGGCCCCAATGATCTCGGAGCCCGCCGCTCCCGATCCACATCCCCATCCGGTTCGAGGTCCAGGCGCCGCCGGTCAGCCCCCAGTCGGAGTGGACGTGAACGCTCGCCTTGTACTTGGTCGCCGCGTCGCACAGCGGCTCCCGCATGTACATGGGAGCGCCGAAGTACGTGTTCCAGACGTCCTCCAGGTGATCGACCGCCTCCTGGGCTCCCGAGGGGGTTTCGTCGGAGTAGACGACGAAGTGCGCCGACTCCGAGAGCAGCCGGAACCCGGAGTGATCCGGGTCGGGTCCGCCCGCTACCCAGCTGCCAGCGGTGCAGGTGGTGGGCGGCGCCGTCGGGCAGTCCGTCGCCCAGGCCGTGGTGGTCGTCCCGGGATCGCAGCCGCCGGCACCTCCCTCCGTGCTCACGCCTCCGGTCGTGGCGCCCCCCGACTCCGTGCCCCCGGTCCCGGCGCCCCCGGCCGCGGCGCCTCCGGTCGTGGCGCCGCCGGGCGTGGCGCCGCCCGACTCCGGGCCCCCGGTCGCGGCGCCCCCCGACTCCTCGCCTCCGGTCGCCGCGCCGCCGGTGGCAACACCACCGATTGCCTGGCCCCCGCTGCTGGAACCACCGGTTACCTGGCCGCCCGTCGTGGCGCCGCCGGCGCCACCGGCGCCACCGGAACCCGTGGCGCCGCCGGTGCTGCCGGTGCCGCCGGTGCCGCCACTTCCGCAGCGGCCCGCGCTGCAGCTCTGGCCCGCCGCGCAGGCGAGTTCGCAGGCCCCGCAGTGGCTCGGATCGGTCAGGACATCGGTGCAAATCTGCCCGCAGCGCTGCTGGCCCGCGGGGCAGGTGCAGAGGCCCGCGGTGCAGGACTCTCCCGCCGCGCAGGCCACGCCGCAGCCGCCGCAGTGGACGACGCTGGAGCTGACGTCCACGCAGCTCATCCCACATTGGGTGAGCCCCGCCCCGCAGGTCGCGCTGCACAGGCCGGCGGAGCAGACCTGCGGCGCGGCGCAGGCCCGGCCGCACGCTCCGCAGTTCGACCCGTCCGACGCGAGGTCCACGCAAGCGCCGCCGCAGAGAGAGAGCCCTCCCTGGCATTGGCAGCCGCCCCCCACGCAGGTCTGGCCGCCAAGGCAGGCCCGACCGCAGGCGCCGCAGTTCAGGGGGTCGGTCGCGGTGGCCACGCAGCGACCGTCACACAGGACCTGATCGGCGGTGCAGGCCGGGGCATCGGCTTCGGGCCCGGCTTCACCCTCCTCCGATCCGGTACAGCCGAGGGCCGCGGTGGCGAGAACGAGGGCGATCCAGGCGCAGAGGCCGAAAGGCCCGTCCGAGTCGCGCATGGGGTGTTGCTTCGTCACTGACTCTCCGATCTCCGATCCCCGCTGCCCGTGTGCTGCAAGCGAAGAAGTCCGCTGCCGGTTTCCGCACGAACGACACCATCGGGTGTGGCCTAGCGCGGATCGATCCGATAGTGGCGCGAGGCCCCGTCGATGGACCGGTGCCGCGGGAGATCATCCTCGCCGTCGCTCTGGACCGGGTCCCGGCGACGCGGCCCCCGCCGGGGTGGGGGGGGCGGTCCCACCGCGGCGCCGCCCTCGACGGGTTCATCCTCCCGCCCCGCTGGGGTTCGCAGCCCCGACGCGAGCCCGTCTGCCCGGAACTGATCGCGTGCGGACGGGACGGCCCCGGTTGCTCGGCGATGGGGCGGCGCTGGAGGTCATCGGCCCGCGACCGAGACGCTGCGATCGCGAGCCGGCGTCTCTCGTCTCGAGGATGGCGCGCGCTCTCTCGTCGAGCGAGCCGAGGGGGGACGCGGGGGCGCCCCCCCTGCCGGCCCGGGGCCGGACGAGCTATCGTCCCCGATCCCATGGCCGCCCCACGCCAGAGCCGCCTCGACGCCTTCGTCGACCACCTGATCAAGCACGACGCACGCGAGTTGGTGCTCGAGGGTGGCAAGGCCGCGCTGTTCCGTTTCCGCGGGGGTGACCGCGCCGCCAACGCCGTCATCGCCCAGGCGCAGCTCGAGGCCATCCTGGCCGGGATCGCCCCGGTGGACGTCGCGGCCTCGCTTCGCGCCGGAGATCCGGTCGAATTCGTGCACACCAGCGGCTCGGGCGCGGCCTTGAGGCTCGAGGTCGTCGCGCTCGACGGGGGCACGTGGCGGATCTCGGTCAAGCCCCATGTGGCGGCGGCCGCCGAGCCGGCGGAATTCGACTTCGGCGCGCCGAGCGAGCGGTTCGAGTTCGCGCCCGGCCCGTCCCGGGCGCGCTCGCGCCCGCCGGGGGCCGCTCGCCCGTCGCGGACGCCCAAGGGGGCGCGGGCGGCGCGCGACAACACGACGCTCCTGATCGGCAGCGGCGCCGACGCGCGGGGCGCTGGCGCCGAGGCCCGGACGCGGACCGAGCCCCGGGCGGCGGAAACCCCGGGCGCGGCGGCGGACCCGCCGCGCCCGGCCGCTGCGCCCGCCGCCGGCGAGCCGCGGGTGTACGGCTACCTGCGCAAGCTCGTCGCCCTCGGCGGCAGCGACCTGCACCTCTCGGCCGACGAGAGCCCGCGCTGCCGCGTCCACGGCGAGGTGAGACTGCTCGACCCCCGGCACCCGAGGATCGGCGCCGCCGAGATGCGACAGATGCTGCTCGAGGTGGCCACTCCCCGGGCGCGGGAGCAGTTCGAGTCCTGCCGCGACGCCGATTTCGGGCTCAGCATCGAGGGCATCGCGCGGTTCCGCGCCAACTTCTTCGAGGACCGCAAGGGGATGGGCGCCGTGTTCCGCCAGATCCCGTTCGAGATCCTGACCCCCGAGCAGCTCGGGTTGCCGAAGGCCGTGCTCGATCTCTGCTGGCTGAACAAGGGGCTGGTGGTGGTGACCGGCCCTACGGGGAGTGGCAAGAGCACGACGCTCGCGGCGCTGGTGGACTTCGTCAACCGCAACCGCAGCGACCACATCGTGACCATCGAGGATCCGATCGAATTCGTGCACGAGAACCGCAAGTGCCTGGTCAACCAGCGCGAGGTGGGCTCGCACACCGAGAGCTTCAAGAACGCGCTCCGCGCCGCGCTCCGCGAGGATCCGGACATCGTCCTGGTGGGCGAGATGCGGGATCTCGAAACCATCGCCATCGCCATCGAGACGGCGGAGACGGGGCACCTCGTCTTCGGGACCCTGCACACGACCACGGCCGCCAGCACCGTCGACCGCATCATCGACCAGTTCCCGCCCGACCGGCAGGCGCAGATCCGCACCATGCTCAGCGAGTCGCTGCGGGGGGTGATCGCGCAGGTGCTCTGCCGCAAGCAGTCGGGGGGCCGCGTCGCGGCCTACGAGGTCCTGCTCACCAACGCCGCGGTCTCCAACCTGATCCGCGAGGGGAAGACCTACCAGCTCACCAGCGTGATGCAGACCGCCCGCGGCTCCGGCATGCAGACCATGAACGACCACCTCTTCGAGCTCGTGAAGAAGAAGGTCATCCATCCGCGCGAGGCGTACATCAAGTCTACCGACAAGAGCTCGCTCCGCGAGCTCTTCAAGCGCGAGAACATCGCGCTCGACCTTTCGGGTGGGTGAGCGGTCGCCCGCTCACGCCGCCGCCGCGAGCGCGCGGCGGAGGGCGGCGAGGAAGGCGGGGCGCGCGTCGCGCCGCACGTTGTGCCCGGCGCCGGCCACGCGCTCGAGCGCGCCCGCGTGGAAGAGCGCGCGCAGGCGCGCGGCGTCGTCCGGCGGCAGGAGGCCACCCCGGTCCGGATCGCCCGCCAGCAGGAGCACCGGGCAGCGGACGCGCGGAAGCTCGCGCGACCAGTCCTCGCGCAGGCTCAGGAAGAGCCAGCCGACGTCGGCCGCGACGGCGCTCTTCGCCGCCGCCCAGGAGGCGAGCTCGTCCTCGGGCCAGCCGGGGTGCTCGCGGCGGCCCTGGGCGGCGATCTCCGCGGGGGAACGGCCGCAGAGGGCCGCGAGCCAGGGCGGAAGCGGCGGGCGCTCCTCCCCGCGCGCCACCGCCGCCGGCACCGGCGCGGGGTGCGAGGCCCACGGCGAGGGCGGATCCTCGAGCAGCAGGCCTCGCGCAAGCCCCGGGGAGCGCGCCTCCGCCAGGGCCGCCGTCATGGCTCCCATCGAATGGCCCACCAGCAGGGGCCGCTCGAGCCCGAGCGCCCCCGCGACCGCGATGAGATCGTCTGCGAGCCGCCCGAGGTGGGCGGTGGCTGGCGGCACGGCGGCGGTTCGCGGTGGGCCCGGCTGAGCGATGCCCGCATGGTCGAGCGCGCCGGGCCAGCCCGCGCAACCGAGCGGCTGCGACCGGCCATGCCCGCGCGCGGCGTAGGTGACGGCGTCGACGGCGCCCGGGTGGCTCGCCCAGAGCGCGGCGACGACGGGGTCCCAGCAGCGCCCGTCGTCGGTGATGCCGTGGGCGAAGAGCACCTGCGCGGGCGCCGCGCCGGGGTCGTGGGCAGGGCGGCGCCAGCGCCAGGTCGCGAGGGTCGTGCCCGGGACGGGCACGGACCAGGCCTCGGGGGCGGGCAGCGACGGGGGCGCAGTCACCGGCGCGACGGTATCCGCCCCGTCACGGGGTCACAAGGTGCCGCCCGCCGCGCGCGTCCCGCGTGGGAGCACCCGCTCAGGCATGCGTTCACACCCCATTCGACCCGGCCGAAAGCCGCTTCGCTGGCCAGGCGCGACGAGCACCCCACGTCGCCACCCACTCGGCTGCGCCGAGCGGGACCCGGGCGATGCGGGTCCCAGGAGCGGAGCGTGCTTGGGTACGTGAGCACCCCACGTCGCCACCCACTCGGCTGCGCCGAGCGGGGCCCGGGCGACGCGGGACCCGGCGCGCAGGAGCCACCCCCCCGCGCCCTCCTACGCGCACTCCGTCCGCGTGGGACCCCGCGCGCTGGGCTCCGCCAGCGGGGCGGATCTCGGCCGGTCCTCGCCAGTCAGAAGGAGCTAACGGATATCCGGCTCAGCCGCCGCCGCGCCGCGTGCCGAGCAGCTCCGGGAGCACCTCGCCCGGGGCGCCCGGGCCGAGGCGGCCGGCGGTTTCGAGGTAGCGCACGAGCAGCTCGCGGTTGTCCGTCACCGAGAGTGACTGCATCTCGAGGGCCCCGACGCGGTCCTCGGACGTGAACGGCGGATCGGCGACGCGCTCCATCGAAAGCTTCTCGGGGCTGTAGGCCATGTGCGCGGCGCGGGTGTCCAGGATCGAGTAGTCCTCGCCGCGCCGGAGCTCGAGCGTCACGCTCCCCGTCACCAGCGGTGCGACCCACCGGGTGAGGGCATCCTTGAGCATCATCGCCTCGGGGTCGAACCACTTGCCCTCGTAGCACAGCCGGCCGAGACGGCGGCCGAGTGAGGCGTAGAGCTCGGTGGTGTTCTCGTTGTGGATGGCCGACAGGAGCCGCTCGTAGACGACGTGCAGCAGGGCCAGGCCGGGCGCCTCGTAGATGCCGCGGCTCTTGGCGTCGATGACGCGGTTCTCGATCTGATCGCTCATGCCCAGCCCGTGGCGGCCACCGACGCGGTTCGCCTCCAGCAAGAGGTCCATCAGGCTGCCGAAGCGCCGGCCTCCGATGGCGACCGGCATACCCTGCTCGAACTCGACGGTGACCTCCTCGGTGGCGATCGCCACCTCGGGCCTCCAGAACGCGACGCCCATGATGGGCTCGACGCTGCGGTAGCCCTGATCGAGAAACTCGAGGTGCTTGGCCTCGTGGGTCGCGCCGAGGGCGTTCGAGTCCGTGCTATAGGCCTTCTCGCCGCTGGTGGTGAAGGGCAGGCCGATCGACTCGAGGTAGTCGGTCATCTCCTTGCGCCCGCCGAACGCTTCGACGAAGGCGCGATCGAGCCAGGGCTTGTAGATCTTGAGCGCCGGGTTGGTCAGGATCCCGTAGCGGTAGAAGCGCTGGATGTCGTTGCCCTTGTGGGTGCTGCCGTCGCCGAAGACGTGGACGTCGTCCTCGCGCATGGCGCGGATGATCGCGGTGGTGGTGACCGCGCGCCCGAGCGGCGTCGTGTTGTAGTACTTGCGCCCGGCCGTCACGAGGTGGAAGGCCCCGCACTGAATGGCGATGAAGCCCTCGCGGGCGAGCGACTCTCGGCAGTCGATCAGGCGCGCGCTCTTGGCCCCGTGGGCGAGCGCGACCGGCGGGATCTCGGCGGGATCCTTCTCGTCAGGCTGGGCGAGATCGGCAGTGTAGCAGTGGACCTCGAGCCCCTGCCGGGCGAGCCAGGCGACGGCGCAGCGTGTGTCGAGGCCCCCCGAGAAGGCGATGCCGAGGCGGGTGCCGGCGGGTGGGATCGAGCGGTACAGGTGGCTCATGGCCGCGCTCCCTACCACGCTTCTCCCCGGCTGCCACTACACCGGAAACCGCCCGGTCTGAGGGCGGCTCCGGCCATCAACCAGGACCGCCGGACGCAGATCGCGGCCAGATCTGCCGCCTGGAAGGCCGTGCTCGCGGCAGCCCTCACCCGGAGGCGCCGCCGGGGCGGCGACCCCGATCCACGCCACCGAACTGCGGCGTAGACCCGCGCGCGCGTCGCCGCCGCGGGTCGCGAGGCAGGCGCCGCTCGCCGGTGAGCGCGACGGGCGCCCCTCGGTCGTCGCACAGCGCGCGCGCCAGCGCCGAGCGCTGCGGGGGCCGCCGGAGAGCGGCCGGGGTCGTCGGTCACCGCGCGGGACGTCACCGGGGGCCGGGATCGCCAGTCGCCGGTGGGAAACCGGGGGCCGCCGCCGCCGGTCGCGGCCCATCCCCGCCTCCAACCCCTCCCCATACCCATCCATCCGGGCCCTGCGGCCGGTCGCCACCGGCCGGAAGAACCCGCCCCCGAGCTGAACCCATGCCGTCGAAGTCAGCCACCCACGGGCTCCCAGCCCGATCCGACGCTCGGGGTGACTGGCCTCCGCTTCCCCCCCCCCGAAAAACGTCTGACAGAAACACCTAATCTACATTCTGGAGACAGCCGAACCAAACGCAGAGACAGCGAGAAGAGGCAGTCAGAAACAGCAGTGCTCCACTGTTCACATGGCAGACCAGGCCAGGGACGTCTCCCGTCCCCGAGTGCGAGGCCAGGACGCCGAAACCTCATCGATGGCGCTCCCAGCGGCCAGACCAAGGTCTGGGTACCTCGAGGGTCCCTCCGCGGCGGCCCTTCTAGACGGAGGGCGCGCCGGGGGCTCCGCTCGCGTCGCGGACGAGGCCGCGGCTGCGTCCCTCACCGCGCGAGGTCCCCGTTGCCTCAGGACGACAGTGTGGCGGCGTCGCCGCAGCTGCCGCGCGCCCTCGTCGCCGCGGCACGAGTCCCGCGCACGCGCTGCTCGCGCCTACCAGGAGACCCCCGCGAACAGCGACGACGCGAAGGCGAGCGTGTCGACCAGGGGGCGATTCTCGTCGTCGGCGTCGAGGAGCCAGCCGTAGACCTCGATCGTCGAGCGCTGCTCGAGGGTGAGGGCGTGACCGCGCTGCGATTCGGCGAGGTTGCCGCCGACGCCGAAGTAAGTCCCGGTGACCCAGTCGACGAGGAACGAATTCGTGGTCGCTCGACGAACGCCGACCGCGCCCAACAGGCCGCCGAAATCGAGGAACCAGCGCCCGTGGATGACGTCCACCTCCACGCCCACCGTGTGGCCGCGGGCGGTGAGGCCCGCGGCGGTTCGGCCGAGGAAGACGGCTCCCGAGCCGTAGATCCCGATCTGCCCGCTCGCGAACCGGTGCCCGACGAGCAGGGTGGGCTCCCCGCCGTAGGTTCGGATCCCGAAGATCCGCCGGGTACTGACGCGCACCCCGAGCTTGCCGCCGTTTTCCCCCACGCGGGACGCCCAGGCGTCGTCGCTCTCGTCTGCGGGCTCGGAACCGCCGGCCGCGGGCGGCGGGGGACCTCCGGCGGCCGCGGGTCGGGCGGAGAGCGCCGCCGCTACCCCGAGCGCGAGCAGGCTCACTCGCATGGGAGCGTGTCCCCGGCGCGCGCGTCCGTCCATTCGGCGCACAGCCCGCGCTCGACGAGCGCGCGACACGGCAAGAGGCGCAGGCAGTCGGCCCGCTCGGGTCCGATGCTCGGATGGTGCTCCTCGCCGTTGCAGTCCACGTAGTAGTCGCAGGTCGCGACGTTGGCCGGCTCCAGGCGGCAGCAATGCGCGACGTGCGCGGCCGCCTCCTCGCAGACCAGCTCGTCCTCGCGGAACCCGGGGTCCAACCGCCGCCCCACGCTCGGCACCAGCACCACCGCGCTCGCCAGCAGGAGCGGACCGCCGTGCTCACCCCGGAGTCGCCGCGCCCAGCGGTGAAGACCCGCCCTCCTGATCATGCGGCGCACGCAAACAAGAATCGTGCCGGAGCGCCAAGGCGGCGCAGGGGGGTCGTGGCGTCAGGTCTGGCCGCGAGCCACGGCGGCGGGCGGCGGCGCTCCCCTCGGGTGCGGCTGGCCGTGGCGACGATGGGGCGCGGTCGGCCGACCCGTGCCCCCAACGACGGGCGTTGACGGTGCGGGTGCCGAACCAGCCAGGGGCGGCCAATTGAAGGGTTCGCGCGGCGCTCCCCATGCAAGCCGTGCGTGGCGTCCCTTCGCTACCGGCGAGTGGCCGAATCCTGCGCGGGGACCCGAAGGTTCGCAAAATGTTCACGGAATGTCACTCGGTAGATCGCGGGTCCCTCGGGCCCGCCCGCCTCCTCGCGGCCTGGGTGCTCTTGCTCGGCGGCTGCGCGGGGAATGACGAGGGTGGGGTGGGGATGGATCCGGGCGACGCTTGCCCGCCCGATTGGTCGCTCTGCGGTGACGTCTGCGCTGATCTTCAGGGCGACGGCGCCCACTGCGGACAGTGCGGGCGCCGTTGCGCCACCGGCGAGATCTGCTCGGCTGGGAGCTGCGTGGGGCTCTGCGGCGACGGTCAGTCGCTCTGCGGGGCGAGCTGCGTCGACCTGCGGGTGGATAGCGCCCACTGCGGCGCGTGCGGCGTCGCGTGCGCGGTGGGGCAACGCTGCACGAACGGCACCTGCGTCTGCCTTGCCGGCCGCGCCCTCTGCGGCGACGCGTGCGTCGATCTGAGCAGCGACGGGGCTCACTGCGGCGGCTGCGGGGTGGCCTGCGTCGGCCAGGTCTGCGCCGACGGCACCTGCCAGCAGAGCTGTCCCCCGGCGCTGACGGCCTGCGGCTCGAGCTGCGTCGATCTGGCGACGGATCTGCTCAACTGCGGCGCCTGCGGGGCGGCGTGCGGGGCCGGGCAGCTCTGCATCGCGGGGAGCTGCGGCTGTCCGGCGGGGCTCACCGCCTGCGGCGGGAGCTGCGTGGATCTACAGGGAGACGGAGCCAACTGCGGCGCCTGCGGCCAGCGCTGCGGCGTGGGGCAGGCCTGCTCGGAGGGCCGCTGCGTCACCTCCTGCCCGCTCCCCGGGCAGACCGCCTGCGGCACGAGCTGCGTGGATCTGGCCTCCGATCCGGCGCACTGCGGCGCTTGCGGGGCCGCGTGCAGCGGGAACGAGACGTGTCATGACGGGACCTGCGAACCCACGAACGCGGGGACCGGAGGCGTCGGGACAGGCGGCGCCGGCAGCGGCGGAACGATCACGGGCGGCGCGACGAGCGGCGGCGCTGGCACCGGCGGCACGACGAGCGGCGGCGCTGGCACCGGCGGCACGACGAGCGGCGGCGCGACGAGCGGCGGCGCTGGCACCGGCGGCACGACGAGCGGCGGCACGGGCGGCGACAGCGACGGCGGCGGCGTGCTCATCGGGGAGACGTGCTTTCCCCTCTGCGCGAGCGCGAGCTCGGATCCCGAGGGCGACGGGTGGGGCTGGGAGAACGACGCGAGCTGCGTCGTCGAGGGGTCGAGCCCGTACCGGCAAGGGACACCGTGCAGCGCCGGCACCGGCGGCGCGACGAGCGGCGGCGCTGGCACGGGCGGCGCCGGCACCGGCGGCACCAGTGGTGGCGGCACGGGCGGCGCCACGGGCTGCGCCGCGACCGGTTTCCACGTCTCTGACGGCCGACTCGAGGACGTCACCTGCCGCCCGTTCGTGATGCGCGGGGTCAACTACCCCTACGCCTGGTTCACCACCCGCAACACCCAGCAAGATTTCCAGGCGATCGCCAGCACCGGCGCCAACGCGGTGCGGATCGTGCTCGCCACCGGCGGGCGGTGGACCCGCGTGAGCGGCTCGACGCTCTCCTCGCTCATAGGCTGGGCCCGGTCGAGCCGGCTCGTCGCCGTGGTCGAGGTGCACGACACGACCGGCTGGAGCGAGCAGAGCGGGTCGGTCGAGCTGACCAACGCGACCAGCTACTGGACCAGCCAGGACATCCGCTCGGCGCTCAACGGGCAGGAGGCCTACGTGATCGTCAACGTCGGCAACGAGCCGATGGGCAACAACACCACGAACGACTGGGCCACCCGCCACGCCACCGCCGTCGCCACCCTGCGCAACGCCGGGCTCCGGCACACGCTGATGGTCGACGCCCCCAACTGGGGTCAGGACTGGACCAACACGATGCGCGACGGCAGCGGGACCGACAGCATCTGGAGCGCCGATCCCGACCGGAACCTCGTCTTCTCGATTCACATGTACGACGTGTACGGCTCGTCCGCCACGGTCACCGGCTACTTCAACGGCTTCCTCGATCGGACGCCGGCGCTACCCCTGGTGGTGGGGGAATTCGCTGCCGACCACGGCGCGGCGGGCGACGTGGACGAGGACACCATCATGCAGCTGTCCCAGACGCTCGGCGTCGGCTACCTCGGCTGGTCCTGGTCGGGCAACAGCGGCGATCTCGCCTCCCTCGACATCACCAACAACTTCGCCGTCAATAGCCTCACCACCTGGGGCAACCGCCTCGTCAACGGGAGCAACGGGATCGCCAGCACCGCCGAGGCCTGCGGCTGCTTCGACTGAGCGCGCCCAGTGCCCCTCACGGTAGCGGCGCCGGGAGCCGGGCGCGCTCCCGAGCGTACCAGGCGCGGGCCGACTGGATGCCGACCTCCAACCGCTCGTCGGCGCCCTCGCGACCGCCGAAGGGGAGGCGGATGGCCCCGTCGGCCAGCGTTTCCACGGCGAAGAGCGCCGCCTCCGCGACCCGACGCCGGCCCGGGACGGCGTGCGGCACGCTCCCCGGCTGCCCGTCGAGGCGGCTCCAGCCCACGAGGTCGTAGCGGGCCTCGGCGCGATCCTCGACCAGCGGCATCAGCTCGTGGATGTACGCCGCCTCGTCCGTCTGCCCCAAGACGTCGCAGCCGACGGCGCGGACGAACGGGTGCGGATCGCGCAGGGCCGCGCGGGCCAGGGGGCGGGCGGCGGCGCCGTCGAGCGACCCGAGCAGGCCGAGGGCGCGGCCCCGGATCCCGGGATCGGGGTGCCCGACGAGCCCGGTCACCAGGGGGAGCCACCGCGCGCGGAGCTCCGCGCGCTCCTGCCACGCGCGCGGGCTCGCCAGGAGCACCTCCAGCGCCGTCGCGACCACCTCCGGCTGGGGCGCGCGCAGGGCGGCCTCGAAGCGCTCGAGCCAGGCGGGCGAGCGCTGGCTCGGCCGGAGCGAGCCCAGCGCCTGCAGCGCAGCCTGCCGGCGCGCCGGGGACTGGTCTTCGGCCGCGAGCCGAAGGACCGCCGCGACCAGCTCCTGCCCGGGACGACCCGCGACCATCGGCACGCGCGCGGCGGCGAGCGCCCGCGCGACCACCGCGGGCTGCTCGGAGTCGAGCGCGCGGAGCACCTCGCGATCGAGCGCGGGGTCGAAGGGCGCGTCCCCCGGTCCCTGCGCCACGTAGGCGGCCTCGACGGCGGCGAGCGCAGAGAGGATCGCGGCGGGGTCGCCGCCACCGCCGGCGCGCTCGGCGGCGACCGCGCGCCGCGCCGGGCCGGCGTCCGCGCCGTGCGTCCCTGCCGTGGTCGCGCTCGGGGCCGGCGAGCGACTCGGTGACCGCGCCCGGGAGGTCGCGTACCAACCCAAGCCGAGCGCGGCGGCGAGCGCGAACGCGGCGAGCGCGAGCGCGCCGCGCCGCCGGTGCCGTGCCGTGGCGCGCGCCCTGGGATCCGCCGACCTCACCGCGGAGAGGTTATTTCCGCACCCGCGGGGGAGCAAGCGGAGCGTCGGGGAAGCCGCCGGACCGTCCGCCGGCGCGGGAGCAGTCCAGATCCCGACATCGCCGCGGGCACCCTGCTCCGCCAGGGTCGCTCGAGCGCTCGCGCCTCCGAGCAGCGCCCGCCGTCCGAGCTCTCGGGATCCCGAGCATCGACGGGGTGTCCTGCGCCGGCACGCGGCGAGCGGCGCCCGCCGGCGCCGCTCGGCTCGCCACATTGCGCCCTCGCCCCGAAGCGGCCTCCGCGCCAGGCCTGGTCATTTGCCGCTCATCGTCGCGGGCTCCTGCTACCGTAGCCAACGCATCCCCGAGCCCTCCGCCCGCACGGGCCGGGCCGGGTTTCGCGCGGCCCCTTGGCGGAACAGGCAGACGCAGCGGACTTAAAATCCGCGGCCCGGAAGGGCGTCCCGGTTCGAACCCGGGAGGGGCTACTGGCGCCGGCCACCCACACGCCGATTGATACCCGGGAGACATTGACGTCGGGCGGGCGTGGGGTGGACGGTGCCGCGCCAGAGAAGGCGACTCCTCCGCGTTCGCCGGCACGGATCGCCTCGGTACGGGCTCGCTTCCGGAGCTGCTGCGCCTGGCCAAGTCGCACCTCGACGGCGCGGGCTCCGAGCGCTTGCTCCGCTTCGACGACGAGACGGGGCAGCAGGTCGACTTCGACCTCCGCGGGACGCCGGAGGAGGTCGTCGCTCGCGCGTTGCCGCCGCCGCGCACCGGGCCGGGGCGACCGCGGCTCGGGGTGGTGAGCCGCGAAGTCCCCCTCCTGCCTCGCCACTGGGAGTGGCTCGAGCAGCGACCGCAGGGGATCTCCGCCGCGCTGCGCCGCCTCGTCGACGAGGCCCGGAAGCGATCCCCCGGGCAGCAGCGGGCGTGCCGGACCCGGGACGCGCTCGGCCGCGTGCCGTGGTCGGTGGCGGGCGACCTTCCCGACTTCGAGGAGGCGACGCGGGCGCTGTTCTCCGGGCGCTACGGGGATCTCGCGACGCTGACCCGCGGCTGGCCGCCGGGCGTTCGCGGCTACGTCGATCGGCGGCTGCGCGAGATGGTCGAGGTCGAGCCGGAGCGCTAGAGGCCGATCCGGGCGCCGCGGGCGCGCAGCCCACGACGCGCCGATC
Source organism: uncultured Polyangiaceae bacterium (assembly GCA_964454025.1). Classification (GTDB taxonomy): domain Bacteria; phylum Myxococcota_A; class Polyangia; order Polyangiales; family Polyangiaceae; genus JAFGBI01. The sequence goes on along the minus strand of CAYVRP010000062.1, from coordinate 330 downwards.
CGACGCCCGTCGGGCCCGGCCGTCTCAGCGAGGGATGGTCGAGACGAGGGCTCGCCGTGACGGCCCTTTCTTCTCCGCCCCTGGTGTCACCGGAAAGGTGACGCCGTCCAAGAGGTCGAGTAGATCCGGGCCGGGTCCGGTATCGGAGAGTGGGAAAGGAGACCGATGATGAAGGGACTAAGCATGCGCTGGCTCCTCGTCGCGAGCGCGCCCGCCGCGCTCTCGCTGGCGGGGACGCACGCCTGGGCGCAAGAAGTGGCCGCGGGGGTCATGACGCAGGACGCCGCCTCGAGCGGCTCGACCGAGGTGGCCAAGGAGGGGTTCGCGACC
>CAYVRP010000061.1:0-40421 GCA_964454025.1 uncultured Polyangiaceae bacterium | reverse complement strand
CCCGCCGACCGCCCCCCCGCCGTCCGCGGCGCCCCCGACCTGGACGCCGCCGACCTCGACCCCACCGGAACCCGGGCGCTCGCCGTCGGGAGCCGTGCCGCCCGCGGCCATCGACCCGGGCGCGCCGTCGCTCGCCCCGCAGGCGACGAGCACCACCGCCCAGCACCCCGCCGCGCCCGCGCGCCTCGCCCGTCGCCGCCTCATGGGCCCGCCCCCGGACAGAACACGATGTCCCAGTCCTCACCCGCACAGGCTCGCATCGGGCTTTCGTCGTCGCCGTTGGCGTCGTCACCCGACCACGCGTAGGCGTCGTCGCACTGCTCGAAGAGGAGCACCACCGGCCCCGAGGGGTCGTCGCGATCGGGGCTCACGCAGGCGATCACTGCGCCCCGTTCGTCCCGGACCTGCCCGACCTCGGGGCACGGGGTCAAGAAGTCCTGAGGACAGGAGAGGACTTGGCAGTCGGGGCGCGCGACCGGCACGATCGACAGCGGCAGGTTGTGCGCGTCGACGTGGCTGAGGTTGTACCAGTCGAAGTCGTAAGAGTCGGTGTTGAAGGTGAACTCGGCGAGGGTGTGGCGCTCCGCGCCGGGGTCTTCGCCGACGTAGCCCCAGTAGCGCTTCGCCGGGAGCTCCTCGGCGTCGGTGCCGATGTCCGCGCAGGCGAACGCCCCCGGCGCGAGCGTCCCGCCCTCGAGGTCGCTGCCCGCGAAGGTGACTGCGCTCCCGCAGCGGTTGACGAAGGCGAGCGTCGTCCAGCCGTCGCCGTCGCGACGACAGTCAAGCTCACCCGGCGCGGGTCCGGGGCCACCCGCGCCGCCGGGGGCACCTGCCGCCGCGGCGCCGGCGCTCGCTCCCGGATCGCCGACGCCATCCCCGCCGTCAGCCGCCGTCCCCCCGCCTCGCCCGGCATCTCCGCTGATCGTCGCGCCCGACGTGGGGCCCGCACCGCCGGCCGGGGCGGCGCCGCCGTCGCTCGCCGCCGCGCCCTCTTCCCCCGCGCACCCGCCGAGCGACAACGCGAGCACGACGGCGGCGGTGGCGCGACCGTGGCTTCGCATGGCGTGATGCTGCTGGATCGGCGCGCGCCGCGGGAGATGGCCTGGGGGCCACCCCGACCCTGCGCCGGGCGACCCCCGCCGCCCTCCGCAGCCCGCGCTCAGTCCCAGCACCCGATCGGCGAGGTCGCCAGCGCGACGCGATCGACGCGCACGGACGCGGCCCCTGACGCCCAGACCGTGCCCATGACCAGCCCATCCACCCCGCCCGCGGGGAGGGTGTCGAGCCCGGTCGCGACGAGGCGCGCCTCGCCGTCGACCGAGGCGGACACGGACCCGGCGGCGTCGTCGAGGGTGGTGGCCACCTCGACGCAGTGCCACTCCCCCACGCTGATCGCATCGTCGCTCGCGGCCGGGGTGGTGTACGACCAGAGCTCGGTCGCGCTCTGGGTGAGCACGAGCCGCAGTGCCCAGTCGACGTCCCCGCTCGCCCATAGCCCGACCGGGGCGAGGTTGTAGGACGCCGCCCCCGGCAGCACCTGGATCCATGCGCGGAGATACAGCGTCCCGGCGGACACCGCCGGCATGTCCGAACGCAGGTAGGCCACCGAAGCACCGTCGAGCGCCACCGTGACGGCCAGCGCCTCGGCGCCGGAGGGGACGTCCCCGCCGCTGAGCTCGAGGGAATTGCCCTCGGTGACCACGGGCGTCCCGTCGAGCCCCTCCTCGAAGTCGGCGCAGGCGAGCCCGCCCGGCACGGTCGCGCAGACCTGGGGCGGCAAGGCATCGACGCAGGCCCCCTGGAAGCAGAGCTGCTCCGCGGCGCAGTCCGCGGCCGCCGAGCAAGCGCCGAGGCAGAGCGGCGCCGCGTCACCGTCCCGGCACTGGAGCGCCGCGGCCGCCACGGTCGCGCAGGTGCCGCCGTGGTCGGCGCAGGCGCCGTCCGGCGCGCAGGCCACCGTGCAGCGACCGCAGGCGCAGGCGAGCGCCGCGCCACAGTCGGCGTCCTCCGTGCAGAGACGGAGCCAGTTGGTGTTGGTCCCGGCACGACCCTGCGCCTCGCCGCACCCCGCGGCGGCGAGCGCGAGCACCCCGGCGACACCGAGCGTCGCGGCGCCCGCGCGCCCGGCCGGTCGAGCGCGATCCGGCGCCGGACCGCGGTCGCTCATGCGTCATCCTCCGCCGCGCGCTCCACCTGCCCGAAATAGAACCGCCCCCGGCGCCGGGCCCCCTCGGGGATGGGGTGCTCGGCGTTGTGCGCCTCGACCCGGGTCCAGAGCTCGTTCACCTGGGCGCGCACCCGGGCCAGCAGCCCGCGCACCTCCTCGCGGTGCGGGTGCCCGTCGTGGATCTCGAAGGAGAGCGTGGCCCCGCCGGTCGTGTCGTCGGGCTCGGCGCGCGGCCGGCCCCCGCGGATCTTGGCGGCGATGGCGACGCAGACGGTCTGGAAATGGTCGAACACGGCCGCCTCCCACCCGGCCGTCGCGCCCACGGGCACCACCATCGCGTCCACCTCGAGCCGGCCGTCCACGCGCCGCATCCTACCCTGTCGCTCGAGCGCCGACAGGGCCGACTCGACCTGTTCGACGCCGAGCGAGAGCGCCTGGCCGAGCTCCGCCGCCGAGCGGTGCGGATCGCGGCACAGCTCGAGCCAGACGAGCGACGAGATCGTGTCGAGCGAACCCTCTCGCGCGAGCGCGGCCCGGTCCTCGTCGCGAGTGACCCCGTACAGCAGCTCGTTGCCGCTCCCCGTCCGGTAGACGAGCCCGCTCGTGACCAGATCGTTGAGCACGGCCCCCACGCTCAGCGGATCGTCGTAGCGGAAGCGCTCGAAGAGGGCGCGGCGGCCGAGCGGCCCGTGCGCCTCGAGGTGGTCGAAGACGGCGCGCCAGAGGGTCACGCCCCGATCGGTCGCGCTCTCCCGCACCCGCTGGACACGGCGCTGGTAGCCGCGCAGCGCCAGGCCGAACATGTCCGCCACCACCTTGCGCGAGAGCCCCTGGCGCTCGAGCTCCTGCGACAGATTCAGGAACACCTCGTCGGCGAGGTGCGCGAGCGGGGCACGGACGCCGGTCGCCGAGGACAGCTGCGCGATCAGCACGGTCGTCTGGCGCATGATCGAGTCGACGAGCAGCTGGCTGTCCATCCTGTCACCACTCTCCCGCGGCCGTGGAGCCGCTGCCCGCGACGAGGACAGCCTCACTTCTACCGCGGAGCGCCGGGCGGGAGGAGGCGGCCGTCAGGCCACCCCCGGGCGCCCACCGATAGCCGACGGGGCTCGGCCAGGCACACCCTCACTGCCATCCGCGGGGCCGGCGCTGCGCGGGGACCGCGAGCGAGCGGCGTCGCGGTTCAGGACAGCTCGGCGGCGACGTCGGGGAGCGTGGGGGCATCGCGGAGCCCCGTGTCGTCGGGGTCGGCGGGGACGACGCGATCCCGCAGCTCGCGGTACTCGCGCGAACCGCGGCCGAACGCCACCCGCACCGCGCGCCGCAGGGCGACGAGGATCGGGCGCAGCGCGCCGGCCGCCTGCTCCCGCGCGAGCTCCGCTCGCCGCAGCGCCCCCCGCGCGACGTGGTCCTTCTCGTGCTCCCGGATCGCCGCGTCGAGCAGCGGCCCGAGCGCGTCGAGCGACGCGGCCGCCCAGGCCTCGCCCTCACGCAGCGCGAGCTCCTGCTCGATCGCCTCCCCGGCGGCGATGAGCTCGTCCGCCGCCGCGCCGGGGGAGGGTACCGCCGGGAGCGCGGCGCCCAGCCGCGCCATGACCTCGGCGCGCGCGACCTCGCAGCGCCGCGCGAGCCGCGCGAGCGCCGCGCGGACGTCGCCCGACTCTCGGGTCGCCACGATGTGCGCCCCGCGGGCGACGGAGTCGGCGTGCTCGAAGACGTCGCAGGCGGCGAGGAAGGCCGGCGCGAGCGCCACCACGCCTTGCATCTCGGGACGCGGGGCGGCCAGCGCGGCTCTCACCGTCACGCGCGCGCGACGGACCTGACGCCGGATCTGATCGAGGCTCTGATAGGACACGCTGCCCTCCCTGTGCTCCCACCGCCGTCACGGGCCGCGGGCGAAGGGACGCGCCACGCGCCCGAGCTCCGGCCCCGGAGCGACGGACAGGGCGCACCCTAGTCAGGCGCCGGCCGCCGCGGCAACGGGGATGATCGGCGCCGAACGTGGAATTCCGCGGGAAGGCGATGATGCCTCCGGCGTGCCGGCCCCACGACCCGCGCCGGCCGCGGCGGGCGGCCCTCTCGGTCACGGCTGCCGGCCTAATCCCCACCCACGGGCTCGTGGAGGAAGCGCTCGAACGCGTAGCACTGCTCCGGATACGCCCGCATGCGCGCCTCGAGCGCGGCGGCGTAGCGATCCGCGGCCCGCTCGAGCGCGCGAGCCCGCTCCGCCGGTCCCTCCCCCTCGAGCCAGAGCGGCGGCAGGCACTCGAAGCGGTAGCGACGGCGTCCGACCCGCAGCGCGAAGCACACCAGCGCGGGGACGCGCGCGGTCATGGCCAGGGCGAAGGGAGCGGCCGAGACCCAGGCGACGTGACCGGCGATGACGACGGCGAGCTGCCGCGACCCCGGGACCCAGCTGCGGTCTCCCGCCAGCGACACCAGCTCGCCCGCGCGGAGGCGCGCAAGCAGCCCCAGCACGGTGGGACCGGCCGCGGCGTGGGAGGAGCGGGTTTCGACCCGCACCCCTCCGGCGGCGGCGGGCGCGGGCGCCGCCTCGCCGCGCGTCCCCTTCACCAGCGTGATCGTGGTCCCTCGCTCCGCCAGCACCCGCGCCGCGAGCGAGGCGCTGCCGACGTGGGACATCACCAGCACGGCCGAGCCGTGCTCCCGGATCGCCCGGGCGATGTGCTCCGCGCCCTCGCTCTCGCTCTCCAGCCACCCCGGGACGTCGAGGAGCCGCTCCTCGACGTACACGCGCGCGAAGCCCTGGAACTGGCGCCACGCGAGACGCCGGTGGACCGCCGGCGAGGCATCGGGCAAGAGGATCCGGTAGAGCCGGAGCGACTCGCGACGCCGCCCGGGGCATAGCAGGAAGTACCCGGCCGCGACCACCGCGGCGAACACGGCGACGACGACCGCTGCGCCGAGGGTCCCGAGAGCACGCCACGACCAGCGCGGACTCAACGCCGAGCCCCCGGGCCGCCGGTCGCCGGCGACGGCCAGCCCCGCGCCCGGCCGACGGCGCGGAGAGCCAGCAGGCGCGTGAAGACGGCGGCGTTACGGAGCGAGTCCCGCCCGCGCAGAAAGTGCGAGATGCGCTCGCCCGCGGGGGGGTACGTGACCGAGATGGGCACCTCCACCACCGGGATCCTGGCCCAGCGCGCCAGCACCAGGATCTCGATCTCGAACTGGAACCGCCGGGCCCGGGCCCCGAGCGCGAGCGTCTCGGCAATGGGGTAGGCGCGGAACCCGCTCTGGGAGTCCGTCACGCGGGGCCCGCCGCTGGCGGCGCCCCAGAAGTTGGAGAAGCCCCGACCGAAGCGGCTGCCGAAGGGGACCGTCTCCCCCTGCATGCCCTCCCGGGCGCCGATCACGAGCGGCCGCTCGGGGGCACGGATGGCGCCGAGGAGCCGCCCCGCCTCCCGCGGGTCGTGCTGGCCATCCGCGTCGACGGTCACCGCGTAGTCGGCGACCGCCGCCGCCGCCGCGAGGCCCGTCAGCAGCGCCGCGCCCTTCCCCTGGTTGTCCGGGTGCCGGAGCAGGCGGACGCACGGGTGGCGGGGGACCCGCGCGGCGCCGCCGTCGGTGGAGCCGTCGTCGATCACGAACACCGGCCAGGCGAGCTCGAGCGCCCGCTCGACCACCGCGCCGATGGTGGCCGCATGGTCGAACAGCGGCACGACGAACGCCGCGCGCACCTCGTCCATCAGACTCGCCCGAAGATGAGCGACGTGTTGATGCCGCCGAACGCGAAGTTGTTGTTCATGGCGCAGCGGATCCGCTGGGCGCGCGGCGCCCCCATGACGTGATCGAGGGGACGGAGCTCCGGGTCCGGACGCTCGAGGTTGCGCGTGGGGGCGAGGAAGCCCTCGTTCAGCATCAGGATGGTGGCGATCGACTCCAACGCCCCGGCAGCCCCGAGGGTGTGGCCGAGGTGCCCCTTGAGGCTGCTCACCGGGACCCGCGCGCCGAAGACCTCGTGGGTGGCCGCCGCCTCGGCGCGATCGCCGACGTCGGTCGCGGTGGCGTGAGCGTTGACATACTCGATGGCGTCCGGCGAGAGGCGAGCGCTCCGGAGCGCCCCCACCATGGCGAGGCGGATCCCCTCGGGTTCGGAGTTGGTCATGTGGACCCCGTTGCAGCTCGCGCCGTAGCCCAGGATCTCGGCGTGGATGCGGGCGCCGCGGCGCCGCGCCCGCTCGTACTCCTCCAGGACCAGGCAGCCCGCGCCCTCGCTCACCACCAGGCCGTCGCGATCCGCGTCGAAGGGGCGCGGCGTGACCGCCGGGTCCTCCTGGCCCGAGGTGGCGCGGAGGATGTCGAAGATGGCGCCCGCGACGAAGTGCATCTCCTCGGCGCCGCCCGCGAGCATCAGGTCCGCCTCCCCCAGCAGGATCTGCTGGTAGCCCACGCCGACCGCCTGCGAACCGGAGGTGCAGGCCGAGCAGGTGGCGATCACGGGGCCCTGCACCCCGGCGAAGACCGCGAGGTTCGCGGCACAGGTGTGGGTCATGAACTGGAGGTACTGGCTCGACTGCAGCCCGACGAGCGATCGCTGCTGGATGAGCTGCTGCATGAACTCCTGCTCGGCCTGCACGCTCCCCGCGGTCGATCCGAAGGCGACCCCGGCATGCGGACCGCGCAGCTCCTCGGGTGAGAGGCCGGCGTCCCGCCACGCGTCACGCGCGGCGAGCGCCGCCAGGATACCCACCCGCCCCATGCTGCGCCGGTTGTGGCGGGGAATGGTGGCGGCGTCGACGCCCTGACTCACCGTCCCCGCCACCCGCGCCCGCATCCCCTCCAGCAGCGCCCACTCGGGCATGGCCCGGATCCCCGAGCGTCCCTCCCGCAGCGCCTCGCCGAGCTCCGGAAGGCCGTTGCCGACAGGGGAGCGGAGCCCCATCCCGGTCACCACCACGCGCCTCCGCTGGCTCATCGCGGGCGCGACGATACTACAGGGTTCCGCCCCGTGCTAACGGCGCCCCACCTCCGCGGCGCGCCCCGCGGGCCATCGGGGCTCGACGTCGTTCCCCCCCGCGCGATGCGCCGCGCCGCCGGCCTCCCTCCGCTCACGACCCGCCCGGCTTCGGCGGCGGCCGGGCGTCGAGATCCTGCCCGAAGCTCTGCCGGGCGAGGTCCCGCCGCCGGGGCACGAAGGTGCCGAGCGCCTGCTCGCGCTCCACCGCGCGCTTGAGCAGCTTGAACATCTTCAGGCTCTGCGACTCGTCCCGGTAGAACTCCGCCCAGGCCCAGTCGTACAGCTCCGCGAGCCGCTCCGCGGACATCTGGCGCGGCTCGAACACGACGTGGCCCGCGTCGTACGCGTCCCAGTCCCGGCTGATGATCCGCCCCTGCCGGGCGAGGTCGTCGTGGACCTTGGTATGAGGGAACGGGGTGAGGACGGTGAACTCGGCCAGATCGAGGTCGATCTCCCGCAGGAAATCCACCAGGCGCCGGATGTCGTCCTCGCTCTGGTCGTCGAGCCCGAGCAGGATCGTGCCCTCGACGGCGATCCCGTGGTCATGGTACCGGCGGATGCGCTCGCGGATGTAGTCGGAGGTGTCGAAGACGGCCTGGTAGACGTACCAGGCGCCCGCGCGCGCCGCGAGCTCGAGCACCTCCGGGTCGTCCAGGATCGGGTGGCTGCACCAGGTCTTCTGGTACGGCTCCAGGGCGCGGAAGAGCTCCTTGAGCCAGGAGGCGTCCTGGGCGAGCGAGTTGTCGACGATGAAGAGGCGCCCGTTGTCGAGCCCCGCGAGTTCCTCGCGGACGCGGTGCAGCGGCCGCGGGCGAAAGCTCCGACCGCCGAGGTAGGACACGGCGCACGGGTAGCAGGAGAAGCGACACCCGCGGGAGGCGTGGAACAGATCCACCATCCGCACCCCCTTGTGGTAGTAGCGGTCGGTCGCGAGCAGATCGCGACGCGCCGGGCCCACGAGCTCGAGGTCGACGGGGGACGCGAGGTAGTCGTACACGCGGCGCAGCGCCCCCCGCTCGAGATCGGCGATGACGGCCTCCATGCGCCCCTCCGCCTCGCCCAGGAACACCGAGTCGACGTGCGCCAGCGTCTCCTCCGCGTGCAGCATGGTCGCGATGCCGCCGGCGATGACCGGGATGCCGCGGGCACGGTAGGCGTCGGCGATGGCCCAGCCGCGCTTCACCTGGGCGGAGAGCATCATCGAGAGCGCCACCGCGTCGGGAGCGTCCTCGAGGTCGAGCGCCTCCACGTTCTCGTCCACGAACGTGACCTCGACCCGCGCCGGCAGGGCTGCCGCGAACACCACCGGGCCATGGGGCGGCAGATCGAACGTGGTCTGGCCGGCGAGCTTGGCCCAGCGCGGGTAGATGAGCTTCAGTTGCACGGCGGCGCCTCGGGATCGGAGGACGAGGGGAGGAGGGCGACGGCCCAGGTGCCGGGTCCGGTGTGGACGGCGGTGGTGAGCGAGAGCGGGCCCACCTCGATCCGGGCGTCGCCCGCGATCGCTCGCGCGACCGGCAGCACCCGCCCCCGCACCAGCTCCTCGTTGTCGGTGTACTGCAGCAGGAGCAGCGGGCGCCCGGGGCCGGGGAGCGCCCGGAGGCGGCTGCGCAAGAGCTCGAGCTGCCCCTCGAAGCTCCTCGCCATCCCGACCCGCTGGGCCCCCTGCGGCGTCGGCGTGACGACGGGCTTGAGCCCGAGCAGGTCGCCGAACCACGCCGAGCCCCGGCTCAGGCGACCGCCGCGCGCGAGGTACTCCAGGCGCTCGACGAAGATCAGCTCGTCCGCGCCCGTGAGCAGCCGCGCCGTGTCCGCCGCCCAGTCGCGCACCGCGCCGGCGCGCGCGAGCTCGGCGAGCCGCCACACCACCACGGCGAGGCGCCCCGACGCGACCCCGCTGTCGATGACGAGGAAGCGATCGCTCACCCCCTGCTGGCGCACCCACTCGGTCGCCGCCGCGTAGTTGCCCGTGAACGCCGAACCGACGCAGACGTACACCACCCGCTCGTAGCGCTCCAGCAACGCGGCGTAGCACCGGTGGCGCTCGGCGAGCGGGGCCTGCGCGGTCGTGACCCGCTGGCCGCCGCGGAGGGCGGCGAAGACCGCGGCCCGGTCGACGACCGTCTCCGGGCCCGAGCGATCCGGGAGGTTGACGCGGCTCTCCAGGAGCTCGACGTCGAGGGCCGCCGCCGCCGCGCGCGAGAGCGACCCCGCGGCGTCGGTGACGAGCCTGGCCCGCCCCGCGAAGGCGGCGGCCGGCGCGGCGACCCCGGGCGCCCCCAGCGAGCTCACCTCGAAGCGCAGCAGCCGGCCGTGCGCCGCGAGGGCGCGGCGCAGGCGCTCGGGATCCTCGGCGTGCAGGTGGATCTTGAGCAGGTTGCCGGCCTGCACCAGCACGGCCGAGTCGCCGAGCCCCCGGATCGCCTCGAGCACGCCGGGCTCCGCGCTCGGAACCTCCACCATCGCGTCGACGCAGGCGCCGTGCTCCGGCGCGCGCGCGGCGGCACGGGACCTCTGGATCGCGAGGCGGCCCCGGAAGCGCGCGCCGATGTCCGTGCGCGCGGGGCTCCCGGCGAGCGTCCCCAGGTACTCCTCGAGGAAGGCGAAGAGGCCGAGCGCCCCCGCGTCCACCACCCCGCACTCCGCCAGGGGCGGCAGCCGTGCCGTCGTCTCGGCCACCGCGTCCCCGAGCGCCGCGGCGATCAGCGGGAAGCCAGCCGGATCGATCCCGTGCCGCTCGCTCTCCCGGCACAGCCGCTCGAGCACGGTGAGCATGGTCCCGGGCCGTGGCGCCGCCACCGCGGCGCGCGCCCGCCGCTCACCCCGCGCGAAGCGCTCGACCAGCGGCCGGGTGGGCTGCTCGAGCATGCCGTCGAGAAACCCGACGCCGATGTTCCCGGAATTGCCGAGCGCCGACCAGAGCAGGGCCTGCGCGAGCGCGGCGGCCGACGGCAGGTCCCGCTCCAGCGGGGCGAAGCTGGCCACCAGGTTCTGCCCGGTGTCGGCGTCGGCGACGGGGAACACGTTGATGGCGTCGAGCAGCCCCGCGAGCTCCCGGAGTCGCCGGTACCCCGCGCGCAGCGCCGTGACCTCGGCCGAGCTCAGTCCGTCTGCCAGGGGCATAGCCTGCGGGTCACCACGGGAGGGATGCGGAACTCGAGCGCGAGCTCCGGCAGCCGCACCGCCACCTGCTCGCTCCGGGCGCGCGCGCAGACGACGTGATCGTCGCCGCGCCGCACCTCGAACTCCATGCTGATCTTGAGCCGCGCGTCGACCACGCGCGCGTACACCTCGAAGCGGTCACGGAGCCGCAGGGGGGCGACGTGCTTGACGCTGCTCCGTACGATCGGGAACACGAAGCTCCCGTCGGCCTCGACGAGGCGGTACAGGTCGAGCCCCGCGCGATCGAACAGGGCCAGCCGGGCCTCGTCGAGGTAGCGGAGGTAGTTGCCGTGCCAGACCACGCCCATCGGATCGAGGTCGTAGAACGGGACCGTGCGGCTGACGCAGAGGACGAGCTCAGGCGCTGGCGCCGACATCGTGGAACGCTCCCGCGCCGATGGCCGCCTGCACGCGGCGGAGGTCCTCGTCGAGCGGCCGGTCCTCGGCCAGCTCCCGGGACAGCTCGCGGACCCGCTGCACCAGCGCCGCGAGCGCCGGCCGCGCCTCGAGCTGGCCGCGCTGCTGGGCGCCCTGGGCGGCGCCCAGCAGGTGCACCGCCACGACGCCCTCGACGAGCTCGATCACCCGCAGCGCCGACCGGGCCGCGATGGTCCCCATGCTGACTTTGTCCTGGTTGTGGGACTCGGTCGAGCGCGAGAAGGACGCCACGGGCAGCGTGGCGTGCAGCGCCTCCGCGGCCAGCGCCGACGCCGTGATCTGCATGCCCTTGAACCCGTGGTGAAGCCCGCGCGCGGCGGGCCCTGGCGCCGCCAGCCCCGCCGGGAGCCCGCGGCTGTAGCGGGGATCCACCAGCAGGGCGAGCTGGCGGTCGCAGAGGTCGCCGACCGAGGCCACGGCCGTCTTCAGCGCGTCCATCGCGAACGAGACGTGCCCGCCGTAGAAATTGCCGCCCGTCAGCACCTCGCCCGACTCGGGGTCGAGCAGCGGGTTGTCGTCGGCGGAGTTCGCCTCCAGCTCGATCCAGCGCTCCACCCAGGCGAGCGCGTCACCCAGCACGCCGAGTACGTGGGGCGCGCAGCGCAGGGAGTACGGATCCTGGAGCGCCTCCTGCGTGGACGCCTCCTCCACGTGCGCCCGAGCCCGCAGCAGCTCGCGGAGCCGCGCGGCGCTCGCCACCATCCCGGGGAACGGCTTGGCCGCGAAGATCAGCGGCGAGAAGTGGTGCGCGTGACCGGCGAGCGCGTGGACCGAGAGCGCCGTCGCCGCCGTCGCGGCGGAGAGGAGCCGCCCGGCCCGCACCACCGCGAGCACCGCGGCGCCGGTCATCACCGCGGTGCCGTTGATCATCGCCAGCGGCTCCTTCGGCTGGAATCGGTACGGCAGGAGCCCGACCTCGCGGAGCGCGGCCGCGGCGGGCACCCGGCGCTCCCGGAAGAAGACCTCCCGCTCGCCCCCGAGCGCAGCGGCCACGTAGGACATCGGGGTCAGGTCCCCCGAGGCGCCGACGGAGCCGAGCGCGGGCACCACCGGCGTGATCCCGGCGTTGAGGAAGGCGGCGAGCTGGGCGCAGAGCTCCCGGCTCACCCCCGAGTAGCCGAGGCGAAAGCACAGCAACCGCGACAGCATCGCCCCCCGGATCACCGGGACCGGAAGCGGCTCGCCCACGCCGCACCCGTGGTAGCGAATGAGGTTCTCGCCGAGCGCCTGCGTCTGCTCGACGGAGATCCGGTTTCCGCAGCCGCTGCCGTAGCCGGTCGAGGTGCCGTAGACGGCGCTCCCGCGCTCGCACGCGGCGCGCAGCGCCGCCTCCGAGCGGGCGAGGAGCCCGTCGATCTCGTCGTGGCGGACGCGCACCGGGACCCCGTCCAGCGCCACCCGACTGAGGTCGGTGAAGGGCACGGGCCCGGCCCCGATCTCGACCACGTCCGACTTCACGCCCCGATCCACACCGACGCGCTGCACGCTCGCGTTCACGATCGCTCTCCTTCCCCCGCCCGTTCCAGTAGCTCGAGCACCGACGCGCGCTCGACCTTGCCGCTCGCCGAGGCGGGGATCCGCGCCGCCCTCAGGACGACTCGCGGGACCGCGACCGCCGGCAGGCGCGAGGCCAGGGCGCGGCGGACCTCGACCGCTTCCGCGGCGCCCGCGAACAGCGCCACGATCTCCTGGGAGCGCGCACCCTCCACCTCGCGCGCCGTCACGTAGGCGTCGGTGACCCCGGGCAGCGCGAGCAGCGCCGCCCGGACGTCGCCGAGCTCCACCCGCACGCCCCCCACCTTGACCACCCCGTCGAGCCGACCGAGCAGCTCGAAGGTGCCCGCGGCCGCGCCGGGAACGGCGCGATCGGCCGTCAAGAAGCCCCCGGCGGCGTCCCGCAGCTCGGCGGAGACGAACGGGGAGCGCACCCACAGGCGCCCCTCGCTCACGGCGAGCGCCACCCCGTCGAGGGGTCGCCACGCGAGCTGATCCGCCGCCTGGCTCCGGGTCGCGACCCCTCCCGTCTCGGTGGAGCCGTAGATCTCGGTGATCGCCACCCCGGTGGCGGCGCGAAACCGCGCCGCGTCCGCGGCGTCGAGGGGCCCGGCCGAGCTCAGCGCCACGCGCAGCGCGTGCTCCTCCACCCGGGTCGCCCCGAGGGCCCGGTAGTGCGGGGGGACGGCCACCAGGATCGTCGCCCGCTCCGCGACCAGGGCCGCCGCGATGTCCTCCGGGAAGGGCGCCTCGGGCGCGACCACGCGCGCGCCCGAGAGCAGCGGCACGATCACGGAGAAGAGCAGCCCGTAGATGTGGTTCGGCGGCACGCAGGCGAGGATCACGTCGCGCGCGGTCACGCCGAGCGCACGCGCCTGCAGCAGGCCCTCGCCGAACAGGTTCTCTGCGCTCTTCCAGAAGAGGCGGCTCCGGCCCGTCGTCCCCCCCGTGCCGAGCGCAGCCAGGGGCTCCTCGGCCGACCGCCTCGGCCCGCCGGAGGTCATCGCCGCGCCGGCAGGCGCGAGGACCGCGAGGCCCGCCGGCGCCGTCGCGGCGCCGAGCAGGATCCGCGCGCCCGTGGCGGCGCCGAGCTCGACGAGCACCTCCGGGGTGGCGGCGTGAGGGAAGACCACGCGCGGCCCGCCCTGCAGCGCCGAGAGCAGCGCAGCCGCGTGGAGTCGCCGGTCGTGACCGACGACGAGGACGGCGGCCTCGCCCGCGGCGGCCTCGCGGAGGCCCGCGGCGAGGGCCCAGAGCGCCCCCCCGCCGAACGGGGCTCGGGCCTCCGCGGCCTCGAGGGCTGCCCACGCCATCGCGAGGTCGAGCGCGCCGTCGCTCAAGGTGCCCCCTCCCGGAACCAGAGGGTGCCCGAGCAGGCGAGCGCGCCGTCGCTCAGGAGCTCGAACCGGCGGCGGCCCTCCGCGGTCGGAGGCGCCACGGTGACCTGGAGGACGGACCCGGGCCCGGTGAGCTGGCGGAAGCGCACGTTGCGGAGCACCACGCCGCGCGCGCCGGACCCGGCCTCCCGCGCCACCAGCTCGATGACCGCGTGCAGCATGGCCACCCCCGGCAGGACGGCCCGCGACGGGAAGTGCCCGTCGAACCAGGGTGACCCCGCGGGGACCTCGCCCCGCGCGAGCAGCCCGCCCGCGGCGCTGGCGCGGCCCCCGTCGAGCAGGTCCCAGTCACCCATCACGACTGCTCTCGCGGCGACGGGTCTGCATCCGCACGATGAGCTCGGCGGCGTCCGCCACCGTGCGGACGGCCCGAGCCTCGTTCACGTCGACCTTGACCTTGAGCTCCGCCTCGATGATCCCGAGGATGTCGAGGGCGTCGATGCTATCGAGGCCGAGGTCGTCGAAGAAGCGCGCCTCGGGGGTGATCTTCTCCGCCTCCACCTCGAAGCGGCGGACGAGGAAGTCCTTGACCATCGCCAGCGCGGCGTCCCTCTCGATGGGTGTCGTCTGGTTCATTGCTTCTCCCGGTCGGTGGTGCGACTCCGTGACGAGCGGCTACGCGGCGGTCCGGCGCAGCACCAGGCAGGTGTTCGCGCCGCCGAAGCCGAAGGAATTCTTGAGCACGACCCGCTGCTCGAGCGCCCGCGTCACCGGCGCCGCGTCGAGCCGGCACTCCGGGTCGGGGTCGTAGTTCAGCACGGGCAGCAGCAGCCCGCGGCGCAGCCCCTCGATCGCGAACACCGTCTCGAGCGCGCTCGACGCGCCCATCATGTGCCCCGGCTGCGACTTGAGCGCCGGCACCGGCGGCACCGCCGCGCCGAACACGTCGCCCAGGGCTTGGGCCTCGACGCGATCCCCGGCGGGGGTCGAGGTCGCGTGGGCGCTGACGGCGTCCACCTCGTCGGGCCGGCACCCGGCGTCCTCGAGCGCGAGCCGCATGCAGCGGGCGACCGTGTCCCGTCGCGGCGCGACCGGCTTGTGAGCGTCCGCGTTCATGGCCCAACCGGCGAGCTCGCAGCGGGGCACGAGCCCACGCGCGCGGGCGAACTCCGCCGTCGAGAGCACCACGGCGGCCGCCCCCTCCGCCACCACGAAGCCGGCGCGCCCCACGGAGAAGGGGCGGCTCACCGCCGCCGGCCGCTCCCCGGGGCGGGACTTATAGGCCCCGTTCATGCTGGCGAAGCCGGCGACGATGGGGGCGACGAGCGCGAAGTCGACGGCCCCGCAGAGGGCCACGTCGGCCATGCCCGCCTCGAGGAGGATGGCCCCGAGGGCGATGGAGGTCGCGCCCGTCGCGCAGGCGGTGACCGGCGTGACGATGGGTCCGGTCAGATCGAGGGAGATCGCCACCGCCCCGGTCGGCATGTTGACGCACGAGTTCGGGTTCATCCACGGCATCGGCATGGCGCCGGTCGCCACCAGCGCGCGATCGGCGGCGAGCACCGCGTCGAGGCCCCCGACCGCGGTGCCGAAGGTGACCGCCACCCGCGGGCCGAGCGCAGCGTCGATCTCGAACCCCGCGTGCTCGAGGGCCCGGTGCGCGACCAGGATGGCGTGCGCGAACACCGGCGAGGACCAGGCCGCGAGCTTGCGCGGCGATAGGTACGGGTACGCGGCGAGGTCGATCTCGGGCACCTGCCCGGCGAGGCGCACGGGAAAACCTTCCGGGATCGGGAAACGCGTCAGGGGACCCACCCCGCTCTCGCCCGCGACCGCCCGCTCCCACTGCGCGTCGAGATCGACGCCGAGCGGCGAGACGGCGTCATAGCCGAGGACGACGGGGCGGTGCGGACGGGCCAAGTGCGGTGCTCCTCACGTCGCGCCCGCCTCACCAGGGGATGAACCGGTACAGCTTCGCAAACATCTCGTAGACTTCGATCCAGTTCTGGAAGTCCTCGGCGCACCGCATGTGCGCGCGCTTGTTCACCATCACCCAGCTCATGTGCGCCGCCCCGTCCTTGCAAGTGGTGCAGTCGCGGGTGGCCGAGGTGCAGCACCGGTGGACGGTCCGCAGGTCGCTGGCCCAGCGGATGAAATGGATGAGCCGCTTGGGCGGCGGCGAGCGGTCGTCGAGGGGCTCGGAGACGCTCGGGCACTCGCTCCACCCGAAGGGCCTGCCCAGCATCCGCCCGGTGGTGACGATCTGGTGGTAGTAGCGCGAGGAGATCACCGTGTCCGCGTAGCGGTCGAGGAGGTCATCCATCTCCTGGCGGAGGTCGGTGAGCTGGATTTCGTCCCAGGAGAACCCCTCTGCCCCCTCGTCGTTGGAGAGCAGCTGGAAGTGCACCTTGACCCCGATGTCGCGGATGCGGCGCACCGTCTCCTCCACGCGGCCGATCTGGTTCGGGGTGATGGTGAGCAGGTAGTAGGTGTACGGGTCCCCCGCGTAGTGGGCGGACGAGACGGCGAAAGTGTCCTTGCCACGGAGCTTGCGCTCGTCCTCGGGCGTCCCCCAGAGCGAGATCCCGACCATCAGGTCGGGGAAGCGATCGCGCGGCACCTTGATCTGCCCGTTGGTCGCGCAGAAGGTGGGCAGCCGCTGATAGAAGGCGGCGACTCGGTCGAGGTACAGCGTGGGCTCGCCGCCGATCAGGATCGCGAGGTTGACCCCGCGCGCCTGCTCCCGCTCGATGAAGCGCTCCCACCGGCCGAGGTCCATCTCCTGCTCGGCCACCCGGTGCTCGCCGGAGGAGAAGAAGAAGCAACCCTTGCAGCGGAGGTTGCACCGATCGGTGACGTCGTAGATGGAGCTCCGGATGTTGAGGGCGGCGATGCGCCGGTACCGCTCGTACCAGGAGTCGTCGAGGAGGCTGCGAGCTGTAATCATGGGGTTGCCAGGGGCGAACCGGGACGCGGACCGTGGTCGCCGATCGCCCCGCGCGGGATCCTAGAAGAGCCCCCGCCCGGGCGGCGCCGTCGGCTCGCCGAGCAGGGGTGGGAACGGCTCGTAGCCACGGACCCACACCGCGAGGTAGACGTTCACGTAGTCGAGCCAGGCCCGGAAGGTCGTCGCGTCGGCGGCGTGGCGGTGCAGCCGCGCCGTGACGACGGCGCTGCCCGCCGCGTAGTGGCGACAGTCCGCGCAGTCGGTGTCGGGGACGCAGCAGGCGGCGCTCCGGTCGAAAGCCAGGTTCGACCGGTACTGCCGGAACGAGCGCCCGAGGCCGAGGGTGGTGGACGGGTTCATGCGGGGGTAGGAGCAGCCGAACAGGTCGTGCAGGCCGAGCGAGTGGGTGTGGGCGACCGCGCTGTAGGCCGAGAACACCACCGTCTCCGGGTACTCCCCGAGCAGCCGCAGCATCGTCCGCCGGGTCTCGGCGAGCGAGGCAGCGTCGTGCCGGCAGGGTCCGTCGTAGCCGACCGGCGAGGAGAAGACGTTGAACGTCACCCGACAGCCGCGCCGCGCGAGCCGCGCGACCACCTCGGCGCTCTCCGCGCAGTTCTCGCGCGTGAACGTGTAGACGAAGACCGCACGGTCGTCGCCCGCGTACACGTCGCACTGGCGATCGAGCATCCGCTTCGCCGATCGCAGGCGCTCGCTGGTCAGGTCGTTCCCCCACACGGAGATGTGGATACGGTAGGGGACGTCGGCCGGGATGGGCCGGAGGCCGTTGGTCGCGATGGCCCCGAGGGGGATCGACTCGGCACAGACCCGGAGCAGCTCGGGGACCAGGGCGGGCTCCGCGCCCGCGAGCACGGCGAAGGTGATGCCCCGCTCCTTCTCCGCCCGCATCAGGGCGCGCCAGGCCTCCGGCTCGACGCAGTCCTGGGCGTGCTGCTTGTCCCCCTGGTAGAAGTAGCAGCCCTCGCAGCGGATGTTGCAGCGCCGGGTCATGTCGTAGGTGGACTCCCGCAGGAAGAACCACCGGCGAACACGCTCCCACCGTTCGCGCACGCCCGGCTCGGCCAGGAGATCGGCGAAGGCCGCTGGCCCCTCGCCCGGCGGATTGGTCCGCTGCGCAGCGCTCGCGTGCATGGCTACGGACGGAGCTTGGCCTGGACGTAGTCCGCGATCTTGCGCACGGTCGTAAGCTTCGGGTACTCGTCCTCGGGGATCTGGATCTTGAACTCGTCCTGGAGCATGAGCACGACCGTGGTGAGGTCCATGCTGTCGAGCCCGACCTCCTCGATCAGGTCGACGTCCGGGTCGAAGGTGGCGGCGGTGACGTCCTCGAGCCGGGTTTCGCGGATCAGGATCTCGGCGATCCGACGCACCAATTCGTTGCTGTTGCTCAATTTCCTCACCTTCGCGTGATCGGTGCGCAGTTGTTACCCGCGCCCGGGGGCGTGAGCAAGGCGGAAAAGCCGAGCTGCCTCAGCCGCGCGGACCTTCGTGACGGCGGGATTCGAGCCTCCACCGCGCGAGGTTCGCCCGATGCCGCCAGATTACGGCCGACCCGGCCAGAAAGCTTCCCGCCCCGCCCCAGATCCCGCCGCTCTCGAGACCGAGTCCCGCGGCGAGGACCGCTACCATGGCGAACGACCCGAGGAACACCTCGCCGGTGACGAAACGACCCACAACCCACGCCACCAGCGCCACCCCCACCGCCGCGTGGGCGCCGGCTCCGACGACGTACCCGAGCAGGCTCGCCACCCCCTTGCCGCCGCGAAAGCCGTGGAAGAGCGGCAGGAAGTTGCCGAGCAAGAGCGCCGCGCAGACGACCGGCAGCTGCACGGCCGGGACCCAGGATCGGGCCAGCCAACCGACGAGGGCGGCCCGCCCGACGTCGAGCGCCAGCACCAGCGCGGCCCAGCCGGGACCGGCCGTGCGATAGACGTTGGTGGCTCCCGGGTTTCCACTGTGAGCCGATCGCGGATCGGGCTTCCCGGCCCAGCGCGAGACGAGCACGCCGGCCTGCAGCGAGCCGAGGAGGTAGGCGAGGAACAGCAGTGGCACCAGGCTCATGAGGCCCGCTCGACGAAGCTCACCAGGTGCGCGCCGAGGCTCGCGTGCAGGATCTCGACGCGCTCGCCCCCGAGGCGCGCGACGCTCGCGTCGCGCCCGATCTCGCACAGCTCGCAGGCGGCGAAGAGCTCGGGGAGCGGCCGCGCCCAGGCCTTGGCGCAGGCCTCCTTGGCCGTCCAGATGCGGCCGAGCGCCTCCAGGAGGTCGACCGTCGCCGTGGCGGCGAGTCGGCGCTCGGCGGCGCCCGCGTAGAGCTCCACCGCCGACTCGAGCCGGGGCGCCACCCGCTCCACGTCCACGCCGGGCACGCCGCGCGCGCAGGCGACCGCGATCGCGAGCTCGCAGTCGTGGGCGATGGAGGCGCCGCCCCCCCCGGTCGGGGACCGGGCGAGGACGCCGTCGGCGGCGAGGGTGTCGATGGCGGCGAGCTCGCCCGTCGTCTCGGCCCGCGTCGCCAGCTTCAGCGCGATCCGCCCCGCGGCGAAGTCCCGGCGGCGGCGCGCTCCGAGCCGCTCGCACCGCGCGCGCTCCCGCGGCGAGAGCAGGGCCTCGGCGAACGGCGGCAGCGCGTCGAGCGTGAGCACCTCGAGCCACCTCACGCGCTCACGGAGACGCGCCAACGCGACCTCGTGCGCCCGGGCCTCGCGCGGTGCGGTCCAGCCGGGCGCGGCCGCGCGCACCTCTGCCCACAGTCGCTCCCCGGACCCCGACCAGACGTGGATCTCGACCGCCCCGGGAGCGCCGGCGCGGAGACGGAGCCACAGCGCTGCTGCCCCCGCTGGCGACGCCGCCGGCGCGGAAGGTCGCGGGTCGCTCGGCCCGGTGTGAAGCCGCGGCTCCTGCCAGAGCGCGAGCGCCGGCGCCACCAGGTCGTCGAGCCGATCGCCCGCACGGCGGTCGGCCACGAGCGCGGCGCCGGCGGCCCCGATCCAGCCGGCGGTGAACCCGTGGGCCGCCACGACCTCGGGCGCCATGGCCGAAACCGGCCCGGAGAGCACGGCGAGCTCCGGCCCGGGGCCTGCCGCGGCCGTCCCGGCGCGCTCCGCCGCGGCTCCGGCCGTCACCCTGTCCCGCGTGGGCACGCCCCCGACCATGCGCCCCTCACTCGACGGGGAAGTCGGCGAAGACGCGGACGGTCTTCGGGTCCACCTCGACCACCACCCCGCGCTCGTTGAGCGCGCAGTGCCGCGTGTACCCGGTGCAGACCAGCGCCCCGTCCTCGGCGCGGGTGATCGCGTAGTCGAAGGTCACCGCGACCACCTCGCGCCGGAGCGGGCGCGTCTGGATCCACATCCGGTCGTCGTAGTAGAGCGGCCGCACGAAGCGCAGGGCCAGGTCGACGATGGGGTACACGAAGCCGCTCTGCTCGACCTCGCGGTACGGGAAGCCGACGTCCCGGAGCAGGCTCGCGCGCCCGAGCGCGAAGAAGCGCAGGTAGTTGGCGTGGTAGACGACCTGGGAGCGGTCGGTGTCCGCGTAGAGCGTCCGGTGCCCGACCCGGTGCCAGACCAGCCCACTGCGCTCGTCGCGGACGAAAGGCTCGCCCCGTCGAGCAGGGACGAAGCGGGGCTCGGGTGGTCGCATGCCTTGCCTCACAGCCCGCGCAGCACGAGCGAGCAGTTGGTCCCCCCGAAGCCGAAGGCGTTGGTGAGCGTGAGCTCGTGCGCCTGCGCCCGGGGCTCGCCCGCCACCACGTCGAGCTCGCCGAGGTCCGGGTCCGGGAGGTAATTGGCGGTGGGCAGGATGCGGCCGCGCCGCATCCCCTCCACGGCGAGGGCGGCCTCCACCGCCGCCGCGGCGCCGAGCGAGTGACCCACCAGCGACTTGTTGGCGGTGACCGGCAGCCGGGCGAGCCTCGCACCGAACACCTCGCGCAGGCTCTCCACCTCGATCCGATCGCCGTTCTGGGTCGAGGTGCCGTGGGCGCTCACGCAATCGATGTCCTCGGAGGAGAGGCCCGCGTCCTCGATCGCCTGCCGCATGGCGCGGACGACGCTCGGCCCGTACAGCCGGGTGAAGTGGTGGGCGTCGGAGGTCCAGCCCACGCCGAGCACCTCCGCCCGCGCCGCGAGCCCGTGCGCCTGCGCCACCTCCTCGGCGGCGAGGACCAACGCCCCCGCCCCCTCCGCGAGCACGAACCCCTTGCGATCGACGCTGAAGGGCCGCGAGGCCCGGGCGGGCTCCGCGTAGGCGCGATCGCCGGGGCGAAGCTTGATGACCGCGTTCATGTTGGCGAAGCCGACCACGATCTCGGGGACGATCGGCGTGTCGACCCCGCCCACGATCGCGAGGTCGACGTCACCGTCCCGGATCAGACGCGCGCCGAGCGCGATGGCGTGGTTGCCGGACGCGCACGCCCCGCCCGGGGCGATGATGGGGCCGGTGAAGCCGAGCCATGCGCCGGCCTTGCCTGCCGGCACGTTGGAGCACAGGTTCGGGAGCAGGAAGGGGCTGACGCGCAGGTAGCCGTGGGTGGCGAGCTGCTCGGCGGCGACCCGGAACGCATCGTGCCCGTTCAGGGCCGAACCCATGAGGCACGCCGTCCGGGGCCCGAGCTCCCCCGCGAGATCGACGCCGGCCGCGGCCACGGCGCGCTCGCAGACCGCCATGGTGAGCAGCACGAACGCCGCGTTCCAGTTGGCGAGCTCCTTCTCCGTGCCGAAGGCGTAGGCGCGCGGATCGTACCCGCGGAGCAACCCCACCGGGACGCGCAGGCCGAACGGCTCGCAGTTGGCGGCGATCTCGAAGCGAGGCGCCCCACGCTCGGCCTCGCCCCAGGTGGCCTCGAGGCTAGGCCCGAGCGGGGTGACGACGTCGTAGCCGACCACCAGGACTCGCCGGTTCTGCGGTGCTCTCACCTGATGCTCACGTCCTCGCCCGCGCCGCCGGCGAACCCGGCCACGGCGCCTCCGCGTAGCAAAGGTCCCGCTCCGGGCGCAACCCGCCCGGTCGCGGCGACCGCCCACCCACCGGGCGCCCCGGCACGGCCGGACCCGCCCGCTCCAGCCCCGGCGCGGCCGGTGCCTGCGCGCCGGAACCGGGCACGACGGCGCGCCGGAGACGAGGCGGACCGGCGGGGGGCCGAAGGGGGGGGGGTCTGGTATAGAAGCCGCCGCTCGCGGTCCGCCCGTCGCGGCAGCGGGCCATGACGTCCCATGTCGAGGCTCGAGCTGCGCGGCGTGCGTTGGTGGGTCGTGCTCCTGCTGGTGCTCGTGGGCTGGCTCGCGTTCGACCTGGGGATGCGCCGCATCCACGTGGAGGGCGACATCCTCGCCGCGCTCCCGTCCGGCTCGCCCGCGCTCGAGAGCTCTCGCCGCCTGCTGCGCGACAATTCGCTGGCGGAGCAGATCGGCGTCGACGTAAGCCTCACCGAGCCGCGATCGTTCGAGGAGCTGGCCCGGACCGCGGACGAGGTCGAGCGCGCCATGCGCGACAGCGGCCTCTTCGCCTCGGTCGGCGTCAAGTCGGCCGCCGCCGGCCTGCTGGAGCTGAACGGGCTCCTGGCGGAGCACCTGCCGCTGCTGTTCGACGGCCCCGAGCTGCAGGGCGCGGTCGCGGCGGCGCTCGCCCCGGCCGCGATCCGCGCGTCGCTCGGGGCGCGCCTGGAGGAGCTCGCCGCGCTCGAGGGGACCGGGGCGTCCGAGCTCGTTCGCCAGGATCCGCTCGATCTCCGGTTCCTGGTGCTGCGCCGCCTGCAGGGGCTCTCGATCGGGCTCCGCGGCCGGGTCGAGCAGGGTCACCTGGTGTCGCCGGACGGTCGCCA
This sequence comes from uncultured Polyangiaceae bacterium, assembly GCA_964454025.1. Classification (GTDB taxonomy): domain Bacteria; phylum Myxococcota_A; class Polyangia; order Polyangiales; family Polyangiaceae; genus JAFGBI01. The sequence continues at coordinate 18,056 of CAYVRP010000061.1, read as the reverse complement.
CGTCCTGCTGGCAGCGACTCCCAGCCGCTCCGTCTCCGACGTGGAGCACAACCGGCGGCTGGCCGCCTTCTTCGCCGAGCTCGACGCGCGGCTCGCGGCGCCCGCGCGCGGCCAGCCCGACGTCCGCCTGGCCGTGGTGGGCGGCTTCCGCGCCGCCCTGGACAACGAGGCGATCGTGCGGGCAGACACCAACCGCGCGCTGGTCATCGCGGGGGCGGGCATCGCCTTGCTGCTGATCCTGTTCTTCTCCCGGCCGGTCCTGGGCGTGCTGTCGCTGCTCCCGGCCACCGTCGGGGTTTCGCTGGGCCTGCTGGAGCTGTCCCTGATCGACCGCGAGGTGTCCGCGCTCTCGCTCGGCTTCGGAGGCGCGCTGGTGTCGATCACGGTCGATCAGGGGATCATGTTCGCGTCCTTCCTCGACCGCTTCCGCGACCGGCCCGGCTGGCGGGTCGCCGCCGCCATCTTCTCGCCGGGCCTCTTGTCGACGCTGACCACCGCCGGAGCGTTCCTGGCGCTGCGCTGGAGCGGGTTCGAGCTGCTCGCGGAGCTCGGTACCTTCGCGGCGCTCTCGGCCGTCTCCTCCTTCGTGGTCGTGCAGCTCGTGTTCCCCCTCGCCTTCCGCCCGCTGCCGGCGAGCCCGAGCGCGCCGCTCCTGCCGCTCGACCGGATCCTGGACCGCGTGTGCATCGGCCGCGGGTTCCGGGTAGCGGCCCTCTCGGTGGCGCTCGTCGCCGGGCTGCTCGGCTGGGCGCGACCGCGCTTCGAGGTCGACCTGACGGCGATGAGCACCGTCAGCCCGGCCACCGCGGCCGCGGAGCGCGTCGTGCAGGAGACCTGGGGCGACGTGCTTTCCAACGCGTACGTCTACGTCGACGCGAGGAGCGAGGAGGAGCTCCGCGCGCGCAGCGACGCGCTGGCGGCGCTGCTCGACGGCGAGGCCCGCGCGGGGCGCATCGGGAGCTGGTTCAGCCCCTCGCGGGTGGCGCCGGGGCCCGCGCTCGCGGCCCGGAACGCCGCGGCCGGGTCCGCGTTCTTCACCCCCGCCCGACGCGCCGCGGTGGCGCGAGAGCTGGCGATGGCCGGGCGCGAGCTCGGGTTCGCGGACGACGCCTTCGCGCCCTTCGTCGCGGCCATGGCCACTCCCCCGGCGCCGTCGATGCCCCTGCCGGCGGCGCTGCTGCCGGTGCTCGGGATCAGCCGGCGCGCCGACGGCCGCGTGGGGCTCCTGGTGCCGATCGAGCGGGGTCCGGCGTACGACGCGGAGCGGCTCTCCGCGGAGGTGGCGCGGCTCGGGGGCGCGGTCCACGACGGTCGCTACCTCGCCCGGCTCCTCGGCGATTTCCTGCGCTCCGCGTTCCTGCGCATGGTGGTCATCATCGGCGGATTCGTGCTCCTGTGCGTGGCGGTGACCTTCCTCGATCCCCGTCTGATCGGGGTGGTGATGGCCCCGGTCGCCTTCGGCCTCGCGGCGACGCTGGGCGCCCTCGGCGCGCTCGGCCGCGCGCTCGACGTCCCCGGGCTCCTGCTGGCGATCATCGTCTTCGGGATGGGAGTCAACTTCTCGCTCCACCTGATCCGGTCCTACCAGCGCAGCCCGCGCGACGAGGACCCGGAGCACGTGCCCGTGCGCGCCGCCACCTTCCTCGAGTGCACGGCCACCGCCATCGGGATGGCGAGCCTCGTCTTCGCCCAGCACAGCCAGGCGAGGAGCGCGGGGATCGTGGGGCTGCTCGGAATCACGACCTCCGGCGTCGGCGCCTTCGTGCTGCTGCCGCCGCTCGCGCGGCGCCTGTTCGCGAGCCTCGCGCCCGATTGGCGTGCCGACCCCGCGCGTCCGGCCCACGCGGTGTTCCAGCGGTACCGCTACCTGTGGGCGAGCCACCGGAGCTTCGCCCGGTACAAGCTGTGGCTGGACCCGCTGTTCCCCTGGCTCGCGCGCGCGGCGGGGCGGCCGCGCAACGTGCTGGACGTCGGTTGCGGTTTCGGGGTCCCCGCCACCTACCTGCTCGCCTCCGTCGAGGAGGCTCGCGTCGTAGCGGCCGAGCCCGATCCGGAGCGCGCCCGGATCGCACGGCTCGTGCTCGGGGCGCGTGGCGCGGTCCACGCGCTCGCGGCCCCCGCGCTGCCGGGGGGCACCGCCCCGGTCTTCGATCTGGCGCTCCTGCTCGACGTCGCGCACTACCTCGACGACGACGATCTCGACGCGACGTTGGCGGGGATCCGGCGCCGGCTCGCCCCCGATGGGGTCCTGCTGATGCGCGTGACGGCCCCCCTCGCCTCCCGACCGACCTGCCTGCGCCGCGTTGAGGCCTGGCGCCTCCGCCGGCGGGGGCTCACGCCCCGCTTCCGCGGCGTCGCGGCGCTGGAGGCGGCGCTGGCGCGCGCCGGGTTCAGGGCGGAGCTGGAGCAGGTCGCGGCCCGCGAGGAGGTGCTGATCGTGGCGCGACCACGACCCGCCGAGGAGCCCGCGTGACGACCCCGGCGCCCACGCGCCCCGGGGGTCTCGGGGGCTGGCTGCTGCGCCTCCCCCTGGTGCGGCGGAGCGTGCTCGAGCCGATCGACACTTCCATCTTCCAGAAGCGCCCCCGGGGCCGGGTGGCGGTGGGGCTCGCCCTGGTGTCCGTCGCGTCGCTGATGGGCCTCCCCCTGGCGAGCGTCCTCGCCGTGCTCGCGACGTGGCTGGGGACACCGTGGCTCGGCACCCTCGGCGCCGTGGCTGCCTACGCCGCCTCGTTCCCGCTCTTCTTCCTAGGTCTGTGGTTGAGCGGGCCGGCCGCGATGGCGTTCGCCAGCGCGACGGTGCGCCTCGCGCTGCGCGCGCTGGTCCGCCCCTGGCTCCAGGAGGGAGCCCCCGCCCCGCCCACCGCAGACGACGATCCGGCATCCTGAGCCGGCCGACGAAGCGCGCGACCGGGGCGCAGCCCCGCTCAGACCATCCCGCCGTTGACCGCGACCACCTGCCCCGTCATGTAGGAGGCGTCCTCCGAGCAGAGGAAGCGCACCACCCGGGCGATCTCCTCCGGCTGGGCGACGCGCCCGAGCGGGACCATCTTCAGCGCGACGTCGAGGCGGACGTCCTGGATCATCTCGGTCTCGACCAACCCGGGCGCGACGGCGTTGACGCGAATCCCGAACCGCGCGACCTCCACGGCGAGCGCGCGGGTGGCCGCGATGAGCCCGGCCTTGGCGGCGGAGTAGTTGGACTGCCCGCGGTTGCCGATCTGCCCGGAAACCGAGGCGACGTTCACCACGACGCCCCGGCGCCTGCCGACCATCTGCTTGAGGACGGGCCGGGTCACGTTGAAGAAGCCGTGGAGGGTGGTGGCGATCACCGCGTCCCACTCCTCGGGCAGGAGCATGAGGAAGAGCCCGTCCCGCGCGATGCCGGCGTTGTTGACCAGCACCTCCACCGGCCCGTACGTGGCGAGCAGGGCGTCGAGCGCGGCCGTGGCCACCTCGCGATCCGCGACGTCGAACCGCGCGAGCGCGCCGTCGCCGCCCGCCGCCCGCACGGCCGCCAGGGTCGCCGCGGCCGCCGCGTCGTTGGCGCGGTAGTTCACGAGCACGAAGTACCCGCAGCGCGCCAGCTCGAGCGCCACGGCGCGGCCGATGCCGCGGCTCGCGCCGGTGACCAGGGCGCTCGGCCGCGGCTCAACCATCGGCCCCCCCCGCCGGCGGCGCGGCGGCGGCGTCGATCCGGAGCCCCTGCACGGTCACGGCCGCGAGCCGCGCGATCCCGTCGTGCACCTCACCCTCGCAGACGAGGTAGTCGCCCGACCCGCGCGCCACCCTCACCTCCGCGACCAGGCGCGTCCCCACGCGTATGCGCTGTACTTCGAGCGTGACCTCCGGCAACCCCACCAGGAGCGCGAGCTTTCCCCCCGCGTTGCCCCCGAGCCGCGTCCCGAGCAGCGCCGCGCCCTGGGCCACGAGCTCGATCAGCATCGCCGCGTGAACCGACCCCTCCTCCGCGGTGGGCCACCGCTCGGTCACCGTCGCCCCGACGCGGATGAACGCTTCCCCCCGATCCAGGACCGCATCGACCAGCCGCATGCGGCCCTGCTGGGGGAGCCGGTCGAGCTCATCTCCGCCCGCGGGGACGACCCCTGGAGCGACCTGCGCGGACGCGCCGTCGGAGGCTTGACCGGCCGCCGTCATTGGGGGCGGCTCTATCACGCGAGCCTCCCTCTGTCATGCCCGGGGATGGGGCGGCAGGCGGACCCCCGAACCGCGGCGTCCGGGGACCGCCGCGGCAGGAAGCTCGCGGGCGGGCTTGTCGTATCAACTCCGGCGGTCACAATGCCTGCGAGCGCCCCGTCCCCGCCGCGCCCGCCCGGGCGCGCCCCCGGATCACGATGTCCCACCTGAGCCCCGCCTTCCTCTTCGGCCTGCTCCTGCTCCCCATCCTGGGCGCCTGGTCCGACGACTGGGGGTCGATCAAGCGGGCCGCGACCGAGGTGCAGACCCTCGAGGCCGACTTCGTGCAGACCAAGCACCTCGAGATCCTCTCCCACCCGCTCGTGTCCAAGGGGCGCTTCGCCTACCGCCGCCCGGGCGATCTCCGCTGGGAGTACGCGAGCCCTCTCAGGAGCGTGCTGCTGGCCACGCCGAACGGCGTGCGTCGGTACGTGCACCGGGAAGGCCGCTGGGTCCCCGACGCGAGCGCCAAGGTGGAGGCCGTCGGGGCGGTGCTCGCCGAGATGAACCTCTGGATCCGCGGCGACTTCGAACGGAGCAAGGCCTTCGACGCGACGCTCGAGCCGGGCAGCCCCGCGCGGGTCAAGCTGGCGCCCAAGGACGCCGCCATGAAGCGGTACATCGCGCGCGTGGTGCTGGAGCTCGGCGCCGCGCCCGGCGTCATCGGCGCGGTGGTGATCGAGGAAGGGCCGAAGGCCTCGACGCGCATCGAGTTCTCCAACGTCAAGCGGAACCAGCCGATCCCCGACGATCGATTCGAGCCGCTCCGGTGACCGTGCGCGCGCAGCCGGTGGGCCCCGGCCCGCGCCGGCGCGGCGGCAGGGTCCGCGGCGCCGCGGCGAGCGCCGCGGCCGGCGCGCTGGCGCTCGCCGCCTGCCGCCCGCTCCCGCCCCTCGCCCGCGCGCCGGACGCGGAGCGCTCGGCGCTGGCGGCCCGCTGCCAGCGGGCCTTCCCGGTGGGACCCTGGGAGGCGGTGCACGTCGTCGAAGCGAGCCTCCCGCTGCACAACCAGACCGCGCTGCTCGGCGCGATCTCGGCCGCCGCCCCCGGTCTCGGCTTCCGTAGCGTGCTCATGGCCCAGGAGGGGCTCGTGCTGTTCGATGCGTCGTACCGCTCCCGCGCCGTGGAGGTCCACCGGGCGCTGCCCCCCTTCGACCACGAGGGCTTCGGCGAGGGGACGGTGGATGACATCCGGTTGCTGCTGTTCCCGGCGGAGGGTGAGCTCGCCGAGGTCGGCTACGCCGCCGGCCCCCTGCCCGCCTGCCGCTGGGTGGAGGGCGACGGCGGGGTGGTGGAGACGGCCTTCCCCGCCGCCGACCGGCTCCGGATCCGCCGCTACGACGCCCGCGGGCGCCTGGTGCGCTCGGCCGAGGCGCGGGGGCTCGACGGCTGCGGCTTCGCCCAGCAGATCGAGCTCGAGGCGCCCGGGGCGGCTGGGTATCGGCTGCGCCTGTCGCTGGTCGAACGGACGGCACCGCGGTGTCCGTCGCCCGGCCGCGCCGAGACGGCGGAGTGAGCCACCGCGCGCTCCCCCCCGCCGGGGCTCCCCTGGTCGGCGCCAGGGGGCGGTCACCGGCTCGCCCCGGGGTGCGACGGCGAACGCCCCCGCCGCCCGCTAGGGAGCCGGCGCCCCGCCCTCGAGCAGGGCGCGTACGCGCCGCATCAGCGACTCGGTGTCCGCGGCGCTCGCCACCTCCTCGGCGGTGATGACGCCGAGCCAGCGGACGGACACGCGCGCGGGGCCGGCGAGGCGAAGCACGAGGCTCCCCGGCGGGAAGACGCGCGCGGTCCCGTCGATCCGGAGCACCGCGATGGGAGCCCCGAGCCGGCGCGCGACGTGGAACGCGCCGCGGCGGAGGCGGCCGAGGCCCTCGCCTCCCCCGCGCGTCCCCTCGGGGAAGACGAAGACGTTGCCGCCGCGCGCGAGCTCGGCCACGAGCCCGTCGAGCCAGTCGGCGCCCTCCTGCCCCCGCGGCCGCGCGTAGCCGCAGGCGCGCAGGACCCACCCGAACACGGGCACGCGGAAGAAGTCCGCGCGCACCAGCGTGCTCGCGCGGGGCAGGAGCGAGAGCAGCAGCGGCGGGTCCAGCAGCGACTGGTGGTTGGCGACGATCACGGTCGACCGCAGCCGCGCCAGGCGATCGCGCGGAGGCAGCTCGAAGGCGAGCCGCGGCGAGAGGGCGCCGACGAGCGCGAAGAAGCCACGGAAGAAGCCGTGGATGGCTCGCTGCGCCCCCGCGGAGCGCGGTCGGCTCGCCAGCATGGACGCCACGAAGTAGATCCAGAAACCGGCGACGAACGCCGCGACGAAGTAGCCCCACAGGACCGCCGTCCGCGCGAGGTCACCGAGCCTCGCGGGCGAGGCGCCCGGCACGAGTCGTTTCTTCTGACGAGCCATCAGCTGGGGTAGAGGCGCCGGTGGGTATGCTATCAAGTGGCCCGGCCCGGGCGCGAGCCGGGCACCGGACCCGAGGATGTGCAGCGTGACAGACCAGGACGGACTCGAGGCGTTGATGGCCGAGCTCCGGCACAAGATCGTCGCCACGGTCGGGCTCGTCGGCATGACGGCCGAGGATCTCACCGCGGACGGCCCGCTCTTCGGACCCGCGACCGGGCTCGATTCGATCGACGTGCTCGAGCTGGTGGTGATGGTGGAGCGAGACTACGGGGTGACGATCAAGGGCAAGGACGTGGGTGAGCAGGCCTTCCAGAACCTGCGCTCGCTCGCCACCTTCATCCAGGCCCGGCGCGCGGAGCGCTGAGCGACGATGGGGGCGCGCGCGTGCGTGGTGCGGGTGGGCCTCGTCTCCCCGCTCGGGACGGGCCTCGCCGCCGGCACGGACGCGCTCCTCGCCGGACGCCGGGGGTTCGTGGCCCTGCCGCCAGGCGGCCCCGGGCCGGGGCTGGTCGGGGCGCCCGTCGCGGACGAGCCCGGAGACGACGAGCCCGCGCTGCCTCGGACCCACCGCCTCGCCTTGCGCGCGGCGCGGGCGGCGTGCAACGGCCTGGTCCCCGACTGCGTGATCGTCGGCACCACGACGGGCGGCATCGACCGCACCGAAGCGGGGCTCCGCGCCGGGACGCGCGACCCCGGCGCCTACGCGCTGCACGGCGCCGCCACCGTGGCGACGCGACTCGCCGAGGAGCTCGGGGTCACGGGGCCGGCGTTCAGCGTCGCCACCGCCTGCTCGAGCGGCGCCGTGGCCATCGCCATCGCGCTCGGGCTGCTGCGCGCGGGGGCCGTGCGCACGGCCCTCGCCGGTGGCGCGGACGCGCTCTGTCACCTCACGCTGCACGGCTTTCGCCTGCTCCAGCTCCTGGACCCCGCGGGGGCGAGGCCGCTCGATCGGCACCGCGCGGGGACCAGCCTCGGCGAGGCCGCCGCCCTGCTGTGGCTGGTCGCGGCGGACGCGCCTCCGCCGGGCGCGCTGGCGGAGCTCGCGGGCGCCGGGCTCGGCTGCGACGCCTACCACGCGACCAGGCCCCTCCCCGAGGGCGAGCAGGCCGCGGCCGTGATGCGCCGGGCGCTCACCGATGCCGGGATCGAGCCCGCGCGCGTCGGCTACGTGAACCTGCACGGCACCGGGACACCGGACAACGACGCCGCCGAAGCGCGGGCGATGAGCGCGGTCTTCCCCGGCGGCGTCCCGCTGTCCTCCACCAAGGGCGCGACCGGTCACACCCTCGCCGCCGCGGGCGCCCTCGAGGCGGCGCTGGCGATCGCGGCGCTCGAGCGGGGCCAGGTGCTGCCGAACGTGGGCCTCCGCGAGCTCGATCCCGACCTCGGGCTCGAACCCTGTCGGGAGGCGCGCCCCACGCCGCTCGACTTCGTGCTCTCGAATTCCTTCGGCTTCGGCGGCAACAACGCGGCGCTGGTCCTGGGGCGGCCCGACCCGGCCCGCGGCGCTCGCGGCCCACGCGCCCTGGCGCGCTTCGCGGTGCGCGCGTCGGCCTGCGCGAGCCCCGCCGGGGACACCGCGAGCACGCTCGCCGCGCTCGCCGCCGGGGCGATCGGGGGAGGACGCATCCCCGACGCCGTCGCCGCGGGCCGCCTGGATCCGCGGGTGCGGCGCCGCCTGCGCCGCCTGACCTCGATCGTGCTCGCCCTCGCGGAGGAGGTCCGCGCGGAGGCGGGCGCCACGGCGCGCTCGGTGGCGTTCGGCACGGCCTGGGGCTCGCTCGAGGACACCCACGGTTTCCTCCAGGAGCTCTTCGCCACGGACTTCAAGCTGGCCAGCCCGACCGCGTTCATCGGCTCCGTGCACAACGCCCCCGCGGCCCAGGTGGCGATGAGCCTCGGCGCCCGCGGCCCGAACCTCACCACCCCGTCCGGGCGCACCTCCTTCGAGGCCGCGCTCCTGGCCGCCGCCGCCACGGTGGACACCCAGGATCTGCCCCTCCTGCTCGCCGTCGCCGACGAGCACCACGCCGTCCTGAGTCCGCTCCTCGGCGCCGGCGACGAGCCGCGGGAGGGCGCGATCGCGCTGCTACTCGGCGCCCCGGAGCCGGGGCGCCCCTCGCTCGGCTGGCTGCTCCACCGGCGCCGCGACGGCGAGGGCGCCTGGACGGAGGCGCTCGCCGCGCGCGTCGACGCGGGCGGCGAGCGCGCGCGAGTGGCGGTGCTGCTCGTCGACGGCGCGGCGCCGGACGACCTCGCACGTCTCGCGGCGACCTTCCCTGCCGCCCGCGTGGCGGCCCGAACGTCCCCCGGCGGGAGCGCCCTCGACGCGGTCCTCGCCGCGCGCGCGGCGGCCGCGGGCGAGCTGCGCGCGGGGATCGCCGGTCCTGCGGCGATCCCGCTCGCCGGGCGCTCGGTGGTCCTGGTGACCGTCGATCGTTGGGTCGGCGCGGTCGAGGTGAGAGTCGATGGCAGGTGACGACGCCCTCGACGTCGTGGTGGTGGGGTCCGGCCTGGCGGGGCTGACCACCAGCGCCCTGCTCGCCCGCCTCGGGCGGCGGGTCGCGCTGGTGGAGGCCCAGACCGAGCTCGGCGGGCTCGCCCGCAGCTACCGCCGGCGGGGCGTGGACTGCCCCGTCGGCATCCATTACTTCGGCGCCGCAGGCCCGGGGGAGCTCCTGGATCGGGTCTGGTCCGCGATCGGGATCGCCGTCCCGCTCCGCCCGGCGGGCGTGGACGGCCCCCTGTCCCGCTACCATTTCGGGGCCGAAACCTTCGACCTGCCCGTCGGCTTCGACCGGTTCGAGGCCGCGCTCGTCGACGCCGTGCCCGCGGAGCGACCGGCGATCGAGGCCCTGGTGCGCTCGCTGCGCGGGGCGGCGGAGCCGCTGCGGATGCGCCCGCGCCCCGGTGCCCTCGACGCCCTCGAGTCCGCAGCCGACTTCCTCCGCGGCCTCGGCTGCTCGGCGCGCCTGATGCGGCTCGTCTCCGCCCCGGAGGCCTGGCTCGGCATGGGCCTCGCGGACTGTCCCCGGTCAAGCTACGAGCTCGCGCTCGCGTCGTACCTGCTCTCCTCCTGGCGACTCGCCTGCACGGGAGCGGAGCTGGTGGACCGCTTCGCCATCCGCCTCGGCGAGCTCGGGGTCGAGCTCATCGCTGGCGACGGGGCGACGCGGCTGGTCGTCGCCGACGGCGCCGTGACCGGGGTGGTCCTCGCGTCCGGGCGGCGCCTGCGCGCTCCGCGGGTGGTCCTCTCGATGCACCCGAAGCACGCCGTGCGGCTGTTCGACGACGACCCCGCCCTGGCGGCGCTCGCGAAGCGGCTGCTGGAGCTGCCAGACACCCACGCCGCGAGCATGGCCTTCGCGCTGGTCGACGCCGCGCGCTCCCCGGCCCGTGCCCACAACACCTACCGCTTCGACGACCACCGTCGGCTCTGGTTCCAGCTGTCCCCGAGCGCCCGCGAGGGCAAGAACCTGCTGACGGTGGTGGCCAGAGACGGCTTCGCGACCTGGCAGCGCTGGGCGCCGACCACCACGCGCGCGCGCGGCGCAGGCTACGTCGAGGCCAAGGCCGCGCTCGCCGAGCGGCGGCTGGCCGACGTCCGCCACGTGGCCTCCGTCGGCGGCGTCGAGTGGCTCGACGTCCTGACCCCGCTGAGCTTCCGCGACTGGGTGGGGACCTTCGAGGGCTCGCTCTACGGCCTGTCCCGCGGCGGCCTGGCGCTCGCCGGCCTGAACCGCAGCGCCGTGCGCGGCCTGCGCTTCGTGGGGCAGAGCCTGCTGGCCCCGGGGGTGGTCGGGGTGACCTACGGCGCGCTGCGCGTGGCCGGGGATCTCGCGGGGCGCCCTGCGCTCGCCGCCCTGCTCGGAGCGGGCTCATGAGCCTGCGCGTCCTCCTGGTCAGCGTGAACCGGTTGCTCTCGCCGCTGCCCGCCTACCCGCTCGGGCTCGACCACGTGCGGGCGGCGATCTCGCCGCCGCACTCCGTACGCATCCACGACCTGCTCGCCGACGGGGAGGCCTCGCTCGCCGACGCCGTGCGCGAGGCCTCACCCGACGTCATCGGCCTGTCGATCCGCAACATCGACGACAACGACGCCGCCGAGCGCCAGGGCTTCGTCACCGACGCCGTGCGCGTGACGGCCGCGCTCCGCGCCCTCTCGCCCGCCCCGGTGGTGCTCGGCGGCGCGGGCTACAGCCTTTTCCCCCGCGAGCTGCTCGAGCGCACCGGCGCCGACTACGGCGTGGTCGGCGACGGCGAGCAGTTCCGCGCCCTGCTCGACGCCCTCGAGGCCGGTGGCGACGGGCGCGGCCTGCCCGGCGTGCTGCGCCGTGGCGCCCTCGCCGGTGCGCCAGCCGCGCCGGAGCCGCGTCGCTACCCCCCACCGGGGGAGCTCGCCCTCGACGGCGCTCACCTCGCCTTCTACCGCGACCACGGCGGGGTGCTCAACCTGGAGACGGCGCGCGGCTGCCCCTTCGCCTGTTGCTACTGCACCTACCCGCTGATCCAGGGCCGCACGCTCCGGCGCGCGGATCCGCGGGCCACGGCGCGCCTGGCGCGCGCCCTCGAGGAGCGGGGCGCGCGCTACCTCTTCCTCACCGATTCGGTCTTCAACGCCGACGTGGAGCACAGCCTCGCCGTCGCGGCGGCCTTCCGAGCCGAGGGCGTCCGGCTGCCGTGGGCGGCCTTCTTCTCCTGCGTCGACTGCCCGCCGGACTACTTCGCGCGCCTGCGAGCGGCGGGGCTCGCGCACGTCGAGTTCGGCACCGACTCGCTCAGCGAGCGGGTGCTCCGCGCCCTGCGCAAGCCGTTCGGTCCGGCCGCCGTCCACGCGGCGCACGCGCAGGCGGTCCGGTCGGGGGCGCACGTCGCGCACTACTTCACCCTCGGGGGTCCGGAGGAAACCGCGGAGACCCTGGCGGAAACCCTCGATCGGGCCGAGACGCTCACGGACGCCGTGCTCTTCTTCTTCTGCGGCGTCCGCGTCTACCCGGGAACGGCTCTGCACCGGCGCGCGGTCGCCGACGGGCTACTGACCGCAGAGCAGCCGCTGCTCGAGCCGTTCTACTACCAGTCGGCCGCGCTCGCCCCCGCCGAGGTCCGCGACCGGGTGGAGGCGCGGCGGCGCGGACGGCTGAGCTGGGTGCTCGGCGCAGGCGATCCGGCCACGCGCGAGCGCCTGGATCGCAAGCGCGCGCTCGGAAAGGTGGGACCGCTGTGGGAGGAGCTCCTGGCGCTCGAGGCGGCACGCCAGCGGTTGCTCGGCTGACGCCGGCCCACCTGGTCCTGCTCGGCGGGGCGCAGGCGGCGGTGCTGGTCGCGCTGCTGGCGCCGCTGTGGGCGGCGACGCTCCCGATCGCTGCGGCGCTCGCCGTCACGGTGGTGGGCGGCGCCTGGGCTCGGACGCGCCTCCTCGGGCCCGCGGTTTCCCGTGGGTCGCGGTCGGCCCCCGGGGTCGCCCTCCTGCTCGACGTCCCGGCCGCCGCCGTCCGCCACCTCCTCGGCGAGCTCGAACGCGCCGGGATCCCAGCCGCCTTCGTGATCCGCGCCACGGACCTCGCCCGCGATCCCGACCTCGTCCCCGTGGTCCTCGCCGGGGGCCACGAGCTGGTCGCCAGCACCGCCGACGGCGCCCCCACCCTGCCCTTCCGATCGGCGCGCGCGGTGCGGCAGCAGGTGCGCGGCACCTTCTGCGCGCTCGAGCGGCGGGGCGGCCCGACCACCCGCGCCTACCTACCCCCGGGTGGCCTCACCCACCGGTGCGTGCGCCCGACGCTGCTCGAGCTCGGTGCCTTCCTGCTCCTGCCGCGACGGCGTTGGGACGGTCGCGGCCGGGCGCCCGTCGCGCGGCTGGTCTGCGGGGACGTCCTGCTCGTCACCACGGCCGAGGCCACCGCGCTGGCCGAGCTCGCCGCGGCCCTCGGCGCGCGGGGGCTCGAGCCGCGGCCGCTCTCGGCCGTGCTCGAGCGCCCGGTGCTGGGCGCGCGCGCCGTCTCCCCGGTGGCGGCCTTCTACGATGGCCTCGCGGCCCGCTACGACGCCGAGCAGGCCCGCGCGGGAGCGTCGCCTGCGCGCCGCGCCGAGGCGACCCTGGTCGAGGCCTGGCTCGCGGAGCTCGTGCGCCCCGGGATGCGCGTGCTCGAGCTCGGCGCGGGCACCGGGCGCTTCACCGAGCGGCTCGCCGCTCGCGGTGCGCGGATCACCGCCGTCGAGCTATCACGCGAGATGCTCGTGCGCCTGCGCGACCGGCTGGCACGGCGCGGCTTCTCCGGCCTCACCCTGGTGGAGGGCGATTTGCTGGAGGTGGAGGTCGGCGGTGACTACGCCCTGGTCTGCTCCTTCTCCGTCTTCGAGTACGTCGCCGATCTCGATCGCGTCCTCGCCGCCGTCACCGCCCGCCTCGCCCCGGGCGGCCTGCTCCTCTTCACCACCGCGCGGCGGGGCCTGCTCCGCGCCTTCGTGCAGCTCGGCAACGCGCTGCGGCAGGGAGTCTGGCTCACCGCGCGGAGCGAGCCCGAGCTCCGTGCCGCCGTCGTCCGCGCGGGCCTCGCGTGCGAGCGGGTCGAGTCGGCGGGCCTCAAGCTCGGCCGCCGCGGCGGTCTGATCCTCGCCGTCCTGGCGCGAAAGGCGGCGTGACCCGGGCCCCGCGCTGGCGTCCTGCTGCGCCGGGACATGCCGGGCATGCCACCCGCGGCACGAGCTCAGAACGACGACATCACGTGGAGGCCAAGGGGCAGCGCCGAAGGGGTGGCACCGGACCACTCCGGCGGGAGCTCCAGCGGGGCGCTCGGGTTGACGTCGCAGCGGAGCTGCACGTTGCGGACGAACGTCACCCACCCGATCGGCGCCAGCACCAACCCCGAAAGGCTCGCGATCAGCCCCGTGTGGAGCACCGTCGCCTGCGAGGGACCGCTGCACCCCCCCAAGGGGCATTCCTGGAAGCTCATCAGCGGCCAGGTGAGCAGAAGCCAGGCTCCCGTCGCATGAAGGGCGGTCCCGGTGACGCCGGCCGCGAGCCCGCCCCATTTGCGCGCTCGCCGCGGGGCGCGAGCGTCGATCACGAGATCGGTCACGACGTCGAGCTCCCGGGCGCTGCGCGCGATCCCGGCGCCGCGTGGCCCGCTCACGGCAAGCCGATAGCGACCGACCGGCAGCCGGACGGTGCAGCCGCGCTCCGGACAGACCGCGACGGGCGGCAGGTCGGCATCGCCGGACGGGCGCGGGTGCCGGCGCGGGCAACCGCTCCCCTGGCACGGTGGGGCGTGAGCCTCGACGTACCGCTCGAATTCCTCGTCCTCCGGGCTGGGCAGAGCCGGCGGCGGCGCCACCGGTGTCAGCGACCAGGTCGCCCCGGGGCTGCGATGACCGCGCAGCCGCACGGTGACCGTCGGCGCCTCCGCCTCGCTCAGGTCCGACGTCTCCGCGCGAGCGGGCGCGACGCCTGCGGCGCCCATCACCCAGAGCAGACCGGCCATGCCCCATCCGCACGCCGCTCGGCCGTTCATCGGTGCTCGAGCATATCGACGACGCCGCGCCGCGTCAAGGGAGGCCGCTTCGCCATCCCCACTGCAGACGGGGAAGGAACGGGAACCGTAGCCCGGCCAAAGAAGCATTCTCCGCCCGTCAGGCCCAGGGGCGGCGAGGGCATCGCCGGCACCGACGGGGGGTTTACGATGGGTGCCGGTAGCTGCAGGTACCCCCCATGAAGGTCTACTCGCTGGAGCGGCGCCAGGTGCTGCCGCGCCCGCAGGGGGAGGTGTTCCGGTTCTTCGCCGACCCGAGGAACCTCGAGCGCATGACGCCCCCGATGCTGCGCTTTCGGATCCTCACCCCGGATCCGATCGTGATGCGCGTGGGCACGCTGATCGACTACCGCCTCCGGATCCACGGGGTCCCCGTCCGCTGGCGCACCGAGATCACGGCCTGGGACCCGCCCCACCGCTTCGAGGACACGCAGATCCGCGGCCCCTATCGGCTGTGGGTTCACGAGCACCGCTTCCAGGCCCAAGGCGACGAGACGATCGCCACGGACCGCGTCCGATACGCGGTGCCGGGTGGTCCGCTCGTGCATCGGCTCCTCGTCGCCGGGGACGTCGCGCGGATCTTCGACTACCGCGCCGCCCGGCTCGCGGAGATCTTCGGAGGCGTCGCGGGGGCGTGAGCGCGGTCGCCGCAGGCCCGGCGCCAGGCGCCCCTGCCCGCGCCGCCGGGCCGCGGATCGCTGGTCCTCGCGGCGGCGCCCGCCCCGGGCGCCCGCATCGACCGCGGTGGACCCGCGCGAGCGGGTGGTGTTCCTCGCCCTGGCGCGAGGGAGTCACGGGTTTCAGCCCCGGCGGAATGCGTGCCCTGCCGCACCGTCGTGCGAACCAGACGTTCCGGACGAGCCCCGAGACGGATTAGGATGGTCGATCGTGAAAAGCTCGACCACGACTCTCGTCGCCCTGACCGCAACCTTGAGCCTCGCCATCCCGGCGTGCCGCAACCGCCGCCCCCCGGGGCCGCGACCCGACGCGCAGTACGCCGAGTACGTCTGCCCCGCGCCGATCGGGAAGATCATCCGCGAGGACTGCTCGAAGATCTCCCTCAGCTACGACGGCCAGAGCTTCAGCGCCTCGGTCGGGGTCAAGGGAGTCGGCGCCACGGCGGAGTACGAGAAGACCGCGATCCGAGAGGCGGACTCGCTGATCCAGCTCCTGAAGGACCAGCGGGTGAGCCTGTGCAACAACTTCAACACCTGTAAACTCACGGTGGCCGAGTACCGGGAGGAGCAGGCGCGCCTCGACAACTCCTTCGTGGCCCTCCTCGCGCTCAAGGACAACATGGCGACGATCGGGGCCGAGGACGCCATGCGCGTGCTGGAGGAGATCCGCGCGATCCGCTCCACGGTGACCTACCCCCGCGCCGTGGCGCCGCCGGCGACGGCGTCGGCCGCGCCGCCTCCCCCGCCTCCCCCGCCGCCGCCCCCGGAGGTCGTCCCCGGGGATGTCCTCGAGCGGTGGCCACCGGGCAAGTACATGAAGCAAGCGGTCGACCTGGTCGCCACCAGCGCCGCCCGCGTCAGCGCGAGCTCCCAGTACGGCTTCGACGGTGACGCGTCCTGCGTGCTCGGCGCGTTCCTCGGCAAGGGGGCCAGCATCACGATGACGCGGACCTTCGCCAAGGGCAGGAAGTTCGCGCTGCTCGGCGGCGGCTCGGACGGAGCCCGCGACGTGGATCTGCACCTGCTGCGCGCCTCGGGAGAGGTGGTCGCGGCGGACACGGCGGACGACGCCACCCCTGTCGTGCAGTTCACCTCGGACACCGACGAGGCGATGACGCTGCGGCTCTCCCTCCCGAGCGCGACGCGGGACGGGGAGTTCGTCGCCATCGCCGTGATGTCGGACCACGGCTTCGACGTCCCGGTCGCGAACCTGACCAAGAGCTTCGGCAGCGTGCTCGAGAACGCCGCGCGCGCCTCCGACCTGGTCAAGCAGCGCGGGGCCAACGGGCTCGTCTTCCACGCGGGCGGCGACTGGGCGTTCTACGGCACCATCCTGGCGCAGAACGAGGGCGCGTCGATGGGCGGTCTGGATCTGGCCGCCGACACCAACGTCGTCATGGCCGGGCACGACGGCCAGGCGCGGGACATCGACCTCGCCATCGAGGACTCGAGCGAGGGGGACCGCCGGGTGGTCGCGGACACCGAGGATGACGCACAACCGCTCGTCACCCTGCAGCCGAGCCGAGGGCACTCGTACCGGGCGCGGATCGCCAACGCCAGGTCGAATGGTCCCTCGCTGGTGACGATGCTCATCCTCGCCACCGGGTGAGCGACGCCCCGTCACCACTTGGCGGATCGGGCGCCGGACGCCCGACCCGCCGGCGGGCGGCGGACCCGGCTCGGCGCACCAGCCGACGCGATGGAGTCGGCGGCCAGCGCGAGAGAAGCGCCCCAGCCCAGCCATGGAGGCGCGGACGCGGAGCCGACGGGTGCCCCGGTGTCTTTGCCCTGCGCCGACGGCGCGCGACGCCGGTAGCGATCGGTCAGGGCTGGAACGCGAAGGGCAGGCTCATCCCCGAGGCGGCAGCGAGGGAACCGAATGCCGTGGAGCAGGTGCCGTTGGGGGAGAAGCTCAGCAAGGGGTTGCGCCCGACCGCGTTGTCCTCGAGCAGGTCGACTCCGAGGCCTGGAAGGCATAGGCCACGACGGCCGAATCGCGGGAATAGGCGAGGTACCGGTCGTCGATCCACCCGCTCCCTGCCGGCCCCACCAGGTCGCGCGGCGCGGAGATCGGGTTCGTCTCGAGGTCGACGTGGTAGAGCCGCCTGATCCCCGGGCTCACCGGGTCCCCCGTGAAGATGAACGCGCGGGACGTCGGCGCCATCTCCACGCGGCCGACGCCCGTGGTGCCCGCGGCGAACTCCCCGCTCACGAGGACGGCGGGAGTGGGGGTGCTACCCGCGACGCGGCTCGCATAGACGGCCTTGTCACCAGTGAACACGACCCACTCGTCGTGGGCCGAGAGGCGCAGGACACCAGAGAGCGACGGGGTGTACGTGCCGGGCACGACCTGCGCGTCGCCCTCCAGGCTGGTGCCAGTGAAGCGCTGTCGACGAACCCGGGAGCCGTCGGCGTAGTAGACCGCACGCGGACTCTCCGCGAACTGGGCCGTGCAGTAGGCGCCGACGAAGGCCGCGACCTGGGGCCGTCCCGGGATGAGCTCGATCACCTCGGGGGGGCTCCCGCAGTGGAACCCCAGCGCGAAATCGGCGGTGTAGTCGCTGAGACTGCTGACGGTGAACCAGGGGATGGCCGGATCGGTGAGATCGACGACCTCGTGCGAGGTCTAGCAGCCACCCCCGCCGACGCAGTAGGTGCGCGTGGTGAACAGGCGCGCGACGGCCGGGTCGGCGGCCATGCCCGAAAGCGGGTTGGTGCCGAGTGCCAGCGCGCCGAGCTCCGAGAAGCTGCCGTTCGCCTCCCGTCGCAGCGCGTAGACCTGCCCGTTGGCGACATAGGCCAGGTAGTCGTTGTTCACCCACGAGAGATAGGACACGGGGCCCCCCGCGTCGGCGACGAGAGTGGCGACGACGGGCGGTGCCTCGGTCAGATCTACGTGCAGGACCCGGTAGGTCCCCCCCGCGCTGACCGCCAGGGCGATGCCCCGGGAGTTCGGCGACCAGGCGAAGTCGGAAACCGCGCCGTGGTCGGTGATCCGGGTCCCCGTGGTCACCGTGTCCCCGGTGGTGTCGATGAGGTACAGATCGTCGACCCCCGCGGTGGTGACATCGGCCGTGAAGGCGAAGCGGTTGCCGTCGGGGGAGAACGCGAAGCGATCCAGCGAGGTGGTGGACGTCACGGTGGTCAGCGCCTGCACCGGAGCCGTACTCCGGTAGATGTTCTTGAGGTAGATCATCTCGGTGCCTCCTGAGGGATCCCCCCAAATTTTCGGCGAATCTGCGTTTCGAGGGAAGAAGG
>CAYVRP010000060.1:0-41639 GCA_964454025.1 uncultured Polyangiaceae bacterium | reverse complement strand
GGACCTGATGCTGCAGGGCCTGGAAGACCGGGTCGAGCGCGTCTCGGCGCCGCCCGGGGCCCCCGCGGCGGCGCGCCGCCCGGGCGCGCCGCCGCGCCCCGGCGCCGCCGCCCCCCCCCCCCCGGCGGCGCGCGCGCGCCCGGCGCGCCCGCCACTGCCGATCGAAGAGGAACTGGATGAACTCGTGGAGGTCGATGGCGCTCGCGTGCGCGCGGCGCGCGCGCGCGAGCGCCGACCGCCGCCGGTCACGGAGCGCCGGATCCCAGTCCGGCCAGGCCACGCCAGACGCCGCGCGCAGCGCGCAGTAGAGGGCGTAGTCCGGGAGCCACGCGCGCGTCCGCTCGCGGAACTCCTCGAGGGAGGCCGCGCGCGCCCGGGGCCGGGCCCGGTGCCGCTCCCAGGCCCGCTCGAGCCGCGCCAGGCGAAACCGCGCCGCGGCGGCGAAGCGCGCCGGGCCGCGCCCGAACGCGGCCGGGGCCTCGAGCTCGTCCGCGCGCAGCAGCCCTTCCTCGGCGAGCGCGCCGAGGCCGATGAGCAGCGGGCTGCCCGCGAACGACGAGGCGCTGTCGTAGGGTGAATAGCCGCGGCCGACGGGACCGACGGGGAGCATCTGCCACCACGACTGCCCGGCGGCCGCGAGCGCATCGAGGAAGGCCTCGCTCGCCGCGAGATCCCCGCTCCCGTGCGGCCCGGGGAGCGAGGTGGGGTGGAGCAGCACGCCGCTCGCGCGCCGGTCGAAGACCGAACCTCGAGGGCCGGCCGAGCCGTCCGGCG
Organism: uncultured Polyangiaceae bacterium; assembly: GCA_964454025.1. GTDB lineage: Bacteria > Myxococcota_A > Polyangia > Polyangiales > Polyangiaceae > JAFGBI01. The sequence goes on along the minus strand of CAYVRP010000060.1, from coordinate 40,865 downwards.
CGACGTTCACGGCGGCGCCCGCGACCGCGCCCGGGGCCTCAGGTCGCGTCACGGCGCTCCGGGATCGCCAGCGAAACCACGATGGCGACGACGAGGATGGCAGCGATTACGGCGAGGGAGTAGAGGCTCGGGATCTGGTACCAGTCGGCGATCAGCATCTTCACCCCGACGAAGGCGAGCACCGCCGCGAGCCCCTTGTCGAGGAAGCGGAAGCGCTTCATCACGCCCGCCAGCAGGAAGTAGAGGGCCCGGAGGCCGAGGATGGCGAGCACGTTCGAGGTGTAGACGACGAAGAGGTCGGTGGTGATGGCGAGCACCGCGGGGACAGAGTCGACCGCGAACATCAGATCGGTCGTCTCGATGACGGTGAGGACGAGAAAGAGCGGCGTCGCGTACCATTTACCGTCCCGCTTGGTGAAGAAGCGGTCCCCGTCGAGCGTGCTGGTGAAGCGCAGGTACCGCCGCGCCACCCGCGGGCCGATGCTCTTCTGCGGGTCCACGGGCTCGTCGCCGCGGAACGCGAGCTTGACGCCCGAGAAGACCAGGAACGCCCCGAACAGGTACATCGTGAAGTGGAGGCGGCGCAGCGCCTCCGTTCCGATCACGATGAAGACGGCTCGGAGCACCAGCGCGCCCAGGATCCCCCAGGCGAGGATGCGGGGCTGGTGCCGCTCCTTCACCTGGAAGAAGTCGAACACCACCAGGAACACGAACAGGTTGTCGACGGACAGCGACTTCTCGACGAGGTACGCGACGAGGTAGTCGATCCCCTGCTGGTGCCCCACGGCGCCGTAGACGTACCCGGTGAATCCGAGCCCGACGGCCACCCACAGCAGGCTCTTGAGCGCCGCCTCCCGGAACGCGATGGCGTGCGGTTTACGACCGAAGAGGGCCAGGTCGAGCAGCATCGCGCCGACGATGCAGCCGGCGAACACGACCCAATGCTGGAGGACGGACGCCGGCGGGGGCATGGCCGACCCGCTCCTATCATGCGAGCGGACCCCCCGCCAGCCGGAGCCCGCCCCCGGGCCGGGGCTCCGCGCCGGCGCCCCGGCCGCGTCACGTCACACCATCGGCTCGGGCTGCTTCGGCCCGTGGTCGGCGCTCGGCACGCCGCGCAGAATCGTGGCACCGATGCCATAGCGCAAGAAAGCGATCATGGCCCCGAGCACCAGCGCGAGCCCCAGCGCGGCGAGACGCCGGTCGTACTCCACGCTGACGAAGACGGCGCCCTCCCCCACCCGGGGCGCCTTGCCACCGCTCGGGCCGAGGCCGTGCTTGCGGGCGAGCGCCTCGATGTTGGTCAGGTGCACGACGGGCACGCCCCGCTCCCCGAAGCGGAGCATCACCGAGTCGACCTGGGCCGCGCCGAGCGGGGGGTAGCGGTTGAGCCCGGGCCGGAACAGCTTCTTGCCGACGTGCGTGCCCACCGAGGCCGACCCCCCGCCGACGTTCACGTAGGCCCGGATGGGGCGGCCGCGCGCGGCGCGCTCGAAGGCGCGCATCCGTTCGTCGATGGACGCGGCGAGGGTGTCGGCGGAGAGCAGCTCGAGCCCGTTGCGGGCGATGGCCGCCCGGATCAGGTCTCGTCCCTGATCCGAGAGCCCGATGCCAACGTCGTCGATCCCGCCCAGCGACGCGGCGATCGATCGCAGGCGCAGGACCCGAGCCTCCACGAGGACGCGCTCCATGTCGATCCACAGCAGGTCCGGATCGTTGGCGCCGTACTGCGAGGCCGAGCTGCTCGTGATGACGATGGCCTCCAGCCCGAGCGCCTCGGCCGCGGCGAAGGTCGCCGCGTTGAGGGCGGGGAAGGAGCCGGAGGCCCCCACCGCGATCAGATCGCCGGGGCCGACGTCCACCTGACGGAGGTAGTGCACGATGAGCGCCGCGAAGTTCGGGTTGGCGCTCGCCTGCTTGGCGGAGAGGGTGCCCGAGTTGGAGGTCACCTGCGACATCGGGACGCCGATCATCCCGGTGGCGAACGGGTCGGTCTTCGGATCGATGGGGATACCGCGGCGCACCTTCTCCGCCTTGATCGCGTCGAAGGCGTCCTGCGCGAGCTGCGCCGCGCGGAGCTTCTCCGCGTGCCACGGCTGCTGGATACGCGCCGGGAACGCCTCTACGGCGACCAGGACGACCACGGCGACGGTCGCGATCAACGTCATCGCCGCGCGCGAGATCCGGGGGGGCCGCCAGTAGATGCGCTTCACCGCGGGACCTCCGCGCCGAGCAGCAGGATCAACACCAGGCGTACCACGACCGACGCGGTGACCAGGGCGGTGACGGTTTCGATCACGCCCTGGCGGTCGAGCCAGATGGCGATGAGCCCCGGGATGATGAAGCCGATCACCGCCCGCTCCGCGTCCCCGACGCCGAAGGCGGGCACGACGCCAGTGACGAGCATGCCCACCAGGTACCCGACCAGGATCATCAGCACCGTGCGGCGGCGCCCGTAGATCACCAGGAACGACGCCAGGGTGCGGACGACGGCGTAGGTGACGAAGCCGGCGCCGACGGTCAGCAGCACCTCCTGGGGCCGGGTGAGCGAGAGCGCGAAGTACCCGGGGACGATCAGCCCCCCGGCGGCGATGCCGAACGCCTCCGAGAAGAAGAGGCTGACCACCAGGCCGATGCCGATGCTGAGGGGCAACAGCTCGGTCATGCTGCTCCTGGCCCGGGGCGGGCGCGGTTCTGGAAGTAGCGCACGAGCTCGAGCCCGGCGCCGCCGATGTTGCCCATGCCCATCACCACCGCCGATCTCCCGACCAGGCTTATCACGCGTTCGAAGATCGCGTCCACGCGCTCCCCCTCGACCAGGACCAGGCGCGTGGGGTCGAGCCCGGCCGCCGTGGCGGCGCGGACGAAGACGTGCGTCGCGGTGCCCATGAGCACGACGTGATCGGCCGGCGGCCAGCCCACGTAGGCCCGGGCCAGGTCCCGGGATCGCTCGGGGCGGTCGGCGCGGCAGTTGAAGATGGCGATGCGACGCTCCGCGTCGGGCGCCCGGCGGAGCGCGTGCTCCCAGAGCTTCAGCGTGCTCACCGGATCGTTGGCGGCGAAGCCGTTGAAGAAGCGGATCCGGCGCCCGAAGAAGTCGAGCTCGTGCTCCGTGAGGGCGCCCGGATCGGGCGGAGCGCGGTGCATGCCGCGGAGCGCCACCGCCCGGGGGACCCCGAGCGCTCCGGTGACGGCCAGCGCCAGCGCGACGTTGTCCGGGTGCTCCGTGTAGGTGAACCCGGAGAGCTCCTCCGGCGTGACGGCGGCGACGTCCGCTGGCGTCACGGCGACGACCGTGGTGCCCCGATCGGCCGCCGCCGCGGTCAGGATCGGGAGGTGGTCGCGCTCGGCCGTGAAGAGCGTCCCGCGTCGCGGCACCGAGCCGGCGAGCGCCTGCGCGACGTGCTCGGGCGTCGGTCCCATCACGTCGAGGTGATCGGGGCGGGCGTTGGTGATGACGCCGTGGGTGGCGCGCACGAGGCGCAGCTCCGACAGGGCCTGGAGCTCGGGCTGGAGCGCCATGCACTCGATGACCAGCGCCTCGGCGCCGTAGGCGGCGGCCATCCCCACGATCCGCCGCTGCTCGATGACGTTGGCGCCCCCAGGGCGGTAGATGGGCAGCTCGCGACCATCCGGGAGGATCATGCGCGCCAGGGTGCCCGTGGTCTTGGCGCAGGTGACCCGGCCCGCCTCGCGGAGCGCCGCGGCGATCAGCCGGACCACGCTGGACTTGCCGCGGGTGCCGTTGACGTGGATCCGGATCGGGATCCGGGCCAGCCGGCGGCGCAGGACCCACACCTCGCCGAGCCCCGCCGCGATCAGCAGCAGCACCAGGGCGAGCAGGGCGAGCGAGGCGGTCATCGCGAGGGGGCCCAGGCGAGGTTAGGTCCGAACCGCGCGTCCTGCCACCGCTTCGGCCGGCGCCCCTACCCCCGCGGAGGCGGACGCCGCCCCGTCACCAGACCGGGACGAGCCGGCTCTCTTGCGAGATCCGAACGATGGCGACGGCGGTGCGGGCCCCGGTCAGGGTGAACGGGATCTTGCGCTGCGTGCCGGCGACCCGCACGGTGACCTCGCCGGAGGCCGAGCCGTCACCGCGCCCGCGGACCACCTCGACGACGTACTCGCCGGGGGCCGCGCCCCGCAGAGCGAGCGCGTCGCGGCGCTCGCTGGTCACGTCCGCCGCCGAGATCACCTCCCGCGTCGGCGCGCCGAGCCAGGACACCCGGTGCCCGTCCGGGGTGAGCAGGCCGAGATCCAGGTCCTGCGCCGCGCCGGACCAGGTGGCCTCCAGCTGCAGGTCGCCGCTGAGCCCGGCGGGGGCGGGCGGCGCCGCCAAGCGGCGCTCCGCCGCCGTGCGCGTCTCGGGCGCCGCGGCGCCGAGCAGCAGCTCCGCCAGGGAACCCTCGCCGGTCGCCCGCGCGCACTCCACCGCGGCCGCGAGCAGGCGGTCGTCCTTCTGGTGCAGCTCCGCGACCGCGATCGCGTGCCGGCAGCCGAGGTCGGGGCGCCCCGCCCAGCGGTGCAGCCGCGCCAGGCGCTCCTGGGCCTTGACGTCGCCGGGACGCACGTCGACCACGCTGCCGAGGATGCGGATGGCAAGCTCCCGGTCTCCGCGCTCCGCGGCCAGATCGGCCCGCGCCGTGAGCGCCTCCGCGTCGAGAGGCTCCTTCTCGCTCCAGCGCTCGGCGAGCTCGCCCGCCCGCGCGAGGTCGCCGGCGAGCAGGTAAAGGACGTAGAGCTTGCGGACCGCGCCGCGCTTGTTCGGCTGCTCCGTCACCGCGCGCTCCGCCTCCGCGATCTTGGCGACGCTGGCCGCGAGCGGCACCGTGCGGCCGCTCACGATCTCGCCCTTGCGCTCCCAGACGCGACGCATGGGCACCCACTCGCGGGAAGGCCGCGGCGGGGGCACGTCTTCGATGATGAGCGGCTCGGCGGGGGGCGCGGACTCCTCCCGCGCCCCCGGCCAGGCGTCAGATCCGAGCTCGCTCGAGAGGGGACCGTTGGGTGGCGCCTCGGCGCGGGCCCGCTTTTGCTCCCGGGCAGGGGCCTCCCGATCCAGCGCGGGCGCCGGCGGCACCGATCTCGGTGGCGCGCGCGTGGTGGACTTCGCCTGCGCGCCGCTCGCGAGCCGCGGCGCACCTCCGCCCCCCGAGAGGGTGCGGTCGTCGACCGGCTTGCCGCCGAGCGCCCACGGAGAAACCGTCGTGGCCTCGTCCTCGGCGATCGCGCCCTCCGCGGTGGCCGTCGCCGCGTCCGTCTCCTCCTCCCCGGTCCACTCCGGCGCGTCGCGCCGGTTGTCGAGGCCGAACGCCTTGAACATCGCCGCGCTCTCCAGGACGAGCAGCGAGGTGTAGCGGCTGGCCACGTCGAAGCGACTGGAGAGGGCGACCGCCTCCGCCCGCGCCTCCGCGTCGGCGCGTCGCTCGAGATCCAGGATCCGCGTGGCGGCGTAGAGGCGCGGCACGAAGGAGTTGCCGGCGTGTCGGGACGCCACCACCCGCAGCGGGTAGCGCCGCTCGAACCGCTCCTGGCCGACGGTGCCGCGGAGCACGACGTCGCCCGCGACCTCGTCCCGTGTCATCCGGGCGACCACCAGGGCCTCGTCCCCCGCCGGGATGGTGTCGAGGCGCTCCGGGGCGCGGGCGACGAGCCCCGCCGGCAGCTCGACCTCGACGTCGCGGAGCGTGTGCCCGAGCGTGGCCCCGAGGGTCGAGAAGGCGGCCTCGGCGGTGGACTGGCCCGGCACGTAGGGGAGGACCACGCCGCCGCCGCCGCGGGCCATCGCGCCGAGCGACTCGAGGTCGGAGTCGGCGCCGACCGCCACCGCCGTCAACGTGCCGACGTCGCGCGGAAGGGCGCGGCGCACCGCGTCCGCCACCGTCGCCGGGCGGAGCGGGCCGGCGGTCGGCGTCCCGTCACCGACGTAGACCACGCGCAGCGCGCCGCGGTCGCCGGTGGCGGCGCTCCGCGCGGCCCGGATCGCCGCGGTCGGGTCCGAGGCGCCCTCGGGCTGGATCCCGTCGAGCCAGGACCGGACCCGCTCGCTCGCCTCCCGTCCCGGCGCCTGGACCCCGCCGGGGAAGCCGCGGCAGGTCGTGTCGCAGGCGAGCACGGTGAAGCGATCCGCCTCGCCGAGCTCGCGGATCAACCGCGCCGTGAGGCGGGTGGCGCGCCGGTAGCTCTCGCCGTACATGCTGCGACTGCTGTCCACGACGATGGCGTAGGTGCGCGCCTGCTCGTCGTCGAGCCGCGGCAGCCGCGGGCGGAGGGTGATCGCGACGTAGGGGGAGCCGTCCTCCGCGCGCGCTGGGGCGGCCTGCCCGGCCCCTGCCACCGCCGGTGGGGCCGCGGCGCCCCAGGGATCGGGCGTCGCGCCCGCGGCGGCCTGAGCCGAGGTGGCCGCAGCGCCGACGAGCGCCGGACCGGACGCGTACGCCCACGCCGTCACCTCGCGGTCGCGGTCGGGGAGCGCATACTCGAGGATGAGATCGCCGGCGGGGACGAAGCCCCGTTCGGCGTGGGTGACGGAGACGACGTCCCCGTGGCGGCTGACCGTCAGGGGGTAGCCGCGCGGGGCGACGCCGAGATCCGCGTCGTGGCCGCGGACCTGCACGTCGAGCCTGAAGTCTTCCACCCGGGTCGACCCGGACGGGTCGTGGGCCAGCGGGTAGGTGTAGCGACGGAGGTTGCCCGAGGGCGGGAGGAGCTGGGTGTACGCGAGCACGACGCGTCTCGTGCCCCGCGCCGGGATGGGGAAGATCCGGAGCTCGAAGCGGCTCCCGCGCTGCCACTCGAGCAACGCCGGATCCCGCCAGGGGCCGGGCACCCACACGATCTCGTCGCGGATCTCGTGGCGCAGCTCCGGCGCCGCGTTCACGATGCTCCCCCGCCAGATGGCGGCCGCCCGATCACGATCGACGAACGCGCCCTCCTCGAGCTTGCCCTCCACCTCCAGCGCGAGCCGCTCGATCTTGGCGTCCGGGGGCAGCGGGAAGCGGAAGATCCCCTCCAGCACCTCGCCCGTCTCGTTGCGGAAGACCTCGTCCACCTCGGTGCGCGCCACCGCGCCGGAGATCCGCACCTTGACCGCGTGCGATGCCAGCGTCACCGCCGCGTCGCGCTCGCTCTTGTCCGTGGGCTTCTTCGCCCGCAGCTCGCCGAGCCCGCGCGCCATGACCTCGGCCTCCGGCGCCTCCAGCGCCTGATCGCCCCAGGCGAGCAGCTCCCCGAGGCGCTGGGTCGCCGCCGCGATGGGCCCCTGCCCCGCGAGCAGGCTCCCCTCCTCCCCCGCGTGGACCCGGACGCTCCGCTTCGCCTCGTCCACGAGCTCGACGACGCCGCGGCTCACCCCGACCGCGGTCGCCCCGGGTCGCGCCACCAGCGCGAACTTGGTGCCGAGCACCTCGACGTGCCCCCCGGGCACGTCGAGGCGCGCCGGACCGTCACGCCGGTGGGCCACGTCGGCTACCACCGCCCCGTGATCGAGGCGCAGCCGGCGCGCCGAGCCCGGCTCGAACGCGAGCCGGGTGTCGCGGTCGAGACTGAGCTCGGTGCCGTCCCCGAGGGTGAGGTGGGCGCGCACGGTCGGCCCTGTCCGCACCACCCCCCCGGCGGGGATCGCGTCCCCCGCGCTCAACGGCCGGCAGCCCCCGCCGTCTCGCCCGCAGAGCTCGAGCGCCCCGCGATCACCGGCGCGGGCCACGTGCGCCACGGTGCCGCTCCAGCCCCGCCCGCCCAGCCCGCCAGAGAGCGGCCCCGCGCGCAGCGCCAGGACCGCGGCCGCCGCCGCCGCGAGCGCGCCCAGCGCGGCCAGGCCTCCCCCGGCGAGGAGTCCAATCTTGTGCCTGGACACGAAGTCGATGACCGGGACCGAGCCGAGCCCCGCCGGCGCCCCGGCGCGCGGCGCCGCTGGCGCCGCCGCGAGCGCCGGGTCCAGCCCCGGTGGGAGCTCGCCCGCCGCCCCCCCTGCCTGGTCGGCGACCGCGGCGGTCGGCGCCCCCGCCGCCGCCGGCTCGTCCCCACCCGCTGGCACCGCCGACAACCCCCCGGCCTGGTCGGCGGGGGGCTCGGTCGGCGCCCCCGCCGGCGCCGGCGCGGCCCCGTCCGCCGCGGGAACCGGCGCGCCGCGCGCCGCCAGCGCCGCCAGCACGCGCGCCTCGAGATCCGGCGGGCACACGTAGTCGTCACCGGCCGCGCGCACCCGCGCCACCGCCTCCTCGGCCTGGTGGCGGAGATCCCGGAGCTCGTCGTCCTGCGCCAGAAGCTCGTAGAGCTCGGGCGCGGCCTCGCCGTCCAGGATCTCCGCGAGGTGCTCCTCGATCCGATCCCGCTGGTCATGGTCCGTCATGGCTCACTCGTCCTCCGCGAGCGCCGCCCGGAGGCGGGTGATCGCCCGCGAAACTCGCTTCCTTGCCGCCACCTCGTCGATGCCACAAGCCTCCGCGACCTCGCGGTAGCTCAGTTCGCTCACGAAGCGCAGCACGAGCGCCTCCCGCTCGGTGGGGCGGACCGCATCGAGCGCCGCCCGGGCCCGCTCGGCGCGTCGTCGCCGCGCGATGAGCTCGTCCGTCGGCGGCGCCCGGTCGGAGTCGTGCACGAGTCGAAGGCGCGCCTCGCGCCGCACCCGGCGCTCGACGGCGCGGGCGCACTTGCGGCGCGCGATGCCGAACAGCCAGGCCCGCAGCGACCCCTCGCCGCGAAAGGCGGCGAACCCGTCGTGGGCGGTGAGCAGCGTCTCCTGGGCCAGATCGTCAGCCTCGGCCTGGGAGCCCACCAGCGCCATGCACAGACGCCCGACGGCAGGTCCGTGGTAGCGCGCGCAGAGGGAGAGCGCCCCGCGGTGATCGCCGACGGCGATGGCCTGCAGGATCGACCGTTCTCCGTCCGCCCCGAGCCGGTCCTCGTCGCCGTCGAGCCGCTCCGCGGCGGGCAGCACCCCGGCCCCGGCGGGCTCGAGGCCCGGCCCCGGAGCGACCGCGCCCGCCGCCACCGCCATGGCGCCGCCGTTCGTCGAGCGGCCGCCGTTCATCGCCCGTTCCTCGTCACCGTTCGTCATCGAGTGCCCCTGAGCCGACCATCCGTGACCGACCCGCCTCGCCAGGGCTCCAACGCGCGCCGAGCCGCCAGCCTGACAGGTCCCGCGACAGACACGCTCTACGAGACGTCGGACGCTGTCCAACGATCTCGTGCTCGGGCCGCCGGATCGGGCGGTGCGGCCGCCGAGCCCGGGTCCCACGCCCGGCCCGGCTCCGGGTCGCCGTGCGCCCTGGCCGTCGCCGACCGCGCCCGTACAATGCCTCGTGCCCGAGCTCCCGGACGTCACGGTCTACGTCGAGGCCCTCGGGCGCCGGATCACCGGACGGGTGCTGGAGCGGGTCCGGGTCGTGAGCCCGTTCGTGGTCCGCACCGCGGTACCGCCGCTGGCCGCGGTCGAGGGGCGGGTGGTCCAGGCGGTCACCCGGCAGGCCAAGCGGGTCGTCCTCGCGCTCGAGGGCGGGCTGTTCCTCGCCCTCCACCTCATGCTCGCCGGGCGCCTGGGCTGGCGGCGACCGGGGGCACCGGTTCCCCGCCGCGACGGCCTGGCGGCGCTCGATTTCGCGACGGGGACGCTCCTCGTGACCGAGCGCAGCCGCCAGCGGCGCGCCAGCGTCCACCTGCTCGACGGGCCGGCGGCCCTGGCGGCGCTCGACCGCGGCGGCATCGACCCGCTCCGCGCGACACGGCAGGAGCTCGCGGCCGCGCTCCGCCGCGAGAACCGCACCTTGAAGCGCGCGCTCACCGATCCGCGCCTGGTGAGCGGGATCGGCAACGCGTACTCGGACGAGATCCTCCATGCCGCCCGCCTCTCACCGGTCGCGCTCACCCGCGCGCTCGACGAGGCGGAGCTCGACCGCCTCCACGCCGCGCTCGCCAGCACCCTGCTCGCCTGGACGGAGCGCCTGCGCCGGGAGGCGGGGGAAGACTTCCCCGAGCACGTCACCGCATCCCACGCGGAGATGACGGTGCACGGCCGCTACGGGAAGCCCTGCCCCACCTGCGGGACGGCGATCCAGCGCGTCCGCTACGCGACGAACGAGGTCGACTACTGCCCCCGCTGTCAGACCGGGGGCCAGGTGCTCGCTGATCGCGCGCTGTCGCGGTTGCTGCGCGGCGACTGGCCGCGCTCGATCGACGATCTCGAGGAGCGGACCCGCGAGCGGGCGCGAGACTGACCAGCCGATCCCGCTCGGTCCCGGGCCGAGCGCGCCGCGGCGCGGCGGCCGTCTTTACTCCCCCCGCGGCGAGTGCGACGCTCCGCCCCCCGCCTCGTCGTACCCGCCCCCGCCGCGCGGCGGGGGCGGGCACCCCTCCCAGGAAAGGTCCCCGAGCCATGGCGGACATCGGTCCCGGTAGCGTCGTGGAAGGTCGATATCGGATCGACCGGGTCCTCGCTTCCGGTGCCGAGGAGGCGTACCGGGGCGTCGTGCTCCGCGGCGGCCGCGCGGTGGAGCTGGTCGTCGTGGCGCCGCCGGTCGCCCAGACGCTGCGGCGCGTGATCCTGCTGTCCCACCCGAACCTCGCGACGCTCCTCGAGGTCGTGCCACGCCCCGCCGGCTACGCGCTCGCGGTCTTCGAGGCGATCGAGGGCACCTCGCTCTCGGATCTGCTCGCCGTGGAGCCGACCCTCGATCCGATGCGCGCAGCGATGATCGCAGCCGCGATCGGCGAGGCCCTCACCGCGCTCCACCAGCGTGGAGGCGCTCACGGTCTGGTGCGCCCCGCGAGCGTGGTGGTGGAGCCCGACGAGACGCGGGCCGCCGTGCTCTCCTACGCGCCGTCGCCCCCACCGCCGAGCCCGTTCCAGAGCCCGGAGCGCGGGGTCGGCCCGCCGTCCCCGGCGGACGACGTGTGGGCGCTCGCCGCCACGCTCCACACGATGATCCTCGGGACGCCGCCGCCGGCCGCCGGCTACAGCTCCCGCAGCAGCGTCGTGCGCGCAGGGGTCAACGACCTCGGGCTGGCGACCCTGCTCGCCAACTGCCTCGCCCGGCGGCCGGAGCAGCGGGTGACGCTGGGGGCGCCCGTGCGGGACGCGCTCTTGGGTTTCCGTCCCGCGACCACGGTCGCGACGCCCTCGCGCCCACCGAGCCTGTGGCCCCCGAGCGACGCGATCGAGGCCGTGCCCGCGCTGCGCCCTGCGCCGGCGCGCACGACGCCACCCGCCGCGGCGGGCGCGCAAGCACCCTTCGAGGACGGCCGGTACGACGAGGCGAAGCCGGGCGCGGACTTCCCTCCGGCGACCGGACCCTCCGACGGCGAGCCCGCGCTCGGAGCGCACCCGGCGGGGGCGCGGCCTCGCGGCGGCCAGGCCCAGCTGCGCTGGGGCGCCGTCGCGCTGGCGGTCGTCGCGGCCGGCGCCCTCGCCGCCGCGACGCTCGTTCGGCCCGGCCCCCGGAGGGACCCGGGCGCCGCCGCCGGCGGCGAGCCCCGGCCGAGCGCGTTGGGGGCCGAGGCCAGGGCGGCGCGGGGACCGGCGCCGCCCGTCGACCCGAGCGGCACCCTCGCGACGCGCGGCACCGCGGGCGGGGGCGAACCGCTCGGCGACGACGACCCGCACGGCGGAGGGGCCGTCCCCGCTGCGAGCCTCCCCAGCGAGGAGGAGATCGCCGCCTGCGTCGAGCGCGTGAGCCCGGCGGGCTCTTTCCACGAGCCACCGCAGGTGGCCTGGCTCTGCGAGCTGTCGGACCCGCGCGCCGGATACCGCCGCATGAAGGTCGCCGTGGTGCGCGGCTCCGCCGGGCGCCTGACCGAAGCCATGTCGCTCTGGAGCCGGCTCAACTGGTACGGCATGGCCGCGGTGGCGGTCCTGCGCGGCGCCTGCTGCGGAGAGCCCCGGCCATTCGAGCTCCCACCCACGACCGGCTGCGACGATACGGCCGCGGCCCTCGACGGGCTGGCGCGCGCGGTCGCTGCTCGCCAGCAGCTCGGACCCGCCGTGGAGAGGTACGCCCGCAGCATCGGCTGCCAGTCGGCCGCGGGCCGCTCCGCCTATTTCCATCTCGAGGCCTCGCTGGGCGGCGGCGAGGCGACGACCTTCCAGGAATTCCTGGACTACGTGCACAAGCAGCGATAGCCCGGAGAGGTCGCGCGGCCGGGCAGCCCGAGCACCGGCGCCGGGAACGACGGGAGGCTGCTCCGTGGGGCTCGTACCGGTCAACATCGGGCGATGCGAGCCGCCGGCCCCGTGATCTTCCGTCGCGCCGCCGGGGGGGATCGCCGGACCGTCAGCCTCGGTCAGGGGCGCGGGGCCCGTCGCTCCGCACGTCCGGAGCGTCGCGGCAGCCTGCTCGCGGAGGCCCGGCGGTGATCCGACTCGCCCCGCTGCGCGCGGCAGCGCGACGCTGGGTCGGACGCATCGACGCCGGCGTCTGGTACTCGCCCCGGTATCGGCTACCGCTCGCCTCGGTGGAGGCCGTGGGTATCGACGCCCGCCGCGCGGACCACGCCGCCGAGTACTTGCTCGAAACCGGGATCCTGCCGCGGCGTGCGCTGCGCGCACCCGAGCGGATCGGCTACGACGCCCTCGGGCGCGTACACGCGCGCGAGCTGCTCGAGCGACTGCAAGAGCCGGCAGCGCTGGCCGAGGTGTTCGCCGTCGACCCGTCGGAGGTGGTGCCGGAGGAGGTCTGGGTGCCCCTCCGCCTGGCCTGCGGGGCCACGCTGGCGGCCGCGCGTCACGCGCTCCGGCGCGCGAGCCCGGCGCGGCACCTGCTCGGCGGCTTTCCCCCCGCCCCCCCGACGCACGGGGGCGGGTTCTGCCCCGTCAACGACGTGGCGATCGCGATCGCGACGCTGCGCAGCGAGGGCTTCGCCGGCGACGTGGCGGTGCTCGATCTCGACGCACACCCCCCGGACGGCATCGCGGCCTGCTTCGCCGATGACCCGTCCGTGCGCATCGCCTCCATCTCGGCCGTCGACTGGGGACCGCTCCCTGGCGTCGACGAGACCGTGCTGCCCTCCGGGGCCGGCGACGGCGAGTACCTGGCGGTGCTCCGCCGGCTGCTCGCGCGCTTCACGCCCGCGGCGCTGAACTTCGTCATCGCCGGCGGCGACGTGCTCGCGGGTGACCGGCACGGCGGGCTCGCGCTCAGCCTGGCGGGGGCCGCCCGTCGCGACCAGGACGTCGCGGCGGTGCTCCACCGACGACCGAGCGTCTGGCTCTCCGGCGGCGGCTACGGCCCGGACGCCTGGCGCGCGCTGGCGGGGACGGCGACGGTGCTGCTGCTCGGCGAGTGGCGCGAGGTCCCCGCGAGCTACGACGCCCTCGAGCGGCGCTACCGCGCCATCGCGCTCGGCCTGGACCGATCGCGGCTCGAGGGCGAGTCGGAGGGCGAGCGCCTGCTCCTGGCCGATCTCGGGCGGCCAGACCTCGCCGCGCCCCGCTTCCTCGGCTACTACACGGCGGAGGGGATCGAGTACGCCTGCGAGCGCTACGGGCTCTTCGCCCACCTCCGGCGGCTCGGGTATGACTCGTTTCGCGTCGCCACCGACCGCGAGCCACGCGGGCACCGCCTCCGCGTCTTCGGGGTAGCGGCGCGGGTCGAGCACCTGCTGGTGGAGTGCGTCCTCGCGCGGCGCCGGCTCGACGCCGACGAGTACCTCTACATCCACTGGCTCACGCTCCGCAACCCGCGCGCGCGCTTCCGCGCCGCGCGACCGCGGCTGCCGGGGCAGGAGGTGCCGGGGCTCGGGCTCGCCCGGGAGGCAGGCGAACTGCTCGCGCGCGCCGCCGAGCGCCTCGGGCTCGCCGGGATCCTGCTCCGCCCCGCCTGGTATCACACGGCGCTCCAGGCGCAGCACATGGGGATGCGCTTCCTCGATCCGGCGCGGCAAGGCCGCTTCGAGGCCATGATTCGCGACCTCTCGCGGCTGCCGCTGCGCGACGTGACGCTGGCCGTGGCCGAGGGCCGCGTCCGCATGAACGGCGCCCCCTACCGTTGGGAGGCCGACGTCATGGTCCGCGGAGCCGCGCCCGGCGACGCCGCCGTCGTCGCCGCGGAGCGGGCCCGGGTCGGGTTCGAGATCGATTGACGCGCTCGGAGGCCGCGCCGCCCGCGCTCAGAGGTGCAGCGGGCGCTCTCGTGCGGGCTCCGGCGCCGCCGGTGCCTCCTCGACGTCATCCGCGAGCGACTGCAGCCGGGACAGATCCACACCCGCTCGGCTCACCACGGACTCCGCGATCTGGATCGGCGCCCGGTTGCCGAGCGCGAGCGCGATGGCGTCCGAGGAGCGCGCGTCGAGCGCGAAGCACTCCTCGCCGTCCCGGATCACCACGGTCGCGTGGAACGTGTCGTCCTCGAGCCGATCGATGGTCACGCGCTCCACGCGGCCGCCGAGGCGGCGCAAGGTCGCGTCGAAGAGGTCGTGGGTCAGCGGCCGGCGATAGCGGCGCCCATCCAGCCGGAGTTCAATCGACAGCGCCTCGGTCGGGCCGACGAAGATCGGCACGGCGATGTTGGCGCCGAGGTCGACGAGCAGGACGACGTTGCCGTCCTTCCCGTAGGAAACGCCACCGACCTCCACCGGGCGGTAACCGTCGCGCGGCGGCAAGGGGCAGAGACCGCTCGAGGCGGCCGCCGCGCCGACGCGGGGACCGGACGCAGCGGATGACGCCGACGGCGCCGCGGACGAAGTGGCCGCCGCGGAGCCGTCGGCGCGCACCGCCCGCCCGGCGGCGCGGTCCGCCAGGTCGCAGCCGCCCGCCATGACGCCGCACCCGAGCGCGACGACGAGCAACCCCCCTGGTGCACGCCCGGGCCGCATGGACGCCAGTGTTCGCTGGAACACGCGGTTTGTAAAACCCGCTCCCCTGAGCCGGCCCCCTCACCGCGGGCGCGGAAGCTGCCGGGCCAGTCCAGGCGGTGATAGGATGACGGCGCCATGGCGGGCAGCAGACCGGACGGGGGCGAGGCTCCTCCCGCGCGGGAAGCGCCTCTCGCGCCGGGAGCGCCTCCCGCGCTGGACGGTCCCCCCGCGCTCGAGCGTCCCCCCACGCTCGAGAACGAGGGGGACGACCGGGAGTCGACCACCGTGGTGACGGCGCCGATCGATCTCGAAACCACGACCGCCGAGGCGGCCACGCCGGCGCTGGACTCGACCGCAGCGCCCGCGACGCGGGCACCGCTCCGCGACGGCGAGGGCGAGGACGTCACGCTCCGCCACCACCTCGCCGAACACATGCCGGAGCTGGCAGCCGGGTCGCCCGAGGAGGCGGAGGGGGACGGCGTGACCGTCCGCCGTGACATCTCGGCGTTCGTGGCGGCGATGGAAGCGACGCGGCGCGATCCGTCGGTGGAGGTGCTCCCGCCGGCGGTGCCGGTGGAGGCCTCGACGCTCACCCCCGCGCCACCCGCCGCCGCGGAGCCCGCCCTCGCGGCGGCGCTCGCGGCGCTGGCGCCCCTGGCGCCGACTGCCCCGCGACCCGCCACGCAAACGCTGCTCGGGGCGCCGACGCCCGCCGGAGCAGCAGCGCCGACGCCGAAGGCCGCCTCGGCCCCCGCGAGCGACGCCACGGCCGGTGGCCACCCTGCCGCGCCCTCCGGCACCGCCGCTCAGCCCCGCCCCGACGAGGTCCGGCGCGCGCGGGCCGCGGCGACACCCAGCGAGGAACCCAC
The DNA here is from genome assembly GCA_964454025.1 of uncultured Polyangiaceae bacterium. Lineage (GTDB taxonomy): Bacteria > Myxococcota_A > Polyangia > Polyangiales > Polyangiaceae > JAFGBI01. The sequence goes on along the minus strand of CAYVRP010000060.1, from coordinate 25,209 downwards.
GCTGGTCACGCCCGGCGCCGACGGCGAGTCGGTGCCGGAACCCCTCCCGTCGGTCCGCGAGGGGAGCGCCATGGGGCAGCCGGAACCACCCCGCGCCGCGGCGCCGGAGCCGCAGCCTCGGCGCCCGGCGCCGGCGGCCGCCCCCGGCGCCTGGAGCGAGGCGAGCGCCGCCCCGACGCCCGAAGCGCCCGCGCACCACGGGCCGCCCGCGCCCGCCGACGTCGGCATCGAGCCGAGGTCGATTCCTGCACCCGAACGGGATCCCGAGCCCCAGCCCCCCGTCATCCCCGGCGCGACCGCGGCGCTCGCGCCGGAACCGGACGCGCTCCGCGCGCCACGAGGCAGCGGGCTCGTCCCCTTCGTGCTCGGCGCGCTGGTCGGCGCCGTCGCGACGCTGGCCGTGAGCGTGGGGGTGCGGTCCTGGAACCCGGGACCGCTTCCGACCGCGGCGAGCGAGCGGAGCACCGCGGCACCCGCGGTGGCCCCGTCGGCGCGGACCGCTCCCTCCCTCGCAGAGCGGGCCCGCAGCGGCGACGCCGCGGCGCTGGCGGAGCTCGCGGCGAAGGACGAGGCGGAGCGCACCGTCGCCGCGGCGCTCGCGCGGCTCGAAGGCCGCCCCGCGGCCGCCCGAGGTCGGATCGACGCGCTCGGCGTTCGCCTCCGCGCCGACCCTGCGGCGCTCGAAGACCCCGAGCTCCGCGAGGAGATCTGGGCCCTGCTGAACGACCCGCGAACCGCGACCCAGGCGCTCGCCATCGTGGCGCAGATCCCGGGGCCGCTCGCGCCGGACGTGCTGTTCCGCGTCTGGACGACCACGTCCGCGCGCACGGACACCACGGAGCTCGCGGAGATGCTCCTGTTCTCCCGCGAGGTGCGCGCGCGCGCCTCGCCGGCGCTCGCCATCGCGCTCGATCTCCGACGGACGACCGACTGCGAGGCGGTGCGCGGTCTGCTGCCCAGGGCCACCTCGGAGGGGGACGCCCGCTCCACGCGACCCCTCGCGCTGATGGCCGTCAAGACCGGCTGCGGTCCGACGAAGCAGTCGGACTGCTACCGGTGCCTGCGCAAGGATCCCACCCTGCTCGACCACGCCATCCGTGCCGCGCGAGCCCGCGCCGCGCCCAAATTCCCGTGATGACGGATCCCGAGCCGGGCGCCGGCGGAGATCCTTGAGGCCAACCCCCTTCGGGTATAATCGCCCCGGCCGCCGTGCTCCCCGTCCCGACGGCGGTGCTCGCTCGAACCTCGCTCCCGGCCCCTGCCATCCCCGGGGGATCGCACCGTGCTCCTCGACGCCCGCGAATTCCAGCAAGACGCCGAGTTCACGACGACCGTGTGCATCGTCGGGGCGGGCGCCGCGGGGATCACCCTGGCCCGCGTCCTGAACGGCGCGGGCTGCCCGGTCGTCCTGCTCGAGGCCGGCGGGGAGCGCCTCGAGGCCGACACCCAGGCGCTCTACGCGGGTCAGAGCGTCGGCCTCCCGTATTACCCCCTCGAGCTGTCTCGGCTGCGCTACCTCGGCGGCACGACGAACCACTGGACGGGCTGGTGCCGCCCGCTCGATCCGATCGACTTCGAGCGCCGCGCGTGGGTCCCGGACAGCGGCTGGCCATTGTCCCGCGCCGAGCTCGAACCGTACTACGCGAAGGCGCAGGTGGTGGCGGAGCTCGGGCCCCCTGACTACTCGCCCGCGAGCTGGGCGGCGCGCGAGGGTCAGGCGCTCCTTCCGTTCGATCCGACGCTCGCGACCTCGGTCCTCTGGCAGTTCAGCCCGCCGACCCAGTTCGGGGTCCGCTACCGCCAGGATCTGGAGAGCGCGCGTCACGTCCGGACCATCCTGCACGCGAACGTGGTCGATCTGGAGACGTCCGCGAACGGGGCGCGAGTCACGACCGTGCGCGCCGTGACGCGCGAGGGCCGGCGCATCACCGTGCGCCCGCAGGCGCTGGTGCTGGCGCTCGGCGCGATCGAGAACGCCCGCCTCCTGCTCGGCGGGGCGAGCGGACACCCGGGCGGCCTCGGCAACCGACACGACGTCGTCGGGCGGTACTTCATGGAGCACCCGCACGCGAACCTGGGGGTGGTCCTGACGTCGGCGAGCGAGCAGGAGCTGGCGCTGTATCGGGACGTGTACCGCTGCCGCACCGGGCGTCCGCCGGCGATCCGCTGCGCGCTCGCCCTCCCGGAGGGGCGCGTCCGCGAGGAGCAGCTGGTGGGCTTCAGCGCCACCCTGGAGGCCCACGTCGAGTCGCCGCCCATCGGCCGTGACCTGCAGGCGTCGGTGGCGGCGCTGGCCCGCGATCTTCAGCGCTCGCGCGCGCACACGCTCTACCAGATCTTCGGGCGCCTCGAGCAGGTGCCGACCCGGAGCTCGCGGGTCTACCTCGGGCGGGAGCGCGACCCGCTCGGGATGCGCCGCGTGGTGCTCGACTGGCGCCTCGATGCCCAGGCCGAGGGGCGCCTGCGCCGGAGCGTCGAGCTCCTCTCCGCGGCGATCGGCGCGGCGAGACTGGGACGGGTGTACAGCTTCCTGCACGCCGACGATCCCCCGCGTCCCGCGCGCTGGCCGGAGGTCATCGGTGGCCACCACCACATGGGCACGACGCGGATGGGCGACGATCCCACCACCTCGGTGGTGAACCGCGACCTCCGCGTGCACCAGCTGGAGAACCTCTACGTCACGGGGAGCTCCGTCTTTCCGACCAGCGGCTTCAGCAACCCGACGCTGACCATCCTGGCGCTCACGCTGCGACTGGGCGATCACCTGCGCGAGGTGCTCACGTGAGCGCCCCCCCCCTCGACCGACGGCGCGTGCTCGGTGCCCTCTCGCTCGGAGCGCTGGCGGCGGGTCCGCTCGCCTGGGTGTTCGGCGCGGGCCTCGCCCGCGCCCAGGTCCCCTCGCGCGAAGCGCTCGCCGAGCGCCTGACGGGCCTCCTGCGCTCCGCGGCCGCGATGCGGCGGATCGGGCGCGCCTTCCTCTGGCAACGCCCGCCCGCGCCGACGCGCGCCGCCCTGGTGGCCGCGCTCGTGCCCCCCGCCGCGCAGGCCGCCGCACTCGCCGCGGAGCGCTGGGAGCTCCGGCGCGCCGTCCGTGACGCCGTCGAGGCGGACTTCGCCGCCCTGCGCCTGGTTTCGATCGGCGGCTGGATGCTGGCGGAGTCCGAGGCCGAGCTCTGCGCGCTCACCGTCGCGCGCCGCGACGGCTAGCCCTCGCCTCGACGCGAGCCCGTCACGGCGCGCGCTCGACGCGCCGCTGCAACGCCTCGTTCATGCCGACCCAGCCGCGTGCGATCGCGGTCAGGCGCCGCGACGACGTGTAGTTGGCGAGCCAGCCGGACACCTCCGCGCGCGCGACCACCCGCGTCCCTTCCGCCACCGGCACCAGCCGGATCTGGAAATCCGTGTCGATGACGCCGGCGCGCAGGAACTCGCCGCGGAAGCGCAGCTCCTCCGGCTCCACGAGGGTCGTGACCCTCACTCGCTCCCGGGAGTGAAATCCATCACTGCCCCCCAGGGTGACGTGGAGGATCGCCCCGACGCGGAGCTCACCCTCGACGGCGCAGAGGAACGGGTTCCACTCCGAGTACCGCCCGACGGCGGCGAGCACACGCCAGATGGGCGGCGCCGCGCTCGCGATGGTGATCTCGGCGGTGAGCTGCATCCGATCGCTTCCCGTCGCCGGACCTTCGCGCGAACCCGCGGAGGCGTCCAGCCGGACCGCACGCCGAACCACCGCCGGGCGCGCCGGCGCGGCCCCCGCCCCGCCGTGCCAGGCGGCGGCCGCCACCGAACGGGGCCGCGGCGGACCGCGGTCGACCGCGCGCCTCCTCGCGAGCGGAGCGGGCAGCGCGGGCCCGCCTCGCCCAACCGGGCCGGGGCGCTACAATCGCCCGCCAATGCACCTCGTTGGCCTGCGCCTGGTCGGGGTCGGCCCGTTCGACGACGTGACGCTACCGTTCGCCGACGACGACGGGGAGCCGCGGAGGCTCACCGTGATCCAGGGCGCCGGCGGGGTCGGCAAGACGACCATCCTCACCGCCATCGCCGCCACGCGCCCAGGCAACGCGGTGGCTGGGCTGGCGGGCCCCACGGGCGAGGCCGCGGGGGGGACGGTCACGGCGAGCTACCGGCTCGGCCTGGACGACCCCGATCGGCCGCACCCGCTGCACGTCGCGACGCCATCCGCCCGCGTCTTCGCCGAGGACGAGGCCGAGCTGCTGCGCCGCCGCGAGCAGGCGCTCTTCGACCGCCTCGCGCGCGAGGGCGGGTTCGTCCACGTGGGCATCGGCGCGACGCGGTGGTTCGGCCGCCAGCCGCTCGTCCTGCATGCGCCCGGCCGCACCCTGGCCCGCTACGACGTGCGGGGCGCGGCGAGCGCGGAGGACCTCGCGCGCGCCGACCTCGCCCGCGAGACCAAGCAAGCGCTGGTCTATGCCGGCATCGTGGGCGCGCTCGCGGCCGGGCGACCCGACCGACGCCGCTTCGAACGGCTGGCCCGGGCCATGACCGCGGCGGTCGAGACGGTGCTCGCCGTGGTGGGGATCCGCTACGACGGCATCGACCCGCTCACCCTCGAGCCCCGCTTCGTGACCGGCGACGGGGTGGAGGTGCCGTTCGACGGGCTCCCCACGCGCGCGCGCCACCTCGTGGCCTTCACCGCGCTGCCCGTGCGCGCGCTCTGGGCCGCGTACCCCGGGCGTGATCCCCGCGACGCCGAGGGGATCGTCACCATCGACGAGGTCGATCTGCACCAGGACCCGGCGTGCCTCTCGCTCCTCGGCGCGGCGCTCGAGCGCGCGCTGCCGGGCGTCCAGTGGATCTTGACCACGAGCTCCCCGGTGCTCGCCGCGAGCGTGGAGGGCCCGCAGGTGCTGGCGTTGCGGCGCAGCGCAGACTCGCGCGGGGTCGAGCTGCACACCGGCGTGACCGCGTTCACGCACTGAGCCCCCCGCTCGGGTTCCCGAACCACGGGCCGACGCCCCGCGGTCGGGAAGAGCCGGAGCCGGGCGACCGGAGCCGAGCCGGCCCGGCCAATTCGCTCCGTCCCGGGAATGGACCGCGCTCGACCGAGGTTTCCATGCGGGCCTTCCCGATGGCAAGCCGTGGGCCTGTCCGCGGCGCGCCGATCGAACGGCGCTGCACGGATGAGCCACGAACCGACCACGATCCTGGTGCTCGAGCAGGGGGCTGCCTGGCCGGATTGCCTCGCCTCCTGCCGGCGGGGCGGGACCGACACGGTGGTCATCGCCCAGGACGAGCTGGAGCACCCCTTGCTGCGGGCGCGGCGGGGCGAGTCACGGGCCGCGCGGCTGCAAGCGGAGGGCCGGCCCATCGTGGCCGCGATCCTCGCCGTCGGCGGGGGGCGTGACGCGCCCGACGACGCGGAGGGACGAGCGCGGACCGCCCGCGCCCTGCTGCGCTCGCTGCAAGAGAGCCCGGGCACGCCGGGTACCCTGTGGCTCACGGCGCCCCCGCGACCGAGCGACGTCACGCGGCACGAGCTCCTCGCGCTCGCCGGAACGCTGACCTCGCTCCTCCACGGCTCGGGCGTCACCATCGCGGTTCGCTTCGGCGAGGTGGAGCCCGAGCGAGCGCGCACCGCATCGGGCGACCTCGTGCGCCCGCGCGAGGTCGCCGTCTGACGGACACCGCCGGGAGGACGCCCGTCGCCGTTCGGTCGCGGCGGTCGCGAGCGGCGCCCCCGTTTCCCGTTGGGGGCCAGGACCTCCCTCGAGCCGGATAGCTCCGGGTGTAAGCTGCGCCGGCCCGATGTTCGAGTACGCGCGCGACGGCCGCTACTTCGCCCAGGTGACCGGAGGCCTCGAGCCCGACGGCGCCGCCGAGCTCCGCGCGCTCGGCGCGACCGCGACCGAGCTGTGCCACCGCGGCGTGTCCTTCCAGGCGGACCGCGCGGCGCTCTACCGGATCGTCTACGAGGCGCGGCTGCTCGGCCGCCTGCTGGCCCCCCTGGCTCGTTTCCGCTGTCGCAGCCCCGACGCGCTCTACGCCTGGGCGCGCGAGATCCCGTTCGAGGAGCTGCTCGGGCCCGACGAAACCTTCGCGGTGCAGGCCAACGTCTCGGGACCGCACCTCACGCACTCGCGCCACGCCGCGCTCCGGGTCAAGGACGCGGTGGCGGACCGCTTCCGGGATCGGACGGGACGGCGGCCGAGCGTCGAGCGGGACGACCCGATCGTGCGGCTGCACCTGCACGTCGCCGGCGACGAGGCGACCCTGAGCCTCGACGCCTCCGGCGGCGCCCTGCACCGGCGCGGCTACCGCGGGCGCACGGTGCCGGCGCCGATGCAGGAGACGCTGGCGGCGGCCATCATCCGGGAGAGCGGGTGGGACGGAGAGCGCCCGCTCTTCGATCCCTTCTGCGGCTCCGGCACGCTGCTGGCGGAGGCGCTGATGGCCCACGCCCGGATCCCCGCCGGACACCTGCGAGCGCGCGGCGGCGTCGAGCGGCTGCCGGACTTCGACGCCGACCTCTGGCGCCGCACCCGCGCGGCCGCGGACGCCGCCATCCGGCCGCTGGCGCCCGGCCTCCTGGGCGGCAGCGACGTGGATCCGGCGGCGGTGGCCGCGGCGCGCCACAACCTCGCCCGGCTCCCGGGAGGGGAGCGCATCACCCTGCGGGTCGCGGATTTCCGCGCCCTCGACGGGCTCCCCGATCACCTCGTGGTGACCAACCCCCCGTACGGGCTCCGCCTCGGCGACGCGCGCGCGATCCCGGCCCTGTACCGCGACCTCGGCGATTTCTTGAAGCGGCGCTGCGCCGGCGCCACGGCGTTCGTGTACGTCGGCGACCCCGCGCTCGCCGGTCACGTGGGCCTGCGCCCCGAGTCCCGACGCCCGCTGGTCAACGGCGCGCTCCACGGGCGGTTGCTCCGCTACGAGATCTTCGCCGGCGACTGGCGGGACCGCCGGCGCGGCGCTCCGCCGGCGCGTGACGAGACGGGGCGCTGACCGGCGCCGGGAAGCGCCGTCCGCGCGAGACCGCCGCGGCCCGACCTGGCGCGGCCAACGAGCTCGGCTATCCTCGGCGCGCCGATGGTACGCGCGCTGCACTTCACGGACGTCCACGTCCTCGCTCCCTACTCGGGGATCCCGCTCCGTGACTGGCTCGGCAAGCGGCTGCTGGGCGGCGCCAACGCGGTGCTCCGGCGCAACCGTCGCTTCGCGGACGCCGTGCACAAGCTGGGCCGGCTCGCGGAGTTCGTCCGCGACCAGCGGGTCGAGCTCGTGCTCTGCACGGGTGACTACACCACGCTCGGCACCGAGGCCGAGTACGCGGTCGCCCGCGCCGCCGTCGCCCCGCTGCTGAAGGCGCCGCTCGGCTACGTCCACGTCCCCGGCAACCACGCCCTGTACCTCGGCGACACCGTGCGCGAGCGGCGCTTCGAGCGTGCGTTCGCCGGCACCTTCGCCAGCGACCTCCCGGAGCACCGGGTGGACGGGACCTGGCCCCTCGTCCGCCTCGTGGGCGACGAGGTCGCGGTGATCGCGGTGTCGAGCGCTCGCCCCAACCCGCAGCCCTGGCGTTCGAGCGGGCGCGTCCCCGACGCGGAGCTCGCGGCGCTCGCCCGCGTGCTTCGCGACCCGCGCCTGGCGGACCGCTTCGTCTTCGTGCTGCTGCACTACGCCCCGCGCCGCGAGCACGGCGAGCCCGACCGGTTCCTGCACGGGCTCGAGAACGCGGATGAGCTGCTCGCTGTCTGCCGAACGATCGAGCGCGGCGCCATCCTGCACGGGCACCTCCACCACTGCTTCGAGCTGACGCTCCCCGGGCTCCGCGCGCGGATCTTCGACGCCGGGAGCACGACCTACGCGGGCCGCGAGGGGCTCTGGGTGTTCGACGTCGATCGCGACGGCGCGCGCGCGACCCGCGGGCGGTGGGACGGCGAGCGGTACGTGCTCGACCAGGCGACCGCCCACGCGATCTGAGGCGGGCCACGCGCGGGGGCTTCGGCGCCGCGGCTCAATCACCCGCCGGCGCGGCGACGACCGGCAGCGCGCGGCGCGCGATCGCGTCCCGCAGCGCGGCCTCGAGCAAGGCCTGCCGCCAGCCGCCGACCGCGTCGAGGAGCGCGAGCGGATCACCCGTGGCGCGGACGCTGGCGATCGCGCGCCGGACGAGGCGCGGCGGAAAGGCGAGATCGGGTGCCACCTGGACCGCGGCGCACGCCTCGGCGCGCACCAGCCCCACCCAGGCCTCCGCCGCGACCTGCTCGAAGGTGACGTAGGGCTCGGGCTCCAGGGGGACGAGCGGGCCGGGCGCGGCGCGCGCGGCCTTCACGAGCTCGACCAGCTCCGCGCCTCGGCGCTCGACCAGCCCGCGCGGCACCCCTTTTATCCGGGCCAGGTCGGCGGTCGACTGCGGCATGCGGGCGGCGACCGCGAAGAGGGCCTTGGGGTCGAGCGATGGCTCCCCGCCCCGGTCGCCCCGCCCCTGATGCCAGTCCAGGAGCGCCCGCAGCACCGCCTGCGCGGGCGCGTCGAGCTGCCAGGCGTGGCGGAACGCGGAGAGCGAGAGGGGGGCTGGCGGCTCGGGGGCCTCCGTCCACTGCTCCGCCGACGCCAGGGCCACGAGGTCGAGGCGCCCCAGCGCCTCGGCGCGCCGCGCGAGCTCGGCGTGAAGCGCCGGCAGGTGCGCGACGTCGGCGGCCGCGTAGGCGAGCTGGCCCCGCGGCAGCGGGCGCCGCTTCCAGTCGTCCGCCTGGTGCGCCTTCACGGCGCGCACGCCGAGCACCTTGTACAAGAGGTAGCCGAGGGCGACCGCCGTCTCCGCGCTCATGAGCGCCCACGCGACCTGGGTGTCGAAGAGCGTGGGCGCGCGCTCGATCCCGAGCGCGCGGAGCAGCAGCGGGACGTCCTGGCCGCCCGCGTGCAGCACCCAGGTGCGCGCCGGATCGCCGAGCGTCGACGCGAGCGGAGAGAGGTCCGGCAGGCGGAGGGCGTCGACGATGAACACCTCGTCGCCGGTCGCGATCTGGACCAGGCATAGCTCCGCGCCGCGCCGCGTGGACTCGAACTCCGTGTCGACGTGGAAGCGCTCCACACGGTCGAGCCGCGACCCCATCGCGGCCAGGGCCGCCCGGGTCTCGACGAGCTGCATCGTCCGGCTTCTACCAGAAGTGCCCGGTCTCGTCGCCCGGGGGTTGACAGGGCGCCGGGCGGCGCTCGATGAATGAGCGCGACCGGCGGAGGCCAGGGCATGACGACGATCGGCGGCAAGACCCGGGTGTGCGGGATCCTCGGCCACCCGGTGGGGCACTCGCTGTCTCCCGCGCTCCACAACGCGGCGTTCGCCGCGCGCGGGCTCGACCTCGCCTACGTAGCGCACGACGTGCCCCCGGAGCGACTGCCGGCGGCGATCGAGGGCGCGCGCGCGCTCGGGTACCGCGGGCTGTCGATCACCATCCCCCACAAGGTGGCGGCGATGGCGTGCGTGGACGAGGTCGACGCGACCGCGCGCGGGATCGGGTGCATCAACACGGTGGTCAACGACGGCGGGCGCCTGCGCGGCTACAACACCGACGGGCGGGGGGCGCTCGGCGCCCTCCGCGCGGCCGGCGCCGATCCCACGGGACGCCGCGTGGTGGTGCTCGGCTCGGGCGGCGCGGCGCGCGCGATCACGGTGACGCTGGCGCTCGAAGCGCCCCCCGCGGAGCTGCGCGTGCTCGGGGTGGTCCCCGACGAGCTCGCGAGGCTGGTCGCCGATCTGGAGCGGTGCGGGTGCGCCTCGGCCACGGCCCACGCCCTCGACGAGGCGAGCCTGGCCACGGCGCTCGAGGACGCGGAGCTGCTCCTGAACTGCACGCCCGTGGGGATGTCCCCGGCCAAGGAGGCGACCCCGGTGCCGCCGCGGCTGCTCCGGCCGGGGCTCACGGTCTTCGACGCGGTGTACAACCCGCGACGCACGCGGCTGCTCACCGACGCGGCGGCGGCGGGCGCCGCCGTGGTCGAGGGCCTCGAGATGTTCCTCGGGCAGGCCGTGCTCCAGTTCGAGCTCTTCACGGCCGAGCCCGCGCCGGTCGAGGTCATGCGGCGCGTGGTGGAGGCGCACCTGTGAACGTGGTCCTGATCGGGTACCGCGGGACGGGCAAGAGCGCCGTCGCCGGGAGGGTCGGCGAGGCGCTCGGGCGCCCCGTGGTGAGCCTGGACGCCGAGCTCGTGCGCCGCAGCGGCCGTTCCATCCCGGAGATCGTCGCGGCGCACGGCTGGGCGGGCTTCCGCGATCGCGAGGTCGCGCTGGTGGCGGAGTTCGCCGCCGGTGACGGCCTCGTCCTCGACTGCGGGGGGGGCGTGGTCGAGCGCCGCGAGAACTTCGCCCCCCTGCGCCGCCGGGGTCGTGTGATCTGGCTCCGCGCCGCCCCGGCCACGATCGTGCGACGCATCGCCGCCGACACCGAGCGTCCCTCGTTGACCGGCGCGCGGAGCTTCACCGACGAGGTCGTCGAAGTGCTGGCCCGCCGCGCGCCGCTCTACGCGGAGCTCGCTCATGACGCCATCGACACGGACGACCTCGACGTTCCGGCCGTGGCCGCGCGGGTCGTCGAGCTGGCACGCCCGCACCTCGGCTGAGCGCACCTCGGCCCGCAGTCCGGGACATCGCCGGACGACCTGGGGAGCCGCCCGGCGCCGAGCGCCGGTTCATTCTCGCTGCCGCTGGTGCCGGCACGGCAGGACCCCGTCGCCACCATTGATATTTCTCACATGATTACAGTTACTTATGTGTTGGGTCCGGCCGGGTTTCCGGCTCCCGTCCGGCAACGCGCGGGAGGGGTCGGGGCCGCCGCTCCCGGACGCGAGCCGGCCGCAGCGACACGGTCGCGGCCGTCCCCAAGCCCCTTCGCTCCGGTATTGAGTTGCGTTTTTTCTGGCTTTCGGTAGGTCTGCCGTCCTCCCCGGACGTCGCGTTACCCGGGCCTCCGGGATGAGCTCCCGGGTTCTGCACAACGAACCCACAGGCTGTGGACGAAGGTTGACTCCGTCCGCTCGATACGGAATCGAACCGTCGTGGCCGCCAGCTACTTCGACGTGGATGGCACTCTGGTGTCGACCAACGTGGTGCACCCCACGCTGTTTTACCTGGCGAATCAGGGCACCCCGCTGGCGAGCCTCCGACGACTGGGCCGGGCGGCGCTGCAGGTGCCGGCCATGGCCCTGGCGGAAATCGCCGATCGCCGCCTCTTCAACGAGCTCCTCTATTCGACCTACGCGGGAATGACCGAGGACCGCCTCTTGGTCCTGGCGGACGAGGCCTACGACCGGGTCATGCGGCCCTACGTCTTCCCGGGAGCGCGGGACCTGGTCCAGCGCGCGCGGGAGGGGGGCCGCAAGATCGTCTTCATCTCCGGCGCGCTGGACTTCATCGTGGAGCGCCTGGCCGACCAGCTCGGCGCGGACGAGGTGATCGCGAACCGCCTCGAGCTGAAGAACGGGGTCGCCACCGGCAAGCTGCTCAAGCCGGTCGTGGCCGGACCGGAGAAGGCTCGGATCGTCCGCGACCACGCGCGCAGGAACGGGCACGACCTGGACGACTGCTTCGCCTTCAGCGACAGCTACTCCGACGTGCCGATGCTCAGCGTCGTCGGGCACCCGGCCGCCGTGAACCCCGACCCCCGCCTCGCGGTGCTCGCCCGGTCCTATAGCTGGCCGAGCTTCCGTCTCACCAGGAACCCATGAACCACCCCTGCGTCGTGACCCTGGAGCGCGACAGCGCGCCCCGCGTGCTGTTCTCCGGCGACCGCCTCGTGGAGGTCGACCTCCCCGCGGGCTCGCGCTGCATCTACCCCAAGCCGACGCTCGCCCCGCTCAAGGACGTCGACGCCGCCATCCGCCACGCCATCAACCACCCCGAGAACAGCGAGCCGCTCTACGCCAAGCTCCGGCCGGGGATGAAGGTCACCATCCTCATCGATGACATCTCGCTGCCGCTGCCGCCCATGCGCCGGCCCGACGTGCGCGAGCGGGTGCTCCGGATCGTGCTCGAGCTCCTGGCCGACTACGGCGTCGATGACTTCGAGCTCATCGTGGCCACCGGGATCCACCGCAAGATGCGGGACTGGGAGATCCGGCACATGGTCGGCGATCGGATCTTCGACGCCCACTGGCCGGATCGGCTCTACAACTTCGACGCGGAGGACACCGAGAACATCGTCGAGATCGGCCGCACCGACCACGGCGAGGTCATCGAGATCAATCGGCGCGCCGCGGAGAGTGATCTCGTCATCTACGTGAACCTGAACCTCGTCCCGCTCGACGGCGGACACAAGTCGCTGATGTGCGGGATCGCCAACTACCGCACGCTCCGCCAGCACCACAACCCGGAGACGATCGGGGCCTGCCCCTCGTACATGGAGCCCGGGACCTCGACGCTCCACCAGAGCCTGTGGCGGATGGGGCGGGTGACGAACCAGGCGCTCAACGTCTTCACCATCGAAACCACGATCAACAACCGGATGTTCGACGAGTCGCTCTGGTTCCTCGCCAAGAACGAGGACGAGCTCTCGGTGCGGGAGAAGCTCCTGCTCAAGGGGATGGTCGAGGCGACCAAGCGCCTGCCCCAGGCCGCGCGGCAGGCGATCTTCGACAAGTTCCCGGCCCCCTACGGCGTCACCGGCGTGCACGCGGGCGAGACGGAGGCGGTCCACGCCAAGACGATCGCCCGGATCAACGAGCAGTACCTCGTCCCCATCGAGGGGCAGTCGGACGTGGTCGTCTTCGGCGTGCCCTACATCATGCCCTACAACGTGCACGCGTTCATGAACCCGCTGCTCGTGTCCTGCCTCGCCGAGGGGTACTTCCACAACCTGCACGTCGGCGCGCCGATCGTGAAGCGCGGCGGCACCATGATCCTCACCCACCCGTGCAGCGATCGGTTCGATTACGGCCAGCACGCCGCCTACATCCCGTTCGTGCACAAGATCCTCCCGGAGACGCGCGACTCGCACGAGATCCGCCGCAAGTACGAGGAGACGTGGGCCGCCGACCCCGCGTTCATCCAGATGTACCGGAGCGGTCATGCCTACCACCCCGCCCACGCCTTCTTCATGTGGTACTGGGGGGAAAACGGCCGCCGGCACGTCGGTCGCACCATCGTCGTCGGCGCCGACAACGAGTACATCCCGCGGCTCCTCGGCTGGGAGACGGCGCCGACGATGGACGAGGCGCTCTACATGGCGCGCGGCGGCGAGCAGCGTTCGCTGGAGGTCACGTACATGAAGATCCCGCCGATCAACATGGCGGAGGTGCGCCCGAGCGCGCGGCGAGGCGGTGAATGACCGCCTCGCGCCCGAGCGGACGCGACGGCCCGCGCCCGCCCCTGGATCTCACGGCCGTCCTCGCGGGCCGACGTCTCGTGGTGATCGGCGGCACCGGCTTCTTGGGCAAGGTCTGGTGGTCTCACCTATTGTTTCACTATCCCGCCGTCGGCCACCTGTACCTGCTCGTCCGCGAGCGCCGGGGGATGACCGCCGAGCAGCGCTTCTGGAAGGAGATCGCGTCGAGCGAGGTCCTGCAGCCGCTGCGCGATCGACACGGGGCCGGGTTCGAGGCCTTCCTGCGGAGCCGGATCACGCCCGTCCCCGGCGACGTCGGGCAGCCGTGGTGCGGGCTCCCGGCCGGGGTCCGGGACGCCCTGCGCGGGCACGCCGACGCGGTGGTCAACTCCGCCGGCGTGGTCGACTTCGATCCGCCGATCGACGAGGCGCTGGAGGTGAACGCCTTCGGGGTGCAGAACCTGGTCGCGCTGACGCGCGACCTCGGCGCGGTGCCGCTGCTCCACACCAGCACCTGCTTCGTGGCCGGGAACCGCACCGGCAACATCGACGAGGTCGATCCGCGCGACTTCCCCTTCCCCCGCGCGGACGAGCTCGACCGCTCGCACTGGGATCCGGATCGGGAGATCGACGAGTGCCTGGACGTCGTCCGCCAGGCGCGCCAGCGCGCGGACGACGCCTTCCGGCAGAGCCACTTCCTGGACCAGGCGAAGCGGAACCTCCGCGAGCGGCGCGAGCCGACGCGGGGCGGCGCGTTGGAGGCCGAGCTCGCCCGGGTGAAGCGCGCCTTCGTCGAGGATCAGCTCTCCGCGACGGGGATGGAGCGGGCCCGCTTCTGGGGGTTCCCCAACACCTACACCTACACCAAGTCCATCGGCGAGCAGATCATCGCCCGCTCCGGGCTGCGGTTCGCCATCGTCAGGCCGGCGATCATCGAGTCGACGGTGCAGTACCCGTTCCCGGCCTGGAACGAGGGCATCAACACCAGCGCCCCGCTCATCTACTCGCTGCGCGAAGGGCAGCCGCAGATCCCCGGCTCCGACAACAACCTCGACTTCATTCCCTGTGACATGGTCGCCGGCGGGATGACCCTCGCCCTCGGCGAGCTCCTGGAGGGGACGGCTCCGTCGGTCTACCAGCTCGGCTCGAGCGACGTGAACCCCTGCTCGATGCGGCGGTTCTTCGAGCTCTCGGGGCTCTACAAGCGCCGCTACTACCAGCGGACGGGCCGCGGCGGGCCGGTGGGGAGCTTCCTCGCCGCGCACTTCGAGGGGGCGCTGCTCGACGAGCAGCAGTTCCACTCCTACGGGCCGCCCGTGCTCGCGCGCGGCGCGGGGTGGCTCTCCGAGGTGCTCAAGCAGAGCGCGGTCGGCCCCGCCGCGACGCTGCTCGGCCCGGCGGCGCGAGCGCTGGGCGACTACTCGCGGCAGCAGGCGAAGGTGGGCAAGGTGCTGCAGACGTTCGTCCCCTTCATCTGCCAGTACCACTACACCTTCCGCTGCGAGAACATCCGCGCGGCCCGCGCGCGGCTCGACGCGCAGGATCGCGCCCGCATCAACTGGGAGCCGGACCGGATCGACTGGCGCCAGTGGTTCCTCGAGTGCCACGCGCCGGCGCTCGAGCAGTTCGTCTTCCCCGAGCTCGACGCCAAGGTCAAGAAGAAGACGCGCGCGCCGCGGCCCCACGACAACCTGGTGAACCTGCTCGAGGACATGGCCGATCGCTACGACCTGGCCGTGGCCCTCCAGCGCACCGAGGCCGACGGGCTGTCCCGCATCACCTTCCGAGACTGGCGAGCGCGCTCGTTCGCCTGCGCGGCACGGCTGCAGGCCCTCGGGGTCGAGCCGGGACACCGCGTGCTCCTCGCCGGCCACAACCACCCGGCCTGGCCGATCTGCTTCTTCGGCATCCTGGCCGCGGGGGCCACGGTGGTGCCGCTCGACAGCAACGTCGACGCGCTGGTGGCGAGCAACCTCCGCGCGGCCTCCGGGGCGCGGGTCGTCATCGCCGACGCGCCAGCGCGACGGCGCACCGCCGAGCGGCTGGGCGACGCCGTGGCGTGGCTCGATCTCGAGGCGGCCGCGGAGCCCGGGCCACCCGGCGAGCGCGTGGGCGTGGCGCCCGACGACGTCGCCGCGCTCATCTACACCAGCGGCACGACCGGCAAGCCCAAGGGAGTGATGCTCTCCCACCGGAACGTGACCTCCCTGGTCGCGGCGCTCGCCCCGCTCTTCCCCCTGTCGACCGGCGACCGCGTGCTCAGCGTGCTCCCGCTGCACCACACCTTCGAGCTGACGTGCGGGATGCTGCTGCCGATGTCACGGGGCGCCCGCATCGTGTACATCGACGAGCTCACGGCGGAGCGGCTCGAGTACGCGCTCGACGAGGGGAGGATCACCGCGATGGTCGGCGTCCCCGCGCTCTGGGAGATGCTGGAGCGCCGCATCTTCGCCCGGGTCAACGAGCGCGGGCGGCTCGTCGCCACCCTGTTCGAGCTCGGGCTGGACGTGAACCGCGCCTTCGGGAAGTCACTGGGCGTCGACCTCGGGCGCCTGCTCTTCGGCCCCGTCCACGCCGGGCTGGGAGGGCACCTCCGGTACCTGGTGAGCGGCGGCGCGGCCTTGCCGGAGCGGACGCACCGGGTGTTCGCGGGGCTGGGGCTGCACCTCGCCGAGGGGTACGGGCTCACCGAGGCCGCCCCCGTGCTCACCGTCGCCAAGGCGGGTCCGACGGCACGCGCGGGGCACGTGGGCAAGCCGGTGCCGGGCGTCGAGGTCCGGATCCTGAACCCGGGCAAGGACGGGATCGGGGAGGTCGTCGCGCGAGGGCCCAACGTCATGCTCGGCTACGCCGACGACGACGCGTCGACGCGGGAGTCCATCGACGCGGAGGGGTGGCTCCACACGGGGGATCTGGGCCGGATCGACAAGCACGGCGACCTCGTCATCGTCGGCCGCAAGAAGGACACGATCGTGACCGCCAACGGCGAGAACGTGTACCCCGACGACGTCGAGGCCCGGATCGGGCCGGTGGAGCACATCAAGGAGCTCACCGTGCTCGCCGTGAGCGACCCCCGCGGGGGCGAGCGCATCGCGTGCCTGGCGACGGTGGCCGAGGACGACACCGCGACCCGCGACGAGCGCCATGATCGCGCCCGGCGAGCCCTGGACAAGGCGCTGCTCGGTCTGCCCGTCCACATGCGGCCCGCGATCGTCCGACTCACCGATCTGCCGCTCCCCCGGACCGCCACCCGGAAGGTGAAGCGTGCCGAGGTCCGTCGCACCATCGAGCAGGCCGAGTCGCCCGGCAGCGTGCGACCGTTCGCCGGGAGCGAGCGGCTCGACGCCGCCGCGCAGGTCGGCCGCCGCGCCGTCGCCGCCATCGCCCGCCGCCAGCCCGCCGAGCTGTCGACCGGCACGGCCCTCGTCGCGGACCTCGGCTTCGACTCGCTGATGCTGCTCGAGCTGCTGGTCACGCTCGAGCAGCAGACCGGCGCCGCGGTCGACGCGGAGAAGCTGAACGACTGCCGGACCGTCGGCGAGGCGGAGGAGCTCGTGCGGGCCGCGACCCACGCCCGACGGCGCGACGGCATGACCCAGACCATCGAGCAGAAGGAGGAGAAGCCGATCGAGGTGCCGGAGCCGGTCCGCAAGGTCGCGATGGCGTGGATGGGGAAGGCGCAGATGGGCTTCTACGACCGGGTGCTCGACGTGGAGGTGACGGGGCGGGCCTTCATCCCCCACAACCGCAACACGCTCGTGGTCGCCAACCACGCGAGCCACCTCGACATGGGGCTCGTCAAGTACGCGCTCGGCTCCTACGGCCGTGACATCGTGTCCCTGGCCGCGCAGGACTACTTCTTCGAGGGCGGGCGCTGGCGGCGTGGGTTCTTCGACAACTTCACCAACCTGCAGCCGCTCTCGCGGACGGGCGCGCTGCGTGACTCGCTGGCGAGGGCCGGCCAGCGGCTCGCCGAGGGCCGCACCGTGCTCGTGTTCCCCGAGGGGACCCGCTCCACCGACGGCGAGGTGCACGAGTTCAAGGCCGTGGTCGGCCACCTCGCGCTGCAGTACGGGGTCGACGTCCTGCCCGTGTGGCTCGGCGGTACCCACCTGGCGCTGCCCAAGGGCGCGCGCATGATCCGCCGCCGCGACGTGCAGGCCCGCATCGGACTGCCCCTCACCCTCGCGGACCTCCGGCGGCTGACCGCCGGGCGGTCCCCGTCGGAGGCGTCGCGGATCGTGGCGCGCCTGGCCGAGCGAGCGGTGCGGGAGCTCTCGCAAGGCCGGCTGCTCGACCTCTCCACCCTGAGAGACGTCGACGTGGAGCCCGAGGAGCCACCGGAGTCGCTGGCGGACGTCTTCGCCGAGCTCCAGGAGCGCTTCGTCGCCGGGGCGGTGGATCGGCCCGTGAGCTACTACTTCGCGCTCGGCGAGGACCGCTGGACGGTGAAGGTGAGCCGGGACGCCTGCGAGGTGGTGCCCGGCAAGGTGGTGAACCCCGCCGACTGCGTGCTCAAGACCACCCCCGCCATCTTCACGCGCATCGTCCGCGAGGCCTACACTCCGTCGCCCGCAGAGTTCGTCTCCGGCGCGGTGAAGAGCAACAACATCAACCTCCTCTTCACCTTCCAGAAGGTCTTCCAGCTCCAGGGAGACGCCCCGTGAGCTGGTTCTGGGTCGCGGGCGCCGGGTTCCTCGGCGCGCACCTGGTGCGCCACCTGCTCGACGCCGGACACCGGGTGACGGTGGCGTCGATCGAGGGCGGTGAGGTCCACGGCCTCCCCGTCGAGCCCGTGAACGTCCTCGACGCGAGCGCGGTGGAGCGGAGCGCGCGCGGCGCGGACGGCGCGTTCCTCTGCACCGGCAAGGTTTCGCGCCGGGCGGAGGACACGGAGGCGATGCACCGCCTCCACGTCGTCGGCACGCGCACCGCGCTCGCGGCGCTGCGCGGCGCCGGCGTACGGCGGGTCGTCGTGGCAAGCACGAGCGGGACCATCGCCGTGGGGACGGACCCCGCCCGGATCGGGCGCGAAACCGACCCGCCGCCGCTCGAGATCATCGCGCGCTGGCCGTACTACCGCACCAAGTACTACGGGGAGCAGGAGGCGCTCGCGGCCAACGACCCCCCGGACTTCGAGGTCGTCATCGTCAACCCCACGCTCCTGCTCGGCCCCGGCGATCTCCGCGACAGCTCGACCGGTGACGTGCGGCGCTTCCTCGAACGGAGGATCCCCGCGATCCCCGCGGGCGGCTACGCGTTCGTCGACGCGCGCGACGCGGCGGCGGGCCTGCTGCTCGCCTTCGAGCGCGGCCGCCCGGGCGAGCGCTACCTGCTGAACGCGAAGAACCTCACGGTGGCCGCGCTGTTCGAGCGGCTGGAGCGCCTGACGGGGGTCCCCGCGCCGCGCCTGCGCTTGCCGCGCGGCCGCGCCCTGGCGCTCGGTCTCAACGACGTCTTCTCGCGCGCGGTCGAGGCCATCGGGGGGCGGCCGCCGGCGTCGGAGATCGACGTCGATCTCGGCCAGCACTACTGGTACGCGGACAGCAGCAAGGCCGAACGCGAGCTCGGCTGGCGCCCGCGGGAACCGGGCGAGACGCTGCGCGACACGGTCCGAGACCTCGTCGAACGACGGGTGGTGCTGCCCGCGAGGGCGACCCGCGAAGGCGCGACCCGCGACTGAAGACGTCCCCTCGCGCCGGCCCCCGCGGTGTCACGGGACGAACGCGCGGAGCGGTGAGAGGAGAGGGCAGGCTCGAAACGCCTGCGACCGGGGGGGGCGGCCAGCGGGGAGGCGCCGGCGTCCGCGGCGGCCGTGATCCCGGGGAGACGAGTCCTCGAACCACGGGGGAGCTCCGCGGCCGGCGCGCCGCGGGCCTCGCGACCGAGGCGGGCCCCGAGCCCCTGACTCCGCGCCGGGTTCGACCGATCCCGGCCGCGCGACGGCCCGTCGCCGCTCGATTCCCGCTGCGAAACCATGGCGCTTTGCATGCGCGCCCGCTGCTTCCATACTGCGCTGGGGCCGGCGACCGCGCCCGCGCTGGGCGAAAGGAAACCTCGATGACGAAGCGACTCCTCCTGGCCATGGCGATCGGCAGCGTCGTCATGGGCTGCAACAAGGATTCGACGGTGAACCGCACCGAAATGACCGGGGGCGGCGGCGAAGCCGGTGACAGCGCCACGGGCGGCGCCATCGTCGGGAGCGGTGGCGGCTCGACGAGCGGCGCGGGGGGCGAAACGGAGTCGAGCGGCGGCCAGCCCACCGGTGGAGCCGGCACCGGCGGCGGCGCCGTTGGCGGCGCCGGTGGCACCGCCGAAACCGGCGGCGAGGGCGGCGAGACCGGGACGGGCGGCGCCGGCGGCGACGCCGAAACCACCGGCGGCACGAGCGGCTCGGTGACGGGCGGCGCCGGCGGCATGGTCGCGACGGGTGGTGCCGGCGGCGCGGGCGGCGACGCCGAAACCGCCGGCGGCGAGGGCGGCGTGGCGACCGGTGGCGCGGGCGGCGCGGTCGGGGCCAGCGGCAGCCCTGCAGGCGGCACCGTCGCCACGGGCGGCGCGGCCGGCGACGCCGCGGGCGGCGGGGGGCCGGGCGGCGAGGGCGGGGCGGCGAGCACGGGCTCCCCGGTCCGCGGCCAGGTCATCGACTTCTGGGGGCATCCGCTCCCCAACGTCCCCGTCGAGGTGAGCGGCAGCGCCCTGACCATCACGGACGAGCACGGCCGGTTCGAGGTCCCCGACGTGCCCGCGGTCTACGACGCATCGCTGATGATCGAGATCACCCAGCCCCGCCGGGAGGTCTACGGCTGGGTCTACCAGGGGCTCACGCGCCGCGATCCGACGCTGCAGGTCTATCGAGGCCTGCCGCAGTGGGACGCGACGACCACCTTCAACGCCGAGGACTGGGAGGGCGGCGACAACCAGACGCTCATGTTGAGCGTCGTCGGACCCGACGGCCACAACCAGTTCTCGACCACGAACCCGAACTACACCACCTTCCCGACCTGGCGCGGTCCAGCCACGACGAACGCGACCGTCCACTCCCTGGTGGTGGTGAGCGACCCGGAAACCGACTTGCCCATCAACTACCTGGCCTACGACTCGAGCCCGGTTTCCCTGGCGGGGGACGAGCCGCGCACGGTGACGCTCGACCTCTCGCCGGACGAGATCCCGGTCGGCTTCCTGCTCGGAACGGTCACGGCGCCCAACCTCGCCGGTCGCGAGAACCGCGTCTTCGTCCGCTTCCCCACCGGTGGCTCGATCCAGGTGGTGAGGGACACCGACGCTGGGAACAACCTGAGCTACCTGGTCCCGACCCTGCCCGGTGGCAGCATCACCGTTTCGGCGTCGGAGGGCACTCGCTCCTACACCGGGTTCTCCCTGGTGCACCGGGATGGGCTGGCCGCGAACGGCGAACCCGTCGCGCTGACCGTGCCCGAGCCGAGCGTGCTGCTGCTCCCGGCGGACGGGGCGACCGCGGTCGACTCGACGACCCAGTTCGCCTTCTCGGGCTCCTCCGCCAGTGGCGCTTACCTCGTGGCGATGAGCAGCTACAGCTACTACTCCGGCCTCTTCATCGTTACTGGCCGGGAGGAGTTCACCATCCCGGAGGTCGTGGGCGGTGCCTTCGAGCTCATCAGCGACGACTTGACGGAGTGGTACGTGGAGACGCACGGCGACTGGACCGACGTGGACGCGATGGCCGGACCCGGTGGGTTCATGGACGCCTTCGCCTCGGACGGCGCGACGCCGATCGGACCCCGTCTCGGCAATGGGGCATACACCGCGTCCGTCTCGCGGTACTTCACCACCGCCCCGTAGCCACCCACGTCCGGGCGCCGGGCAGCTGGCCTCCCCGCGCGGGAGCGGCGGGGAGGCCTCGGTGACCGCTCGATCCGGCGCCCCGGAGGGAGGTATGGTGCCCGGGATGACCACTGAACCGCGCCGAGGAGGCGCGCGGACCCGCGGCTCCCGACGTCGGCGCTCGACCTGGCGACCGCCGAGCTGGCTGGTGTGGGTCGCGCTCGCGGGGCTGGTGGTGGTGCTGGGGGTGCACGCGCGGCACTACTACCCGTTCTTCTCCGACGACGCGCTCATCTCGCTGCGCTACGCGGAGCGCCTGGCGTCGGGGCGGGGGCTGACCTGGACCGACGGCGAGCGGGTGGAGGGCTACTCCGATCTGCTCTGGATCCTGTTGCTCGCGCCCTTCAGCGCCGCCGGGCTGCCCACGATCACCACCGCCCGCGTGCTCGACTTCCTCGGCGCCGTCGCCGGGATCGCGCTGGTGTCCTGCGCCGCCCGCCCCTTTCGCCCGCGCCTGGAGCGCGCGCTCGGCGGCGGGCTCGCGCTCGCGCTCGCCGCGCCGGTGGCCGTCTGGTCCATCGCCGGCCTCGAGCACGGGGCGATGATCGGGACCCTCGTCGCGGCGCTGCTGCTGACCGAGCGGGCCGTCGGCCCCACGGCGCCGGCATGGCGCCCGCTCCTGCTCGCCGGCGCGGCGCTCGCCGCGCTGGTGCTCTTCCGCATCGACGGGTTCGTGCTCGCCGGAGCCGTCGGGGTGGGCGCGCTGCTCGCGCGGCGCCCCTGGCGGCGCGGCGAGGCGCTCCGCGCCGCGCGCACCCTGGCCTGGCTCGCGGCCCTGCCCGCCGTTGCGCTGGCGGGCCAGGCGGCCTTCCGCCTCGCGTACTACGGGGCGTGGCTCCCCAACACGGCGGTGGCGAAGGTCAGCCTGAACGTGGGGCGGCTGCTGCTCGGGTGGCAGCACGTGCGCACGGGCTACGGCGCGATCCTGCCGATGGTGCTCCTGGCGCTGGTCGGCGCGGGGGTATCGCTCCGCCGGGCGCCGCGCGGCCGCGTGGCCATCCCGCTCACGGTGGCGCTGGCCTGGACGGGGTACCTCATCCTGATCGGGGGGGACATCTTCCCGGGGTGGCGCCAGCTCCTGCTGGCTCTGGTCGCGCTCGCGACGCTCATCGCCGAGGGCGCCGCGCAGGCCGCACCCCGCCTGGGGCTCGGCCCCGTCGTCGCGACGACCGTCCCGGTCCTGCTGCTCACCCTCCCCGACCAGCTGCGGGACCTGGAGAACATCCGCGCCAGACACGAACGCTGGGAGTGGGACGGGCTGTCGAGCGGGCACCTGCTGCGCACGACGGTCGGCGACCGGGCGCCGCTCCTGGCCGTCGACGCGGCGGGGGCGCTGCCCTACTGGTCGGGGCTGCCGAGCCTCGACATGCTCGGACTCAACGACGCGTACATCGCCCACCATCCCCCCGCGAGCTTCGGCAAGGGAGGCATCGGCCACGAGCTCGGCGACGGCGACTACGTGCTCCGGCGAGCGCCGGACATCATCGCGTTCAACAACGCCGCCGGGTACCGCAAGCCGCAGTTCCTGTCGGGGCGACAGATGCTCCGGCGCCCGGAGTTCACCCGGAACTACCAGCTCGTCCCCGTCGTCGGCCGGATCGGCAACCGGGCAGCGGGCGATCTTTTCATCCGGCGGGAGGGCGGCAAGCTCTCGGTGGTGCGCAGCGAGGCCGGGCTCGAGATCCCGGGGTGGTTCTTCGCCTCCGACCGGGCCCGCGCCACCCTGGGGCGACACGGCGACCTGGTCACCCCGGTCAGCGACGCGGTGCCGGGCGACCTGCCGCCGCTGGAGGTGCCGGCGGGGACCTACCGGCTCCACGTCGAGCCCGCCGACGCAGGGCTGCGCGTCGGCGTTCGCTGCCACAACCTCTCGCCCCATGCGTCGGAGGGCGACGCCGCCGTGCTGGAGCTCGCACGCAAGCAGTCGCTGCGGATCCTGGTGGCGCCCCCGCCCGGCGCCACGATCGAGCTCCGCTCCGTCCGCCTCGAGCGCGTCGTGGGCGCCCGCGCCGGGCGGCGCTGCCCCGGTTCATCGAGCCGCGACCCGCTCGAAGTGACGCTCGCCAGCGTCACCCCGAG
Source organism: uncultured Polyangiaceae bacterium (assembly GCA_964454025.1). Lineage (GTDB taxonomy): Bacteria > Myxococcota_A > Polyangia > Polyangiales > Polyangiaceae > JAFGBI01. Next base: position 1,981 of record CAYVRP010000060.1, on the reverse strand, counting down.
GAAGGCACCCCAATCCTACTGGGGCGCCCCGGACAACGTGGGCATGGGCGGCTCCGGCGTCCGCGTCGTGCTCCCGAGCCTGCGGAAGGCGAGCCAGGTGGAGCTCAGCGTCGACAGCAACGACCAGTACCGCGTCCGCTTCTTCGCCGGCGAGGCGGAGCAGGGCACGGTGCTGGTGGCGGCGACGCGAGGCACCCACGATCTGGTCGTGCATCGCCTGGAGGTGCCCGAGCCCGCCCGCACCGCGGGGTTCGATCGTGTCGAGATCGTCCCGGTCACGGGTGACCGATCCTACAGCCTCGGTCACCTCGTGATCCTCTAGTCGGCCGAAGGGGCTCCCCCGCGCGGCGGGAGCCGGCGACGGGGCCGGCGCCAGGTGACGCGATCGCGAGCGCGAGCGCTGGGAGGCGCCCGTGACCGCGACCCCGGCGACCGGAGCGCTCAGGGCGCCTGCCCGCCGTCCCCGCCCCGCAGCCAGACGACGATCTGGCCGACCTCGGCCTCCGTCAGCTTGCCCTCGAAGGCGGGCATCATCCCTGGGCCCTCGAGGATGGCAGCGGCGATCTGCTCGTCGCTCAGGGTGGCGAGCCGCTTCTTGAGGTTTGGACCGCGCATCCCCCCGGTGGCGTCCGCGCCGTGACAGCGCGCGCAGTTGACGTCGCGCTTGAGCTGGCCGCTGTAGAGCGCCGCGCCGGGCGAGTCCGGGTTCACCTCGGGCGCCTGGCGACCGGCGCAGCCCGCCCCCGAGCCCAGCGCCACCAGACCGACCAGCCCCACCAGGTAGCGTCGCAGCATGGCGCGAGACTATCGGGGCGCACGCCGGCGGGCAAGGGAGCCGGGCGGGCGCCGCGGTTCCCGGGCGTTGCCGCGGTGTCACGCCGCGCGAAGCGATCCACTTCCGCCACCACCCGGCCGGGACCGGACCGGAGCCGACGAGCGACCCCGGGTCACCGCGCCCCGTCGCGGAGCGCCCACGCGCCAGGATACGAGCAGCGCGGTGCGGAAGGCGTTCTGGTCGAAGTAGGGGAGATCGTCGCTGGTGCCGGTCGGTGGCTCGCGCAGGCGGAGGGAAGACGGGGATTCACGGTTGCCGAAGACCCCCGACTCCCCGGCGGGCCGCGAGACGTCGTGCGCCAGGTCGAACCCGATCCGATCCCCGGCGCCCAGTGCCCAGCCGGCGAGCCCCAGATCGGCGGCCGCGACGAACGCCTCGACGTCATGCCCGGCCACGGTGGGCACCGCGACGAAGCGCCCGGAGTCCCAGACCTGGCCGGGCCGGTTGGCGACGAAGCACAAGCCGCGGGTCGCCGGGCCCACGTCGTCCGCGGGGGCGCCGATCACGGACTGCCGCGCCCCCGGAGCGTCCCAGGACTGCGCGGGCGGGTAGACCGCGGCCGCGTCGACGTAGATCTCCGCGGCGTCCCCCATCCAGACCGGCTCCTCCGCGGCGGCCGGGCCGCGATCGGGATCCCCGACACGCCCGCAGGAGTAGAGCCCGTCGGATCGCCACGCGACCACGTAGCTCATCGCGACGCCGTCGGGGAACGGCTCGGTCCCGTGCCACCCGAGTGGGGTCACGGCGAGCAACGTCAACCCAGGCTCGAGAGCACCGTCGATCGCCTCCGTTCACGGCCCCCAAGCACCGCTGCCGGCGTGAGCAGCCAGCTTCAGGCGGCCTGAGCCGCGGGCGATGATGGGTAGAAGGAACGGGGGTCGAGGGCAGCAGCATGGGCGGTGCCAGCCCGAGCAGGCGCGCATGGCAAGCGGTGGCGACGGAGCTCCCCATCGATGCACGTCCATGACGTGGAGATCACCTCCACTACATGCGTTGTCAAACGCCTGACGGCGGGAAACCCTGGACAGGCGGGCAGGCGGAGAGCCGAGGGGCGCAAATCGGAGGGGAGACTGACAGGTGCGGTCCGGCGGGTGCGGTCGCGTCGGCGTCACGCACCGCGGGGCGTCGTGATGGGGCGCCAGTGCG
>CAYVRP010000059.1:0-42142 GCA_964454025.1 uncultured Polyangiaceae bacterium | reverse complement strand
CCCTGGACGCCGACGACGAACGTGGCACTCCCGACACGAGGCGCTTCCACAACCCATTTCCCGGGCGCCTCAGTGTCTTGACTACACGGGGACAGTGCACCGTAGTTGCTGTGATGTCCCTGGGCACGCGGGTTCGAAGTGCGGGCACCGAGCGAAAAGGCTCCGACCAGCGCCGAGCCGTCCGCTTCGAGAGGCTGGTCGAATCCGAACCATCCGGCGTGCAGTCCGATGCCGACGTTCTTCAGAACCCAATACTCCCCGCTCATGCCGGTCTGAGCGGCCAGGAGTCCGACTCCCCCCTCCGCGCGAGCAGTCACTCGATAGGTGGGAGCTCGGTTTCGGGGCAGCGGGGGGCGCGCTGCGCGTTCTTGGCTAGGAACTGAGGTCCTTGTCCGGTGTTGGTTCATGGGCGAAGTGCTGTCGGGTCCTGCGGGCGCCGTGGCGATGACCGCAGCGAGAAACGGAATCATGGGAACGAGGGGTCCGATCATGCCCTGTCACGATGCAACGGTCATGCCCACCACGTTGCTGACGGTCGCACCTAGGTCAGCACGGGCGAAACCCGGCGGGTCCCATGCCACGAGGCATCGGGTGAGAGGTACGCGGTGCGTACTGCCGTTCCCTCCTTGCCCCGACTTGGTCAACCTCCGACCTCGGCTAGGCACGGAAGGATCCGTGACCACAATAAGCACCTCGAAAGGAATGCCCTCCGCTCCTCGCGCAGGTGGAGCAAGAAGGCTCGCACCTTCGCGCGGCCCATCCTCATCGGTCCCCGGCCGCAGTGCCGCACGAACACGGCGGCGCAGTAGAGGTACGTCTGGCGGGTACTAGGGCTCAGTCCCCTGAGCCTCAAGTCCTCCTCCATCTGGGCGCTCACGCATGGTCACCGGGCTCCGCGGGGTCGTCGAGCGGTGGGTTCGGGGATGGGTGCCCACGGGTGACCGGAGCTCTCACCGGGGTGCTCGCCAACGTCACCACGTGGCGCCGCGGCGTGAGGCGCTGATTGGGAACGAACCCGTCGACCTCACTTTCGCGACGTGCAGGGCGAGCAGCTGGGCTCGGAACGGCGCGGGCAGTTGGGAGTGCGGCGAACGGGTCGCCGCGCCGACCGGGGAGCCAATCGGGGCGAGCCCGGGGAACGTGGGCGGGCTCGCCTTCGTGCTCTCGGCTCGGAAAAGTCTGCGACGGCACGGGCCGCGTGACGGAGGGGGGCGGTGTGGTCATCGTTGCCTCGCTCGGACGACTGGCGCTTTGTGGAACAACCACAGGGGAGTCCGAGCGAATCGAGTGCCGCGCGCCTGGGCCACGCCGTAACCCGAACCACGGAGTAGTCCGATGGCGACCAACAGTCCCAGTGCTTCTCGTCTCACGCGGTACCTGAATGAGCTTTCGGGGAACCCCATCGTGCCCAGCGTGGCGGCGTTCCTCGCCGGGCTGGACGCGATCGAGGCGCAGTCGCCCGTGATCGCCCAGGCGATCGTCACCGAGCTTCGTGACCAGCGCAGCAACCTCAAGCTGATCGCCAGCGAGAACTACTGCTCGTTGGCGACGCAGTTGGCGATGGGGAACCTGCTCACCGACAAGTACGCCGAGGGCTTCTCGGGCCACCGCTTCTACGCGGGGTGCGACAACGTCGACACCATCGAGAGCGAGGCCAGCCAGCTCGCGTGCCAGTTGTTCGGGGCCGACCACGCCTACGTGCAGCCGCACTCCGGCGCCGACGCCAACATGGTGGCGTTCTCGTCGATCCTCGCCGCCAAGACGGAGGCGCCGTTCCTGGCCGCCACCGGCGACGGCAACCCCGCGCACCTCACGCGCGAACAATGGAACCAGCTGCGGGCGCGCCTGCAGGATCAGCGCCTCCTGGCGCTCGACTACTACTCCGGAGGGCACCTGACGCACGGCTACCGCTTCAACATCTCGGCGCGCCTGTTCGACGCCTACCACTACCGCGTGCGCCCAGAAACGGGGCTGCTCGATCTCGACGACGTTCGCGCGCAGGTCCACGAGCTCAAACCGACGGTCCTGCTCGCCGGCTACAGCGCGTACCCACGCAAGATAAACTTCGCCAAGATGCGCGAGATCGCCGACGAGGTCGGCGCTGTCTTCATGGTCGACATGGCCCACTTCGCGGGGCTGGTTGCGGGCAAGGTCTTCACGGGCGACTACAACCCGGTGCCGCACGCGCACGTGGTCACCTCCACGACGCACAAGACCTTGCGCGGACCGCGCGGCGGCATCGTCCTCTGCCAGCGAGAATTCGCCGAGTTCGTGGACAAGGGGTGCCCGGCGGTCCTCGGCGGGCCGCTCTCGCACGTGATGGCGGCCAAGGCGGTGGCGTTTCGGGAGGCGATGGCGCCCGAGTTCAGGACCTACGCGCAGAAGATCGTCGAGAACGCCGCGGAGCTGGCGGCCGCATGCCAGCGTGAAGGCATGACCGTCCTCACCGGTGGGACCGACAACCACCTCTTGCTGGTCGACGTCGCGCGGAGCTACGGCCTCACCGGACGGCAGGCGGAGTCGGTGCTGCGCGAGTGTCGCTTCACGCTGAATCGCAACTCGCTGCCCGACGACACCAACGGCCCTTGGTACACGAGCGGGCTTCGCTTGGGGACCCCCGCGGTCACGACGCTCGGCATGGGTCCGAGCGAGATGCGAGAGATCGCGGCGATCGCCAAGTCGGTGTTGGCGGCGACGCGCCCCGTCGACGGCCCCGACGGCAAGCCGCACCGCGCCAAGTACCTGATCGATCCCGCCGTCTCCGCGTCGGCACAGCAGCGAGTGCTGGACCTGCTCCGCTCGTATCCGCTCTATCCCGAGCTCGGTCAGCTCTGAAGGAGCGCACCTGGTCGCCACCTCCTGAGCCGCGAGCGGACCCGGTCGAAACCCGCGGCGAGGGCGGGTCGCGGAATCGGGCGGCCGCAATCGCCGATGTCCGCAGCGGGTGAAGGAGAGACGCGCTCGTGGGTTCCCCCGGAGCTCGTGGCACGGCGCCGGGGGCCCCCTGCCATCGTCTCGGCGTCGGGCGAGCCCGTGCTCGCCACGCTGGCCGCAATTCGACCAGGATTCGCCGTCCACCATCTGCCTTTGCCTGATCACGCGGCACGGTCGGGCCACCCCACTGGTCTGGCGTACCGTCGGCCGCGACACCATGGCCCAGCCAAGGAACCGCCACGAGGAGGAGGCGATCGCGCTGCTGCACTCCTGCTTGCCCCAGGCAGTGGAGGTCTTCACTGTCACTGGTCCGCGGTGACTGGGACCGGTGACGGGGAGGGATCCTGAAGGTGAGCACGACCAAGAAGCGGACCCTCTCGCTGCTCAACCAAGGGAAGCACTGGTACGGCGCACCATCCGACATGCGCGAGGAACGGCAGTCGATGCTCCTCGAAGCCGGCGACGCGGTGCTGCGCGAACCTGCCATCGCGCAGGCGATCTTCGCCGTCCTCTGAGGCTGCAGAAGGAGGGGATGATTCGGCTGCCGCGCTGCACCGCGGCGGGACCTGAGGGTGAGGAACCGGGCGACGGATCGCGAGTGCTGCGGCGTCCGAGCGGTCACCGCGGCGGCAACCTACCTGGGCGCGGTGGCCGTGCACGAGTCGAACGTGGGCGAGCTTCTCCCATGCATCGGGGGTCCAGAGAGAACGATCACTGGCATCGCACCGGTCAGGCGGGCTATGCCAAGGGCCATGGCCGACGACGGGTCTGGGCGGCGCGAGCGCTTCTTCGACCGGCTGCGGCAGGAGAACGCGCGGGGGCCGGGGCAGGGCGGCGCGCGGGTGGCGCGGCTGGTGCGCGGGGGCGCGGGGCTCGCCAACCGCGTGCTCCTCGGCGGCCCCCGCGGCGAGGAGGTCGAGCTCGGCGCCCGGGAGCTCCGCCGCCTGGAGGCGCTGGTCACGGAGCTCGGGACGCTCAAGGGTCTACCCATGAAGTTCGGGCAGATCCTGAGCTACCTCGAGCTCGACCTGCCCGAGGAGGCGCGCGGCCTGCTCGCGCTGCTCCAGACGCAGTCGCCCGCGACGCCCTTCGAGCGCGTGGCGCGGGTCATCGAGGAGGATCTCGGGGCGCGCGGCGCGGAGCTCGTCGCGCGGCTCCCGCGCGAGCCGGCCAGCATCGCCTCCATCGGGCAGGTCTACCGGGCCGAGCTCGCTGACGGGACGCTGGTCGCCGTCAAGGTGCGCCACCCCGACATCGAGGCCGCGATCCGCTCGGATCTGCGCGCCGCCGCGCTCGGTAGCGGGTTCGCCGGCGCGATCCTGCCGGGCATGGGCGGGACCGCGCGCGATTTCGTGGCCGAGATGCGCGACCGGCTGCTCGAGGAGTGCGACTACGCGCTCGAGGCCGAGCGGCAGGCGCACTTCGGAGAGCTCTATGCGGGGCACTCCGTGCTGCTCGTGCCCGCGGTGCTCCCCGACTGGTGCGGCCCGCGCGTGCTCACCACGCGCTGGATCGACGGCGAGAGCTTCGATTCCTTCTGCCAGCGCGCTGACCCGGCGGCGCGCGACCGCGCGGGCGCGGCGCTCTTCGAGCTGTACCTCGGGGGCCTCTACCGCCACGGGATCTTCCACGCCGACCCGCACCCCGGCAACTACCAGTTCTGCGACCACGGCAGGATCGCCGTCTTCGACTACGGCTGCGTGCGGCGCTTCGAGCCCCGGGAGGTGCGTGCCTTCGCGGCGCTCGCTGGCGCCGTGCGCGACGACGACCGCGCCCGGACCATCGCGGCGCTGCGCGAGCTCGGCGCGGCGCCCACCTCGAACGACGCCGCCTACGCCCACCTCCGCCAGCTGCTCCGGAGCTTCTTCGGCCCGCTCCTCCGCTCCGGTGCGCACCCCATCGAGGGCCGGATCGTGGTCGACATCAAGCAGGTCACCAAGGACAAGCTCGCCATCGCCCGGCTGCGGCTCCCCGGGCGCCTCCTGTTCCTCTTCCGCATCCGCTTCGGGCTCTACGCCGTGCTCTCTCGCCTCGGCGCCGTCTGCGACTGGTCGTCGCTGGAGCGGGGCTTCGCGGCCGGCGCGGCGGGGCCCGCCTGAGGCCCCGCAGACCCCGGTGATTGACCGGGACCCGCCCCCGGACCTAGCCTGGCCCCGCTCGTCCCCGGGGGTCTGCCGCGCATGGCGCCCCGCGTCGACCCAAGGAACCCGATGGACCCAGTACCCTCCGATCTGGTGGTCAAGCACCTCGGCCCGAGCGCCGTGCGCTCGCCGCTCAACCTCTCGACCATCCCGGACGACGAGATCGCCGACTTCGTCGCCGACGATCAGCGGGTGCTGTACCGGGTGGAGCTCAGGGCGGGGGAGACTCCTGACGCCACCCTAGCGCTGGAGAAGGCGGGGCCCCGGGAGCACATTCACTTTCGCCCCGACGAGGTGAAGGCCGCCATCGTGACCTGCGGCGGCCTATGCCCGGGGCTCAACGCCGTCATCCGTTCGATCGTCCTCGAGCTCCATCACGGCTACGGGGTGCGCTCGATCCTCGGCTTCCAGTACGGCTACTGTGGCTTCGACCCCGCGTTCCCGCACCAGCCCCTCCCGCTCGGGCTCGATGCGGTCCGCAACATCCACAAGCTCGGCGGGAGCATCCTCGGCTGCGCGCGGGGAGGGCCTCCGGTCGCGACCGTGGTCGACACCCTGGAGCGGGCGGGGGTGAACGTGCTCTTCACGCTCGGTGGCGACGGGACCCAGACGGGCGCGCACGCGATCCACGACGAGATCGCGCGCCGCGGGCTGCGGATCGGCGTGGTCGGGGTGCCCAAGACCATCGACAACGACGTGGCCTTCGTCGATCGCACTTTCGGGTTCGAGACGGCCGTGGATGTGGCGCGGCTCGCCATCGATGGCGCCCACACCGAGGCGGCCAGCGCGCCGAACGGGATCGGGCTCGTCAAGCTGATGGGGCGCGACGCCGGCTTCGTCGCGGCCAACGCCACCCTCGCCAGCCAGGACGTCAACTTCTGCCTGGTCCCCGAGGTGCACTTCGATCTGGAGGGCGAGCACGGCCTGTTCCGGGCTCTGGAGGCGCGGCTCGCCCGGCGCGGGCACGCAGTGATCGTGGTGGCCGAGGGTTGCGCCAAGTCCCTGCTCACCGCCGACGCGGAGCGCGACGCCGGGGGCAACGTGCGCTACGCGAGCGCCGACGCCGACATCGGGCTGTTTCTCAAGGGCGAGCTCACCCGGCACTTCAAGGCGGCCGGGCTCGGGGTTTCGCTCAAGTACATCGATCCGAGCTACATGATCCGGAGCGGCCCGCCGAACGCGGCGGACACCATCTTCTGCGACGTCCTCGGCCGCCACGCGGTGCATGCCGGCATGGCCGGAAAGACCGACTTGCTCATCGGTCGCTGGCACGGCGTGTTCACCCACGTCCCGCTGGCGCTGGCCACCTCGCGCCGCAAGTCGATCGACCCCGACGGCGCCCTGTGGCTCGCCGTCTCCGAGACGACCGGGCAGCCCTCGCTCTCGAACCTGCCGGTCAGCAAGCGGGCCGAGGCCTGGTACGCCCAGCCGCACCGCCGCAAGTAGCCCTTCTCCAGCGGGTGAGAACGCCGGGACACGGCGCCCTGCAACGGGCGGCCACGGGCGCGCCGGTGCGCGCTCGCCGCCCGGGTAAACCGGCCTCCCCGACGCGCCTTCGGGCTGGCATGATCCCTGCTTCGGGAGGCTCCGCGTCGCGTGTGGGACGCGACGGCCATCGCCCCCCGGGGGTCGCCATGAAGCTCACTCCTCTCGTCTCCCTGTCCCTCTTCGCCGCCGCCCTCGGCGGGTGCGAGGAGCGCCTCACCGCCGAGGAGGCCCGCGTCGCGGCGATCGAGGCCGCCCTCTCGAGCCAGGCCGAGGGGTTGACCGCCGGCTCGCTGGAGCTCGCGACCGACTTCACCATCGGGAAGGCGGTGGAGTCGGCGGCCGAGCAGATCCGGGACTTCGTGGCGGCCGAGCTCCCCTGCGCCGAGGTCACGGTGAGCGCGGGTCGCGTCGACATCGAGTACGGCGCCCTCCCCGGCGACTGCAGCTACCACGGACAAACCTACCAGGGGCATCATTCGATCACCGTCTCTCGCAACGACGAGGACGACGTCGTCGTCGAGCACGAGTGGACCGACTTCTCGAACGGCGAGCTCTCCGTCTCGGGGGAGGCGACCGTGACCTGGTCCCGCGACGCGCCGAGCCGCCGCGTGGTGCACGAGCTCGAGTGGACCCGGCTCGCCGACGGCTGGACCGGCGTCGGCACCGGGGATCGCGTCCAGCGCCCCCTCGACGGGGACCTCGCCACCGGGATCGTCGTCGACGGCACTCGCCGATGGGTGGGGGAGAAAGGGACGTGGGAGCTGTCGATCAACGCGGTCGAGCTGCGCTGGGAGGACCCGGTGCCGCAGGCCGGCTCCTACTCGCTCGCCACGCCGTACGACAAGACCGTCACCGTGGCCTTCGAGCGGGTGGACGACGACACCATCGAGATCACCGTGGTCGGCTCCGCGGGCCGGGAATTCCATTTCGACGTCTCCCGGACCGGCGCGGTGGAGTGAGCGGTCGCCCCCGGGGGCGGCGCGGGTGCGGCGTCCCCTGCGGGCGCGCCGGGTGGTTCAGCGGCGCGCGAGCAGCCACAGCACCCCCACCACGGGCCCCAGCAGGTCCTGCGTTTCCGCGCGCTGGCGGGCGACGAACTCGCGCAGCGGGCGCTCGAGCCCGCGGTGGACCGACGCGAGCTCCTCCGCGCGCGCGAGGACGCGGGCGGTCATCTCTTGGAGCCAGGCGTAGGCCTCGGCCGTGTCGGCCGCGCGCTCGTGGACGATCCGTGCCCCCGCGGCCTCGATGAGGCGCTCGCTCGCCGCGCGGTCGGGCAGGCCCGCGAACTCGTCGGGGATCGCGCCCGGGTCGGCGAGCCGCGCGGGGTCGAAGAAGGCGTCGTCGAGCAAGACGTAGCCGCCGGGCCGCACGCAGCCGAGGAGGGTGCGCACGGTCTGCTCGAGTGGCCCGAGCACGTCCCCGAGGGCCAGCATCATCACGACGTCACGGTCACGGGCGGCGCGGACCACCTCGCGCAGGTCGCCCACCTCGAAGGTGCAGCGCTCCGCGACGCCCTCGCGCGCGGCGCGCGCCGTCGCGTGCGCCACGAAGGGCGCGATCCCGTCGACTCCGTGCACCCGGAGGCCGAGCTCGCGGCCGAGGGCGATGGCGCTCGAGCCCTTGCCGCACCCGAGGTCGAGCACGCGCGCCGCCTCCGGGAGCCGGGCCTGTCGGAGGACCGCGACCACGTCCTCGGCCCGGGCGCCCAGATCCTCGAGGTCCTGGAAGAGCGCCGGCAGGAGCGGGAAGAGCTCGGGGGGAGCGTCGAGCGTGGCGGCGAGCAGGGCGCTGAACGCGGGGGACGGTGGGGCCATCGTCGGCGGTTTCGGGGCTTGCCCCGGGTCCTATGCATCGGGCGCGGGGGGCCGGCAACCGCGCGGGTGCGGGCCCGGGCCGCTCCGGGCGCCAGGCTCCTCCCTTCCGACGGGCTCGCTCGACTCGCAGGCGGGCGCGGCCGCAGACGTGGGGTAGGCTCTCGTGCGAGCCGCTCGCTCCACCATGACGACCGCCGTGCTGCCCTCTGCCGGATCCAACGCCACCTCGACCGGCGATCCGCTCGGACCGGCGGGCGATCGCCGGATCCTCTTGGTGTGTCCCCCGTTCCAGAACCCGCAGTTGGCGTCGCTCGCGACGGCCCACCTGGCCACGGTGCTGCGCGAGCGCGGCGGGCGATGCGAGGAGGCGTACCCGCACTTCGAGCTCGCGCGTCACCTGGGGCTCGAGACGTACCTCGAGGTCGGCGGCGGCACGAGCCTGGCCGGGGAGCTCCTGTTCGCCGAGGGCCTGCACGGTCCGTCCGCGGAGCCCGCGGTGGCCGCGATCCTCGGTGCGGCCTTCGGGGACGGCGCCGCGCGGGAGCAGATCCGCCAGGCCTTCATCGAGCGGGTGTTCGCGATCACCGACTACGCGGCCTTCGACTTGGTCGGGTTCACCACCTCGTTCAACCAGCTGATGGCGGCGCTCTTCATTGCCCGCGCGGTCAAGCGGCGCCACCCGCGGGCGCAGATCGCGCTCGGCGGCGCTGCCTGCGCGGCGCCGATGGGCGCGAGCGTGCTCGCCGGGTACCCGGAGGTAGACTTCGTGGTGAGCGGTTGGGGGGAGGCGCCCCTGCTCGCGCTCAGCCGCGGGGAGCACGAGCCCCGTCGCCTCCTCGAGAGTCCCGCGCCGCTGGAGCTCGACGCGCTCCCGGTGCCCGACTACTCCGCGCTGCTCGCGGCGGCGTCCACGGCCTGGAGGGACCGGCCCCTCGCGCTCGCCTTCGAGAGCTCGCGGGGCTGCTGGTGGGGCCAGAAGCATCAGTGCCGCTTCTGCGGCGTGAACGGCCCGAGCCTCGGCTATCACCTCAAGTCGAGCGCCCGCGTGGTGCGGGAGATCCGGTCCCAGTGGGAGCGGCACGGGCGTGACCTCGTCGCCACCGACGCCATCCTCGCGCGCGACCACCTGGACGAGGTCATCCCCGCGCTCGCGCGCTTCGCCGATGGGCCGCGCATCTTCTACGAGCTTCGCACCAACGTGACCGCCGAGCAGGTGGCGGCGCTCGGGCAGGCCCGGGTGCGGGCGCAGCCCGGGATCGAGAGCCTGAGCACGCGGCTCCTCGAGCTCATGGGCAAGGGGCTGAGCGCGATCCAGAACCTCGCCTTCCTCAAGTGGGCTGCGGAGCGTCGCCTCCCCGTGGCCTGGAACCTGCTCTACGCGGTCCCCGGCGAACTCGTCGTCGATTACGAGCGGCAGATCGCGCTCATGGAGCACATCCCGCACCTGGCGCCGGCCGGACGCATCAACCCCATCCATCTCGCCCGCCACAGCCCTTTCTTCGAGGAGCGGGAGGCCTACGGCTATCGGGACGTGGAGCCGCTGGGGGAGTACCGCGGCATGCACCCGCACCTCGACGCGGCCGCGCGCTTCACGGTCGCCAAGTACTTCCACGGCCAGGCGCCCGTCGATCCTGGGGCGTATCGCGACCGGCTCGAGCAGGCGCTCGCGCGGTGGACCCGGCGCCACGCCCACGGTGACGGCCTTTTCCTGCACCCGGAGCGCGGGCTGGTGCGAAACCAGGGCGACGAGGGGCGCCACTTCCCGTCGTCCCCGGTCTTCGACGCGGTGCTCGACCTCACCCACGAGATCGTCGGGCTTCAGGACCTGCTCGCGGTCACCCGCGCGCCCCGTGCCCTGATCACGGCCATGCAAGAGGCGGGGATCCTCTACGTCGAGCGGGACCGAGTGCTGAACCTCGCCGTCCGTCTCGGGCTCGGCGAGCGGCCGTCGTGACGGGGCCGCGCGGGAGCGCGGCCCCCGCGCCCCCACGCGGCGCCGGGCGCGCGGGTGGGGCGCGGGGCTCCGGCCGGGGCGGTGCCCCGTCCGCTCTGCCCCCCGTAGGGGCCGATCCTTCGGCGCCCGGCCCGTTCCCGCTTGTGTTCCTGCGGTCGCGAGGGCAAGAACGGCCCGTTCCGGCCGGTGGCGGACGGCCCGGAGCCCACCGCAGGTGGCGGTGGATCGCTTCCTCGCTCGTCGGCTCGAGCGCCCGCGCGGCTTCTTGCCAGGAAAGGACCAGCAGCAGCGATGACCACCACGGCTACGGCGCGGCTCTCATTCGGGGAGAAGGTCGCCTACGCGCTCGGCGACACCGCCTCGAACCTGTTCTGGATGACGTTCGTGTTCTTCGGCAACTTCTTCTACACGGACGTCTTCGGGCTCGATCCGGTGGCGATGGCGCTCCTCTTCGGGATCACGCGCATCTGGGACGCGGTCAACGACCCGCTCATGGGCATGATCGCCGATCGCACCGACACCCGCTGGGGCAAGTTCCGCCCGTACATCCTCTGGCTCGCGGTGCCGTTCGGGGTCTGTGGCACGATGGCCTTCGTCACGCCTCCCTTCGGAGACTACGGCAAGCTCGTGTGGGCCTTCGTCACCTACACCCTGATCGGGATGGTCTACACGGGCATCAACCTGCCCTACTCCGCGCTGATGGGGGTCATCTCGCCGAGCAGCGAGGAGCGCACCCAGGTTTCGTCGCTGCGCTTCGTCGGCGCCTACTCGGGCGGGCTCATCGTGAGCCTTTGCACGTTGCCCCTGGTCGGCCTGCTCGGCGGGGGCAACCAGCAGCTGGGATTCGCGCTCACGGCAGGGCTCTACGCCGGCCTGGGCGTCCTGATGTGGTTCGTGACTTTCTACGGCACGCGGGAGCGCGTGAAGCCCCCGGCTGACCAGCAGTCGAACTTCGTTCGCGACCTCGGTGACGTGCTCACCAACGGTCCGTGGCTCGTGCTCTTCCTGCTCGGGATCTTCACCCTCGGCTACGTCTCGATCCGCAACGGCGCGGTCGCGTACTACTTCAAGTACTACGTTGGCAACCAGCACGTGCTCGGCATGGATCTGACGCCGACCGCCATGATCAGCACGTTCTTCCTGGTCGGCTCGGTCGCGACGCTCTTCGGCACCTCCATCACCGCGCCCATTGCCCGGGCCGTCGGCAAACGCACGCTCTACATCGTGTTGATGGCGATCTCGTCCCTGTTGACGATCTCGTTCTACTTCCTGCGTCCCCAGGACGTGGTCGCGATGTTCGTGCTCCAGATCCTCTGCAACCTCGTCATGGGGCCCACCGCGGCGCTGGTCTTCGCCATGTACGCCGACGCCTCGGACTACTCGGAGTGGAAGACCGGGCGGCGCTCGACCGGTCTGGTGTTCGCGGCCTCGTCCTTCGCCCAGAAGATGGGCTGGACCGTGGGGGGCATGGTTGCGGGCTTGGTGCTCGCCGCCTTCGGCTACAAGGCGAACGTGGAGCAGGCGAGCGGGGCGCTCGAGGGGCTGAGGTTGCTCATCAGCTTCGTGCCGGCCGTGGGCAGCGTCGCCGCCGCGCTGCTGCCGCTCGCCTACTCGCTGAGCGACCAGCGCATGGCGGCGATCGGCGCCGACCTCGCCGCGCGGCGCGAGGGCAAGGCCGCGGCCCCGACGGGCGACGCGGCCCGGGACCGCTTCGGGCAGTTGCTCGGCGTCCTGATCGGGCTCGTCGCCACCGGCTTCATCGTCTGGCTCGTGGTGTGGGCGCTCGGCAAGGCCATCGCGGGCGACTTCCTCTACATCGGCTACATCGCGATCATCGTGAGCCTGTTCGCGGTCGCTATCGTCTGGATCGGCCGCGCTGACCGGCGGAGCCGGGCACCGACCGTCAGGGCGAACGGCGCCTGAGGCGTGCGGACGCCACGCGCGGGCGCGGTGCGCCGTCGGGTCCGGAGCCCGCGGGTCGCGGCCGGGAAGGGGCCGGGGTTTGAGGGGCCGTTTCATTGCTGGGCCGGGGTGGTAGAACCGGGCCTTCCCGAGGTCCCCGCGATGGCTCTCCAGACCCCGGCTCTCCAGCCGCTCCGCCCGTGGTCCGCGGCGATCATCGCCGCGGTCGTCGCCGCCGCCTGCTCCGGGGCTTCGCCGGCCGAGCCCGTGGCGCCCGCCGCGCCGCCCGCGAGCGCGAGCGGCGCCCCCGTCCCGGTGGCCGCGGGCGGCGACGAGGAGCCCGCCGCGTCGCCGGTGCCGGCGCCCACCTCGTCGGTCGCCCCGGTGGCCGATGCCGGTCCCTCCGCCTGCCCCCCGGGCATGGTCCTGGTCGAGGGCGACTACTGCACCGAGGTGGAGCAGAAGTGCCTCCAGTCCTGGTTCGACAAGTCGAACAAGAAGCTCGTCTGCGAGGTGTTCGAGCCGCCGACGCGGTGCGTGGGCCAGCGCGTGAAGAAGCGCTTCTGCATCGACGAGTACGAGTGGCCGAACCAGGCCGGCGTTCGGCCCGAGGTCATGAACCGCTTCCATCAGGCTCAGGTCAAGTGCGCGGCCGTGGGCAAGCGGATGTGCACGGAGAGCGAGTGGACCTTCGCCTGCGAGGGCCCGGAGATGAAGCCGTTTCCCTACGGCTACGTGCGGGATCCCCGCAAGTGCAATGGGGACCACCCCTGGGACGGGCCCAACATGGAGAAGGTCGCCGCCCGCGACCCGATCGAGCTCGGCCGGCTCTGGCGTGGGGTCCCGAGCGGCTCGCAGCCGCTCTGCGTCAGCGACTTCGGCGTGTGGGATCTGCCCGGGAACGCCGACGAGGTGGTGGCGAGCGAGAGCTACCTGCTCCCGGGCTTCAAGGGGAAGTTCGACAGCATCCACACCGGGGGCCCCTGGTACAAGGGCGTGCGCAACCAGTGTCGGCCCAAGGTCTACACGCACGACGAGGGTTTCTACTATTACTTCTTGAGCTTCCGCTGCTGCGCGGAGCCGGACGGCGCCGAGACTGACCCGCTCACCCCGAAGCAGCGGCACGATCACTGGGACTTCTCGCGTGTGGAGCGCTCCGCCACCTTCACCCGCGAAGAGGTGCGCGCGGCCCTGGCCGAGAAGGCGAAGAACGGGCACTGCGGGTGCGCGGCGCTCACCAGCAGTCGCCAGCGCGTGCGTTGCGACACCCTCTGCGGCACCACCGTCGGCGCCAACGCCGGCGACGCCGTACAGCCGGCGCCGGTGGGGGTGCCGCCGTTCGGCGCGGAGGATCGCGCGCCGGACGCGGCCGTCCAGCGAGCCCTCGAGGCCGGGCGCAGGCCAGATCCGGGCGCGCGCTGAACGTGCCCGGGCGTGGCCCCGCTCTGCGCCGTCACATCAGGGCGCGGGCCTCGGGCTGAGCGGCCGAGGTGCGTACGTCGATGCCTTGGCCTGGGTGCCCTGCTGCGGCGCCGACGCGCGAGGTGCGCGCGGGTCGGCTTTGCGGCCGAGTGGTGCCCCGGGGACAGGGGTGGGGACTTGCGGGGCGAGTCGAGGCAGAATCGAGACGAACGAGCCGGCGGCCACGGACCGTGGCCCTTGGTTTTCGGTTTCAGCGCCAGCGCAACGAAATGGAAGAGCAACTTGCCCAGGGAAGCCGGCTCGGCCGCTACCGCCTGCTGACCCCGCTCGGTCACGGTGGCATGGCGAGCGTCTGGGTGGCGCTCGAACGGATCCCCGGCGGCCAGCCGCGCTTCGTCGCCGTCAAGGTGATGCTGCCGCGCCTGGCGCGGCTCTCGGCCTTTCGCGCCATGTTCCTCGACGAGGGCCAGCTCGTGCGCAGCATCGACCACCCCGGGGTGGTGCGCGTCTTCGAGGTCGGTGAGGACCGCGGCGTGCTCTTCATGGCCATGGAGTGGGTCGAGGGCGACTCGCTGCACTCGCTGATCAAGGAGGCCCGCAAGCGGCGCGCGGTCCCGCCCGAGATGGCGGTGCGCATGATCGCCGACGTCGCCGGGGGACTGCACGAGGCCCACGAGCTGCGCGGCTGGGACGGCGAGCTGCGTGGCGTCGTCCACTGCGACGTTTCACCGCACAACATCCTCATCGGGCTCGACGGGCACGCCAAGCTCACCGATTTCGGCGTGGCCCACGCGGCCGCCATGAGCGTGGCCGAGCGCGAGGGGGCGATGATGGGCAAGGTCGGCTACATGTCGCCGGAGCAAGCGTCCGGGAGCGCCATCGATCGTCGCAGCGACATCTTCTCGCTCGGGGTCGTGCTGTTCGAGCTCACCACCGGCAAGCGCCTGTTCGGCCGCAAGGAGCTCAGGGAAACCCTCGAGCTGGTGCAACACGCGGTGGTCCCCCCGCCCACCACCGTCTGGCCCGACTACCCGCCGCTGCTCGAGCCGATTGTGATGCGGGCGCTCGCGCGTGAGCCAGGGCGCCGCTACCGGACCGCCGAGGAGTTCCGGCGGGTGCTCGAGCAGTACCTCATCGAAACCCGGACCCTGGTTTCGGCGGCGGGGGTCGGGCGGCTCCTGACCCGGGTGCTGGGCGCGAAGATCGCGGAGCGGCGCGAGGAGGTGCGGGCGGCGCTCGCGAACCTGCACGAGGCGGCGCCGAAGAACGCGATGCTCGTCGCCATCCCCACCCACGAGGCGGGGGACGAGACGGAGCGGTCCGACGCCCGCGAGGACTGGCACGGCACCGTGGCCGGCTCCTCCGTGGTCGCGGGCCGCCGCCCGCCGCCGGGCGCCGTGACGGACGGCCACAGTCTGGCGACGGACACGGCGCCATTGCCAGCGGCGGGGGTCGACCAGGCGGCGGTCGAGGGCGGCCGGCCGCTGCGGCACCTCTGGCCCTGGGCGGTGGCGGTCACGGCGGTGGCCGCCGCCGGCGGGGCGGCGGTGATCGCCTCGCGCGCCGGTGGAGCGACGCCCGAGGTCCCCGTCTCCGCCACGGCCGTCGAGCCCCGCGAGCGGACCGCACCGAGCGCGGCTCCCCGGGCCGCGGCCGATCCCGGCGATACGGACGCGGTGAGCATCGACCGGATCCCCGTGGTCAAGGATCCCGAGCCGGCCGAGGTGTCGCCGCCGAGGCCGGCCCTGCCCCGGATCGTCATCCCCGCGCCCGCGCCGATCGCGTCGGGCAGGAACATCTCGGTCCCGACGCCCGAACCCGCGGCGCCGACGGGTGCTCCGCCGCCCACCGCCCGGGCCCCCGCCCTGGCCAACGAGGACATGGGGTTCCTGGAGGAAGGCAAGAAGACCAAGCCTGCCGCCGGCTCCGACCTCGACATAGAGAACCCGTATCGCTAACGACCCTCGCGGGCCGATCGCGCGTGGTATGCTCCTGGCCCGATGGTGCCGTCGAACAGGATCTCAACCCACCGAACGGCGGGCGACCCGGGTCGCCTGATCCGCGTCGGCGCGAATCACGCGCTCTGGCTGGGTGCGCTCATGGGTCTGGCCGCGCTGACGCTCGGCGCGTGCGTCAGCCTCGTCGAGGCTACCGACGTCTCCCCGGTCGACGTCTGCGATCCGGAGAGCGGGGAGGGCTGCGGCGCCACCGGTGGGGCTGCCAGCACGGGTGGGGCCGCCAACACGGGCGGCATGCCGATGACCGGCGGCGTGGCGGCCACGGGCGGCGTGGTGACCACGGGCGGCGTGGCGACCACGGGCGGCGTGGCGACCACGGGCGGCGCGGCGACCACGGGCGGCGTGGCGACCACGGGCGGCGTGGCGACCACGGGCGGCGCGGCGACCACGGGCGGTGTCGCGACGATCGGTGGGGCGCCCGCCACGGGCGGGGCGCTCACCGCCTTCGACTGCACGGCGAGTACGGATGGCACCTGCGGCACCCGCTATGCCTTCCAGTGCGCCGCGACGCCGCCTGGCGACTGTACGGCGGCGGCCGCCGCCTCGGTCTACTGCTGCGCGGACCCCTGCGCGCCGGCCAGCGCAACGCAGGCGGGCAACTGCAAGGAGGCAGGCTACCCGCAACCGTACATGTGCTACGGCAACCAGGTGCCGGCCGGGTGCGTCCCGTCGACCATGGCGAACGTCGCCTGCTGTCCGAGCTAGCCGATCAGCGCTCGCGGGCCGCGGTTACGCCCCCTCGTCGCCGATGTCCAACAAATCGCACAGCCTGGTGCTCGGCTACGTGCTCTGGATCTTCGGCTTCACCGGCGCGCACCGCTTCTACTTCGGCCGGCCGGTGACCGGGACCCTCTGGTTCTTCACGGCGGGCCTCTGCGGGATTGGCTGGTTCATCGACCTGTTCCTCATCGCCGGGATGGACGCGCGTGCCGATCGGCGGTTTCGGGTGGGCCGGTACGACTACTCCGTCGCCTGGATCCTGCTCACCTTCTTCGGCGTGCTTGGGCTCCATCGCTTCTACCTCGGGCGGGTAGCCACCGGCGTCCTGTGGCTCCTCACGGGGGGCCTCTTCTTCCTCGGCTACCTGTACGACCTCTGGACGCTGAACGACATGGTGCACGAGGCCAACGGCGGCTGACGACGCACGCGCACCGTGCCCTCACCGGATCCCCTCGGGGCCGGGTCGTTTCAGCGCTGGTTCGGCGCCTCTTCGTCGTCCTCACCGACCTGGCGCTGTCCAGGCTCGGCGTCCCCGGTGGCGTCCCCGGATCCTGTCGAACCGGACGCGCCGGCCGCCGGCGGGATCGCCTCCTCGGGCGCCCCGGACGCCGCCGCCGCGTCCGAGCTGGAGCATGAACGCCCGTCTTTCTCGTCGCTCGTCTCCTTGCTCGCGTCGGGGGTGCCGGCCTCGGTCAACGCTGCCGTGGTGGTCGCCGGGGGCGCGGGGCTCGCGACCGCTCCGGCGGCGACCGCCGGCCGGGCGCCGCTGCCCGCGAGGCTCGGGAGGGGCGTGCCCCGGATCGCGATCGTCTCCCAGTCCCGCCACAGCACCAGGCCGATCACGGGGAGCGTCGCGGCGAAGTACAGGACGGTCGCCAGCTGGAAGTGCAGCTCCAGATCGCGCACGAGCGTGGTCCAGTACTGGCCGGCGCACATCGCGAGCAGGCAGCCCCAGATCGCCGCGTCGTGCAGGCCGAGCGGCGGCGCGTCGGCGCTCCGTTGCCGGCGGCCGACCTCGATCGCCAGCAGCGGCACGACGAAGACGTAGTGGATGTAGTAGTTCGCCGGGTTGAAGACGATGGGGATCAGCAGGGACCCGAGGATGGCCGCCTGGTCGAGCGACTTGCCCCGCGCCGCCCAGCCGAGCGCGACGACGTGCAGGGCGATTCCGGTCGCGAACAGCGGCCAGCGGGCGCGCAGGATGGTCGGCTGCAGGCCGCCCGATCCCGCGACCAGCGCCCGCAGGCTCACATGGTTGACGTGCGGATCCCGGTCGAGCAGGCGCACCTTGGCGACCCACTCGAGCCAGGCGTCGAACGAGAACAGGAGCGAGGAGAAGAGGAAGCAGAAGACGACGCAGCCGGCGGCGCCCGCGAGGGCCAGCAGGAACGGCCGTTGGGTCGCGACGAACTCCGACCGCCGGGGCAGGCGGCGGTGGGCGCGCCAGAAGTCGTACACGTACCAAGCCGGGGGCGCGGCCATCACCACCAGTGACAGGGCGGGGAAGGCGCGGATCATCGCGGACAGGGCGAGCAGAGCGCCGCCGAGCGCGTGCCGCCGGGCCTTGAGCGCGCACAGGCCGAGCGCGAGGTAAGCCATCCAGTCGTGCCGCAAGGTCGCGCCGCCCCAGTTGGAACCGAACATGTAGAAGTCGTTCGCGCCCCAGACCGCGATGGAAATCAGCGCAGTGCGCACGCCGAACGTTCGCCAGATGGCCACGAACGCCAGGAGCAGCAGGATCGGGTCGAGCAGCCCGGTCAGCGCCAGCGTCGAGTTGTTGGCGGTGGTCCCCATGAAGAGGAGGTGGGCGATGGCCAGCCACAGCGGCGTGGCGTTGCCGCCGTGGTCGTGCATGCTCCCGAGGTAGTCACGCTCCCCCATCGTCTCGCGGAAGTACCGCATGTCGGCCTTGAAGGCCTCCCAGCGCTCGGGGGAGAAGCGCTGCCGGATCTCCATGATCTCCGTCTTCACGTCGGCGACGCGCTCCATCCGGTGCGTCCGGAGGTTGCGCATCTCGGCGCGGCTCACCCGCGGGTCGTCGAGGGTGAGCCCGGGGACGTCGTCGACCATGGCGGCGACGCTGCCCCGGTACAGGCCGTCGAAGCGGAGCTCCGGGAAGTACTTCGCCACCGGGTAGTAGACCCGCATGTCGAAGTTGTGCACGAACAGCGGGGTCCCCTGCTTCTGGTCCTGGAACTGCGGGTGGTAGAGGTTGAAGAAGCCCGAGAAGGCGGCGAGCGCCGCCACGGCGAGCACCGCGAGGACGACGGGCCGGTGCGCGGGGAAGGTGCGCGGGAGCAGGCCCTCTCGCAGCACCGCGAGCCCGGCGAGCCCCGCCGCGAGGCCGCGGACCAGCGACACCTCGCGCCCGTCCACCGGCCACACCCGGGCGAGCTCCGCCCCCAGCCCGTAGGCGGCGAGCAGCGGAAGCACCCCGCCGATCAAGACCCAGACCAGC
Source organism: uncultured Polyangiaceae bacterium (assembly GCA_964454025.1). Taxonomy (GTDB): domain Bacteria; phylum Myxococcota_A; class Polyangia; order Polyangiales; family Polyangiaceae; genus JAFGBI01. The sequence continues at coordinate 23,291 of CAYVRP010000059.1, read as the reverse complement.
GGCGCACGGCGCCACACGAGGAACAGCCACGCCCCGAGGGCGAAGGCGAGCAGCACCAGATCGGTCCGGACGGACTCCCCCTTGGGCAGCCCGCGACGCTGCGCGATCGGCGGCGGGAAGACCTCGGGTCGCTCCGAGTAGACCGCGATCTCGCTCAACGAGAACGACCGGTCGCCGCTCTTCGGCCGGACACGTAGGTAGCGGACGTTGGCGTGGAGGTCCGCTGAGGAGCGCGGCTGCAGGCCCGGCCCGGAAACGGGCGCGATGATCCAGAACGGCTTGAACGATTTGCCGTCGAGCGAACCCTCGAGCTGGTAGGTGTCGTTGTTGTCGCCGTGCGCGTAGGCGGCGACGATTTCCTTCGGCTCACCGAGGTCGTATTCGACGAAGGACGCCGGCGATCGGAAGACCGCGGCGAGGTCGGACTCCCACGGGTCGCCGTTGACCGCCTTCACGCCGTCCACGAGGACCTCCGGGCGCATGACGCCTTCGGACCGCGTGGGGGCGCGGCGGGCGAGCAGGCTCGTGGACCCGCCAAAGAGGTCTGAGCCGCAGCCCGCCAGTCCCGCGACCAGGATCAGCAGCAGCGAAACCCACCAGCCCGAGGGCCACGGGTTCCACCCTCCTGGGCGGGTCGAGGGGGTCGAGGGGTCCCGCGTCGAGTTCGCTTGGGGTTGGGCCATGTCGTGGAGTAGCCGTTCGAGCACGCCGCGTGCCAGGTGGCCTTCGTCTACCGCCGAGCGTGGGGAATTGACAGTGCCTTGGTGGTCCACGCCCCCGGCGGCGCCCCGGTTCGGCGACCGGCGGTCCCACCGTCGACGGCCTTCCCGTCTCTGCTCTATCATCAACCGAGCGGTCGCCGGAGGGGCAGGGACGCGCCGGCGAGCCCAGCGGAGGATTGGAATGCCTACCCTCGACTCCGATCATCGTGCGATTGAGCTTCGCGTCGTCGTCCTCGGGGGGGCGAGCGCGGCGCTGCTCGAACAGCTCGCCTTGCGCGACGGCGCCCTCGAACTCGGGGCTCTGCAGGGGTGGCGCCCGACGATCGCCTTCCGCCGCTTCGGCGTCGACCCCTGGTCGGGCGACGGCAGGGAGGGGGCTGACCTGGAGGCCTACCTCCCCTACGTGGACGCCCTCATCCTCACCGACGGCCTGGGGGGCGGCGAACACTACTCCAGCACCGCCGTTGAGCGGCTCTGGCGGGCACTCGGCCCGACCCAGCGCGGGATCCCGACGGCCGTGTTCGGGTTCCGCGCCCTCGCCCAAGAGTGGCAGAGCCTGAGCGGGGTCGCACCCGTGGCGGTGCTCGACCCGATCCCGGCGAACGCCCAACCGGTGGTCAAGGCCGTGGCCGCCGCGCTGCTCCGCTCCCGACTCCGCAGCATCCCGCCGCCGCCGCCGCCGCCCGGGTGAGCGCGACTGGCTCACCCTTCGCCAGAGGTCACCGCCCGCCGCCGACCACGATCCGCCAGGGTCGGCGCACGTCGCTCGTGAAGCGTTCGGCCGCAGCGAGTGCGAGCCGAAGTCGGACGCGGGGATCGCGCACCCGCGTGGTCGCGAAGAGCGCGCCGAGGGCGACCTGATCCCCCGAGCCCACGGCGTGGAAGCCGGCGCGCTCCTCGCCGACCTGATAGTCGCTCTCGATCGTGAAGAGCCGCCCGCGCACTCCCACCAGGAACGCCCCGCAGGACTCGACGCCGGAGGCGTTGGTTGCGACCCCCGCTTCCTTGAACGCGGCTCGCGCCGCGTCGACGAAGGCGGTCGCCATGAACCGCGCGAGCCCCCGTGACGGGGGCTCCGGCGGCGCGAACGAGTAGCGGAGCACGTCGCCCATTCGGAAAGACGTGGTGAAGCCCAGGACGTAGGGGCCGACGCGGAAGGCCTTCGGATCGGCGCGGCTCCGCAGGCGCTCGCGGCTCACCGCCGCGCTGTCCGCCCCGATGTACACCACCCCGCCTTGCTCGAGCCCCACGACGCAGGTCACGGCGGCTCAGATGCCAGACCTCAGGCGAGCCGGCAACGGCGAGAGGCCGGCGTCGCGGCGCGCGAGCGCCCCGGCTGCACCGGCGCGAGCCGGGTGCAGCCCCGGGGCGACATGTCTTCGTGGCCCCCGGGGTCGTCCGCTACCGTGGGAATTTGGCCGGCGCGGAGCGGCCGACGGTACGATCTCGATCCTGCGAGGTGAGCCATGAGATTCCGCTCGATCTACCAGCGCCCCCGGCCGTCACGTCACACCCTCAGGATCCCCTGCCAGGCGGTGCGAGAACGGGATTTTCGCCTCGTCGCCGACCAGATCGCCGACCTCAGCGTGACCGGGATGCTCGTCGTCCCCGCTGATCCCGTGCTGACGGGCGAGCGTCTCATCGTGTCGTTCCAGGCGCCCGTCTGGGGGATCTGGATCGACGCCGAGGCCACCGTGGCCCGCGTGGTGCATGGTCGGCGCCCCGGCGAATTCAGCCGTGCCCTGGGGCTGCGTTTCGACGAGCTCGGTCCCTGGGCGCGTTACGTGATCGAGCGCAACCTCCGCGGTCTGCCCCCGATCCCACCCGGGTCGTTGCGGCGCCGCGGCGACCTCGCCCTCGCCGTCGAGCGGCTGGCGCGCGGTTCCGGCAGCCAGGCTCGACCTGTCCTGCAGTGAGGGAGCTGTCCCGGGGACTCAATGCTGACTGGGCCAGGAGTGCCGGGCAGTCCTGTCCGCCGCCTCCCGCCCGGTGGCACAGCTGTGCCACTTCCAGGTGGTCTAGTCCGCGCAATTCGGCAGAAATCCCAGCACTCCTCACCTCCAGACCTGGCATCGATCCTGCATCTTATCGGGCGATGGCGAGCGGGTGGCCCCGGGCGAGGGGCGTTCCCCCCGCCGTCGTCCCGGGGAGCCATGAACGAAACGTCTGCTTGCCACTCTAGCCGATTGACCGCTGGGGACGTGGCCCGCGCCGTCCGTGTGGACCTGAAGACCGTTCACAACTGGGTTCAACGGGGGCTCCTGCGCGGCGCGCGGACCCGGGGTGGGCACCTGAGGTTCCTGCGCACGGAGGTGGTGCGCTTCCTTCGTCGCCGGGGGCGCCCCGTGCCGCCCGAGGTGATCGTCACCCACCCCCGCGTGGTCACGGTCGCGCTGCCCGCGGACTCGACGGCGGCGATCCGCGCCGAACGCGAGGCGAGCGTCTTCGAGGCGCTGCTCGGCTTCGGCACTTCCTCCTGCGACGTCATCGTGGTCGGCCTCGACGGGATTGAACCGGAGCGGACGCGCGAGCTCGCCGCGGCCCTCGTTCGGCAGCCGGTGACGCAGGGGGTGGCCCTGGTCGGCGTCAGCGCCGATCCGGTTCGTCGCCGTGAGTTCTTGGCCGGCGGCGCCGCCCTGGTCCTGGCCGGGTCGAACGCCATCCCGAGCGCCGTGGCCTACGTGTGCGGCGCCGGGGACCACGCGGACGGCGCCGATGCTGTACCCCCGCCGGCGCGTGGGGATCGGGCGAGCGGGACCTTCCCGCGACTCGGCCTCCCCGCGACCCGACTCGTCGAAGTCCATTGAGCCGACCCGGGAAGCGGTCGCCCCGCCTGGGGCCGCCGCAGCCCCCGGGCCACGGGTGCGGGGCGCTCCGTCCTCGATCAGCGCCGGTTTGCCGCCTCGAGCGCGGCGGAGAACTGATCGCGGAGGATCTCGAAGAGCATGCCGTCGTCCTCTCGGTGCTCGAAGAGGGCGAAGCCGAGCGTGTGCGAGCCGTGCTGCAGCGGCATGACCGCATACGCGGTGCAGCGATCGCGGGGCAACGTCCCCGGGGGCGCGAGCTGGGTGCTGGTGAACGCCGGGGCCACGGCGCTCTGCGTGACCGGCAGCTCGCGGTCGTAGCCCACCACCAGGCGCGCGGACGTGCCGTCCCCATCGTGGACGGCGAGGTAGCAGCTCGGGATCTCGAGCGAGCGCAGGTGCTCGACCAGCGTGGCGCCGAGCTGCTCGGGCTCGAACGACGTCATCAGCGTGTTTCCGGTGCGGACGGCGGTGCGCAGGAGCTGGGCCAGCGCGCCACGCTTCTGCGCGTCCTCCCGCCCCAGGACGCTGCCGGAGAGGATGACCGCGTCGTAGAAGGCATTCTCGGCCGTGGCCCGGAGCTTCAGGTTGTCGCCCACGCACTCTAGGACGTGCTGCCGGAGCGTGGCGAGGACCCGCTGCCAGGTGCTCACGTCACCGCCGCCGAGGAACACGCGCCGCGACAAGCGCTCGTTCGCGGTGAGGAACGGTGTCCCCGCAGCTCCCCGCAGCTCCTCCTGGATGGTGGCGAAGAGCTCGCGTTCCCATTCGTAGCCGACGTTGCCGAGCTCGCCCTGCGCGGTTCGCGTCATGTCGGCGAGCACGAGGTCGCGCCGCGCGCTCAGGGCCGTCTCCGGGTCCGGGAACTTCATCGACGCACTGGCCGGGCGCCGGGTGAAGGGGCTCTCCACCACGCAGCCACAGGAGCGCCGCTTGAGCGGGTGGCACGTGATCGCCTGGGCGGCGGCGGAGTACCCCTCGTCGAGCTGCTGCAGCACCTGGAGGACCGCGCGCTTGCCCAGCTCGCGGATGGGCTGGCGCACCGTGGTCAACGGCACGGCCGCGTGGCGGGCGTCCTCGATGTCGTCGAACCCGACCACGGCAATGTCACCGGGCACCGACAGGTCGCGCGCCTCCAGAGCGGCGATGGCGCCCAGGGCCATGTAGTCGTTGCCCGCGACCAGCGCGTCGAACCGCACCTTGCGCTCGTCGTGGAGGACACGCACCGCGTCGGCCCCGCTCGCCTCCGTGAAGTCGCCGTCGACGACGAGCTCGGCGCGGAACTCGACTCCGAACTCGTCGAGGGTGCGCCGGAACGCCTCGAAGCGCTCCTGCCCGTCCGCGCCGGGCCCGCGGATGCAAGCGATCTCCTTCTTGCGGTGGTCGGCGAGCAGGTGGGTCACCAGCGCGCCGGCGCCCGGGGAGTCGTTGGTGACGATGCTCGAGATGCCCGGGACGGAGAGGCCGATGGAGCAGACGGGCATGTCGGAGAACCGGCCGCAGAACTGGACGAATCCCTCGAGCCCGACCTGGCGCCAGAGGGTCGCGCTGGTGAGGACGAGCGCGTCCACGCTGGCCTTGCTGATGAGGTCGTAATGACGGGATGGCAGCGGTCCGCCGACGAACACGATGACGTTGGCATCGTGCTCGCGCGCCGTGCGCGCGATCGACCCGAAGAGCATGCGCTGGTATCCGTCCACGAGGTTGTCGACGACGACCCCGATGGTCCGGCGCTGGCGGTCCAGGGAGGTAGAGCGCGGGGCGTGGAGCCACGGGAGGAGCTTCATGGGGAGGCCCCCAGTTTGCTCGGTTTCCGGCGAAACTGCAAAGGGGCTCTCGGGGGCTCGCGGCGGCGATCTTTCGGCCTGAAACGCGCCGAGCCACCGCCTCCGGTTGTTTTCCGTGGCGCGTGTGCGCGTGGGACCGGTCCGTCCGGGAGAGCGCTTGCGACGGCTCCCGTGAACGCTCGTGCCGGGGGGAGGTTCGGCATCCTCGGACCGGGTCCCTGTCCGGGATCGCGGCGCCGGCGCCGCAATCGGGACGGGGCCGCTCCCATCCGGGGTCGGTGGGGCGCTCCGGGCTTGAGCAGGCGGCGGTCACGCGGTATTTGACCGCGCCCTTCGAGTCGCGGAGCCCTCCGAGTGCGCGCCTACTACTTCGACGCCGCCGGCAATCACGTCGTGCTCGGCATGCTCAGGCGCTCCGGGATCACGCCCGAGGAGGCGCTGGGCATCTTGCGTGGCGCTGATCGCACGCCGCTCGCGGAGCACCCGTCCGACGTCTACTGCATCCTGTATCGGGAGCACGGCGCGCTTCGGGCGCGGTTCTTCAACCCCGACGGATCTCGCGAGGATCTCTGCGGCAACGCGCTTCGGTGCGTCCCCTTCGTCCTCGCGGACCAGGGCGAGCCGCACGAGCGGGTCGCGGTGCACACGGGGGTCGGCACGGTCTGGGCGCTCCACCTCGGCTCCGGGGTGGGCGGGGTCGAGATCCCCACCGACGGGTTTTCCGTCGCTGACTCGACCGAGCCCGAAGAGGTGCTGGTCGGCGTCGGTACGCCCCACCGCGTCCGCTTCGTGTCGGACCTCGCGGATCCCGAGCTGGAGGTCCTCGGTCGGCAGTGGTCGCGCTCCGAATTGCCGGTCGCGGCGACGTTCGTGAAGCTCGAGGGGACGACCCTGTGCGTGCGGAGCTTCGAGCGGGGGGTACCGCGGGAGACGGGTTCGAGCGGCACTGCCGCGATCGCCGCCTGCATCGCCCAGGCGCACCGCGCCCCCGATGACGCGCGCGAGTTCCGTGATGTGCGGTTCCCGGGCGCCCAGCGCCTCCGCATTCGCTTCGATCGCGCGCGCCGCACCGTGACTCTCTACGGCGCCTGCCGGCTCGAGTCCTGCTGCGATCTCATCACCGAAGGCGAGCGCCTCGCCTGCAGCGGCTGACTGCGCATCGGCACGACGCCCTGGAGCGGCGCCCGTTCGCGTCTCTCGCGCCGGGCGGAGGTCGTGACCTGGCCTAAGCTCGCCTGGTCCGGCGCGCGCGGCGGCCCGGTCATGCCGTATCCGCCCCGTGCCTCCGGTGGCTCCGCGAAGGGATGGGGTGGCGCTCCGAGGCCGGTGCGGTCTTTGCTTGCAGCGCGCCGCGCGGTGGGGAGGCGTCCGCGCGACTCGTCCCCGGGATGGCCGCCGAGGGGCGCTTGGCACAGTAATTTATTATCGAGATTGGCGCTTGACGCTCTGGATTGCCACTCCTAAGATAATGCTTGTCGCTAGCGGCGTTCGGGCTCTCAAAAGGAGGTTCCGGACTAACAGCAGTCAGGTCTCTCAGATGAGACACCCCGGGTGGCGCGCCTCGGCGCGTCGCCAGCCAGGCCTTCCAGGCCAGCGCGTTCGTCGGTGAACGAACCGCTAAGATGGGCGGTGGCTGTCGGTTTCGTCCAGCAGCGTGGTCGTGCTCTCCGTAGTACGCCTCATCACCCGCCCGATGGGATTTGGCCCGCGTGACTCGAGGCACGCGGGCCAAATTTTTGCGTGCGCCTTGGAATCGAAGTCCGTGCCGGGTGAAGCGCCGAGGGACGCCAGCTCCGCACCAGGGAGGTAGGGGTGGAGGGGGCCTGCCGGGGTGGTTTCTGGACGAGGCCGGTCCTTGGCGCCTTGGGCGTCGAGGTAGGGGATTCGAGCACATGCTCGGAGTCCCGAGCGCCCAATACGGCGCAATTCCGCCTCCGGCCGTCGCCGCTCTCGGCGCGGCCCGGCGGAGAGCCCGCGTACGAGGGCATTCGTCGCGGGGTGCCGCCTGAGGTGCCAGAGTTCGGCGTGCGCGAAACGGAGTCTACGATCGTCGCCGGCGCGTTGCGCGCGGCGGTGCCCGGGAGCTAGGCTGCGCCGTGCACGGAGCGGAAGAGATGGCGGAGCGCAAGTCTCCCGGGGTTTCGGAGCCGGATCTCGAGTGGGACGATGACTCGCAGACCCTCGTCGATCCGGTGAAATTCGCCCTCGCCGCGCCCGAGCCTGTCCCGACGAGCTCGCCCGACGCGCCCTCCGAGCAAGCTCCGCTCGTCTCGGCTCCGAACGAGGCGCGCAAGACCGTGCTGGGGCTCGGTGCCGTCGAGGCGCCGGTCCCGGACCAGGCGGTGTCCCCGGCGCCTGCGCCGTCGACGCGCGCGGACTCGGCCTCCGCGGACACCGCGGCGGCGCCAGCGGCAGCTACCGCGGCGGCACCGGATGGCTCGCCGGCGCCGTCGAGCGCGGCCGAGCTGGCAGCTTCCACCGCCGCCCTGCCGGAATCCGCGCCATCGCCCCCGGGCACCGCCACGCCGGTGGCGGCGGTCCCGGCCACGGCGGTGCGCGCGCCCGCCTCCACGCCGTCCGCGGTTTCTACGCCGGTCGTCCCTCCGCCGCGAGACACGCTACCCACGCCGGTGGATCTGTTCGACGCGGCGCTCGCACCGTCCAGTCCGAGGAGCGCCCGCACCCCCTTTCCGCCGCCGCTGGCGCAGGCTCCACGAGCGGCGAGCCCGTCGGCGCGTCCGGCGAGTCCGTCCTCGAGCGCACGCTCCGGCGCGACAGCGCCGGCGGCGCGTCCGGTGACGATCCCGCGCCCCGCAGCCGCGGCGCCTCCCCCGCCCGCGTCGCCCGCCCCGGCGGCCCCGGTGGCGGGCTCCGCGGTGATCGGCGCTTCGACGCCGGAGCCTGCGGCGCCGCCCGAGTCGCCGCCGGCCGGAGCTGACGACGTCGCGCCCGTGACCTCCGCTGCCTCTCCGCCTCCGGCCGCCGCGCCGCCGTCCGACGACGTGGCGCCGGACGCCGCGCCGGCCCCGTCTCCCCCGGCAGTCCCCGCCGCGGTCGTTGTGCCCGCCGCGGCTCCGGGGACCTCGGTTTCGACATCGACCGCCGCGCCCCTCGCGGGGGCGATTCCCACTGCCGGGCGGGCGCCTGCGGCGCCCCCGATGGCCGCGGCGACGGAGTCACCGACGGCCTTGGTTTCAGCCGGCCCCAAGGAGGTCGCGTCCCCGCGGCCGCCGGCTGCGCCGGAGGCCGCCGCGGAGGCGAAGGTCGAGGCCTTGGTCGACGGCGCGGTCGGAGCCCGTGGCGAGCGCTCCTCCCAGGGGGAAGGCGCGGGGGCGGCGGCGAGCTCCGCGCCTGCGACCCCGACGGAGCCGCAGCCAGTGGAGGACGACCTCGAGGAGCAGCTGCTCCGGGCGACCGCGCGGCGCCGCACCGCGTTGCGCTGGGCGGCAATAGTCGGCGCCGCCTGCGCGATCGGGCTCGTCGTCGGGCTCGTGATGCGCGCCCGCTCCGGGCCCGGGCAGGAGGGAGACAAGACCGCCGCGCCCGCCACGTCGGCGCGCGCGGAGCGCGCCCCGGCCCCCTCCGTCGAGCGCGCCGACCCGCCCGAGGCGGCCCCGCCCGCGGAGCCGTCCGCGACGGCAGCGCGCCAGGCGGCGGCGGAGCCCGAGGCGTCCGCGGAGCCCGCGGCGACGGCGGCGCGGGTAGGCACCGCCACGGCCGAAGCGACGCCGAAATCGCGGCTGGCTGCCAGGCCGCCGTCCACGGCGCGGGCGCGGGCGACCAGCGCGACCGCGCCGGCGACCAAGCCGCCGCCGGCGACGAGGCCCCCGCGCACGAGTCCCGGCACGAGCAAGGGTATCGTGCGCGACGCGCCGTTCTGAGCGCGACCCTGCACGGGGGAATGCGCGCCGGCGCGCGGTGGGCGAGCGGCCACACCGGAGTGGTGAACGAACCACGCACCGCGCGGCACGCAGCCCGCGATGCCCAGGGAATTCGCCCGTCGCGCGCGCGCCGGGGCGGGTACGAGCCTTGCCAGTCGCACGCTCGTGGCCGAGCGAAGGACCGTCGCGCGTCGGGCGTCGCTGCTGGCGCTAGGGCTCGTGGTGTTCACGCTCTGCTCGGCGCGATACCCGCGGGAGCGCCTGGGCTACGAAGCGCTGCGATCCACGCGGGTGGTCGACCGCGCCGGGCACCTGCTGTGGGAGCGACGCGGCGGTCGCGGCACCGTACAGCGTCCGGTGCCGCTCGCGGAGGTTTCGCGCTGGGTCGTGCTCGCCACCCTGGCGGGCGAGGACGCGCGGTTCCGCCGCCATCCTGGCGTCGACCCGCTGGCGATCACGCGAGCGCTGTGGCTCGACGCTCGCGAGCGACGCTTCGCCTACGGTGGCTCGACCCTCACCCAGCAGCTCGCCAAGAACCTCGCGCCGGAGCCGCGTACCTTCGGCGGCAAGCTCCACGAGGCCTGGGACGCCTGGCGGCTCGAGCGGACGCTGACCAAGGACGAGATTCTCGCCCAGTACCTGAACCGTGCGGACTACGGCCACGGCACGACGGGCATCGAGGCCGCCGCCGACCGGTATTTCGGCAAGCGCGCGCGGGACCTCGACCTGGCCGAGGGATCCTTGCTCGCCGTCTTGCCGCGAGCCCCGTCGCTCTACGACCCCGTCCGCCACCCGGGGCGCGCCCGTGCGCGGCGCGCTCACGTGCTCGGGCTGATGGTCGCGCGCGGCTATGTCGATCCGGCCGCCGCCACGGCCGCCGCGGCGGCGCCGTTGCCCAGCGGGGTAGCGTCGCGCCCCCCGCGCGCCCGGCACGCGCTCGACCACGCGATGAGCCACGGCCACTTGCCGCGCGGGGCCGGGGAGGTCCGGCTCACCATCGACGCCGAGCTGACCGCGGCGCTCGAGCAGCGGGCGCGGTCGCACCTCGCGTCCCTCGCCGACGCCGGCGCGGAGCAGGCCGGGATCGTCGTCATCGAGAACGCGACCGGCGACGTCCTCGCCATGGTCGGGTCGCGCCGCTACGAAGAGACCTCCGCGTCCGGCGCCGTCAACGTCACGACCGCGCTGCGGGCGCCTGGGTCCACGCTCAAACCGTTCGTCTACGCGCTGGCCTTCGAGGACGGAGCCCACCCCTCGACGCCGGTCGTGGACGAGCCCACCCACTGGCGCGCCTACCAGCCGCGGGCGCTGCGCGAGCATCACTTCGGCGCGGTGGCGCTGCGTGACGCCCTCGGGAGCTCGCTGAACGTGCCTGCCGTCCGCGCGGCGGAGGGGGTGGGCGTCGAGCGCCTGGCGGCGCTGCTCCATGACGCCGGGCTCGAGCGCCTGGATCCAGGCGCTCCTCACGGGCTCTCGCTCGCGCTCGGTGGCACCTCGGTGTCGCTCGTGGAGCTCACCAACGCCTACGCCACCCTGGCGCGGGGGGGCGAGTTCCTGCCGTGGCGGATCGCCGCCGAAGAGCCGCGCGTCCGCGGTCGTCGGGTGCTCACGGCGGCTGCGTCCTTCCTGGTCACCGACGCGCTCGCCGACGCGCGGGCGCGGCGCCTCGAATTCGGGCTGGAGACGCCGCTGGAGCTCCCGTTCCCCGTCGCCGCCAAGACCGGAACCTCGCAGGCGTTCACGGACAACGTGGCGATCGGCTATAGCTCCGAGCTCACGGTCGGGGTCTGGGTCGGCAACTTCGACGGGCGGCCGCTCCGCGGCCTGCTCGCCATGCGCGGGGCGGCGCCGCTCTTCCGCGAGGTGATGCTTCGCGCCCACCGCGGGCGGGCGCCGCGGGCGTTCACGGCGCCCCCGGGAGTCGTGCGGCGCGAGGTCTGCGTCGAGGACGGGACGCGCACCGGGAGCGGGTGCGCGCGGCGGCGACGGGAGTGGGTCCACGAGCCGCCGCCAGCGCCGGGCTCTCCGCCCGGCGTCACCGCGAACGGGGCAGGGCCAATCGTGATCTCCGCGCCTCCCGCCGGCGCGCGCTTCCTCGTCGACCCGCTGCTCGATCCGTCCCGGCAGCGCCTGGCGCTCCGGGCCACGGTGGCGGAAGGGGAGCGCCGCCGCGTGCGTTGGCTGGTGGACGGCGAGCTCGTCGAGGAGGCGCGCGGCGACGAGGTGGTGCACTGGACCATCGCGCGCGGCCGCCACCGCATCCGGGTCGAGGCCGTCGACGATCCCGCCGACGGCGACGAGATCGAGCTAGAGGTGGAGGGATGACATGACGATCGGGAAGCATCCGAGGCGGTTGAGCTCGCGGGACCTCGCCCGGGGTTTGCTGGTGCTCGCGCTGTCGTTGGCCTCGCAGGTGACGGCGCTCGGGACCTCGTGGGGGGACACGCCCGCCGCGGCCCCCGCCCCGACGACGTCCGCCGCGGGCGGCGCCGGCGCGGTCCCGCTCACCGTGATCGACGCGGCCCCCACCTGCGCGCGGTGCGAGCCCGCGAGCACCGAGCTCGAGCTGCTCTTCTCCGTCCCCGTGGACGCCACCGACCTGTCCAACGCGATCGTGGCCGAGCCCTACGTGACCCTGATCCCCGACTCGCCCGGCGTGCGGCGGCGAGTGCGGCTCCGCGGCGTGTTCGCGCCGCAGACCCACTACACCGTCACCCTCGACGCCGGGTTCTGCGCGCCGACGCGCGAGTGCCTGGCCGAACCCAGCCGCTTCACCTTCCGCACCGGAGGCGGCTACCCGGTCGTGCGCATGCCCACCCGGGAGACGGTGCTCCCGCCGACCGGGAGGATCCCCATGCGCCTCGTCAACGTCGAGCGGGCGGAGGTGCGTCTGATCGAGGTGGCGGCGCACGAGATTGCGCCCGCGATGGCGATCGTGGGGTACCACGACGCGAACACCGACCCCTTCGCGAAGCTGCCCGACGCGATGAAGGCCCGCGCGCGCCGGGTCGAGATCGACGTGGACGGCTTGCCGGAAGACGGCGCCTTCGAGCTCGACCCGTTCGCGGGGGGCGCGGGGAAGGTCGTGCTCGTCCTGCTCTCGGCCAAGGGTGCGGGGACCCGGGTAGGGCTCTACCAGCGCGGCACGCTCGGGGCGCTGGTCAAGCTCGGGGCGGACGGGGGGCTCGTCTGGGTGACCGACACCAGCACCGGCCGCCCCGTCGCCGGCGCCACCGTCAGTGTCCTCGGCGGCGCGAGGCCGCGGCACGGTGGCACCACCGGCGCGGATGGGCTCGTGCGGCTCCCGTCCCGCGAACGGCTGCGGAGTCCCGGCGACGCGGGGCCGATCATCGCCGTCGTGCAGGCCCAGGGGCAGACCGTCTTCACCGCGGCCGACTTCACCGACGGCGTCGAGCCCTGGGCCTTCGATCTTCCATACTACTACTACTCGGGGCAGGAGGCGCTTCGCGGCGTGGTGGCCACGGAGCGGGGGATCTACCGGCCGGGGGAGCCCGTGCACGTCCTCGCGGTGCTGCGCCAGCGGCGCGCCGACGGACGGCTCGTCGCCCCGACGGGCGCCGTCGACGTCACGGTCCGGGACCCGGATGGGATGGAGCTCGCTCACCGCACGGCGCCCCTCACCGCGTTCGGGACCGCGCGCCTCGAGGTTACGCTCCCGCGCGTGTGCCCGCTCGGCGGCTACACGCTCGAGCTCAGCAAGGATGGCGTGAGCTTCTACCACTCGTTCGAGGTGGGCGAGTATCGCCCCGCGTCCTTCGAGGTGATCTTGCCCTCCGCGAGTGAGGCCGACCTCGTGGAGGACACGGTCGTGATCCCCGTCGAGGCCCGCTACCTCTACGGCGCGCCGGTCGCCGGCGGCAGGGTCGCGTGGACCGTCTCGTGGCGACATCGGCACCTCGACTTCCCGGGCTTCGAGGGCTTCGGCTTCGCCGGGGCACAGGAGCATTACTACTCGCACCCGCAGCTCCTCACGGAGGGGACGGCCACCCTCGACGCGCACGGCCGGGCCCTCGTCCGGCTCCCGCGCGCCGCCCTCCCCGGGGACGGGGAGGACGCGCAGTCGATCGACCTGGTGATCGAGGCGACCGTGACCGACGCCGCCGACGACACGACCACGGCGCGCACCGTGCAGCGCCTGGAGCGGACCGACGTCTTCGTCGGCGTCGCCTCCGAGCGCTGGGTCGTCGCGCCGCGTGAGGGCTGGGACGTGCGCGTCGTCGCGCTGGACCGGCGCGGGCGACCTCGCGCGGGCCAGGCGCTCCAGATCGAGCTCGAGCGGGGCTGGTACGACTCGGTGGCCGAGCAGGGGCCGCACGGGGTTCGCTACCGGACGAGCCGCGAACAGGCGGTGGTCGCGCGGCGCGAGGTGATCGCCGGTCCCGGTCCGGTCGCGGTCCACTTCGACCTGCCGGGTGGCGGCGACTACGAGGTGCGGGTTCGGGCGGCGGGGACCTCGGCCGTGACGGCCACGCGCGTGTGGGCGTGGGGCGACGGGGGCGCGGGTGCCGCGGAGAACGACCCCCGCGTGGAGCTTCGGCTCGATCGCGACGGCTACGCGCCTGGCGACACCGCCCGCCTGCATGCGGCCGTCCCGTACCCCCGGGCGACCGGGCTCTTGACGGTGGAACGCAACGGGATCCTGTCGGCGCGGGTCGTGGAGCTCGGTGGCAACGACGCGCCGCTCGAGGTGCCCGTCCTCGACCAGTACCTCCCCAACGTGTTCGTGGGGCTCTCCGTGGTGCCGCGTGACGCGAAGGGTGCCTCGCCCGCCAGCGGTTTCCCCTTCCGGGCCGGCTACGCGGAGCTCCGCGTGAGCCCCGAGTCGCGCCGCCTCGAGGTGGAGGTCGACCCGGTTTCGACCGAGCTTGTGCCCGGCGAGTCGGCGCGCGTGAAGGTCCGCGTTCGTGACCACGCCGGCCAGCCGGTGCGCGCCGAGGTCACGCTCTGGGCCGCCGACGAGGGCGTCCTGATGCTCACTGGCTACCGGACACCCGACCCTTTCGCGCCCGTCTACGCGCGCCACGAGCTCGACGTCTCCACGGCGACCAACCTGCTCAGGTGGACTCAGTACGACGCGGAGCTGTGGGCGGAAGGGGGCGGGGACGGCGGCGGCGAAGGGACCGCGCTCCGCTCGCGCTTCCTCAGCACCGCGTTCTTCTCGCGGGGGGTCGTGACCGACGCGCGCGGCGAGGCCACCGTGGCCTTCGCGCTCCCCGACAACGTGACCCGCTGGCGGGTCATGGCGGTGGCCGCGGACGCTGGCGAGCGCTTCGGCCGCGGCGAGTCGTCGGTGACCGCCTCCAAGGCGCTCCAGGTGACCCCGGCGCTGCCGCGCTTCGCGACCGAGGGGGACATCTTCGACGCGGGCTTCCTCGTACACAACCACACGGGCTCCGCCGCCAAGGTCACGGTCCGCCTTACCGCGCAGGGCGCGCGGATCCTGGGCGCGCCCGCCCAGGAGCTCAGCCTGGCCGACGGGGCCTCGCAGCCCGTCCGCTTTCCCCTCGCGGTCGGCGCCCCCGGGGAGCTCGCCCTGCGCGCCGAGGTGGCGGGCAGCGGAAGGCAGGACGCTCTCGTCGTCGCGCTGCCGGTGCACGATGCAGCGCGGGTCGAGCGCAGGGTGCTCTCGCAGGGGGCGCTGGCGGGCGAACTCCTGACGGAGCTCGCGGTGCCAGACTTCGCCCGCGCCGGGTCGGCGGCGGTAGAGATCGTGACCTCCCCCTCGCTGCTCGCCTCGCTCGCGCCGGGGATCGAGTCGCTGCTTGAGTACCCCTACGGGTGCGCCGAGCAGAAGACCTCTCGGCTCATCCCGATGGTGGTGCTGGGCGACCTCATCGCGCAGCTAGGGATCCGTGGCTTCGATCCGCGGAAGCACCGCGCGCGGCTCGAGGACACCCTCGCCGAGCTCGAGCAGCACCAGAGCGACAACGGGGGCTTCGGGCTCTGGGTGGGATCGGAGCCGGATCCCTTCATCACGGCCTACGTCCTCTTCGGGTGGCTCGTGGCCAAGGACCATGGCTTTCCCGTCTCCGCGCCGCGCCTCGCCCGGGGGGTCCACTACCTCGCGGACGCGGTCGGCAGCGGTGAGCCGATCTCTGGCTACTTCTCGCTCCGCGCCGATCCGTTCGCCGGGTACGTCCTCGCCCGCGCCGGCGCCGACGATCGGGGCCTGCTCGAGCGGCTGGCGTCCAAGCCCGCCGAGCTGACCCGCGCCGACGAGGCGCTCGTGGCGGCAGGGCTGGCGTACCGGGCGCGCGCGGGGGAAGCGGTGACGGGGCTCCCCGCCGTGCTGTCCGATCTGCAGGCGGCGCGGCAGGGGGCGGCCGAGCGCGCAACGATCCCGGAGCGGAGCGCGGGCGGCAGCCTGGGGCAGGGTTCGGACCTCCAGGCGACGGCCCTGGCCGCGCACGCCCTCGTGATCGCCGGTCGCGTCGCGGACGCCGAGGCGCTGGTGCGCGGGGTCCTCGACGGTCGGCTCGCCGACGGTACCTGGGGATGCACCTACGACAACCTCCTCGCGGTCCTCGCCGTCGGGGACGTGGTCGCCGCGGCGCCGCCCGCGCGGGGTCGGGGAGAGGTCGTGATCGCGATCGACGGGACCGAGCGGGGTCGGGTGAAGGCCGCCAGCGCCTCCAGCGTCGGCCGCCTCGTGCTTGGCGCCGACGTGCTCCCGGCGCCTGGATCCTCCGCGACGCTCCGTATCACGGCGCCAGCGGGAGCCCGCTTCGAGCACCTGGTGAGCATGCGGTATCTGCCGGTGGCCGGCAGCCAGGGGCCCCGCTCCCGAGGGTACGGGATAGAGCGCGCCGTCTTCGACGCCGTGTCCGGCGAGCCGGTGAAGAACCCGACCGTGGGACAGCTGCTGCGAGTGCGGCTCACCGTCGAGGCCCCAGGCGATCGGCGCCAGGTCGCCCTCACCGATCGGCTCCCCGCGGGGTTCGAGGCGGTCAACGCGCGCCTCGCCACCGAGCAGAAGCGGGTGGGCGCCGCCGAGAGCTGGCAGTGGTCCTCGAGCGAGGTTCGGGACGAGCGGGTGAGCTTCTTCGCGAACCACCTCGACCGTGGCACGACGACCGCAGAGTACCTCGCGCGCGTGTCGAGATCGGGGGAGTTCGTCTGGCCGGCGGCTACCGTGGAGTCGATGTACCGGCCCGGCGAGGACGCGCGCACCGGTCTGGATCAGGTGACGGTCGGGCGCTGAGCGGTGGCGCTCGGCGCGGCGCGCCGGGGGCAGCCGGAGTCGGCGCCCGCGGGCCCTGCACCGGGGCCGTTGTCCCGCGCGAGCTCCTCCAGGGTGCGGTCGAAATCGAGATCGAACTCGCGGAGGTAGCCGGCGATCGGGGGCGAGCCGATCTCGCCCTGGATGCCCTCCACGGCCGCGCCGACGACGCCGGGCGGCACGGCCATGGCCTCCGGCGTGGCGCCAGCCTCGACCCGGCGCCGGAGCAGGACGCGCGCGGCCCGATAGGCTCCGAGCCCCAACCCTCGCAGTCCCGCGAGCACCGCGGACACCGACCGGCTGAAGACCACGGGGTTGCTCCGCTCCAGGGTGCGCTCGAAGGCTGCCCGGATGAGCGCGGCCTGCCCCCGGAGTTGCTCGCGCGGAGCTCCCTCGGCGAGCCAGCCGCGCTCGAGGGCGCGCGCGATGGAGTGGCCGAGCAAGTAGGTGGACGCCGTGCGTTGGGACAGGCGCCGGACGGCCTGGACGACCCTCACGACCTTCCGGATGGGGTAGAGGAGGATCTTGAGCGGCAGGTAGACCACAAGCTCCAGGACCGTGGCCAGGCACCCGCCCTCCCGATACAGGGGCGAGACGAAGCGCACCGGGTATGTCCGGCGCGCGGAGCGGATCGCGACCAGCACGAGGTGTCGCAGGAGCTGCCGAGGGATCAGCTCGTCCACGATCGGGAACGGCACGAACCCCGCCGCCGCGACCAGGACCGCATACAGGGTGAGCAGTCGGGGTGAGATCCGTTCTGGTCGGGGCGGCAAGGGCTCGGCTCGCGCCAGCGCGGTCGCTCCAGCTTGGTCGTCCGTCGTCACGCGATGGTCGACGGTACCACCTCGCCAACGGCGCCGGGGTCATCGCGGTGCCGGCCCCGGAGCCCGATCGTCGCCTGGCGCCCCCGGCCCGTTCGGTGTCTATTCGGCGCCATGGTCCACGCGGACTGGCGCCCGGACGGCGCGGACGACGGTCTTCCGCTGCTTCATCGCGACTCGTGGCTGGTCGCCGTGAACAAGCCCTCGGGCATGGCCGTGCACCGAGGCTGGGCCGCGGACGGCCCCTGGGCGCTGCAGGGCGTCCGCGACCGACTGGGAGTCCACGTCCACCCGGTTCATAGGCTGGATCGGGGCGCGAGCGGGGTGCTCTTGTTCGCGTTGGATCGCGTCACGCTCGCCGCGATCGGCCGGGAATTCGCCGCGGGTGGCGTCGAGAAGTCCTACCTGGCGGCCGTGCGCGGCAGGCCACCGGGGGACTTCGTCGTGGATCACCCCCTCCGGGAGGGTCGGGACGCGCCGGCCCGGCCCGCTTCCTCGCGGGTGGTACTCCTCTCAGCGTCGTCGCGCGAGCGCGTCAGCCTGGTCTGGGTCACACCGCGCGAGGGGCGCACGCACCAGGTGCGGCGCCACCTCAAGCACGCGAGCCACCCGCTCCTGGGGGACGTCCGCTACGGGAAGGGCGAGCTCAACCGCCGGCATCGCGCCGAGCACGGCCTCTTCCGCCTGGCTCTCCACGCCGTGACGCTGGCGCTGCGGCACCCGAGGACCGGAGAGCGCCTCGAGCTGCTGGCGCCGCTGCCCGAGGACCTCGCCCGCCCCCTCGCCTCGCTCGGCCTCGAGCTCCCGGTCTGGGCACGGGGTCGGGGCGCGGGCCTTGACGGCTTCGCCCCCGCGCCGCAGGTGAAGAGAGAGGGTATGTCAAGGTAGTTGCATGTAGGATTCCCTGGCCCACCGAGTCGAGCGGTCGTCACGGGCCAGCGGATGTGGTCTAATGAACGCATCGTTGCTCGGCGTTCCGACACGGCGGCTCGAACGATGGATCCCAGGTTCACTCGTGTGGTGACCCTCTACCGTTGGCGATCCGGCGCACCTCCGGTGCCGTCCGGCGCGAAGGTGCCCGCCCGTTCGGCAGATCCCAGCGGTCCCCGCGCGTCACCCGGCGTGCCCGATCCCGAGCCGCCCCGTACCCCCGACGAGCCCGGTCGAAAGCGCTGAGCCCACCGGCGGAGGGAGCTCGGTTTTCGCGGTCGGAGCGCGGTCAGCGCCAGGATCCGTCGACCCGGTCCGCGCGAGTCGGCATGCTTCGCGCGCCATGCCCATCGCCCCGCTGGTGGCCATCGTCGGTCCCCACCCCGGACTGCCACTGCCGGCCGACGACGGGCTCGACCTACGCATGGTCGAGTTCGGACCCGATCTGATCCTCACCCTGGAGGAGCTCGAACCCCGGGTGGTGGTGCTCCCTCTCGACCCAGAGGCGCGGGCGCTCGCGATCCTGGCGGAGGCGCGGCGGCGGTTGCCAGGGGCGGCCTTCGCTGTGCTCGCCCC
This sequence comes from uncultured Polyangiaceae bacterium, assembly GCA_964454025.1. GTDB lineage: Bacteria > Myxococcota_A > Polyangia > Polyangiales > Polyangiaceae > JAFGBI01. The sequence continues at coordinate 4,530 of CAYVRP010000059.1, read as the reverse complement.
CGAAGGCCGGGGCCTCGCGCGGGCGCTCGCCGCGGGCGCCGACACCGGGCTCGTGCTCCCCTGTGACCCCGAGGACCTCGCGGCGTTGCTCGCGAGCGCGCTGCGCCGCGCGGCCTTCGCGGCGGACGCGGCCCGCTTCCGGCGCCGCGCCGAGGCCGTGCTTTCGGTTGCGAGCTTCGATCAGATCGTGGGCACCCACCCGGTGATGCAGCAGCTCCTCAAGCGCGTCGCGCAGGTCGCTCAGCCCCGCTCGACCGTGCTCATCCAGGGCGAGAGCGGCACCGGCAAGGAGCTGATCGCCGCCGCGATCCACCAGAACTCGAAGCGTCGCGAGGGGCCTTTGGTCCGCCTCAACTGCGCGGCCCTCTCCGACTCGGTCCTCGAGTCCGAGCTCTTCGGGCACGAGCGCGGGGCCTTCACCGGGGCGCTTCAGCGTCGCGAGGGGCGCTTCAAGCAGGCCGACGGCGGCACGCTCTTCCTCGACGAGGTCAGCGAGATACCGCTCCCGGTGCAGGTCAAGCTGCTGAGGTTCCTGCAGGACCGGGAATTCGAGCGCGTGGGCAGCAACGAGAGCGTCCGCGTCGACGTGCGCGTGCTCGCCGCGACCAACAAGGACCTGCGCGCGCTGGTCGAGGACGGCCGCTTCCGCGAAGATCTCTACTACCGCCTCGGCGTCGTGACGCTCACCGTGCCCCCGCTGCGGGCGCGGCCGAGCGACATCCTGCTCCTCGCCGAGCATTTCCTGCGCGTCCTCGCAGCGGAGAACGAGGTCGAGGTGGAGGGGTTCACCGACGCGGCCCGGTCGGCTCTGCTCGCGTATCCGTGGCCGGGCAACGTGCGCGAGCTCAGCAACTGCGTGGAGCAGGCGTTCGTGTTCGCGGAGGGCACTCGGCTCGACGTCGCTGATCTTCCGATCGCCACTTCGGTCCCCCGGAGCGAGGCGCTCCGTCTGATGATCCCGGGCGCCACCATGGCCGAGATCGAGCGCCACGCCATCCTGGAGACGCTCCGGTCCGTCGGGGGCTCGACGACGCGCGCGGCGGCCATCCTCGGGATCAGCCAGCGGACGATCCAGTATCGGCTCAAGGAGTGGGAGCTCTCTGGAAAGGCTGGCGATGGCCCGGAGAGCCGCGCGGGAGGCGGCGAGGACACGCCCGCCCCCGCGGGCGCGCGGCAGTCCTCGGGTCTACGCTGACTCGCGGGCGCGCCGCGTCGCCGCCGCGAGCCTGACCATCGCCAGCACGCGCCGCGCGAGCTCCTCACCCTGCCGCGGGCCGTCGACCACCACCGTCGGGTGGGTCCCGGCGCCGGCCGGGGCGCGATCGAGCGGGGAGCGGACCACGAGCAGCATCGGGAGGTCCGGGTTCGAGATCGCAACCTGACGCAGACCAGCGTCATCCGCGCCCGGCGCCCCGATTACCAGCAGGTCGGGACGCCGGCTCGAGCGCTCGAGGTACCAGCGCAGATCCTCGAGCTTGCCGAGCTCGAAGACGTCCACCGCCGCGCCGCGGACATAGCAGGCGAGAGTCCGGCGTCGCTCGGGCTCCGCCTCGAGCACGACCACAAGGGGCTCTGCCCCGCGGCGGGGCCTGTCCGCCGCGAGCGCGCCCGGTCCACGGATCGCCTTCCTCACCACGCATCACCCGAAGCATGGAGCGTGCCACGAGGGGGGCGCGCCTCCGCGCGCGTCATGGCCCCGGTTCTGGCCGGCGGCTTTCGCCTGCGCGCCAAAGTTGCGGGTTCACGACGCGGGATTTTCGCCGCCGCTCGGGGCGGACGACGGCGCGGTCGGGGTCACGACCGCCGCCAGGTGGCGGGGACCGCCGGACGGCACGTCGCGGCCGAGAGCGGGTCCCGCCGAAGCTCCTCGATGAGCGCCCGGGGTTCGGCCGGGGACGCCTGCGTCATGGTAGGCTCCTTCCGGTGCCAGGCGTCGGATCGGAGCCCCGATGAGCGCGGACGCGACCCACCGGCGAGGCGGACTCGGTGATCCCGTGGAGGGCGCGGAAGGCGGCCCGGCGCCCGCGAGCGAAGCGCCGCGGTGGAGCGAGCTCCGCTTCCTGCCCGCGATCGACCGGCTCCTCGGCGATCTCGAGGTCGTCGCCGCGTCGGAGGACCTCCAGGCCGCCTTGGTGCGCGGGCTGCGCGCCGCGCTCGGGGCGCCCGCCGTCGTCCTGCTCACGCCGCGCGGCAGCGCGCCGGAGCTCGTCGTGGAGCATTGGTCTGCGTCGGCCGCCGCGGTCGCTTACCTCGCCAGCGTCGGCGGCACCGACCTCGCGGGGTGCCGGTACCCGGTAGCGCGCGCGGTCTGGGAGCGCCTCGGGCGCGCCACCGCCAGCGCCGGGCTGGCCTTCGCCGATCCGGTCACGGCGGCCGACGGCACGCCTCCGCTCGCCCTGGCGCTCGAGCGACTCTCGGGCGCGCCGCGCCTGGCGAGCCTCGGGCTGCGAGACGGCGACGAGCTCCTCGGCGTGCTCGCCTTGGCCACGGCGCCCGCCGCGCCGCTGCTCGACGACGTCCACCTCCGGGCCATCGCCCGGGCAAGCTCGGGGGCGCTCCGGCGCTGGCGCGCCGAGCGCGAACGCGCCGCCCTCGAGGACCGCCTCGGGGTCTTGATGGAGGGGGTGCGGGGGGTCCTCTGGTCGACCACGTCGGCGCTCGCCATCACGCGCGTGAGCCCCGGCGTGGAGCGGCTCCTCGGCTACTCGCCTCGTGAGCTCGAGGGGCGCTCCTGGCTCGCGCTCTTGCGGCCCGCTGCGCGGGGCGCCCCGCCCGACCCCCTCCGGGCGCTTATGGACGCCGCAGGTGCGGATCGCGTCGGCCCGTGCGAGCTGCCGCTGCAGCACCGCGACGGCAGCGTGATCTGGTCGGAGATGACGGCGCTGCGGCTGCGCGGCGCGCGGGGAGAGATCACGGGTGTTCAAGGGATCCTGCGCGACGTCTCCGGCCGCAAGCGCTCGGAGGTCGAGCGTGTGGAGCTCACCGAGCAGCTCCACCAGGCGATGAAGATGGAGGCGATTGGGCGCCTCGCCGGCGGGATCGCGCACGAGTTCAACAACCTCCTGATGGGCATACTGGGCAACCTCGAGCTGGTCCTCGGTGAGCTCCCGACCGAGCACCCGGGGATCGACGCCCTCGCCGACGCACAGCTCGCCGCCGAGAGCGCGGCCGCGCTCACGCGGCAGCTCCTCGGCTTCTCGCGGCGCCAGATGATCCGGCCCGAGCTGGTCGATCTGAACGCCGTCGTCGGCAGCCTGCGCAGCATGGTGTCGCGCCTGATCGGCGAGGACGTGAAGGTCGAGTGGTTCCTGGAGCCGGACGTGGGGACGGTGCGGATCGACCCCGGTCAGCTCGAGCAGGTGCTGGTCAACCTCCTCGTGAACTCGCGTGACGCGCTGCCGCGCGGGGGGACCATCGGCGTCTTCACCCGGCGCGTCCGCTTCGACGAGCCGGGCACGGACCGTCCGCCCGCGGCCGAGCGCGGGGAGTACCTCCTGCTCCGGGTCGTCGACGACGGGATCGGGATGGATGAGTCGACCCGCGAGCGGATCTTCGAGCCGTTCTTCACCACCAAGCCCGCGGGGCGGGGCACCGGGCTCGGCCTGGCCACCACCTACGGGGCGGTCCGCCAGGCGGGCGGGTTCATCGAGGTCGAGTCGGCGCCCGGTCGCGGGGCCTCGTTCTCGGTGTATCTCCCGGCCGACGACGGGCCGAGCCCGATAGCGCGACCCTCACCTTCGCCGGTGGGTGAACGGGTCACCGTCCTCCTGGTGGAGGACGATCCGGTCGTCCGGGGCGTCACCTTGCGGGTGCTCGAGCGGCTCGGCTACGCCGTTCTCCCCGCCGGGTCCGGCGAGGAGGCGCTGTCCCTGGCGAGCGCGACCTCGTCGCGGATCGATCTTCTCATGACCGACCTGGTGATGCCGATCATGAGTGGTGTGGCGCTCGCGGAGCGGATCACCGCGCTCCGCCCTGGAACGCGCGTGCTCTTCACCTCGGGGCAGGCGGCGGACGGGATCTCGCGGGGGGAGGGCGCGGGCGACGGCTGGGCCTTCCTCGCCAAGCCCTTCACGCCGCGCGGCCTCGCCGAGCGGATCCAGGCGCTGCTCCGTCAGGGCGACCCCTCGGGTTCGATTGACGGGCGGCCGGAGGGGTCGCCCTCGTGGGGCGCAGGCGACCCGCAGGCGGCACGCGTCGAGCCGCCCGGGTAGGGTGCCGTCGGGAGAGCCCGGTGACTGACCGGGCCCGGCGCGAGCGAGAGAGCGGGCTCGCGAGCGGGTCGGTTCGACGCTATGATCATCGAGCCGGAGGGCCTCGTGCGCTCGCCCCGCTTGTTCGTACCTTACCTCTTGGGCAGCTTCTGTCTGGCTTCGGGCGCCTTCGGCGGCTGCGCCAAGGGGGACGTAGGTGAGCTCGTGCTCCCGACCGGGGGGACGGGGGGGGGCGGCGCATGGTCACTGGCGGGGACTCTACCGGTGGGGACTCAACCGTCGGTGAAACGACCAGCGGCTGCACCCTCGTCGATCCACC
>CAYVRP010000058.1:42187-43564 GCA_964454025.1 uncultured Polyangiaceae bacterium | reverse complement strand
TGGTCGGTGGGGGGCGGGTTTTCTGGGGGATGGTGGCTTGGGCGGCGGTCTGTTGCGCAGCGACTATACGCAGCGTTCCTGCAGCTGGGGGTAGTCTTTCGCTCCTGTGGAACGGGCCAGGCTGGCCTTGGCGCACTCGGGCGTCTGCGCTGCCGACCCGGTCCACGCGACGAGCAGGAGCGTCAGCAGCGAGCCCAGGGTCAGGAGTCCGAGTCTCGATCGTGACGCTTGCATGCCGGGGCCTTCTACGCTGAATCCGGATCGTCGCTTCCCTGCTCGCCGGGCGGCTCTCGGTAGGAGGGCATGACCGCCGCCCGAGCAGAACCCACCCTCCTATAGCGAGGGGCCTTCCACCGAGTCAAGCGGAGCGAGCCTTCTTCTCGCCCACCGTGGCCGAACCGCAACGGCTGCGTCATCGTCCCGTCGCTCATCGGCAGTCTGGACGCGAGTGTCCCCGCATCAACGTGGGTTTCCTGCTTTTCCCAGTTGCCACCCGAAGCTAGACTCGGGGGCGGCTGGCCAGCTCCTCCGGCAGGGCCGGCGGGGCGCGGAGCCTCGCCTTCGAGCGTCCATTGCGCGCCGGTTGCCGTGAAGCCCTCTCGACCCTGAGAGGCGCGCGCCGCGTCTTCGCGTCCACGAGACTGCGGCACGGATGCGACGAAGGAGCCCGCCCTTTTCCTTCCTTTTTGCATGCGGGCATGACAATGGTGGCGCCCCCATGCAGCCCCGCGGGCACCAATCCCTGTGGCGTTCCCCCAAGCCATCCACCGTCGCGCTGCGCTTGGCCGCCTGTGTCGCGCTCCTGCTCGCAGGGTGCGGAGGAGCGGCCGCCAACGTCCGCGCCATGCGGGCCTATGAGCGCGAGGAGGTAACGCCCGAGCTTCATCAATGAGCACCTGCGGCAGCTCGACGAAGCGCTGGCCCTCATCCGGCGCATTCACGACACTCCGTATCGGCCAGGCGACGCCTGGGTGCAGGAGCTCCCCCTCGACGAGGCGCGTGCCGCCAGAGCCCGGCAAGCGATCGAGCGCGATGGTTCGCCAGAACCCGAGCCGTCCCTGCTCCACATCTACGAGGTTCACCTCCACGAGCTGCGCGATCGAGGCGAGAGGATGGCGGCCGCCGCTGCCCCTGCCGAGCCCGCGCTGGAGCCGGCGGCCGAGCCCGCGCCGGAGCCGCCGCCCGAGCCCACGTCCGAGCCACCGGTCGAGCCAACCCCAGCGCCCGGATCCGAGGCCGCGGGTCCGAGCGCAGCGGTCGGGGACGCCGCCGACCTCTTGCCACCCCTGCTCCCGCCGACGCTGCCGACCGCTGCCGTGCCACCGCCGCCCGCAACTCCGCCGCCCGCAACTCCGCCGCCCGCAACTCCGCCGCCCG
>CAYVRP010000058.1:0-42087 GCA_964454025.1 uncultured Polyangiaceae bacterium | reverse complement strand
CCGCCGCCCGCAACTCCGCCGCCCGCAACTCCGCCGCCCGCAACTCCGCCGCCCGTCCCCGCGCCTACCGGCTCGATCTTCGCTGCGCTCGGCGTCGTCGATCCTGGGCTCGGCACGCTCGCGGGCGATCTGGCTGCTGCGCAGACCGAGATCGCGCGGGTCCGGCAGGCCGTCCTGGAGCTCGAGCGCGCCCGCTCCGCCGCGCAGCGCGACGAGCCGGCGATCCGTGAGCTCGAAGTGCGGGTCCAACAGGCCCAGAGGTTGCTGGCCCAACGCTCGCAGCGCCTCGCGCAGCAGGCTTCCCGTGCGACCCCCCGCTCGCCCCAGGCCGAAGTAGTGATCCGCGACGCCATGACGGTCACCTCGGTATCGTTGCGTCTCGCGATGGAGGCCGCGGCGCTGGCCACCGTGGCGGTCGCCGAAGCCGTGACGCTGGCGACGCAGGCACCGGGGGCGTGGGTGCGCCAGGTAGGCGGCGCGGTGGAGCTCATGCGCGACGCCCCGGTGCGCGTGCGCAGTATCGCCGCCGAGCTCGACGCGGTCACCGTGGTCGTCCGCGGCTTGCTCACCGGGCTCGCCCAACCGAGAGGAATCGATCCGAAGGATACCGTCGGCTTCGCGTATCGGGGCCAGCTCGTCGCCGAGGTCGCGCGCTCCGTCTGGGACTCGGTGCACGTCGAGGCGAATGCCGGCGGCGAGCTGTTCTTCTATGACGCGATGGAGCGCGAGGGGAACTCGTCCGGCGACACGACCTACGACTACACCAATCGCGTCTACAAGCTCCGGTATCACGTCGATCCGATCGCGCTCGCGTCGGCCCGTCTGTCGGCCTCGGTCGACGGATCTCGGATCGCCGATCTGGTCGGCCTCAACCTCAACTACGCGACGAACCGCATGTACAAGAGCGGCGGCGACATCCAGGAGGGATCGCTGGCGGCCGAGCTCGGCATCAAGAGCGCGTGGAGCGACGCGCTCGATGCTGCCCTGCTCGTGGCCGGCGTGAAGGCCAGCGTGCGCATCGCCCAGTTCACCAGCGGGACCGTCGACCTCGTTCAGATCGCCGACGACTCGACCATTGCCACCTTCCCCTTCGCCTTCAAGCTCCGGCAGATCAACCTGGGTTACGACTTCGCTCGACACCTGGAGCCCCCACTGCGGGCTCTGACGCTCTCGGTCGGCTACTTCGACTACACGCTGCCGCGCGTGCTCTACGAGTTCGAGAACGTCACCCCGGACACCGACACGGCGACCTACGTCTACGCGCGCGAGAGTCCCCCGCAGGCCGTGCGCAGCCGGTTCGCCATGGTCGGCATCGGCGCCGAATCCGAGTGGCCGCTGGTGGGACGGCTGCTCGGCGTGTTCGGCGTACGAGGCGCCTTGGGCGGCGGACCGATCTCCTACTACTTCCTCGAGGACGAGGCCCTGCCGGACGAGGAGAGCAACCGGGACCGGACGGAGCGCTCCACCACCGGCATCGACGCGGGGGCCACTCTCGGCGTGCGCTACCGCTTCACGCGCCCTGACACCCGGCTCTCGCTGCACTTCGACGCCGCCTATCAAGCCCTGTTCATCGTGTCCGAGGTCGTCTCGAAGGAATCCGCGACTGCCGTCAACTCCGGCTCGACGGACATCTTCCACGGCCCGACCGCGTCGCTCGGTGGGGCTTTCTAGCCCCATGCTCCAGCGATGGGGGGCCAGTGGTGCGGCGAGCGGACGGGCGCGAAAAGCGAGGGGGCGCGCTGGTCACATTCCACCCCGCTGACGTGGTCGGCGACGAGGAATCGGGTCGTCGCGTGGCTCGTGGCGGTGGGTCTGGGGTTCATCGCGCAGCGGGGCCCGCACGCCGCGCGAACCGAGGTCGATCGATGCCCGCTCCTTCTCCTCGAGGGGTACGAGGTCCGCGAACGCGAAGCCGTCGCGCTCGACGACCTCTCCGACGGCAACGGCAAGGGCTCGCTGGAACATCGGCCCGTCGTGCACGAAGGTGTGGAACTCGCCGTGCTCGCCGCAGGGATCGACCCCATCGGGAAGGTCATCGAGGAAGGCGGCGTCGAAGGCGCGCCCGGCGAACGAGGCGTCGAGCTGCCGAGGGTCGACGCACGTGATGTGCGCCCGGAGACCCGCCGCCACCATCTGCCGCGCGAGCGACCGGGTGTCCAGGCCCCAGAGGGGGAAGAGCGGGTCGACGCCGGAGCCGCGCAGGCGGTCTTCGCGGTACCGCCGGACGTCATCCAAGCGGAGATCGCCGAACGCGATCGCCGTCACGCCGTCACGCCGCAGCGCGGCCACGGCCGCGCCCAGCGCGGCGGCGTAGTCGTCGTTCGAACAGGGAAACGGGAGCGGCACCTCCGTGACCGGGAGGCCGACGGCCGCGCCCTGGGCCCGGAGCAAGCCGCTCCGCACCGCGTGCATGGCGACCCGGTCGAACGCCGCGTTCACCGTCGTGAGCAGCCCGATGACCTCGAGGTCGGCACGCTGGCGAAGGACATGGAGCGCCCACGCGCAGTCCTTGCCGCTGCTCCAGGAGAGCACCACGCGCCGCCGGTCGGTCACGGTCCTCGACCGTACCGCGATTCTCTGATATGAGCGGCCTTCAGGCGAGCCTTGACGGGTCCGCCCGCGCGACCAGGCCAGGGAAACCGGCGCAAGACCGGTGCGGCCCCCGCCACTGTGACCGGGAACGAAGGCCGACACACCACTGGGCGAGGAGCCTGGGAAGGGTCGGCCGGAGGATGATCCGGAAGCCAGGAAACCTGCTGAGCGCGCCTCGAACCCCAACGCGACTCCGCGGGGATCCGGAGCGAGGGGGAACGGGCCGCGGTGCTGGGCCTGACCTCTCGCGATGGATCCCTTCGCGGGTCCCCGCAGCACTTGCGGGCGGCAAGCGAACGAGAGGTCCACATGTCCCGTACGCTCTGTACCGATGATCGGCGCCGCCAGGCGCTCGCCCTGCTGGCAGGCGGCATGATCGTGGCCGCCGCAACCACGCGGCTGCTCCCGCACCCCCCGAACTTCACCCCCGCGCTGGCCGTCGGCGTCTTCGGCGGGGCCCGCCTCGACGACCGGCGGGTCGCCTTCGCAGTGCCACTGCTGTCCATGGCCGTGAGCGATCTCGGACTCGAGCTCCTCCGCGGCAGCGGCCTGCACGTTCTCATGCCGGTCGTGTACGCGGCCGTGGCCGCGTGCGTCTTCCTCGGGTTCGCCCTGCGAACGCGGTCCGGGCTCGGCTGGACGGTGGCGGTCGCGACGGCGGCCTCGGTCCAGTTCTACCTCCTGACGAATTTCGCCGTGTGGTGCCTGGGCACCCTGTACCCGATGACCGCGGCCGGACTCGGCGAGTGCTTCGTGGCGGCGCTCCCGTTCTTCCGGAACACGTTCGTGAGCACCGTCGGGTACACGCTCGCGCTCCTGGCGTTGCACGCCGCCGTCGGCTCCCGGCTCGCGCGGACCGCCCATATCCGCTGACCCCCGCGACCTCGCGCGCCAGTGCCAGGTCATCGTCGAGGTCGAGCACCTCAGGACGCGGGCGCGAGCCGAGCTCGACGCGGGACGCCTCGTCGCACCTCTGGCTCGGCCGGCGCGCCCTGCGCGCGTTCGGACGGCATCGCGCGCGAGGAACCGCGAGCGCCCAGGAGGGATGACCGAGCCCTGCGGCTGCGCGGCCGCGGTCGTCCGCGTCCACCACGCCGCGCACCGGACCCGGGGGCGTGCTTGGAGGGCGCGGCGGTCCGAACACGGACCGTGCGACGTCGAACCGCCACGACGGGGACCGCGCGGTCGCGCCTATCGCGCACTGCGCAGGCCGCGCGAACCGAGACTCCTGGCTCGGATCCCAGGAGAAGCGGCCGGCCGCGCGCAGGTTGCCTGGTTCGGCGTCGTTGGCGAAGCAGCCACCGCGAGGCCCTCCTGGCTGAGGTGGCAGATCGAGCCACCGTGCAAGCGGTGGAAATCGCCGTGCGGTTTCGCCATGCGGCAATGAAGACACCCGCGCGACGTCGCGACGCTCGCGTGGATCTACGCGCAGGTGCTGCTCGGCCTCGTGCTCGATGGGATGGCGTCCGTCCAGACCGAGCTTTCCCCCCCGAGCGGCTCGGCGCCGTCGGCAACCTCCCGTCCAATGTCGTGCGATCCCTGGGAGCTCACGACCATCGTGTGGCCGCTCCTCGTCGCCGCGCTCAGGCCGTTCGCGCTGCCTGGTGCCGTGGCGCGACTTCCGAACATCGTTCGTCGCTCACGCCGCACCGAGGCGCGCTACCGCCGCACCCCGCGCGGACGTTTCCGGTGTCATGATTTCACACCGTGGTGCGGTGCGCAGGCGAGCTGCCGCCACCGCGGCCCGCATCCCCCGTCCCGGGCGGCGACCGCGGGCCTCCGGCGCCCTGCCGGATCGTCGGGGTGCGGCGCTACCGGACGACCACGGTGTCGCAGCCGATGGTGAAGAAGAGCGTGGAGCCGGGCACGCTCACGGTTTCGCAGGTCACCTCGCAGAGGTGGATCGTCTCGGGGCGGTTCGGATCGTCGTAGTACCAGCCCGGGTTCCCGTCGCAGCCCGCCTCGTCCTGCACGAAGGGGGTGGTCTGCAGGGTCCCCTGGGCGTCGCAGATCCCGAGGTTGACCTGCATCGGGTTCAGGGTTTCGCCCGGGGGCGGGTCGGGGATCTGCAGGTCGCAGGGGATCACCGCGTCGGCCCGGATCGCGTTGAGCGCCGCGAGCATCGAGCCCTCCACGTCGTCGTTGGTGGTCAGGTACGCCCGCTCGGTGCCGCCGGCCTCGGCGATCTGGTTGAGCTGTCCGAGCGAGCTACTCTGCCCGTTGTTGTTGGCGTCGACGCCGAGCACGTAGATCTCCGTGCCGGTCTGCTCGTGGCAAGCGCGCGCGGCCGCCACGGCCCGCTCGATGTTCGCGTCGCAGGAGTACTCCGGGATCCCGTCGGTCACCAGGAGCACCACGGTCTTGCTCCCCGGGTGCGCGGCGCGCCAGCCACCCACGAAGTCACAGGCGCCCGCGATGGCGAGGTGGGTCGGGGTGCCCCCCTGCGGCATGGCGGCGTTCAGCGACGAGATCAAGGCCGGGGCGTTGCCGGGCAGCGGCGCGATCTGCACCGCCGCGTCCGCGTGAGCCTCGACCGTGCAGACGTCCGCGTCCTCGTTCTCGTCGAGGTCGTGGTCGCCGAAGTACCCGAGGCCGACCCCGATGCCGGCGCTGGCCGGATCGTTCAGGAAGGTCGTCATCGCCTGGCGCACCGGGGTGAGTCGCCACTCGTCCCGCGGATACTCCTCCACGCCGTCCGAGATGCAGCACCCCGAGTCCTCGATCGAGCAGCTCATGGAGCAGGAGACGTCGAACATGACGAAGACGTCGGTGGCGACGTACTCGCCCTCGTAGGCCACGCCGACGCAGCCGGACTCGTCCGCGCTCGGCGAACAGGCCCCCGGAGTCGTGTCGGTCCCGCCGCCGGGCTGGCTCCCCGTCGCCAACGTGCCGCCCACCCCGGCGCCGCCCCCGCGGCCACCTTCATCGTCCCCGTCCTCCCCACCTCCACCGCAGGACACTGCCAGTGCCAGCACCGCCCCGCTCGCGATCACGATCGACGTCCGCCTGAGCAGCCTCCGCATACGTCCTCCTCGGGAGCATCACCCACTCGCGGGTGCGGCCGGCGAACGGCCGCGCCCCGGCCGCCTGCCGAGCACAGGCATGCTCGTCGCTCGCCGGGCGGGCAGTCAGGCAGAAATTTCCGCACCCGAGCGGAAGGCACGGAGCCCGGCTCCGCGGTCGGCACCGTCACGGCGCCGGCAGGTACTGGCCGGCGCGGATGGCTGCGTCGTCGACGTAGGTCACGAGCGGCGCCGACGAGTCGATCTGGGCGACGCTGCCGACGATGAACGTGACCTGGTCGTCGGGGGCGGTCTGGCGCGGCCCGGTGTCGAGGATCAGGGCTCCGTTCTGCCACACCACCAGGCGCCCGTCCTCGCCCGGTGAGGCGCGGTAGAAGGCCTCCAGCTCGAACCACTCGCCGGCGGGGACGGCGGGGACGGCGTCGAGCTCGGTGACGAAGGCGCCGGCGCGATGATCGTAGAGGCGGATCGCGAGCTCGGCGTCCCGCGGCGTGGCGATGAGGTCGAACAGGTCCTCGTAGGGCTCGCTCCCGGAGAGCTTGAGGAGCACCCTCCCCGTCGTCGCGCCCGTGGCCGGGAGGTGGAACCACGCCGTGTAATAGCCCTCGGCGAGGCGCACCCGCCGCCCCACCACCGCCTGCTCGAGCGCGTCGGACCGGGTCACCGTCGCGACCAGGGCCAGGCTGCCGCCGTGCGCGAGGTCGGCACCGGTGACGAGCGACGCCGCCTCGGTGACGTAGCGCCAGCCGAAGCCGTCGGCCGTCCACTCCGACACGTCGCCCGTCTCGTGGTGGGCGCTCCAGGGCACCGGCGACTCCGCGGCGACGGCGGGCGCGGTCACCGCGTCATGACCGACGACCACGTCCGGATCACAGCCGGCGACGATCGCCGTCGCGACCACCGCGCCCAGGGCCGGCGCCGGAGCCACGCGCGCCGCGCGCGCGCTCACGGCCGCGCGGGCTCCGCCAGGGCGCGCTGCGCCGCCGCCCGGTAGCGCCCCGCCGGGTAGCGGCCCAGGTACTCCTGCGCCAGCGCGCGCGCCCGCGGCTCGTGGCGGGCGACCGCCGCCTCGATCCGGAGCGCGAGCGCCTCCTCGGCGAGCGGACCGTCCGGATCGCGCGCGGCGTAGCGCTCGAGCAGGCGCGCGGCCTGCTCGGGATCACCGTCGCGGCGCAGCGCCTTGACGGCCGCGTGCACGAGCGCCGCGTCAGCGCTGTGCGCCGAGGCCTCCGGCGCGGGCGCACGCGCCCCCGCCACACCGCGCGCCGGGGCGGCGACCGGCGCCAGCACCGCGGAGGCCGACACCGCGGGCGCGGGCTCCACGGCGGGCTTCGTCGCCACCCCCGCCGCGACCCGCGGCGGGCTCGACGGCGGCGCCGCGGGCGGCGCCGCCGCGCCGTCCACGGGCGGGGTAGCGCGCATCCGCTGCCACGCGACGCCCCCGGCGGCCGTGGCCCCGCCCGCCAGCAGGCACGCCGCGACGCTCCAGGCCACGGTCCCGCGGACGCGCCGCGAGGGCTCCCGCGCCCGCGCCTCGACGGCGGCCCGGATGCGCTGCATGCGCGCCGGCGACTCCGGCGGGGGCTCGACGGCGCGGCGCAGCTCCCGGGCCCGCTCGCGCAGCGGCTCACCCCCGCAATCTCGCAGACGCTTCATGACGCTCCTCCCCTCGTATCCTGCTCGAGCTGCTCCAGCCGACGCAAGAAGTCGCGCCGGGCGTGGTGGAGCCGCGTATAGACCGTGTTCACCGGGATCCCCTCGAGCTCGGCGATCTCGAGGGCGCTGTACCCCTCGAGCTCGAAGAGCACGAACGCCGTGCGGCGCACGTCGCTCATCTGCGCGAGCACGCTCGCGACGATCCGCTCGGCGTCGCGCCGCTCGAGCGAGGCGTGCGGATCGCGCGCCACCGACGCGAGCGACTCGGGGTCGACCGGGGAGCGCAGCACTAGGCGCCGGAACCAGGCGCGGCGGCGGTGGTCGCTCGCCGTCCGCTGGGCGATGCGATAGAGCCAGGCGGCGAGGTGGCGGCCGTCGAAGCGCGCGAGCTTGCGGCGCACCACCAGGAACACCTCCTGGGTGACATCGTCCGCCTCCGACGCCGGAACCCCGAAGGCGCGAAGCCACCGGGCGACGTGCCCGAAGTGCTCGGCGTAGACCGCGTCGAAGTCCGGCGGGGCGCCGACCGAGGCCACGCCGCGAGTGTCACGGGGCGCCCGGCGCGCGTCCACGGGCGAAACCGGGAGCGCGCCGAACGGCTCGGTCAGGAAGGCGAGGGTCACGGTCCTTCCATGGGTCGAGCGGGGGCGAACCTTCAACGGCCCCTCGGCGCGACGCGGCGCCGGGTCGCGTGCCCTTGCCGGCGCCGGCGGCGGGCTGGCCGCGGTGCGGCCCGGAGCCCGTGGTCCAGGCAACGCCGAAACCGAAACCGAACCACCATTGTGGGACGCCACCGACGGTGCCGGCCGGCTCGACCCGAAGCCGGTACGCGGCGGGATAGGCGGCGGCGGTGAGGGTGGAGAAGGCCCAGGCGCGACCGCCAGCGCGCGCCCGCAGCACCGCTCCGAGCGCGACCCCGGACTGGAGCCGCGTAGCCGTCTCGGTCCGGGCGAGGTCCCGCCCCCGCAGCACCAGCACGGCGGCCAGCAGCGCCAGGCGCGGCCCCGCCTCGACCCGACGCCCAGGGCGGGCCCAGGTGACACCGAGCTCGGTCGGCACCCGCAGGAGCTCGACGTGGCCGTCCCCGGTGGCGCGCGGCTCGAGCTCGAGCCGCGCCGGGGCGATGACGCCCGTGCCCAGCGAGTAGAGCCAGGGGGCACGTCGCAGCGACAGCCCCAGCCGCCCGCCGGGCTCCACGACTCGCACGTCCGGCGACACGGCGAGCTCGGCCATGAGCCCGACCTCGACGAGCGAGCGCCCGACGCTCCTGGCCGGCCCCCGGGAAACGACGGGCTCGGCCTCGGCGGCCACGGGCACCGGCGCCCGCGTCACCGGACCGGGGGGCGGCGCCGGCGGGAGCGCGAGGTTCATGGCGATGAAGACGGCGGAGATCCGGGCGCGCTCGGCGCAGTCGTGCTCCGGATCTGCTACCTCGCGGACGGTGGTACCGACCTCGATCCGGTAGCGGTCCCCGTAGTCGACCACCCGCAGCCGCTCCGACGGCGCCGCGGCGAGCTGCGAGCGCAACGAGTCGTCGAGCAGGGGCTCGAGCTGGGCGCGCACCTCGGCCGCGGACGGGCAGCTCCCGCCCTCGATCACCAGCGGCGCCGGCGCCTCCGCGGCGGCCAGGGGCGCCCCCGCCACGACGGAGGCAGCGAACGCGGCGCCCGCGCCGAGCCGCCCCCACCTGCGCGCGCCCGCGCTGCGAGCGGCACGCGCGGGGACGCCGAGCTCCCTCGCGGCGAGCGGGTTGCGCGGGGGCGCCGGTGCCGGGGTCATCGCGAGCGGGTGACGAATCTCCTTATCACGCGCGGCCCGCCGCCGGGACCCCCGCCGCGCCCCGCGCGGGTCAGCGCCGGCCGTCCTCGGCGCGGAGCCGCTCCTGCGTCTCCTCGCGCGAGGGCTGGTCGAGCGGGTAGACCAGGACGTGGCGCTCCACGTCGGCGCTCCACGGGCTCGCCGGGTACGCCGCCAACATCCGGCGCGCCTCATCGCGCGCCTCGTGGAAGCGCCCGCGGGCCTCCAGGGCGCGGATCAAGATCCACGTCCGCTCGGGCGCAGCCGGGCTGTCCGGGTGGCGCTCCTCGACGGCGCGCGCGAGCGCGAGCGCGGCCTCGGGATCCGTCGGCCAGAGCTGCCGCAGGCGCGCCATCGACGCGGCCTCGTCCGCGAGATCGTCGGCGGCGTCGGCGGCGTCCGCAGGCGCGGGCGGCGCCGCGCGCGCGACCGGCAGCGGGCGCTCGACCTGGGGCGCGGCGGCCGCGCGTGCCGCCCTCGCCGTGGGGCGCGGCGGCGCCCCGGACCGCCCCCACAGCGCGTAGCTTGCGAGGACGGCGGCGAAGAGGGCGAGGGTGGAAACCTTGGTGAGGGCGCGCATCGCGGCCAGAAGCGGCTCACCTCAGGTCGGGGAGCTCGTCGCGGTTGATGGTGTACGGGCTCTCGATGGCGGTGCGGACGGTGGCGACCGAGTTGTGAGTGCCGTCGCTCTGATAGCCGGCCCAGATGTTCCACAGCACCCACGGCGCGGCGGTGGGGAACATGGTTGAGGGCTGCGGCACGGTCCCCGTCTCGTGCAGCGGGATCGGCACCGTGGAGCCGATGACGGCCTTCGCCGCCGAGTACATCCCGCTGAACGGGGGGTTGGTGTCGTA
This sequence comes from uncultured Polyangiaceae bacterium, assembly GCA_964454025.1. Lineage (GTDB taxonomy): Bacteria > Myxococcota_A > Polyangia > Polyangiales > Polyangiaceae > JAFGBI01. Next base: position 32,165 of record CAYVRP010000058.1, on the reverse strand, counting down.
CGTGTCCGGCCCCGCCAGGTCGAGCAGGGCCTTGCCCGGGTACCAGGCGGCGTCCACCGTCCCGCTCGAGGGCGCGAGCCAGACCAGGTTGTCGAGGCCCTTGGTGCTCGTCAGGTACTCGTACATCGTCCGCCAGAGCTGCTTGAACTGATCGGCCGAGCCCTTGCTCCACCAGAACCATCCGTTCGGCTGGTACTCGTGGAAGGGCGCCCAGAGGACCGCGACCTCGGCGTCCTCGAGCTTCTGCAGCTCGGCGGCGACGTAGTCCAGCTTCGACAGGAACGAGCGGTTCTCCGCGCTACCCGCGGTGAGCACGGCGCCGATGTTGGCGGTACCCTTCGAGTTCTCGTAGGTGTCCGAATTCGGCGGGGCGCCCATGTGGTAGCGGATCATGGGGATCCCGCCGTCGTTCCAGTAGGCGATGGCGCGCGACGAGGTGCCGTCCGGGTAGAGGTAGTCGCCGCCCAGTACGGCCGGGTAGACGCCGAAGTTGGTGGCGTACCAGCTGATGTCGTTCTGCGGGTTGCTCCAGCTCGTCTCCTGCTGCCCGCTCAGCACGCGGGTCCCGTAGATCTCGTACAGGTAGCAGAGCAGGTTCCTCGCCTGGCGGGTCGCGTTCGGGTTGACCGGGCTCACGTCGCAGCCGCCGCTGCCACCCGACGCGCCGCCGCTGCCACCCGACGCGCCGCCGCTGCCACCCGACGCGCCGCCGCTGCCGCCCGACGCGCCGCCCGTCCCGGCCTCGCCGCAGGCCGTCCCCTGCGAGTAGGGAGCGGAGCCGACGACGATGCAGGAGGACTCGTCCTCCCAGCCCCAACCGTCGCCGTCCGGATCAAGGCTCGCGTCCGCGCAGAGGGGGTAGCACTCGCCCCCGACCTCCCACCCGGCGCCGCCGCTGCCGCCCGTGCCACCGGAGGAGACGCCACCGGTCGCCACGCCACCGCTCGATGCACCGCCCGTCGCGACGCCGCCCGTCGCGATCCCGCCCGTCATGGCGCCGCCAGTCGCCGTTCCTCCCATCACCTCGCCACCGGTCGCCACGCCGCCGGTCGCGCTCCCGCCCGTCGCCGCGCCGCCCGTAGCGACACCACCGGTCGGGACGCCACCCGTCGAGATGCCGCCCGTCGCTACTCCGCCCGTCATGACACCGCCGGAGGAGGCCCCACCGGTACGCGTACCGCCGCTCGTCGCGCCGCCGCGCGTCGCGCCGCCGGAGCCACCGCCCCCGCCGCTGCCGCTGTCGCCGTCCACGCATTCACCGGCCGAGCAGATCTGACCAGAATCGCAGGCCTGGTCGCAGGCGCCGCAATGGGCGGCGCTCGAAGCCGGGTCGACGCAGACGCCGTCGCAGATCAGGAACGGGGCCGAGCAGGGAAGCGAGCCGACGCCCGCGGGATCTTGGCCGGCATCCTCAGCGCCGCAGCCGCCGAGCGACGCCAGGACCGCGAGCGTCGCCAGCCGTGGCAGCCGCCCGGGGGTGTGAAGATGGTGTTCGAGTGACCGCATGAGCTCCTGGCTCCTGGCTCGAGCGCCGGTTCTCGGGCGAACGTCGGGCGCACCGAGCCTGTGGTCCGGTGATGGGCGTCGCCGCGCCGTTCCTTCAACGTCGGCGCGCGCCGGCCAGCACGGGCTGAACCCGCGCCGGAGCGGGTGGCTGCCTCCCGGACGGGGTCGCGGCCCTCCGCCGAGCGGCTGGCTGCCTCCGAGAGGTGGTCCCGACTCTCCAACCAGCAGCTGGCTGCGTCCCGGAGGTGCTCCCGTCTCCTCGGCCAGCAGCTGGCTGCTCCCGGAGGTGCGCCCAAGTCTCAGGCCGGCAGCCAGCTCTGGGCCCGAGTGTCGCATCGTCCCCGAGCGCCGCGCGCGGCGTTCCTCTTTTCGCGCGACGAGGGACGAGCGCGTCCGACCCGTCGGGTGCTGGCGCACGTCGCGCCACCACCGACCGGAAGCAGAGAACCTTGTCCAACAATCGGACCCTCAATTCCAGCGAGGGGCGCCGCTTCGCGGAGTCCTACGAGCGCATGGCCGCCCGCATCGCGAGCATCCCGGCCGACGACCTGCATTCCGTCGCCCTCGCCTCCGCCGTCGCCACCGTGCTCGGGGCGCTGCCGGAGATCCGGACCATCCGCGCCCGGATCGCGGAGGAGCTGCCGCACCTCGCGCTCGCCGAAATCGACCAGGTCGAGGCGCTCGCCCTGGCGCTCAGCCGCGCCAACACCCGGTACCTCACCTCCTGCGCCCCGCCGATCGATCTGCAGGCGCTGGCGAGCGAGGTCCTCGAGCTCAGGGACGAGCTGCGCGGGGAGGTGACGCAGCTCGTGCGCCGCGGCCGCCTCGACGCCCAGGCCATCCGGGGCCTCACCGGTGGCAACGGCCACCAGGACCTCGCCCGCGATCTTCCGATCCTGGTCACCGTGCTGCGCGACGCCTGGCCGCAGAGCGCCGGCAGGTGCGGCGCCGAGTCGGCGGAGCTCGAGCGCGCGGAGCTGCTCGCCGGGTTCGTCCAGCGCGCGGTAGGGCCGCGCGAGCCGGCGCCCTCACCGGCCTCCGCCGTGACCGACACGCGACTCCGCGCCTTCACCCTCCTGGTGCGGACCTGCCACGACGTACGCCGCGCCGTCGCCTACCTCGGCATTCGTGCCCCGCGACCCGGAAGTCGGGCAGCTTGGCAGACTCGCCTCCTGGGTGCTCGAGGATCGCGCTCGCTGACTCGGCGCTTCCGCACCGCGAACGCCTCTGTTCCCCGGCCGGCACCGACAGCGTCGGTGTTCACGAGGAGCGGGTTCGCGCCGAACCGCTGCAGGACCCCGCCCCGGCCCGCGTACTGCTCGGTGAGGATGGCGGCCAGCTCCCCCCTCTGCGGCCACCGGCGATCGTCGGCGTGAACGCGTACTGGCCCGCGTCGGGGTCGAAGACGGGCCGGGCGCGGCGGCGCCGGTCCCATTTGACGACGGCGATCCGATAGTCGCCCCGCGGGCGGTCGGTGGCAAGGAAAGGGTGCCGCAGGACGATGAAGGTCGAACCCCTCGGCACGTTGGCGCGGCTCCAGTCGCTCGCCTCGACGCGGGACTCGGCCCGCGCGGTGAGCGGCTGGAAGAATCTGCCGCCAGGCCCCATCACTCGGTACCGCGCGACGAGCGCCCCGGGGGCGCGGGCCCGCGGACCCGGATGGGACCGCCGCGGAAGTCGCGCGGCATTGACCGGCCTTCGCCGCCCGACCTACTCTTCGCGCTTCGGCGCTCGGGAGGGGTCACCGCACGTGCCGGCCCGAGCAGGAGCCGACGACGATGAACGAGAGACGACGAACGACCTTGGACCCACTGTGGGCGCTGACCGGCACGCTGTTGCTCGCAGCCTGTGGGGGCTCCGATCCCAATGGGGCCGCAGCCGCGGCGAGCGGCGGGGCCGGCGGTGGCGGCGGGGCCGGCGCCGCCGCGGATCCGTGCGAGCTCAGCGAGGCGGTCTTCGATCCGGACACCCTCCTCGAGTACCGCGTCACCATGGATCCCGCGCTCTACGAGGACCTGAAGGCCAACGGCAACGACGAGGTGTACCGCACCGCGGCGCTAGAGGTCCGCGGCGGGGACGTCGCGGTGGATTTCGACGCCGTCGGCCTCCGCTACAAGGGCGACTACTCGCTCAACCACTGCTGGAACGACTACGGCGGCGTGAGAAGCTACAGCGGAGAGTGCCAGAAGCTCTCCTTCAAGCTCAAGTTCAACGAGCTCGACCCCGAGGCGCGCCTCTTCGGCCTCAAGCGGCTGAACCTCAACTCGATGTCGTACGACGACACCAAGCTGCGGGAGCGCCTCTCCTACGCGCTGTTCAACGACTTCGGGGTCAACACGGCCCGCACGACGTACGCCAGGCTCATCATCAACGACGAACCCCCGCTCCTCGTGCTCGCGGTCGAGGCCATCGACGGCCGCTACACGGAGTGCCGCTACCCCGAGGCCGGCGACGGGGATCTGTTCAAGGAGCTCTGGCCGCGACCGGGGATGGCGGAGGCCGCGGTGCTCGAGGCGCTCCGGACCAACGCCGACCCCGACGACGATCCCGACGCGGGGGCGTTCGTCGCGTTCGGTGCCGCGGTGGGCGCGGCCACGGAGGACACCTTCGTGGACGCGATGGCGGGGTTCATCGACCGCGAGGAGGTGCTCCGGTACATGGCGGTCGACCGGGCGATCAAGAACTGGGACGGCTTCACCGCCTTCTACTGGGCGGAGCGATCCCACAACTTCTACTGGTACCACGACGAGGTTTCGGGGCGCTTCGATCTCATCCCCTGGGACCTCGACCAGACGCTGTGGGACCACGATCCGTACATGGATCCCCTGTACCTGCACGCCGAGCGGCAGGTCCCCAACTGGAACGTGAAGCCGCTCTCCTGCGACCCGATCACCGTGTGGGAGTCGGGCGGGGAGGTGACGGTCATCCCGTCCGGTTGCGACCCGTTCATCAACCTGCTGGCCGCGACGAGCTGGGACGAGTTCGCCGTGCTCGGGGCGGAGCTCCTGGCGGGGCCGTTCGCGTTCGAGACCATGGACGCGCAGGTGACCGCCTGGGCCGCGCAGATCGCGGCGGCCGTCGACGAGGATCCCACCCTGAACCTTCAGGCCTGGGAGAGCCAGGTGGAGTACCTCCACGGGGTCCTGCAGCAGGACGTCGAGGACTTCCGGGCCCACCTGGAGGAGGGGTACGTCGTCGAAAAGTGACGGCGGAGGAGCGCGCGAGCCGCGTGCGGAACGACCCGCGGGGCCGCGCGCTCAGGCTCCTGCTTCGCTCTTCTGCGGCCACGTCTTCGCGAGAAGAAGCGGGGCGGTCTTCGGGGGGCGCCCCGCTGGCGCGAGTGGTGGAGACGGCGCGACGGAAGAGCGACCTCCGAGTGGCTCAGTGTCCGCCCCGCGGCCCGCAAGGTGTCCCCGAAGCCGAGTCCCTGCTGGTGGCGGCAGGAGCGAGCCGGCCGGACCGCTCGGGCGGGGACGTGAGTACAGGTCGAGGCGGAACAACACCGGCGGCGCCCACACGCGCGGCCACGGAGGAGCCCGGACGAGTACCGCGAGCGTGACCCGACAGCGGCCGAAGCCGAAGATCCCTCGGCGCTTCTTCGCCCGGACCACGCCGAGGTGCGGCGCGACGGCGAAGCCCCCCCTTCTTCGCCGCGACGGTGTCGTCCACCACGACGCGCGCCGCCCCCGAAACGACCCGGCGCTCCTGGCGCAGAGACAGCCCCCGCCCCGAGTCTTCCGGCTGCCACGTCCCACGCGAACTGAATCGGCGAAGCGCCCCGTGGTGTCGTCGCCCCGCAACGCCGGTCGCGACCAGCGCTTCGGTCACGGCGTGCGGCCCGGTCGTCTGGAGCCAGCCCGCCGCCAGAACCAGGGGCCTTCGAACCCCGGGCCGCGTGAGCGCACTCCCGAACCTTCCGCGCACGCCGACATGGCTGGCGAGCGCCGCGTCGAGCAGGTACCAGTAGGGCCAGAGAGCGCGCCATGGCAAGAATCGGATCGAAGCAGCACCCGGCCATCGTAAGGGTGCAGACCATGGAGAGGGCGCACGAGATCTTCGATCTCTGCGCACGGTACGGCATCGAGTACATCGTCGGCATCGAGCCCGACAAGCCGGAGGACGTCTCCGACGTCGAGCGCGCCGTCGCCGCTCGACAGCCGCCGCCGCCCGCGAAGCCGCGGATCGGCCGCAATGAGCCGTGCTCATGCGGCAGTGGCCTGAAATACAAGAAGTGCTGTCAGCTCAAGGCGGGCTCGACTGCGAGCCAATCCGGCAAGACCTGAATCAGAGCAGCCAGCCGATCCGCACGTTGAGGGTCGGCAGCGGGCTCTGCCCGACCCGATCGAGGGTGCGCCGCACCTTCTCGTCGTTGGGCGTCACCAGGGCGTCGACCACCTCCTGCGGCACGCTCGGCGGCACCTCGGTCGAGAACTTCACTTCGCTCGGCGCGATCGGGATCTGCGCGCCGACGTCGAGCCCGATGCTGAAGCCGGGCTTGAAGGTGTGGAAGATCCCGAGCTGCGGGGTGACGACCAGGGTCTGCACGAACCCCTCGCTGCGGAGCGCGAGCACCGGCGGCAGCCCGGGGGCGAGCGCCTGGTAGGCGCTGACGTCGAGATCCTTGGCGAGCGTGCCGGTCACCCGCTCGTAGCCCACCCCGGCGCCGACGAAGAGCGCCCCGCCGAGGGGGTGCAGGCGGCCGTAGGCGTCGTACTCCTGGTACTCGAGCGTGGCCTCGCCGTACAGGGCGAGGTGCACCGTGGGGATGAGCCCCACGTTCACGCCAGCGGCGAAGAACCGGGTGATCTTGAGCTGGCCGCCGAAGCTCAGCAGATTCGGCAGCCCGGCGCCCACGACGGGCCCGAGCCGGAAGGGCCCGAGCAGACCGCCGCGATCCTTCTTCTCCTCCTCATCGGACTGGGGTTCGGCGGACGGCGGCAGCGTGAGCGTGCGCGTGCGCCCCCCGTCCGGCGGCGGCGCCGCGGTGCTCGGGCCCGCGCCGGCGGGCAACGGGGTCGCGCGCGGCGGGGCCGCCGGGGTCGCGCGCCGAGGCGCCGCGGCCGCGGGCGTCGCGGGGCGCGGCGCCGGCGCGGGCGGTGGGAAGGCAGCCGAGGGCGGACGGGCGGGCGCGACCGGCGGCGGCTCGGGCTCTTCCACGGGCGGCTCCGGCTCTTCCACGGGCGGCTCGGGCTCCGCAGCAGGCGGCTGCGGCTCCAGCGCTGACGGTGGGGTCGGTTCCGCCGCTGGCAGCTCGGACGCTGGCGGCGGGGCCGGCTCCGCGGGGGGCGGCTCCCCCTCTGGTGCGGGCGGCGGCTCCTCGGCGGGCGGCTCCCCCTCTGGTGCGGGCGGCGGCTCCTCGGCGGCGGCGACGCGACCGAGGAGCGAGGCGATCAGCAGCGACGACCACGAAGGGAAGCGAGCGAGGAGCGGCATCGGCGCGCGATCATACACCGCCGCGCGGGTGCGCCTCACGCCCGGCTCGGCGCGGGCGGCGACCGCGGTCAGCCCGCGGCGAGGCCCGTGATGCAGTAGTCGAACGCGACCGCGGTCGTGCGCGCGGGGACGCGCAGCGCGAAGGAGTCGACCGCCGCGAAGCTCGCAAGGGCGGCGCCGCCCTCGTGCCAGCAATCGACGCGCAGCATCCCGGGGGTGACCCGCATGCCGGAGGGGTAGTCGCTCAGGCAGTACTGCCGCTCCGGCGGATCGCCGTCCACGTGGGCCAGCAGCCAGAGCCCGGCCCCGCCGCTGTGCGAGAAGGTGATCGAGTCGGTGGCGGCGGCCCCCCAGGCCCCGTGCTCCGCGGTGGGGTTCACGCCGAGCATGGCACCCCAGTTCTCCGACCAGTCGCAGCTCGTCGGGCTGGTGCAGCTCAGGGGCGGGATGGTGCCCTTCGTGCAGAGCTTGCCGCCGGTGCCGCGGAAGCAGCCGGTCGAGTCGCAGGGGCTGGGGCTCTCGATCACCGTCGCGGCGGCGCCCGCCACCCAGGCGTAGCCCGAGAGGGGACCGCTCAGCTTGCCGTGGTCGCCGATGAGCACGCGTCCGGGCTCCGGGGGCAGATCGAGGGTGACGTCGGTGACGCAGAAGTCGAACGGCACCGGCGCCTTGGCGGAGGTCAGCAGCAGGCCGAGGCTGTCGATCACGGCGAAGCTCGGCAGCGGCTCGCCCGCGCCCGACCAGCATTCGGAGCGAAGCCGGCTCGCCTCCACGGGCAAGCCCGAGACGTACCCCTCGAGGCAGTACGCCTTCTCCAGCGGATCGCCGGCCACGTGGGCCGTGAGCCGGTAGTTGCCGAGGCCGCCGCCGAAGCGCAGGGCCACCGTCTCCGGCGCCGCGCTCCCCCAGGCGACCCCCTCCCCCGCCGGGTTCAGGCCCACCATCACGCCCCAGTTCTCGGCGTAGTTGCAGTCCCAGGACCCGGGGCTCGTGCAGGTCAGCGCGGGCAATAAGCCGCGGGTACAGAGGCTCCCGTCGACGTCACGGAAGCAGCCCTCGCGGTTGCAGGGAGCCGGCGACTCGATCGTCGCGGCGCGGCCCGCCGCGACCCAGGCGTAGCCTTCCATCCCGCCGCTCAGCTTGCCGTCGGCGGCGAAGACCACCCGGGTCCCCCCCGCCGGGAGGGTGACCGGCGCGCGCGTGGTGGCCAGGACGGCGTCGTCACCAGCGCAAGACACGCTGGGCAGGGCGGCGCCGACCAGGCCGAGCAGGGTGAGGACACCGGAGCTCGACCGGCGTCCGGAGGTGATGCCAGGGACCATCGTCATGGGGACCTCCTCGCGGCGAAGGGGAGTGAACGAGTGCCGGACGAGAGATGGCAGCGGACGTCGGGATCGATCGACCCTTCTCGCCCCCTCGCGCGCCCGCTCAGCCCCCCCCAGCCTTGGGCAGGAACTCGACGTCGTCGAGCCAGAAGTCGAACGGCGTGTCGGCGGCCTGCACGAGAAACTGCAGGCTATGGAGGCTCGTCGGATCGACCGGCGGCATCTCGTAGCCACGCTGGCGCAGGGCGGCCCAGGGCAGCTCGTAGCGCTCCCAGCGCGCCGAGAGGTTCACGATCCGGGCGTGGGAGTTATAGCAATCGTCCGCGCAGGTCCCGCCCCACGCGGTCGGCACCACGCGGTTCTCCCGCACCCCGACCACGAGCCGCCCGGGGCCGCGCGCCCAGAACGAGAGGCCCCCGTAGGCGGACGCGTCGTAGCAGTAGTGCGGGGCGAAGGCGAGCTCGAGCACCGCGCCCCAGTCCTGTAGCTCGGGGCCGGTCAGGTGGAGCGCCCGCCGGCTGGGGCTGCCCGGACGGCGGGCGAGCTCCGGGATCAGCGAGCGGGGCCGCTGTCCCGGTCGGTCGAAGTCGCGGAAGAAGGACCAGTCGCGGTCGCGCTCTTCGCTCGGCAGGGCCACACCGTCGCCGTCCTCGAAGTCGTCGACCAGCGGCGCGCCGCCCGCGGCGCGGTACCGCCGCGCGCAGGGATCGAGCGCGGGCGTGCTGGCGCTCGGAGCGGCCGAGCGCGCCGGCGGCTCGGGCCGCAGAGACAGGGCCTCCGGACGCGCGCCTGGCCCCGCGGCCCCGCCGGCGCCGGCGCGGCCGAGCAGGACCCCGGCGCCCACGCCCAGCAGGGCCACCGCTGCCGCGAGCGAGATCCCCCCCGCCGGCGTCAGCCTCCACGCCAGGCCCCAGCGCCGAGCCGTGCGCGGCAACTGGGCAGCGATGCGCGCCGCGAGATCGCCCGCCGGGTGATCGAGCTCGGCGGCCGCCCGCAGCAGCTCCCGCCGGAAGTCCGCCTCCTCGGCGGTGAGCGATGGGGGCGAGGGATCTTCGCGCGGGGCTTCGTCGTACGTCATCGAATCCTCCGCTGCTGTCGCCGATGCAGGCGCCGCACCGAGGCGTCGAAGAGCTCGCGGGCCTTGCGTAGCCGCGACGCCACGGTGCCGAGCGGGAGGCCGAGATCCCGCGCCACCTCCGGCGCCGCCCACCCCTCGAGCTCCACCAGCACGAAGACCGCGCGCTGCTCGGGGGTGAGGGCGTCGAGGGCCTCGTCGAGCGCCGCGCGGGCGCGGCGCAGCGCCAGGAGCTCGTCGGGGAGCAGGTGGGGGCTCGCCGGCTCCACCGTGAGCTCCACGGCGGCGTGGCTCGCGAGCTGGCGGCGGCGATCGGAGGCGACCCGCAGCGCGGTCCCGACGAGGAAGGCCCGCTCGGCGCGCGCGGGGACGTCATCGCCACGACGCGCGAGCACCAGGAACACGTCCTGCGCGGCCTCGTCGGCGTCCGGCGGCGGGAGCCCCAGGCGCCTGAGCAACCGCCAGACCAGGCCGAGGTGCTGGCGCATGGCCCGCTCCAGCCGCCCGGCGTCAGGCGCCACGTCCCGCTCCGGCGCCCGGCTCGGCGCGGCCTCCCAGCCCCGCGGGAACGAAGCGACCAGCGTCACCTCTGCCCCATGGGTCGCCCGCCGCCGATCGATCGAGGAATCGACCGGGCCCGGCCGCCGGGATCGTGACGGGGCGCACCACGGCCTGCAAGGCTAACCCCGTGATGGAGCGGGCGGCCACCCCGGGGTTGCGCGCGCGGGCGGTCCGGGTCGCACTTTGTTCGATCGAAGCGCGAAGCTTGGCCCATCTTGCTCCAGAACGGCGCCGCCAACCGCGCCCCCCGACCTCATCGCCGCGCGCGGGCGCCCGTCCCGAGCGCGGGCGGTGGGCGGACCGCGCTCCCGGCGCCTGGACTCGGAAGATCCGAACCCATGAGAAGAGCGACCCTTCCTGGCCTCTTGCTGGCAACAGTGGCCGTCGTGGCCGCGACGGCCTGTAGCGGTTCGACGACCGGAGACGGGGTCCTGGACCCCTGGGCGAGCACGGGCGGCGCCGGGGAGGCGCCCGGCGCGGCCGGGAGCGCGGGCGCCGCGGGCGCGGTCGAAGGGCGGTGCGGCCAGGTCGATCCGGCGCTGGCGGAAGCCGACGCCGCCGAGCTCTTCGCGGCCCCGCGCGTCCCGACCTTCGACTTCTATCTCCCGCCCGCCACCTGGGACGAGCTCCAGGCGCACGCCGAGGACGAGGTCTACGCCGAGGTCGAGGGGTGCTTCGAGGGACGCGGCCTCGGGCACGTCGGGCTGCGCTTCAAGGGCAGCTACGGGTCCCTCTACGAGTGCGCCGGCTCGCTCGGCGAGGGCGAGTGCCGCAAGCTGAGCCTCAAGGTCAAGTTCGACGAATACGCCCCGGACCAGCGCTTCTTCGGCCTGAAGCGGCTCAACTTCAACGCGAACCGCTTCGACGACTCCCGCCTCAAGGAACGCCTCGCCTACGATCTGTTCCGGGCCATGGGGATCGTCGCGCCGCGCGCGGCCTGGGCGGTGGTGCGCGTCAACGACGAGTCGCAGGGCCTGTTCGGCATGGTCGAGCAGGTGGACGGGCGCTTCACCGCGGATCGGTGGCCGGAGGTCCCGGACGGCAACCTCTACAAGGAGGCCTGGCCGGCCGAAACCAGCGTCGAGTTTCTCACCGCGCAGCTCCGGACCAACGAGGAGGTCGCGGACGTCAGCGCCTTCCTCGCCTTCGCCCAGGCCATGACCACCGCCCCGGAGGACGAGCTCCGGGCGACGCTCGGCCGCTTCGTCGACCTCGACTACCTGGCGCGGTTCCTGGCGGTGGAGGACGCCGTCGCCAGCTACGACGGCATCACGTACTTCTGGACCGACGGAACGTCCGTCGGCAACCACAACTACTACTTCTACGAGGAGGCCGCCGACCGCTTCACGCTCATCCCGTGGGACGTCGAGTCGACCTTCTGGATCAACCCCGACCACGCCGCGCCCCACTGGACCGAGCCGCAGCAGGACTGCTCCCTCACCTACCCCTACTGGGGCGGCCTGGCGCGAGCGCCCGCGTGCGACCGCGTGATACGGGCGCTGGCGGCGGACCTCTCGGGCTGGCGCGCCGCCGCGCGCGAGCTGCTGGACGGACCGTTCACCGAGGCCGCGATGGTGGCCGCGATCGACGAGCACGCGGCGTTCGTCCGCGCCGAAGCGCTCGCCGATCCGACCCCGCCGAGCTACGACGGCTTCGAGGCGGGGGTCGCGGGGCTGAAGGGCGTGATCCCGGCCCTGCGCGCCCGCCTCGAGGCGCTCACCGCCGCGCCGTGAGCGCGCGGCCGGGCCCGGCGCCGCCGCTCACTGCAGGCGGGTGAGGAGCGCGCGCCGGACGATGTGCTCGGCGCGGCGTAGATCGGCCACGCGGAAGGCGTGGCCCGGCCGAGAGAGCTCGAGCATCGCGACGAGCTCCCCCCCGACGTGGAACGGAATCATGACCGCGGCGCCCCCGCCCCACTGGCTCGAGGCGAAGCGCTTGGCGAGCTCGTCCTCCACGGGTCCGTAGGGCGGGCCCTGGACCGGGATCCCCTGGGCCGCCGAGCGGAGCACGAGGTCGCCCTCGGGGAGCAGGCGGCCGAGCCGCTCCGGCGACACGGTGCCGAGCACGGCGCGCGTCACCAGCCCGAGGGCGCGCGGGCCACGGTAGTGGAACATCGCGCTCTCGGCGCCGGTCGCGGCCATCGAGAGCCAGGCCGCGCGGTGCGCGAACTCCTCCTCGTCGCGCACCTGCTCGACGGAGCCGCACCAGTGCGCCACGAGCTCGGCGCTCGGCTCGCTGGCGGGCTTGCCCCACAGGGACGAGATCTCGCGCACGCCGAGCAGGTGGCGCCATTTCCCGCGGAAGGCCCGCACGTGGCAGGTCACGGGTACGCGGCCCCGCTCGACGCCGCGGAGCAAGAGCGACGTGTTCACCGGACCGACGGTGGCATCACCGTTGGTGACGAACCAGAGCGGCGGGGGTTGGGGCTTGAAGACGCTGCGGGCGAGGGTCAGCTGAAGCATGGGTCGGTGTCCTCTGGCGTGAGGCGGGGATTTTCGCGAACCGCTCGGGATCGGGCCAAGAAGGCGGCGCAGCGACGAGCCCTGGCGGCCGGTCAGCGCCCCCAGGACCCGGCGCGAGCGCGGGGGCGCGGAGCGCGGGCGGGCGAGGACCCGATGAACGAACCCCGCCGCGAGGTGTCCGAGCCACCGGGGGCCACCTCACCGTTCCCCTCGCGCTCTTGGCCACGACCCTCGCCACCTGCCAGAACGTCCCGGGGGCGCCGCCCGAGCCCCCGTGGGTCGTCACCATCGAGGCCGTGCAGAGCGACGGTACGGCCGAGGCGCTGCGACGCTGCGCCGCCGACGGCACGGACTGTCGCCCGATCGCCGCCGGGGCCACGCTGACACCGCCGGGCCGCCTGGTGACCGCGCGCGGGGCGCGGGCGGTCGTGCGCCTCGACGCGCGGACCTCGCTGGCGGTGGGCGAGGACACGGTCGTGGTGCTGCCGGACTCCCGCTCCCGCACGCTCGCGATGGAGCACGGGCATTGCTCCCTCGAGCAGGCGCGCGACGGCGCGGCGCTCGAGCTCCTCGTCGCCGGCTCGCAGGTGCAGCTCGCGGGCGGGCCGCCGACCACGGTCGCCATCCGCGCGGCGAACGCCCGGGCGGCGACGGTCACGGTGCATCGAGGCACGGTGGAGCTGGTCGGCGACGCGCACGACACGGCGAAGGTGGAGCCGGGGTGAACCGTCGCCCTGATCGCTGGGGGCCCGCCGGATCTGGTCGCTTCGCTCGCCGGGCGAGCGGCACCGGTGCCGCGAGTCCGCGCCAGCGAGCCGGCGCCGGCCGCGGCGGCGGACGAACCGCGGGGGTTCGGGCGGGTGTCCGCGCGCGTCCCCGGCACCGAGCAGGTCGTCTCGGGAGTGCGCCGCTCGCGTCACCACGTCCGCACCCCCATCCACGACGGCCTGGCGCGCACCGAGGTGGAGGAGGAGCTCGCCAACGCCCCGGCGCGGGTCCGCGAGGGACGTTGCGTGTTCGCGCTGCCGCCAGGCGCGAGCCTGTCGCGGCTGGCCCTTTGGGTCGGCGACGAGCTGGTCGAGGGCGAGATCGTAGAGCGCGCCCGCGGCGGAGACGGACGTGGACGAGGGGTGACGGGCGGCGGCGCGGCCGAGGGCGGCGCGGACCCCCGCGCCCGTTCGCGGCGCGGCCGCCCGCGTCCCCGACCGGCGGCGCCGCGACCTCACGCGGGGGCGACGCTGGGGCGGACGGGCTGCGCATCGACGCCCGCGGCGGCGCTCGCGGCGAGCGCGGCCACCGTCGCCTCGATCTCCGACGGCCGGAAGGGCTTGTGCACGACGCGACCGCCGTGCTCCTCGAGGAAGGCGCGGGCCGCTTCGGAGGTGGCGCCGCCGGTGATGAACACCACCCGTGCGGCCTGGTCGGGGATGGCCTCCTGGAGCGCGCGGTAGAGCTCGATCCCCGTCACCTCCGGCATCAGGATGTCGCAGAAGACGACGTCGAAGCGCTCCCCGGCCGCGAGGAGCTGCCAGGCCTCGGCGCCGTTGGCCGCCAGCGTCACGTCGTGCCGTTGCCCCACGATCCGCCGCAGGGCGCGCCGGATCTCGGGCTCGTCGTCGACCACGAGGACGCGCGCGCGCGCGGTCGCCTCGCCCGCGACCACGGGGATCGAGCGGCGCACCACGCCGCTCGCCGGCGGCTCCTGCGCGACCGGGAGGCGCACCGTGACCCGGGTTCCCTGACCGACCTCGCTGTCGATGTGGAGCGTGCCGCCCAGCGACTCCACGATCGCGCTGGAGAGGAAGAGACCGAGCCCGGTGCCCTGGCCCGGATCCTTGGTGGTGAAGAACGGCTCCAGCGCCCGCAGGCGCGTGGCCTCGTCCATGCCCGGTCCGTTGTCCTCGACCTCGATCACCACCTCCCCCGCCTCGCCGCGGGCCCGGATCCGGATCTGGTTCTGGCTCACGCGGTTGTCGGTGAAGGCCTGGCCGGCGTTGACCACCAAGTTGACGACCACCTCGATGAGCTTGGTGCGATGCGCGCACGCCAGGGGCACCTCGTCGGGGCTCCAGTGGATCGTCGCCCGGTGGCTCACCTGCGCCCGGACCAGCGCGAGGGCGGCGTCGATCGCCTCGGGGACGGCCACCGCCTCGACGCCGTCCTTGCCGCGCGCGGAGGTGTCGAGGATGTTGCGCACGATGTCGCGGACGCGCCAGCAGCCGTCCAGCACCGAATCCACCTCCGCCGCCTCGATCCGCTCGCCCGCCGCGAGCGAGGCCCGGATCGCGGAGACGCCGGTGACGACGTAGGTGAGGGGGTTGTTGATCTCGTGCGCGAGGCCTGCCGCCAGCGTGCCCAGGGAGGCGAGGTTCTCGGCCGCGGTGACCCGGCGCAGGAGCCGGCGCTGCTCGGAGACGTCGCGCACCAGGACGAGCACCGCCCCCTCGGCGGCCGGGAGGCAGCGGACGTCGAAGGCCACCGCGCCCGGGCGCTCGAGGGAGGTCACCTCCTCGGCGCCCGAGCCGCGGACGCGGTCGACCATCCGGGCGATCTCCCCCCGACGCTCGGCGCCGAGGTCGCTCCCCAGGCCGCGCTCCAGCACCTCGCCCAGGGTCCCGGAGACGCTCACGCCCCGGAGCCGGCAGGAGCCGTCCGGTCCGACGTGGACCATGACGTCGGGGATGGCCGCCAGCGTCTCCCGCTCGCGCACGCGGAGCTCCTCGTTGCGCGCGAGCTGCTCGCTCAGGCGCCAGGAGAGGTCACGCTGGTTGCCGACCGCCGCACCGATGCCGAAGAAGACGGCGAGGGCGAGGAGGGACGAGCCGGTCAACTGCTGGGGCGGATCGATGACGTAGCCCATGACCACGGCGTTGAGCACCGCCTGGAACGCGGTCGCGACCACCCCGCCCCGCAGGCCGAAGCTCCAGGCGCCCGCGAGCACCGCCAGTAGCCCGAAGACCCCCGCCGTCTGCCCGAGGGACGGGAAGAGCGAGGCCAGGGAGAGCGTCGCCGCGACGTGGGCCGCCGCCACCAGGAGCAGGCGCCGGCGGGGCAACGTCGTCGGTCGCGGGCAGCGGGGAAACGAGAAGCCCACCAAACCCTGAAGGATAGCGCCGCTCGACCCCCGGCCGCCAGCGCCGCCTCACCGCCCCGCCCCCGCTCGAGTTCGAGACGCGCGCCCGCGCGGCGACCCGAGGGCGCGGGCGCCCGTGACCCGACATGTGGGCGCGCGCTCGGCGGCACGCGGGCCGCGGGGATCGACCTCGTGATACGCTTCGGCCCATGGGGACGAGGCAGTCGCGGGGCGAGCGAGGGATGGTCGGGGAGCGGTCGGAGGCGGGGCGCCGGCGGACGCGAAGCGCCGGGGTCACCCTCGCCCTGCTGGCGGTGACGGCGGCCGCGCGGGCTCAGGACGCGACCGTGGCGGGGACCGTCTCGAGCCCCTACCCCACCTTCGAGAACCTGTCGCTGACGTGGGAGATCGAGGGCGACGCGAACGCGAACGGCGTCGTGACCGTGCGCTTCCGGGCCGAGGGGGACGCGGAGTTCCGCCCGGGCCACCCGCTCTTCCGCGTGCCGGCGGGCGAGAACGCCGGCTTCTCCTGGGGCGACCGCCACTCCGGGAGCCTCTTCGGCCTCTCGCCGGGCACCACCTACGAGATCGAGCTCACCCTCGACGACCCGGACGGGGGCAGCGCCGTGGAGACGCTCACGGCCACCACCCGCGCCATCCCGACCGCGGCCGCCGACGCGAGGATCATCGACGTCACCCCGGCGACCATCGACGCCGCGCTCGCGACCGCCGAGGCGGGGGACGTGCTCCGCCTCGGCGACGGGACCTACGGGTCGATCGAGGTGACGAACGACGGGGCCGAGGGGCGCCCGCTCGTCCTGATGGCCGCGGAGCCGCTCGGCGCCGTGGTCGAGGGCGAGATCCGCCTGGACGGCCGCGCCTTCGTGCACGTGGAGGGGCTGCAGGTACACGGGCGCTTCAAGCTCAACGACGCCGAGGGGATCGTGGTGCGCGACTGCGTCATCGACACCGACGAGAACGGGATCGTGTCGTACGCGAGCGGGGTGAGGAACGCCGCCATCCTGAACAACGTCATCACGGGACCCACGGTGTGGCGCGCCTCGGCGCTCGGGGTGGACGGCGACAACCTCGGCGAGGGCGTGCAGCTCACCGGGCCCGGCAACGTGATCGCCCACAACCGGGTGCGCGGGTTCCGGGACTGCGTGTCGCTGCTCGAGGAGGACGAGGCGGTGGAGCAGGTGTCCATCGACGTATACGGCAACGACCTCGACGGCTGCGCCGACGACGCGGTCGAGGCGGACTACGCGATGGGCAACGTGCGCGTCTACCAGAACCGGATCACGAACAGCTTCATGGGCATCAGCTCCCAGCCGAGCCTCGGCGGACCCACGTGGTTCGTCCGCAACGTGATGTACGGCGTGATCTACGAGGCGTTCAAGCTCCACAACGGCTCGAACGGCGACGTCCTCTACCACAACACCGTGGTCAAGTCGGGCGACGCGCTGGCCGTCTACACGGACGACGCCATCTCGCGCGCCACCGTCCGCAACAACCTCTTCCTGGGGGGACCGGGCGGCACCTACGGCGGGTACGACTCCGGCGCCGGCGCGGTCGTCAACCTCAGGCCCGCCGACGCGTCCTGCTCGCTCGACTACGACGGCTTCGGCTCGGTCGGGACCGGAACCTTCGAGGGGCGCGTCGGCGAGGTCCGCTTCACCAGCCTCGACGAGCTCCGCGCGCTGACGACCGAGGCGCACGCCGTCGAGGTGACCTTGGACGTGTTCGCGGACGCCGTCGAGTTCCCGGCCGATCCGTTCGCGGCCCCGGCGGCGCCGGGCTTCGGGCTCGCGGCGGGCAGCGCCGCCGTCGACCGCGGCGTCCCGCTCGCCAACGTGAACGACGGCTTCGCGGGCGACGCCCCCGATCTCGGCGCGTTCGAGCTCGGCGCGGCCGAGGTGATCTACGGCCCCGGCGGGGACCTCGTCGGCCCGGGGAGCGGCGGCGCGGGTGGCGCCGCGTCGATGGGAGGCAGTCCGAGCGGCGGTGAGGCCGGCGCGGCGACGCCCGGCGCCGGCGGCGACGAGCCCGCGAGCGGCGGCGCCTCGGGGGGCGCCGCGAGCGGCGGCGAGGGCGGCGCGATGACGCCCGGTGCCGGCGGCGACGAGCCGGCGAGCGGCGGCGCCGCTGGGAGCACTGCTTCCCAGGGCGGCGAGGGTGGCGTGGCGACGACGGCGACCGGCGGCGCCGCGCCATCGACCGGCGGCGCGGCTGCCGTCGGCGGGAGCGGGAGCAGCGCGGAGCCGGCAGCCGGCGACGGCCCGACGGCGACGGGCGGCGCTCCGGGTGCGGGCGGCTCCGGGCCGGGCCCGGACCCGGAGGCGACCGACAGCGGCGACGACGGGGGCTGCGGCTGCGCCCTCGTCGGGGTCGAGGGACACCGCGCTCGCGCGCTCGCCTGGGCCATCCTGCTCGCGGGGGCCGCGCTCGGCAGGCGCGGCCGGCGGCGGTGAGCAGCCACGTCGCCGGCAGCGTCAGCCGCCGGCGACGCGGGCCATCGAAGCGTCGTGGAAGCGGCCGAGGAGCGGCTGCGCGAGCGCGGCCCCGATCAGGGCCAGGAGCATGTCCCACTGCGCGTCCCACGGATCGCCCTGCGACCCGAGGAAGGCGTCGCCCACGTCGGCGGCCACGAGCAGCGTCGTCCACCACTCGAGCAGCTCCCAGAACGCGCCGATGGCGAGCACCACGCAGCAGACGAGGAAGTAGAGCCACCCGCCGCGCTCGAGGGGCGTGCGCCGGAGCAGGAGCTCGCGGACCACGAAGGCCGGGAACACGCCGAGCGCCAGGTGGCCGACGCGGTCGTAGTGGTTGCGAGCGAGCCCGAAAGTGTCGCGGGCCCAGTCGCCGAGCGGCGTCGACGCATAGGTGTAGTAGCCGCCGTACACCAGCACCAGGAGGTGGAGGAAGACGCAACCGTAGACCCAATGGGAGAACGGGAACCGGCGGTAGGTCAGCAGGAGGATCGCGATGCCGGCGAGCCCCGGGCCCACCTCGAGCAGCCACGACGTGTGCCCCGCGACCGGCGCGGTGCCCGTAGCGACGCAGACCAGGACGGTCAGCCCGAGCAGCAGCGCGGGGAAGCGATCGTGCGAGGCCATGGGGACTGCTCGAGAGCGGGATGGTAGCCGCTCCCGGCGATGGCTGGAGCGCCCCGCGCGATGACGCGGCCGGGGCTCGCCCGAACCGCCCCGCACCGGGTGGGCGCCGGCGGCACGCCCGCGCGGTCACACCCGCGGTGAGCGCCGCGCCCAGCGTACCTGAGCGCGCGCCGCTCCGCGTGGATTCGGGTCCGACGCGTCGCGCGAGTCGCCTGGCACGTCCTGTGCTACCAGGCCACCGATGCCCAGCGAACCGCCCCTGAGCCGCGTCGATCGGGCCTTCGTCGCCTACACCCGGGCGGCGGTCCGCGCCCCGTGGCGTGTGCTCGTGATCACCGCCGTCTTCCTGCTCGGCTGCCTCCTGCTGGCGTCCCGCCTGGAGATCCACGGGAGCTTCGTGCACCTCTTGCCCACCTGGGATCCGACGGCGCAGCGCTACAACGGGACGCTGGCGCGCAAGAGCGGGAGCGGCGCGTCGCTCGAGGTGGTCGTCGAGTCGCCGGACGCGGCGCAGAACCGCCGCTTGATAGACGCGCTCGAGGCGCGGGTGCGGTCGCTGCCGCCCGAGGTCGTGACCCGGATCGACCATGGCCCCGAGGCGCTGCGCGCCTTCTACCGCACCTGGCGCTGGCTCTTCGTCCCCGAGCGTGATCTCGCCCTGGTCGAGTGCGAGCTCGCCAAGTCCCGGGCCGCCGCCGGCCCCGCCGCCCTCGACCTCGACGATCCCTGCTTGGCGCAGATCGAGGAGGACTACGGCCCCGCCCGGCCGAGCGCGCTGCCCGGAGCGGCGCCTCGGTCAGCGCCGCCGGCGGCCTCGGCGGCGCCGCCGCGCGCCGCGCACCCGCTCCGGCGCTTCGAGCGCGAAGCCAAGGCGCGCGTCGCCGAGCTCGATCGCTTCCCTTCTGGCTACTACCAGAACCAGGACGGGACCCGCTTCCTGCTGATGGTGTCCGCCCCGGGCGCCGGGATGGGGGAGCTCAGCAGCGACGAGCTGGTGCGGCGCGTCGAGGCGATCATCGCCGAGCTCGACCCGCGGTCGTTCCACCCGGCGATGCGGGTCGGGCTCGCCGGCAGCATCCCCAACGCCATCGCCGAGCGCGAGGCCCTGATCCAGGACATCTGGATGGTGGCCGTGCTCGGGGTCGCGCTCATCCTCGGGTCCATCGTCGTATACTTCCGGACGGCGACCTCTCTCCTGCACCTCGGCTTCAGCACGGCGACCGGGACCGCGCTCGCGTTCGCCATCGCCGAGCTCGCCTACGGCCACCTGAACGCCGCCACGAGCTTCCTCATCTCGATCGTGGCCGGCAACGGCATCAACTACGGGATCATGTACCTCGCGCGCTACCGCGAGCGGCGCGCGGCGGGGGACGACCTGGAGGAGGCCGTCGTGGAGGCCGCGCTGGCGGTGCGCAACGGGACCTGGCTCGCCTCCCTGGCGGCGGGCGGCGCCTACGGCTGCCTGCTCGTCACCAGCTTCCGCGGCTTCAGCGAGTTCGGCCTGATCGGCGGCCTGGGGATGGTGGCGAGCTGGGTCGCGGCGTTCCTCGTCATGCCCGCCAGCATCTCGGCGGTGGACCGGGTCGAGGCGCGCTGGCGCCGCCGGACCGCGATCGTCGCGCCACGCCCGAACGCCGGGTTCGGGGGGGACGTGGCGGCCTTCATCGGGCGCACCGCGCCCGGTGCCGTCGTCATCGTCGCCGTCGCGCTGGCCATCGCGGCGGCCGTTCGGCTGCCGAGCTACCTCACCGATCCCTGGGAGTACAACTTCTCGCGCCTCACCAGCCAGGCGAGCAAGCGCTCCGGCGCGGGCGCCTGGAGCGACAAGGCGACGGAGGTGACGGGCGTGCGCGGCGCCCCCGTGCTGCTCCTGGTGGACGACATGTCGCAGGCGCTCGCGGTGGCCGAGGAGGTGGAGCGGGCGGACGTCGCGCTCGGTGGCAACCGGTACGTCGAGCGCGTCGAGACCCTCTACGACTACCTGGGCGGCCCGCCCGCCGTGGTGGCGAAGAAGCTCGAGCTCTTGGCGGAGATCCGGCGGCACATCGACGCCATCCGGCCGCGCCTCAAGGGCGACGACGCGCGCGTCGCCGACGAGTGGCGCCCGCCGGAGCGCCTCCGGCCGCTGACGCCGCAGGACCTGCCGCCGCTCCTGCGCGACCTCTGGAGCGAGCGGGACGGCCGCATCGGGACTCCCGTCCTCGCCTACCTGACGCGCGGCGTCTCCCAGAGCAACGGGGCGAACATCCTCGCCATCACCTCGATCCTGGAGGCGGTGAAGCTCCCCGACGGCCGCGTCGTCCCCAACGCGAGCCGCGCCACCATCTTCGCCGCCGTCATCCGCAGCATCGCGCGCGACGCACCGCGCGCGACCCTGGCCGCGCTCGTGCTCATCGTCGCCCTGACCGTCCTGGTCACCCGCCGCGTGACCGCCACCCTGTGCGTGCTCGGCTCGGTGCTCCTGGCGACGCTGCTCACCGTCGGGGGGGCGGCATGGCTCGGCGTCCGGCTCAACTTCCTCAACTTCATCGCCATCCCCCTCACGCTGGGGCTCGGCGTGGAGTACGCGATCAACGTCTTCGAGCGGATCCGCGTCGAGTCCGGAGACGTGGCGGCCGGGGTCGAGTCGGCCGGGGGCGCCGTGTTCCTGTGCAGCCTCTGCACGATCATCGGCTACGCCGCTCTCCTCGTCGCCGACAGCCCCGCCCTGCAGTCCTTCGGCAAGTACGCGATCGCCGGGGAGCTTGCCACCACCTCCTCCGCCGTGGTGGTCATGCCGGCGGTGCTGCACGTGGTGCGGCGCATCGCGAGCCGGCGGCGCGGTCGACGCGGCGCCGCGTAACGCCGCGCCGCACCCTCGCGGCGCCCCGGGCGAGCCCGCCCGCGCCGGATGGCGCGAAACCCCGGCCGCATCTGCGCCCCGAGGACCTCTACGAGCCGCGCCGCGCCGGCGAGTGGCGACCGAGGCGGTGCGCCTCGCGTCGCTCCAGCGCCACCCGCAATGGCTTCGGTCCCTCGGACGCCTCACCGCCGCCCGGCTCCCCGCACCACCCGGGAGCGCGACTGCCGTGCTGCCGCGGGAGGGGCGACGCGGCCCGCGGTCACCCTCGTCCTCGCGCGGCCGAGGCACGCGGCGAGCCCTGTCTCGCGGCGCTGCCCGGTCAGTTTTGGGCCGAGGAGCCCTTCGCCAGCCAGGTGATGACCTTCTCGATCTCCGGGTCGCTCCCGGTGACGCGGTCGCCACGCACGCGTGCCCCCGCGGCCTTCCGCTGCGCCTTCGCCGCGGCCGCCGCGGCCTGCTTGCGCTCCTTCGCACGCTGGTAGGCCGCGCGCCGCTGCTCCTTGGCGGCCTCCTTCATCGCGAGGTACCGCGGGTCGGTGGCGCGCTGCTCCTTGGCCCGTCGATACTGGGCGCGGCGCTGCGCTCGCGCCGCCTCCTGGCGCGTCAGCACCCGCCGCTCCGGATCGTCCGGGGGCGGCGCATCGGCACGGCCGAGGGAACCCGCGGGGCGCTTCATGCCTCACCCCGGGCCGCGCGCTCGCGCCAGGCCGCACCAGGGGCGGCGGCCGAAGCCATCGCGACGCGGCGATCCCACCCCCGGGCGCGGGGCGGCTGCCGCAGGGGCGGCCATCCAGCATCAGTGTCCAGTCCCGGATGCCGGTCAGCAGCGTCTACCCGGCAGCGGTCGAGCGGCACCCGGGGTCGAGGCGGCTGTCGGCGCCGTGGGACGCGAGCGCCGCGGAGCGGCGGCGCGCCGACGCTCGGGGTCGCTGGCCAGCGGGGATCGGTCGTCGTGGGATCCATGTGTCACCACTTCCGTCGCGACTGAGTGGGTGTTCAGTATAGGGCGCTTCCGGGGACGCGCCAGGGCCGCGTCGATTGTCCTGGGGTAGGCCGCGCGGTCGATCTTCGCTCTTGGTGCGACGATCGCCGGCCGTCCTGGGCGTCCTGCGGTGCGAAGCGGCGGTGGCCGAGGCCCGAAGCCAACCCGACGTCCTGACTTCCGTCTCCAGGGTTCTCTTGTTGCAAATGATTATCACTTTCATTAATCCCTGCCCTCCCAACCAAGGAGGAGCCGGTCATGCGTGAGAAGACGTGCGTTCTGCTGGCCGCGGTCGGTGTGCTCGGGCTGCGCTCGAGTCCAGCCGCCGCCAACGATCGTCACTTCACCTACACCTACGAGACGGCGACGCTGAACGCGGGCGACGTCGAGCTCGAGCCCTGGACCACGTACCGAGCCGGGCGTGAGCGGTACTACTCGCGGTTCGATCAGCGCCTCGAGCTCGAGGTGGGCGTGACCGACCACCTGATGTCCGCCTGGTACCTGAACCTCACCGCGGTCGCCGCGGACGTGGAGGACGACGCCGGGGTGGTGGCGCGAGAGCGAGAGCTGGAGTTCGCGGGCGTGTCCTCGGAGTGGAAGCTGAAGCTCACCGATCCGGTCGCCGACCCGCTGGGCACGGCCGTCTACGTCGAGGGCACGCTCGCCCCCACGGAGGCCGCGGTCGAGGGCAAGGTGCTGCTCGACAAGCGCGTCGGTCCGCTGCTGCTGGCCGGAAACCTCGCCGGGGAGTACGAGCGCTCCTGGGAGGCGCGGGGAGAGATCGAGGACGAGTTCGAGCTGGTGACGCTGCTCGCGGCGGCGTGGCTCTTCGACGAGCGTGCCTCGATCGGGTTGGAGCTCCGGCAGCTCGACGAGCTCGCGGGGAGCGGCGAGCTCGAGAGCGCGGTCCTCTACGCGGGGCCCGCCGTCGCCTACGCCGGCGATGGATGGTGGTCGGCCCTCACCGTGCTCCCGCAGGTCGCCGCGTTCGCGGGCGCCACCGCGGGTCATCGGCTCGATCTCGAGCATCGCGAGCGGCTCCAGGTGCGCCTGTTGCTAGGGGCCCACCTGTGAAGGCGCGGCGCTCCGCGGCGCTGGCGGCGCTCCTCGTCACCGCGGCCTGCGCGGCGACCGTCGTCCCCGCGCCGGTCGCCAGCGACGTCCCCGCCGCGCAGCGCGTGGCCGCGGGTTCGAGTCTCGGGGAGCTGTCCGCGGGAAGGCGCCTCTACGTCGACAAGTGCAGCGGGTGCCACCCGCTCTTCGCGCCCGGCGCCCGCTCGCCGGAGGAGTGGCGCACGATCATCGAGGCCATGCGGATCGACGCGGAGGTCGAGCTCACGGACGCCGAGGCGACGACCATTGGCGCGTACCTGTACGCCATCGCGAGCCGCTCTACCGTGGCGCCGAACCCGTGACCGCGGCGCCCCTCGCTGCCGAGCCCTCGTTCACCCGCACCGGCAAGCCCGTCCGGCACGTCGGAGTCCCCCGGGACGTCGGCGCCGCGGCGGGCCCTGGCGCTATGTCTCGGCATGCCCCCGGGGGTCATCGAGTCACCCAGTCGGGACGTATCCGGCCACCCGGGGTGGCGGCGGCTCGCGGTCGCTTGCCCGGCCCACCGGACGCCGCGCGAGAACCGCGCTCCGCTGCCCTCCGCCCCCGGGTCCGCTCCGCGCCAGTCCCGCGATCGCCGGGCTGCAGTGGCCGGCCGCGCTTCGTCGTAGCGGTGCCTCGTGCCATCCCACCTGGAGCTCGATCGCCAGACCGTGACGGCGTTCCCCGAGGCCGGCCAGTGCCCCCCCCACCGGCGACGCGCCGGAAGAGACGGCCACGATCGCGGCGACCGGTAGGCTCACGACGGCAAGTCACGTCGTGTGTTCGAGGAACGATCGCCGCGCCAGGGCCCGGGACATCGGCCCATAGCGCAGCTCCGTCGAGCGTGCCTTCGTGGTGGACGCCGTGTCCGTGACGACCGCGTGGTCGCCCGATGGGTCCGTCCTCCGTCGTCTCCCCCAGGTTCGCTCACCTGCCCGGGCCGGGTCACGGCCGCCTGCTGGCGATGGATGCCCGTCGCCCTGGTGGTGAATACGGCGCGTCGCGCCTGCCGGGCCCGACGTGCTCCGTCCACCCCTTCGCGACCCGCGGCGCGAGCATGGCGGGCGAGGCGAGCTCTGACGGCGCCAGCCGGGCGACGGTCGCGCTGCACGGCCACCGCGTATTGCGACCCGTTCCCTCTCCACGAGAAAACCGGCCCGGGCCCGCGCGCGCTCCGGGCGCGACGGTGAAGTCCGCACCTCAACGCGGCCGCCCGGGTACCCGACGAGCGGCCAGGTCACGAACCCGATCACGACGGCGTTCGAGCAGATGCAGGATGGCCAGGACGGGGTGCCGCCGCAGCATGCGCGGCCCGGCGTAGCGCATGACCGCCCGGATCCGCTCTCGCATTACCGGCTTGTAGCAGTGCACGGGGCAACTGGCGCAGGTGGGCTTGTCCTCGATCAGCGGGCAATGACGCACCCGCTGCACCGCGTACTCGCGGAGTGAACGGCAGTCGGGACAGAGCTCGCGCCCGGTGCCGTGCTGCTCGCGGCAGAACAGCGCGATCATCGCGTCGATCGTCCGGAGCTCCCGCTGCTTCCGCCGTTCGCTCATCGCCGCCCGCGACCACCGGCCGCGCCGTCTCGTCCTGCGTGACCCGCACCGCCTCGAACCACGTTTCCCAGTCCTAGGGCATCGCCGGGCGGGACGGCAACGGGCCAAGCCCAGCACGCGCCGAGGCGCCGCGCGCTCACGGCCGAGGGCATGCCGATCGCGAGGGCTTCCGCGCAGTCACTTTTTCTACCGAGAGAACAGCGAATTTAGACTCGGCAGCGCCCTTGACGCCCAGGCGGGCGCCACGTATTCAATCGCCGGGAGAGTGGATCGGAGGTCGGGAGCCCCCTCCCCTCGCCCCAGAGAAGCGCAACGATGGCCCCCTCGACCGCAGCCCTCGACCGAACCTCGACCCCGGCATCCGCGCGCCGGCCGGGCTGTCGGCGCGTGCGCTGCGGCGAACGCGGTCAATGTCGTCGCCCGGCGAGCTGACCGTGGCCGCTTCCCCGCCGGGGATCTGAAGCACGCGTCCCCCGAGCAACCGAGACGGAGCCCACGGCGTCCGCGCGGAGAGGCCGCGCCGCTCGGCCGTGAGCCCCGTCCTCTTCTGCACCGTCCGCTGCGGCGTCAGCGGCGTCCCTCTCGACCCTTCCGCGCCCACCTGCCAGTCATCCAGAGCTCATGTTCGACGTCGATAGGTTGAACTCGGACTTCGAGCACCGGACCGCGGAGGAGATCCTGCGCTGGGTGTTCGACCATTTCTCACCCCACCGCGTCGCGCTCTCCACCGCGTTCGGCGCCGAAGGGGTCGCGCTCATCCACATGCTCGTCAACCTGCGACGCGTCCCGCGCATCTTCACCATCGACACCGGCCGGCATTTCCCGGAGACATACGAGGTCTGGCAGGAGGTGGTCCAGCGCTACGGCGTCGCCATCGAGTCCTACTCGCCTCACCCCGACGATCTCCGCCAGCTCCTGGCCGGGCACGGACCGAACCTCTTCTACGAGAGCGTCGAGCAGCGCCGGGCCTGCTGCCATGTCCGCAAGGTCCTCCCCCTGCAGCGCGCGCTCCGCGACACCGACGTCTGGATCTCCGCGCTGCGGCGCGAGCAGGGCGAAACCCGCGCCGGTCTCCCGCACTTCGAGCGCAGCGAGCAGTACGGCCTGCTCAAGGTCCATCCGCTCGCCACCTGGCTCGAGGAGAACGTGTGGACCTATGTCCGCGACAACGGCGTCCCCTACAGCCGCCTCTACGATCGCGGCTTCCTGACCATCGGCTGCGCGCCCTGCACGCGCCCCGTGCGCCCCGCCGAGGGCCCGCGCGCCGCGCGCTGGTGGTGGGAGCAGGACGAGCCGAAGGAGTGCGGGATCCACCTCGAGCAGGGGCGGGTGGTCCGCCGCAGGCGCCCCCCAGACTACCAGATCTGAACCGAGGAGCCGAGACCATGACCCAGCGCATCAGCACCGCCGTGATCCACGAGGGGAAGGTCGCTGACACGACGTTCGGCTCGGTGATGCCGCCTCTGTACCCCTCCTCGACGTTCGCGTTCGACTCCCTCGGGGTGCACCGGGGCTTCGACTACACCCGCAGCGGGAACCCGACGCGCCAGGCCCTCGAGCGCTGCCTCGCCGCGCTCGAGGGCGGGGCCGGCGCCGTCTGCACGGGGACGGGGATGGGCGCCGTCACGGCCGTTCTGCACCTGCTCCGCGCCGGGGACCACGTGGTGACCGGGCACGACATCTACGGCGGCACGTACCGGCTGATGACGGATCTCTTTGCGGGGCTGGGGGTGACGTTCTCGTTCGTCCAGATGGACGACCCGGGGCGCGTGGCGGCGGCGCTGCGCGAGAACACGCGGATGATCTGGATCGAAACCCCGTCGAATCCGCTGCTGCGCCTCGCTGACATCGAGGCCATCGCGGCGCTCGGTCGGGCGCACGACGCCCTGACGGTGGTGGACAACACCTTCCTCACCCCTGTCTTCCAGCGCCCGCTCGGGCTGGGCGCGGACCTCGTCGTGCACTCGACCACCAAGTACATCAACGGGCACAGCGACGTGGTGGGGGGGGCGGTGGTGTCCGCGGAGGCGGCGTTGGCGGAGCGCGTGCAATTCGTCGCCAACGCCTGCGGCTTGACCGAATCCCCCTGGGACGCTTGGCTGGTGCTGCGCGGGATCCGCACCTTGCCGCAGCGCATGGCCGCCCACGAGCAAGGGGCGATGGAGCTGGCGCGCTTCCTCACGAGGCGCCCGGAGGTGCGCGCGGTCCACTATCCGGGCCTGGACTCCCACCCCCAGCGCGCGCTGGCGCAGCGCCAGATGCTGGGGGCGGGCGGGGTCCTCACCTTCGAGCTGGACGCCGACCGACCCGCGCTCGACCGTTTCTTCGCTCCCTTGCGCCTCTTCGCCCTGGCCGAGTCGTTGGGCGGCGTCGAGTCGCTCATCGAGGCCCCCTGGTACATGAGCCACCAGTCGATGCCCGAGGCGGCGCGCGCGGCGGCGGGGATTCGACCCGGCACCGTCCGCGTCTCCGTGGGGCTGGAGGCGGCGGCGGATCTCGTCGCCGATCTGCAGGCAGGCCTCGAGGCGCTGCGTGGGGACTGAACCAGGAGCCGGGGTGATGGTCGTCGCCGAGAGTCTCTGCGATCTGGTGGGGCGGACCCCGCTGTTGCGCTTGAGCCGGTTCGCCGCCGGCGTGGAGGCGCACCGGCTCGGCAAGGCCATCGCCATCGCCCGCGCCATTGCGCGCACCGAGGGGCTACTGGTCGGCATCTCGTCCGGCGCCGACGCCTGGGCGGCGCTGCAGGTCGCCCGCCGGCCGGGATTCCGGGGCCGGACGGTGGTGACGATCCTCTGCGACACCGGTGAGCGCTACCTCTCCACCCTCTTCTTCCACGACGACTGAGCAGCTTGGGTCGGCGACTCCCCGAGGGGCGCCGCACCCTCACCACTCCCAGACGGGACCACGAGGCGAGCCATGCACCGACTCCTCACCGGGCTGAGACGCAGCGAGGAAGAGTACGTCAAGGACGCCGGTTTCGCCCTCGACTTCGACGAAATCGCCAAGAAGGGCGCGATGTCGACCGAGGAAACCCAGATCGCGAAGTGGTACGGCGTCTACGCGACGCGCCACCCCGGCAGCTACATGGCGCGCGTCGTGGTGCCCGGCGGGGTGCTGACCGCGACGCAGGCCCGCGTGATCGCCGACGCGGCCGAGGCCTACGCCCTGGGTCGTCTGGCTCTCACCACGCGCCAGTCAATCCAGCTCCACTGGCTCAAGCTCCGGATCTTGCCCGAGCTACTCCGCGCGCTCGGCCGCGGAGGTCTCAGCACGTTCCACGGGTGCGGCGACGTGACCCGCAACGTCACGGCCTGCCCCCTGGCGGAGCGCTGCGCGCACCGGCTGATCGACGTGCGCCCCTTCGCCCGGCGTGCGGCCGCGCGCCTCGGGGCCGACCGCGATCTCGACAACCTGCCGCGCAAGTTCAAGATCTCCTGGTCCGGGTGCGCGGGGGCCTGCGCGCAGCCCTACCTCAACTGCCTCGGGCTGGGCGCCGTCGTGCGCCGACGTGACGGGGAGGTCGGCTTCCGCGCCGTGATCGGCGGCGGCATGGGGTGGGAGGGGTTCGTCGCGCAGGAGCTGTTCTCCTTCGTCCCCCCCGATCGCGCCGTCGCCCTCTGCCGCGCAGTGGCGCTGCTCTTCCGGGACCACGGGGATCGCTACGACCGGTCGCGAGCGCGCCTCAAGTACGTCGTCCAGCGCTCCGGGGTGGAGCGCTGCCGGGCGCTCGTGCTCGAGCTCCTCGCCGCGGAGGGGGTCGCGACCGAGGGGCTGGGCACCGCCCCCGACGCGGTGGTCGATCCCCCGGTCCCGGAGCGGCCCCTGGTGGACGGCCAGGTGCGCACCCGCGACGGGAGCAGCATCGTGCGCGTCCGCGTGCCGAAGGGGGAGCTGTCCCACCAGCAGCTGCGGCGAGTGGCGGAGCTGTCGGAGCGGTACGGTGACCAGCGCCTCTACACGACGAACCGGCAGAACCTCGAGCTGCAGGGCGTGGCGCCGGAGCGGGTCGAGGCCGCGCGCGCGGCGGTCGAGGCGCTCGGGCTCTCCTGGCGGGGCGTCGCCGGCCTGGCGGATCTGGTGTGCTGCGTGGGGACGACGTACTGCCCGAAGGCGGTGTCCGGCACGCGCGATCTGTACGACCTCCTGGTGCCGATCGTCGAATCGGCGGCGTTCGCCGAGCTCGCCGAGCAGGTGACGATCGCCATCACCGGCTGCCCCAACTCGTGCGCCCCCTACCGAATCGCGGACCTCGGCTTCCGTGGGATGCGGCTCCGCGAGGAGGTGGGCTCGGTCGAGGCGTACCAGGTCGTGCTGGGCGGCGATCAGCGAGCGCACGGCCGGGTGCTGGGGGAGTACCAGCTCGCCGACTGCCCGGAGGTGGTGCGGCGGGTGCTCGCGCGCTTCCGGCAGCTCCGAGCCCCCGGCGAGACGCTGCGGGGATGTGTCGAACGCTGCGGGATCGAGCCGTGGCGAGAGGCGGTGGACGATGAGAGCTAGCTACCGGAAGGCCCCCGCGCTCCACGAGTACTCCGTCGCCACCGGCGAGGCGCGGACGCGCGGGGACGCGCGCGTGCTGGCCCGGGACATCCCGTGCCAGGCCGCCTGCCCCGCGGGCACCAACGTACCGCTCTACATCGAGCTCTTGGCGCGGGGCGACCCCGACGGCGCGTACCGCGTCAACCTCGAGAGCAACGTCTTCCCCGGCGTGCTCGGGCGGGTCTGCACGCGCCCGTGCGAAGCGCGGTGGCGCCACCAGTGGACGAACACCCGGGGGCCCGTCGCCATCTGCCACCTCAAGCGGGCGGCCGCCGATGGTCGACGCGCCCCGCAAGCCCCGCTCTCCCCGTGGTTCGAGCCGACGGGGCGACGCATCGCCGTCGTCGGCGGCGGACCGGCCGGGCTCGCCGCCGCGCGCGAGCTCCGGCGCTTCGGTCACGCGGTCACGATCTTCGAGCGCGAGCCGCACCTGGGCGGGATGTTGAGGGATGGGATCCCGAGGTTCCGGCTGCCGCGGGCGGTCGTGGAGGAGGAGGTCGCGCTCGTCATCGCGAGCGGTGTCGACGTGCGGCGCGGGGCGGCCGTCGACGCCGCCGCGCTCGCCGAGCTCGCGGCGAGCCACGACGCGGTGTGCGTCGCCGCGGGCACCACCCGCGAGCGCACGCTGGCTCTCCCCGGCGCGCCGCCCTCGGCGCAGTGGTCCGGGCTCGCGTTCATGCGCGGCTACAACCGCGGCGAGGTCACCCGGCTCGAGGGTCCCGTGGTCGTCATCGGCGGCGGCTTCACGGCGGTCGACTGCGCCCGGTCGAGCGCGCGCGCCGCGCGGCGGCTGCTCGGCGAGGGGCCCGCCGTGTCCATCCTCTACCGGCGCAGCGAGGAGTTCATGGCGGCGACCCGGGACGAGCTGGAGGAGCTCGAGCGGGAGCAGATCACGGTGCGGACGCTCGCGACGCCGGTGGCGGCGCGCACCGAGGCGGGGAGGCTGGCCGCGGTGGTGTTCCGGCGCAACGTCCTGGAGCGAACCCCCGGATACTCCAAGCCGAGCCTGGTGCCAGTGCCCGACAGCGACTTCGAGGTGCCCTGCCGGCACCTGATCGTCGCCATCGGCCAGGAGCCGGACCTCGACCTGTTGCCCGCGGGGCTCTCCCTCACCGAGGGGCCACGCACGACCTGGGACAACGTCTTCGTCGCCGGCGACTTCGCCACCGGGAGCGACAGCGTCATCCGGGCCGTCGCCGGCGGCAAGGCGGTCGCCGAGGCGATCGACACCTTCCTCATGGGCGAGCCCCGGGTCGAGCGGCTGGTGCGCGTGGAGCCTGCCGGCGGAGAGACGGGACGGGTGCGGGATCACGATCTGCTGCTCGGCGCCGAGATGCCAGTCCGCTCGGTGGTCGAGCGCGCCCAGGATGACGCCGAGGTGGAGCGCGGCTTCGGCTCCGACGATGCCCTGACGCACGCGCAGCGCTGCTACCTGTGCCACTACAAGTTCGAGATCGATCAGGACGCATGCATCCACTGCGACTGGTGCATCGCGGCCGCGCCCCGGGCCTGCATCCAGCGCCTCTCGCGGGTCTTCCTCGACGCGGATGGCCTGGTCGAAACCGTGGTCGAGGCCAGCCGCGCCCGCGACGGCACGTACATCTGGATCGACAGCAACGAGTGCATCCGCTGTGGCAAGTGCCTCCGGGTCTGCCCGACCGGCGCCATCACCATGCGGCGGGCCGAGCTGGTGCAGCGGCCGATCCACCTCCGCGTCGCGCGCGGTGGCCGCGAGGCGTCCGCGGCCTCTCCCGCTCGCTGACCGCCGCCGCGGCGGGCGCCGCGAGCAGCGCCGTCGTGCCCCCCCCGGGGGCATGACCGGTCGGTTCTCGGCGACGGGGCGGCACCGAGCGCCCGGCTGTCCCGTGCTACCGCGGCTCCTCGGTGACGCTCGACGTCGGCCGCCAGCGCGCCGGTCGGGCGCGAGGCTCGGGTAGGGGTGGGCCGTTCGCGCCCGCGACGGCGGTGGTTGGTGGCGAAACCGAGCGGGAGGATCGCGGGACCGAGGTGGGCAACGCCGTTCACCAGCGGGGGCGCAGGAGGGCGCGCGCCAGTGCTGCGGCGAGGTGTGCCGGTGCGGCGTCGGGACCGAGGCCGGCATCGGCGACTGCCGCCGAGAGCCGCGGCGGCCACTCCACGGGGCTCGCGCCGAGCGCCGCGATCCCGGCCGCGTCGAGCGCGCGCAGCCACACCGCGACCTCGTCGATGCGCCCCTCGAAGACGCTCCCGCCGTTGACGAGGTTGCCGACCATGAGGGGGAGCCGTCGGGTCGAGGGTCGACTCCGCCTCGTGGGCCGCCGCCTCCAGGGCGCCGTCGAGGTACAGGCGCACCCGCTCGGCCGCGGCCGCGCGACCGTCGTAGACGAACGCGAGGTGCGTCCACTCGCGCGCGTTCACCAGCGTCGTCGACGGGAAGCGATCGGCTTCCAGCCCCACGCCGACCGTGACCTCGCCGCTCTCCCCCAGGTGCAGCGAGAACGTCGTCTCGATCCCGTACCCGGCCCGCTTGGTGACGATCCCGGGCCAGTACCCGGTCCCCACGCGCGTGGCGTACCCCCCGCCACCGTCGTGGAGGCAGCACCCGCTGGTCCGGTCCGCGCCGCGC
>CAYVRP010000057.1:0-44322 GCA_964454025.1 uncultured Polyangiaceae bacterium | reverse complement strand
GTCGAGGGGGCGGTGGCGGTCGCCTACGGAGCCGGGCTCGAGCGAACCCTCGCGCGCCTCGGCGCCGACCTGGCCGCCGCGCGGCCCGGGCTCGGGCTCGACGCGGCGCGGGCATGGTTGGCGACCGCGCTCGACGTCGTGATCGAGATCGGCCCGGGCGCCGCCGGCGCGCTCTGCGTCCGCCGGATCGCGGAGCTCACGCTCTCGACCACGGGCGGCGCGGGGGTGGAGGACATCTTCCGCTACTACCCGGACTTGACCGACGCCACCACGGGGAAGCCGGGCTCCTTCGCGCCGACGGGGGTTGTCCCGCGCGTGGCGGAAAGGATGAAGTCCCGAGGGATCGCCGTCGAGCCGGGGATCTTCCAGCGCGCCGCCCGGCGCTGATCGGGCGCGGCGTCACCCTGTCGCGCTCGCCCGCGAGAGCTTGCGGCTAATCAGCCGCCGCCGAAGCGGGCTCACCCGATCGATCATCAGCTCGCCGTCCAGGTGGTCGTTCTCGTGCTGGATCGCCACGGAGAGCAGCCCCGTCGCCTCGAGTTCGAACGGCTTGCCGTCGCGGTCGAGCGCCCGCACCCGGACACGGGCGGCTCGCTTGATCTCCTCCGAGACGCCGGGGAAGGAGAGGCACCCCTCGCGGTAGCTCTGCGTGCCGTCGCGCTCCAGGATCTCCGGGTTGACGAAGACGAGCAGGTTGGACGGCTCGTCGTCCGAGGCGACGTCGATCACGAAGACGCGGAGGGGGACCCCGATCTGCGTGGCGGCGAGACCGACGCCTGGCGCTGCATACATCGTCTCCGCCATGTCCTCGATCAGGGTGCGGATCTCGTCGTCCACCCGCTCCACGACGCGGGCTACCTCGCGGAGGCGGGGGTCGGGGTAGACCAGGATCTCGCGGATGGTCATGAGATTGGAACCATCTAACACCCGCCCTCTGCCCCCGCAAACGTCCGGTCGCGGACGCCCGTCCCGGGTGGGCGTCCCGCTCCCCCGGCGCCCCCGGCCGCGGCGGCGCGCGATCGCTCCCTCACGTCGTGGTGACCGGCTTCTTGGGGTACACGAGCGGGCCGCTGACGTAGGCGTCGCTGCCGCAGAGCTCCCACCGGACCGGTTCGATGCGGGGCGCGTCGCTGGGGTTCTCGGGGCCCGCCCAGTCCACCGCGCCCGCTCGACCGCGGGGCCCGAGCAGGAGCGGGGCCACGAAGGCGTGGAGCTCGTCGGCGAGCCGGGTGGCTAGCAGGCTCCCGGCGAGCTCCGCGCCTCCCTCGCAGAGTACGCTCACCACCTCGCGGACCGCCAGCGCGTGCAGGGCCGCGCGCATGTCGCACCGCCCCTCGGCGGTGCTCGCGACCCGGATCACCGACACCCCGAGCCCCTCGAGCGTGTCGCTCACCGCGCGGGAGGCATCCTGCGTGGTGACGACGCAGGTGGGGACCTCGCGGGCCGTCGCTACCAGCTGCGAGTTGGTGGGCACCCGGAGCTTGCTGTCGACGATCACGCGTACCGGGCTCCGGCCCGGCACGTCCCGGACGGTGAGGCGCGGATCATCGGCGAGGACCGTGTTGATGCCGACCATCACCGCGTCGTGGGCCGCCCGCAGCGTCTGCACCCGCAGCCGCGAGTCCGCGCAGGTGATCCAGCGCGAGGCGCCGGTGCGGGTGGCGATTCGCCCGTCGAGCGAAACCGCCAGCTTGAGACCGAGGTAGGACATCTGCTCGGTGATGTACTTGCGCCAGGGCCGAATGAGCGCCTTGGCCTCCGCCTCCAGGCACCCGACGACCACCTCGATCCCGGCCGCGCGGAGGCGCTCCGCGCCCTCCCCGGTGACGGTCGGGTTGGGGTCTCTGCAGCCGACCACGACGCGGCGGACGCCCGACGCGAGGATGGCCTCCGTGCAAGGAGGCGTGCGTCCCTCGTGATTGCAGGGCTCGAGCGTGACGTACAGCGTCGCGCCCCGGGCGGCCTCCCCGGCCGCGCGCAGCGCGACGACCTCGGCGTGCTCGAGCCCCGCGGAACTGTGGAACCCCTCGCCGATGATCTGGTCGTCACGGACCACCACCGAGCCGACATGCGGGTTGGGGGAAGGATCACCCTGCGCCGCGAGCTCGAGAGCGCGCTGCATCATCCGGGTGTCGACGTCCGCGGCGACCATTGGGGGCTAACCTACTCCGTCGGCTTCTCGCGAACAAGCTTGCCCATTTCCTCGATGAAGTCGCCGACGTCGCGGAACGCGCGGTAGACGCTGGCGAACCGGACGTAGGCCACCTCGTCGAGCGCTTTGAGCCGATCCATCACGCGCTCTCCGATCACCTGCGACGCGACCTCCCGCTCCCCCGACAGGGCGAGCTCCCGCTCGAGTTCGCCCACCTGCGCCTCCACCAGCTCCGCGGAGACAGGCCGCTTCTTGCACGCGATGAGCAGGCTGCGCAGGACCTTCTCGCGATCGAACGGCTCCCGCTTTCCGTCGCGCTTCTTCACCATCGGGAGGGTGTGCTCGACCCGCTCGTAGGTCGTGAAGCGACGCCTACAGGCGTCGCACTCGCGTCGTCGCCACGTCAACGTCCCCTCCGAGGCGAGGCGCGAGTCGACGACCCGGCTGTCCAGCATGCCGCAGAAGGGGCACCGCATCGCTCGTCGTCCCCAGCGCTGGCGCGACGTGGGCCGTACCGGCGGTGGCCGGCCTAGCCCTCGAACGCGGAAATGACCAGGGAGGCGTTGGTCCCCCCGAAGCCGAAGGAGTTGGAAACCGCGTGGCGCACGCGCCGCTCCCGCGCCCGATGCGGGACGAATTCGAGGACGCACTCCGGGTCAGGGTCCTCGAGGTTGATGGTCGGGGGCACGAGCCCGGTCTCTATCGCCTTCAGGCACAGGGCCGCCTCGACCGCGCCCGCGGCGCCGAGCAGGTGACCCATCATCGACTTGGTGGAGCTGACCCAGAGGTGGTGCTCGAGGGCGTGCGCGCCGAAGACCCGGGCGACGGCCTTCGACTCCTCGACGTCGCCGGCGGGGGTGGAGGTCCCGTGCGCGTTGACGTAGTCGACGTCCTCCGGGGCGAGGCCAGCGTCCTTCAGGGCCAGGCGCATCGCCCGCGCCCCACCCTCCCCATCGGGAGAGGGCTTGGTGATGTGGAAGGCGTCGCTGGTGGCGCCGTAGCCCCGGATCTCCCCGAGGATGCGCGCGCCGCGGCGGCGGGCGCGGGTGAGTGACTCCAGCACGAGCGTGCCCGCGCCCTCGCCGACCACGAAGCCGTCACGTCCCCGATCCCAGGGACGGCTCGCCCGCTCGGGCTCGGCGTTGCGGCGGCTCAGCGCGAACATGGCGGAGAAACCCGAGATGCCCACCGGGGAGATGGTCGCCTCCGCTCCGCCCGCGATCATCACGTCTGCACGACCAGACTGCACGAGCCGCATCGCCTCTCCGATGGCGTGCGCGCTCGAGGAGCAGGCGCTCGTGTGACAGAAGGTCGGGCCCTTGAACCCGTAATCGATCGATATCCGGCCCGCGGCCATGTTCGCGATCAGCGCCGGGATCGTGTACGGGGTGACCTTGGTGGGTCCCTTGGTTTCGACGGTGAGCGTGCAGCGTTCGAGGAACTCGATCCCGCCCAGGCCGACCCCGACGTAGACGCCGACCGTTTCCTTCTCCTCCTCGGTGAGCTGCAGATCGGCCTGCTCGATCGCCATGCGCGTCGCGCCGAGCGAGAACGGGATGAAGCGCGCGACCTCCTTGAGCTTCTTGCGCTCGAGGTACAGCGTCGGATCGAAATCCTTGACCTCGCAGGCGATGCGCGTCGGGTACTCCTCGCCGCAAGGGAAGAGGGTGATGAGGGCAGCCCCGCTCCGGCCGGCGATGGCGCTCTCCCAGGTGGCCCGGGTCGAATTGCCGAGGGGGGTGACCAGCCCAATTCCTGTGACGACGACGCGCTCCATTGGTTTCTCGCGGGGTTTGGCGGCCCGGGGCCGGATGCTCCAATCAACGAGGATCACTCCGACGCGCGCGGACCGCCCTCGCCGCGCACGTCGGAGGCGGCGAGGCTCGCCTCAGCCGCTGCTGTGCTTCTGGATGTAGTCGATCGCGTCCTGCACCGTCCGGATCTTCTCGGTGTCCTCGTCCGGGATGTCGATCTCGAATTGCTCTTCGAAAGCGAGCACGAGCTCCACCAGACCAAGCGAGTCGGCGCCGAGGTCGTCGATGAACGTCGACTCGGGTTTGATGTCCTTCTCGTCTACGTCGAGCTGTTCCTTGATGATTCTCTTGACCTCGGCCTCGATCTTCTGACCTTCCGCCATGATGCCTCCGAGGGGCTCTCATGACGATCGCCCCGCTGCTGTTGGATTGTCTGGGCGTACCCAGGGAAACTCGCGCCTAACGCCTCCTCCTGACGGCCCCGCGAGGCGCGCGGCGGTCGAGTGGCGCCTCCCGCGCGACGCGGCCGTCCGCGCCTCTCGCCTCGGCGTCGAAACGGCGGGAAGCCGCCTCGAGTGGGGCCTGCCACCGCAACGGCGGGCATGACGGAACGCTTCGCGGCCCGCGCGCGGAGCGGGCCGCGAGGCCCGCGGCGCGGAGGCGGCGGGCAGGCGCGCCGTTGCGCCTGGGGACGGGGAACCAGGGGAGTGCCCGGCCCACCCCTGCGGTCACGATGACCGTCGCGCGGCTCCGCCGCCCGAGCCGGATCGCTTCGCCCAGCGCCCGCAGGGAGTTCGGGAGTGGGGTGCTGGCCGGGGCACGAAGGTTCACGAGATCAGTCCATCCGCTGAGATCGAACATATCAATCTGGCAGGGGCACCGCAGGAACGGCGGCCGTGTTTACCATGCTCCGCGTGCGGTCAAGCTCGAAAGATGATCAGACGCCTCTCGGCGCTTCCCGTGCAGGCCGGCCGGCTCGGCGGTCTAGGGCGCAAGGAAAGCCCGCGCCTCCTCCAGCGCCTCGACGTCCCCCACGCTCAGGACCGAGATGCGTCGGTCGATGCGCTTGACCAAGCCGGCCAGGATGCGGCCGGACCCGATCTCGAGCGCCTGGGTGACCCCCTGGTCGGCCATCCATCGCACCGACTGTTCCCAGCGCACGGAGCCATCGACCTGCTGCACGAGCAGCTCCCGGATCCGATGCGGTTCGGTCACGGGCTCGCCGGTGACGTTGGCGACGACCGGCCAGCGCGGCGACTTGAGGTCCACCTCCGCGAGCGCCGCGCGCATGCGCTCGGCGGCGGGCCGCATCAGGGAGCAGTGGAAGGGGGCGCTCACCTTCAGCGGCATCACCTTGATCTTGCGCGCCTGGGCGAGTTCGGTGGCCCGCGCGACGGCACCGACGTGGCCGGCGATGACCACCTGCCCCGGGGCGTTGAAGTTGGCGGGGGCGAGCACCTCGTCCGCGGCCGCGGCGGCGCAGATTTCGGTCACCGCTTCGGCGTCCGCCATCACGGCGGCCATGGTCCCGACCCCGGCGGGGACCGCCTCCTGCATCGCGCGACCGCGCAGGTGGACGAGCCGGACCGCGTCCTCCAGCGCGAGCGCGTCGGCCGCGACCAGCGCGCTGTACTCGCCCAGGGAGTGTCCGGCGACGAAGGCGGGCTCCGCGAGCGTCGGGAACGCCTCGCGGAGCGCGGCCAGCGCCGCCATGCTGACGGTGAC
Organism: uncultured Polyangiaceae bacterium; assembly: GCA_964454025.1. Taxonomy (GTDB): domain Bacteria; phylum Myxococcota_A; class Polyangia; order Polyangiales; family Polyangiaceae; genus JAFGBI01. The sequence goes on along the minus strand of CAYVRP010000057.1, from coordinate 38,691 downwards.
CAGCGCCGGCTGCGTGTTGGCGGTGAGCTGGAGCGCCTCGGGCGGCCCCTCGAAGCAGAGCTGGGACACCGACCAGCCGAGCGCGGCGTCCGCCCGCTCGAAGATCGCGCGCGCGGCCGCGGAGCCCTCGAAGAGCTCCTCGCCCATGCCCACGGTCTGGGCGCCCTGTCCTGGGAAAAGCCAAGCGATCACGGTCATCGGCTCCTTCGCCGCGAGCCGCTAGCGGACTCGAGGCCCGTTCGTCAAGCGCGTAGGGCGCTTCGCTGGCCGCGAAGGGGAACGCCTAGAGGCGGACGAGCGCGGAAGCCCAGGAGATCCCCGCGCCGAGCGCGCACATCAACACCGTGTGGCCGGGGCGGGCGCGGCCGTCGCGCACCGCCTCGTCGAGGGCGAGCGGGATCGACGCGCTGGAGGTGTTGCCGAACCGGTCGATGTTGATCACGAACCGCTCGAGGGGGATGCCGAGTCGCGCCGACACCTGGGCGATGATCCGGAGGTTGGCCTGGTGGGGGACCACCCAGTCGACGTCGTCAGGGGCGAGGCCCGCGACCTCGAGCGCGGCTCGCGAGGCGCTCGAGAGGTTCTTGACCGCCACGCGGAAGATGTCGTTGCCGACCATCTGGACCGTGTTCCGGCGCTCCTCGAGGCCGGTGATGGTGAGCGGCTCCCGGCTCCCACCGGCCGGGATGAAGAGGGACTCGGTGAGCGTGGAGTCCGTGTGGAGGCGGCTCGAGAGGACCCGTCCCGTGTCCTCGGTCGCCGGCGCCAGCACGACGGCGCCGGCGCCGTCTCCGAAGAGCACGCAGGTGTTCCGGTCCGCCCAGTTGATGACCCGGCTCAACAGCTCCACGCCGACCACGAGTACGTGGCGGTGCGTGCCGCTGCGGATGAACTGATCGCCGATCGAGAGGGCATAGAGGAACCCCGCGCAGGCCGCGCTGACGTCGAACGCGGGCATCCCGGTGACCCCGAGCTTCTGTTGCAGGTAGGCGGCGCAGGCGGGGAGCTGCCGATCGGGCGAGATCGTACCCACCACGATCATGTCGAGCTCGGTCGCCTGGATCTGGGCCGCCGCGAGGGCCGCGCGGGCCGCCCGGAGCGCCATGTCGCTCGTGCACTCGCCGTCGGCCGCGATCCGCCGCTCCTTGATCCCCGTGCGCTCCGTGATCCACTGGTCTGACGTGTCCACCAGCCGCTCGAGATCGGCGTTGGTCAACACCCGGGCGGGCGCATAGGACCCGGTCCCTGCGATCCGGCTGCCTAGGATCACGGTGCCTCGTTACGACGTGCTACCAGGCTCGTCACGCGAAATGGTTGAACCGAGCCCGCGCGGAGGTCGAGCCGACGCCTTTCGACACCCACCGCCGCTGACCTCGGGACCGACCGCGGTGCAGCCCTCGCGGGCGCGACGGGCCGATCGGCCGAGCGCTCGAGCCCCGGTCACTCCTTGTCCGACCCCGAACCGGTCTTGGCGAGGACGACCCTCCCCCTGTACTGACCGCAGGAGGGGCAGACTCGGTGTGCGACCATCGGGGCGGAGCAGTTCGGGCAGGGGATGAGGTTCGGCGCCTCGACCTTGTCGTGCTGCGCACGCCGCATGTCTCGCCGGCTGCTCGACTTTCGGCGCGTGGGGACGGCCACGGGTCTCTACTCCTTGTTCTTGCGCAGGCGCCGCGCGACGGCAGCCAGCGGCAGCAGGCGCGGATCCAGGGGCGGCCCGCTGGCCGCTACGGACGCCGCGGAGCGGTGAGCAGTAGCCTCAACGGGCTCCAAAGGCAAGTCGGATCGTCGCGGCGCCATCGGCAGCTCGAGCATGATCGCCTCGCGGAGGAACCCGTCCAGGACCACGATCTCGCCGTCGTACAGGTCCCGTCCCGCCTCGGCGTCGGAGAGCGTCGCGTCGTCGCCCCAAGCCGTCTCTTCGCCACTCGCCGCTCGCGGGCTCGTCCGGGCTCTTCGCTCCGGTTGCCTCTTTGCACGGCGATGCGCAGTCGTCCCCCGGGCCGTCTCCGCCGGCGCTCGTCGGCCCCGATGGGTGGGCGGAGGCGGCGGGGTCAAGAGCAGGAACAGGCTCGCCGTCACGTCGATGGGGACCGGGTCGAGCGTGACCACGCACGGCATCACGAGCGGCGCGACGACGGAGCCGCGGACGAGCACCTCGCGTCCGGTCAGCGTGAGGGTGACGTCGGCGCGTCCGCCGCCCCGCGGGGTCGCCTCCGTCTCCTGCAGAGCCCGCTCGAGCCACGCGACCGGGAGATCCCAGCCGTAGCTCCGAGGGCCGTCTTCCAGCTCCGCGACTGGGACCACGTATTGCCGGGACACGCCGGCCGAGCTTACGCCACCGGGTGCCAGGAACAAACCTCCGCGTGGTACCTTCGGGAGCCTGATGACCCCGACCTCGGGCGTCGCGCGGAGGAGGCCGTCCTGGACCGCGGACACGGCGGAGCGCCGCTGGCTGCTCGCGGGCGTCGTGCTGGTGGTGACCTCGCTCGTGTTCCTAGCCTGTGCCGATCCGGCGCGCCTGGCGCGGCACACCCCCTACAACCACTTCGCGCTCCAGGCGGAGGCGTGGCTCGCCGGGCGGCTTCACCTGGGTGGACCGCCGCCTCCTCACGCCGGCGGCAACGACTTCGCGTTTCATCAAGGGCGCTGGTACGTGATCTTCCCGCCGTTCCCGGCTTTCCTGCTCCTGCCGCTGGTGGCGCTCGCCGGCGATGCGGAGCGGGTCCCCGATGGACTGGCCTTCCTCGCGCTCGCCGGGGTCGGCCCGGCGGCGCTCTTCCTGTCGCTCGAGCAGCTGCGACGAACGGGGCGGGGCGCCGGTACGGCCAGGACGAGCCTCGGCCTCTCGCTGCTGTTCGCCTTCGGCACCGTGTACTTCTTCACCGCCGTCCAGGGCACGGTCTGGTACGCGGCGCACGTGGTCGGCGTCGGCCTCGCGGCCCTGTATCTGCTCTGGTCGCTCGACGCCGCCCCCCCGTGGCTCGCCGGGCTCGCGCTCGGGCTCGGCTTCCTCACCCGCGCCCCGCTGCTGCTGGCGTTCCCGCTGTTCGTGGCCGAGGCGCTCCGGGTTTCGGGCGTCGCCGAACGCCACGTCGCCGGGGCAGCGCCGACGACGTGGCGATGGGGCCGCGAGGTGCTTCCTCGGCTGCTGCGGCGGCTGGGTCCGTTTCTGGTGCCCGTCGTCGCCGCCGTCGCGGTCACGTTCGTACACGACGCCGCCCGGTTCGGGGATCCCCTGGATCCCGGCTACCGCCACCTCGTGATCGCCTGGCGGAGCCGCATCGAGGAGTGGGGGCTCTTTCACTACCACTACCTCGCGCGGAACCTCGCCGTGATCCTGGCGAGCTTGCCCTGGGTCCCGGCGCCTGGCAGCGGCGCGCCGCTTCAGATCAGCGGTCACGGCCTCGCGCTCTGGGTGACGTCGCCCTTCCTGCTCTGGCTGACGTGTCGAGGCGTGAGGAACGACCTCGGGCGGGCGCTCGGGTTGACGGCCCTCCTGGTGGCGCTCCCGTCGCTCTTCTACCAGAACACCGGGTGGGTGCAGTTCGGGTATCGCTTCTCCAACGACTACTCCGTGTTCCTGTTCGCCTTGCTCGCGGCGGGGAGAGCCGTGACGCGCCGGGGCTTCTGGGCGGCGGGAGTGCTCGCAGTGCTCATCAACGCCTTCGGTGCCCTGACCTTCGACCGCCCCGCGTGGGCGCGCTACTACCACGTCGAGCGCACCCAGACCGTGATCTTCCAGCCAGACTGAGCCGGCCCTGGCGTTCTTCTGCGCGCCCCGCGGCGGTCTTGGTTCAGCAGCCGAGCCTCCAACAACGCCGGATCTGCAGGTGGGTGACGGCCGCCTCCACGGCCGCCGCGGAGGCTTCGAGCTGCTCCTTGGTGCCCCCGGCCTCGACGATGAAGAGCCGCCTCCGGGTGGGGATGATGGTGACGTAGTATAGGTGCGGGTCGCCCCCCTCGTCGTGCCCGAAGCGGAGCTGGCGGCCCACCACCCCGTCATGGGTGGCGACGTCACGTTTGTCGAGCAGGGCGTACCCGCCGCGATCGCGGAGCTGGTTCTCGATGGCACGCTCCCAGAACGCGAGCTCCCCGCGGGGGTGGTGCCTGACGGTCCGGATCGCGACCACGACGCCGTCCGCGGTGGTGGCCCGATAGTCGTAGATGCTGTCGCGCCCCTCCTCGAGCTCCACGAACCCGGGTAGCGCAGGGGGGACGAAGGGGCGCCCGCAGGCCGGGGCGGCCGCGGTGAGGACGGACAGGATCAGCAGCCGTGCACGCAGCATCGCAGCACCTCAGAGGCTCAGGAGGTTACTCAGCCCGAGCGAGCCGAGCCAGGGGAAGGGGAGATCCACCCTCGAGCCGACGGTCTCGGTGGCAGTGGACGCGAAGGTCACCGTGATGGTGCTGTACGTGACGAGCTCGCGCAGAAGCTTCAGCCTCCCTTTGAGCTGCTCCACCTCGGTCGCGACGCGGGCGAGCTCGGCCTCGACCTTGAGGGCGTCGTCCACGGTGTTGGCGCGCAGGAGGAGCTCGTGCAGCCGACGGAGCACGACCTCCTGGTTGCGAAGGCGCGTCTCGAGATCGTAGTACTCTTCGGTGACGTCCCGGACCTCGACATTGCGGGTGAGGACGTCGCCGATGGCCGTCACCTTCGCGAGCACCTCGTCGAAGCGGGCGGCCGGGACGCGCACGGTGATGGTGGTGTCGTCGCGGATGACGAGGTACCCGCCCGCCTGCCGCGCGAGCGCCTCGACGGCGTCGATCGATTTCGAGGCCTCGTAGACGCCGACGGAGAGCCGCGCCGTGTAGATCAGCAGCGGCCCGGCGACGGCGTCCGTCGCGGTGGGGGCGGGCCCCGGCGCATGCTCGGCGTCCCCCGTCGGCGCGACGGCTCCGGAGGACCCCGCCTCGGCCGCAGGGGGGGCAGGAGGAGCCGCTTGGGCGAGCCGCGAGTCCGTGACGGCGGCGGCCTCCTTGCGGCCCCCGTCGGCGGACCTGCTCAACGGTCCGTCCAGCAACGGTTCGGCCGGCGCGATCTCCCCCTTGGCGGCCTCGTCGCTGGAATAGGCGAAGCCCGGGTCCGAGCGTTCGGGGGCCATGGCCGCGGGCGCGGCGCCGGTGCTCGCCTTGCTGCAGCCCGCGCCGAACCCGGCGCACAGCAGCACCAAGAGACACCACCACGTCATGAGTCTCGTCATCGCATTCCTCACGGGGCGCGCCGCGAAGAACGCGGCGCGCTCGCTCGTTCTTACACCAATCCCCTCCCGTCCTGCAGCCCTGGCTGCAACCGGGGCGAGCGGCTCTGGCTGGGGCGCCGTCGGAGGCCCACGTCATGGTCCCCGACGTCCATCCGCGGTATGCGGTCGCCGCACCCGGGGTGCGCCTGCTCCGGGCGGTTCCGGTACGGTCGTCAGCGCGACGGGCGCGACGAAGCGAGGACCGAGAGCATCGGCGAGCGGCAGACCCCACCCGCGGGCGTCCCGGGCGAACGCCCTCTCGCCCGCAAGTGGCCGCTCTTCCAGGCGCCGACGCAGCTGGCGAACCGTTCGGGGCGCTAGGGGGCCGCCCGTCGCGTCACGGTGACGCTCCGGATCGCGGGTGGCTCCAGCGGCGTTTCGCCACGTACGGGTACGCTCGCGATGGCCTCGATCACCGACTCGGGGCCGCACTCGCCGAAGATCGTGTACCCGCGGTCGAGGTGAGGCGCCGGACCATCGGTGATGAAGAACTGCATCCCGTTGGTGTTCGGGCCTCGGTTCGCCATGCAGAGCAGGCCGCGCCGGTCGTGCCGAGCGCCGGGCCAGACCTCGTCCGGGATTACGTACCCGGGGTCGCCCCTTCCGGTCTTCTGGAAGTCCCCCCCCTGGATCATGAAGCCCTTGACGATCCGGTGAAAGACCCCGTCGTCGTAGGCCGGACGCTTGATCCAGGCGCCGCCGGGGCCACGGAAGGGGCGCAGCCCCCGCGCGAGCCCTACGAAATTGGCGACGGTGACCGGCGCGCGGTCCTCGTACAGGCGGCAGTCGAGGGCGCCCTGGCTCGTCTGGATGGTCGCGACTAGCTCACCCTGGCCCGCGAGGCCGGCGGTGGCTTCGGCGAGGGAGAACTTCCCGTTCAGCGGGTCGCCCTTCGGAGCGACGGGCTCAGGGAGGGAGGTGGTGGTTGGCGCGGGCGGGGCGCTGCGCTCCGGCTCCGGTGGGCTCGTTCGGCAGGCGATCAGGGCGCAGGCGGCCGCGATGCAGGGGTAGGGATTCGGTCGTCGCATCTCACTCCTCTCACTCCTCTATGCGGATCCGCTGGCCGGGGCGGACGCCAGCGCTCCGAGCGTAGCCGGCGTTGACCTCCAGCACGTGCTGCGCGGGGCAGGGCACTCCACGGGGCTCGTCGTTCAGCGTCGGGACCTGCTCGAGGATCCCCGCGATGGTCCCGTCCGCGGCGATGAACAGCATGTCGAGCGGGAGGCAGGTATTGTGCATCCAGAACCGCCGAGGTTGCTGGTCCGACCAGCTGAAGAGCATCCCGCTCTCCGGATCGAGGACGGTGCGGTACATCAGGCCGCGCTGACGGTGCTCCGGCGTGCGCGCGACCTCCACGGCGATGGCGGGCGCACCGGGGGCGTCCACGAACACCACGCGCCCTCGCGGCAGGCTCGGCGGCGCCCGCTCGGGATCCGGCGGGCAGCTCCCGGCCGGCCGCGCTGGGGGCGGTGGGGTCGACGGCCACGCCGCCAAGCAGGTGGGTGCCCGCTCCGGGGGCGGGCGGGCGGGGCGCGACGGCGCGGCGCGGGCGGTGACGGCGGCGGATCCCGGGTGGCTCACGGCCGGCGTGGGCTCGTCGACGCGGGTGCAGGCGCCGAGCGCGACGAGCAGGAGGCATCGGGGCGCCCTCGTCCACACGGGCCGCGGTATACCACGCCCCGCGCCCGGGGGTGTCGTCGGCTGGTTCATCCCCTGGCGGCGTCCCCCGATGCGGGTATGCTGGGTGGCGTGACGACGGGGTCGCTTCGCGTCGGCGTCATCGTGCTCGTGCTCTCGTCGGGATGCGGCGGCGCCACCATTTCCGCCCCGGATCTCTCCGCCAGCGGTGGCGCCCTCCCCGCCGTGCCCGAGTCGGGCGGAGCGCAGGCGCGTCCCGACGCGGGTGCGGTCACGGTCGCGGGGCAGGCGGGGGAGGCGACGGTGATCTGGTCCGACTACGTCCCGGTCGAATGCCCCGACACGCCACCGCCGCCGGTGAACGAGGAGTGCGAGCTCTTCGCCACGGTCGATACCTGTCCCGAGGGTACGGCCTGCTTCCCCTACGTCGAGTATCCGGACGGCACCGAGCCCTGCGCGCGGGAGCAGTACGGCACGGCCTGCTTCGTGTCCGGTGCGGGTCTGCAGGGCGATCCCTGCGATTGGGGGACCTGCGCCGGCGGGCACCTCTGCGTGCTGACCGGCGAGGGCACGCAGTGCGTTCAGCTGTGCGACACCTTCGGGGCGGATACGTGTCCGGCGGGGCTCTTCTGTGAGCCCATCGACGTGCAGCCCGGGATCGGCGGATGCTACTGAAACCCGGGGTGCGCTCGCGCCCCCGGACGCAGGCGCGCAGTCACGGGGCAGGGAGCCGCTCGACCGCCCGGCGCGGGCTGCGGGTGACGGTCCTGGCGGTCGCGGGGCTCGCGGCTTGCGGCGGGCGCACCGACCTGGAGGTGGAGCCGCGGCGTGGGACGCCCTCCGACGCCAAGCGCTGCGAGCGTGACGCCGACTGCCGCGGTACGGTCGACGGGGTGCCGTGCCGGATCCTCGGCTGCGTCTCCGGGGCCTGCGTGGTGGTGGAGGAGCGGGCCTGCGAGGATCGCGACGCATGCACCACGGATCGATGCGACGAGACCACGGGCCTGTGCGTCTTCGAACCGCGGACCTATGATCTGGACGGCGACGGGTACCGGGGGCCGCTGCCCGGGTTCGCGCCGGGAATGCCCGGCGCGTGCGGGGACGACTGCGACGACTCGAGCGCGCTGGCCATGCCGGGGGGCGCCGAGCGCTGCGACGGTCGTGACAACGACTGCAACGGCGTTGTCGACGACGGCTCGGCGTGGGTGCCGGATCCGGGCGGGGCGGTTCGCGTGTCGTCACAGGACGCGCTCCAGGCCATGCCGGGAGGGATCGCCCACGACGGCGACCTCTTCGGCATCACCTTCCACGAGGAGCGCGCCAACTGGCGGAACACCTTCACGGGCCTCACCGCCGAGGGCGAGAAGCTGCTGGCCCCGACCCCCGTCACCAACGTGGACAATGACTCCTTCAGCGGTCCGCTCGTATGGACCGGCGCGGTGTACGCCACGGCGTGGGAGGATCGCCGGGACGGGGATTTCGAGATCTACTTCAACCGCCTCGATCCCCGGGGTAGAAAGCATGGGCCCGACGTCCGAGTCGCGGAGGCGATGGAGTTCTCGCTCCACCCGGATCTGCTCTGGGACGGCGAGCACTTCGTGGTCGTCTGGGACGATCAGCGCGACGGGGAGGTCCGCATCTACGGGCGTCTGCTCACCTTCGATGGCGCCCCGGCCTCCCTCGAGATGCCGCTCACGGATCTCGGGCTGGGCACCGAGTCGCCGCGCCGCGCGCGGTCGAGGCGCGCGCTGGGGATGGTCGTCAAGACGGGGAGCGCCGACGCCCAGGGCGTCGCGTTCCGGACCGTCAGCCCCGATCTGCAGACGCTGGGGCCGATGGTGCAGCTCGCGGACGATCGCGCGGTCGAGCCGGTGATCGCCTCGGCCAGGGAGCGCTTCTACGTGGCGTGGCACACGCGCAGCGGTCGCGGACCCGGCGCCACCATCGACGGGGCCGTGCTCGACGAGGACGGCGGCGTCCTGGTGTCCCCGGGCCCCATCACGTCCGCGGCCGCCTTCGCCCGGAGCAAGACCTGGATCGCACTCGGGGATCGCCTCCTGCTGGTGTGGGCCGCCGACTACGGCGATGGCTACGACCTGTACGCCAAGCTGCTCGATCGGGACCTCGCTCCTCTCGGCGACGAGGTGCGGGTCACCGAGGACGCCGCCGACACGGCGTCGCCGATGGCGGCCATCGGCGACGCCGGGGCCGTGGGCATCGTCTTCCGGGACCGCCGCGAAGGCCCCTGGCAGGGGTACTTCTCACGACTGCGGTGCGTGCCGGCGGCCGGCTGAGGCGCGGCCGCGGGCCGGCGCCGGTCGGGGCCTCGTCCGGGGGAGGCGGCTCAGGTGTCCAGCAGGCGCATCTGGCGCTGCCGTGGGTGGGGCGTGAACGGGACCGGGTAGTCACCGCTCCAGCAGGCGTGGCAGAAGGACGTCGGGTCGAGCGGCTCGGTCGCGATCGGCAGGTGGGTTTCGCCGTCATCGATCGGTGCGCGCCGCGCGCCGATCACGGCGTCGATCAGCGCGGGCAGCGTCAAGTACGCGAGGGAGTCGCTGGTGATGTACTGGTTGATCTCCTCCAGAGAGTGGCTGGAGGCGATGAGCTCGCGTCGCGTCGGCGTGTCGATGCCGTAGTAGCAGGGCCAGACCGTGGGGGGGCTCGCGATGCGCAGGTGGACCTCGCGCGCCCCGGCGTCGCGCACCATCTTCACGATCTTCCGGCTGGTCGTACCGCGCACGATGCTGTCGTCGACGACGATCACGCGCCGATCTCGGAGCACCGCGCTCACCGGGTTCAGCTTCAGCTTGACGCCGAAGTGACGGATGCTCTGCTGCGGCTCGATGAAGGTGCGGCCGACGTAGTGGCTCCGCACCAGCCCCATCTCGAACGGGATCCGGGACTGTTGCGCGTACCCGATCGTCGCCGCCACGCCCGAGTCCGGGACCGGGATGACCACGTCCGCCTCGACGCCGTGCTCCCGGGCCAGGGCGCGACCCAGATTCTGGCGGGCGAGGTAGACGCTGACGCCGTCGACGTGCGAGTCCGGACGGGCGAAGTAGACGTACTCGAAGATGCAGCTCGCCCGCCGCGCCGGCGGGAAGGGGCGCAGGGAGCGTGGACCTCGCTCGTCGATGATCAGCATCTCTCCCGGGTCGAGGTCACGACAGAACTTCGCCCCGATGAGATCGAAGCTCGTGGGCTCGCTCGACACGACGTAGGCGCCGCTGGCGTCGGCCATCCGGCCCAGGCAGAGCGGGCGGATCGCGTGCGGATCGCGCACCGCGATGAGGAGCTGTTCGGTCAGGCAGAGGAGCGAGTAGGCGCCCTGGACGTGCCCCAGCGCGTCGGCGACGCGGTCCTCCACGGCGCGCTGGGTGCTGATCGCCACCAGGTGCACGATCACCTCCGTGTCCGTGGCCGTCTGGAAGATCGAGCCGCGCGCGTCGAGGCGTTCACGCAGCGCCTCCGCGTTGGTGAGGTTGCCGTTGTGGGCGAAGGCCATGGAGCCTCGCGAGCAGTCGACCGCGATCGGCTGCGCGTTCTTGAGGAAGGAGCCGCCCGCGGTGGAGTAGCGGACGTGTCCGATCGCGGCCTGGCCCCGCAGCTTGGCGAGCTGATTGGGCGTGAAGACGTCGATCACGTGTCCCATCCCGCGGTGCAGCAGGAGCTGCGCGCCATCCCGGCTCGCGATCCCCGCGCTCTCCTGGCCGCGGTGCTGCAGGGCGTGCAGGCCGAGGTAGACGATGTTGGCCGCCTCGGGGTGGCCGTAGATGCCGAAGACTCCGCACATGACCGCCTCGGCCAGGATGGGGGGGGACCCCGGTGCCGCGAACTCTGCCCGGCCGGGGTCGTTCGCGCCAGCAGCCACGGTGCGCGGGCGGCGCGGCGTGGGGCCGGGCAGGCCCCGTGGCCTGGCGATCCGTGTCCGGGGGACCGCAGTGGGTTTCGAGGAGCGGAGTATCATGCGCGGGAGTGCCCGCGCTCGAAGAACTCACCGCCGCCTGGTGCGCCCAGCCCGGACCGGAGCAGACCATCGCCCTCTGCGCCGCGCTGCGCGGGACCGGGAGCGAGGCGCTCGCGGCGGACGTCTGCCGGCGAGCGCTTGCCGAGCACGGAGGCGAGATCGACGTGCTCCTCGCGGTCGGGTGCCTCCAGGCGCGCCGGGGGTGGTTGGCGCAGGCGCAGACGACGCTGGCGCTCGCCGGCAAGCTTGCGGGCCGCGATCCGCGCCCGTTCGTGGTGCTCGGGCAGGTCCTCCTGCTCCGCGGTGACGCGCGGCGATCGCTCCAGGCGCTCCAGCGCGGCCTGGAGCTCGGCTGCGCCGACGCGCGCGTGGCCCGGTGGCTTGACGCGGCGTCCGCGCTCGAGGGCCTGCAGCGGCTGGAAGGTCCGGCGGCGGTGCAGGCGGCCGTCGCCGCGCGGGGGCTCGCCTGGGTGGAGCCGGCGACCGCGCCGCAGGCTGAGCCCGCGCCCGTCGACGTCCGGGAGGAGGCGACGGCCGCGCGCCAGGAGCGGCGAGGCGGTGCGGCCACGGGCGAGCTCGCCGGGACCATCGCGGCTGCACCTGCCTTCGGCGGCGGATGCCCTCCGCTGGTGGGAGGGCTCGGCGCGGACTCGACCGAGGCGGAGGCTGCCTGGAGCCCGGCGCCGCGGGGAGTCGAGCCGGGGACCAGAGCCCTGCTCGTCGCTGCGCTGGCGAGCGCGCTGGTGCTCGCCGGAGGCTACCTGTTCGCGGCCCGGGCGCAGGCGCGGCGAACCGCGCTCGCCCGCGCCGGCGCGGAGGTGGTACGAGCTCAGCTCCGGTCCCGGCCGCTCGTCGGAGCGGGACCCGGCGAACTCGAGCTGCGGCGGCTCTTCGAGCTGGACGGGCGCCACCCGGAGGTGATCGCCGCGTTCCTCGAGGAGCGCGTGATCGGCTCGCTGTGGCAGGCCGAGCCCCCGCCGGGCCTCTCCGAGGCGGTCACGCGCGCCCAGGCGGCCGGGATCCCCGCGCCGCGGGTGGCCGCGGGCCGGATCGCCGAGCGCCTCGCCGCCGGCGACGTGGCGGGCGCCCGGGCACTGGTCGAAGAGCGCGACGGGGCCTGCCGCGACGACGCGCTCTACGCCCTGGCCTCCGCCGCTGCGCTCGAGCGCGGCGGCGACGGTCGCGCCCTCTCGCGCTACCGTCTGGCCACCGAGCTGGCGCCCGACTCGTTGCCGGCCCGGGTGCTCCACGCGCGCCTGGCGTTGCTGGAGGGCGAGCTCACGACCGCGCGCCGCGCCGTGGCGCGTCTTGCCGCCGACCGCGGCGACGAGCTGGTTTCCCGCACGCTGTCTCGCCTCGCCTGGGCGGTCGACCCGGCGCGCGGCGAGCCTCCGCCGTCGCAGCGGCCGTCGGAGGACGAGCGCGGGCGCCTCCCGCCGCCGCTGCGGTTCGCGCCGGCTTTCGTGGAGGCGGTCCTGGCTCTGGACCGCGGCGACCGCGCGCGCGTCGCCGAGCTCGTCGGGGAGGGGCTCGCGCTCGCGATGGCGCCGGCCGAGGTGACGGCGCTCGGGATGGTCGCCGCGCGCGCCGGTCAGGAGCCCCTCGCGCAGCGCGCGGCGTGGTGGGTGCACCGTGCCGCGCCCGAGTACCCGGGGCTTCCCGCCCTCGCCGCCCGCGTCGCCTTGCTGCGCGGGCGCTTCGCGGACGCGATGCTGGCGGTGACCACCGGGGCGCCGGCCCGCGAGCTGGCCCTGGTGCTGGCGGTCGACGCCTACGAGCGGCTCGACGGCGCCGGAGTGCGCGCGGCGCTGGCCGCGCTCCCGGGGCTTCCCGCGCGTGACCCGGAAGCCACGGCGCTCGCGGCCGCGCCCGCCGCGCTCGACGGGAGTCGGCCGCTGGAGCTCGACTCCCCTCATGACCTGAGCTCCCCGTCCAACCTGTGGGGCGAGGTCCTCGGCCTGGACTTGGCGCTCGATGCTGGCCGGGTGGATCTGGCGCGCGCGCTCGCGCGCGCCTGGCCTGCGCACGCCGAGGAGCAGCCGCCGCGGGCGATCCGCCTGGCCCGGCTCGCGCGCATCACCGGCAAGCCCGATGCGGCCGTGGAGCGCGCGGCGAGCGCGGTGGCGGCGGGCGACGCGACCCCGCGCGCCGTCGTCGAACTGGTGCGCGCGCTGGTGGAGGCGGGGGATGCGTCGAGGGCGCGCGGCAGCCTCCGCGACCACCGCGCCGGGGTTGCTCCCGAGCTCGGGGACTGGCTCGACGTCCTGGTCACGCGGGTGGAGCGGGGGAGGCCGGAGGCGGTCGTGCGCGCGGCGCGCTGCTCCTTGCCGCCCCCCGACGCGCCGCTGCTGGTGCAGGCGCTCGCCGTACGCGCCCTCGCCGAGGCTGGCGATCTCCGGGCACGCGCGGCCACGGCGGCGCTCGCCCGGCGTCACCCCGACCACCCGGACGTGGTCGCCGCCGCCGCGCTGCTGAGCGAGGAATGAGCGCGGCTCAGAAGGTCCGGACGACGGCGCTCAAGGTGGTCGTGAGCTGGGAGGACTCGGCGGCGCGCGCGCCGGCCGCGAAGATCTCGCGCGACCCGTCGGCGTCCGTGACCAGGTCGCCGCGGCCCTCCAGGCGCAGCTTCAGCGCCGGCGTCGGATCGAGCTCGAGCCCGAGCGTGGCCGTGACCAGACCGAGGCCGTCGATGCCGCTCGCCAGCCCGTCAGGGTCCGCGAAGTACTCGCCGCGGCCCGCCACCGCCCACGCGTCGGTGAGCGCGTACCGGGCGGCCAGCGCGGCGCCGAAGTAGCGCTCGTTCACCTCCGTCGGCGACAGCGCGACGATGAGGCTCCCGTCGGGGCCGGGGCCGGCGCCGACCGCGCGCTCCTCCCGCACCCCCTCCTGACCGAAGACTCCGTCGAGGGTGAGCTGCAGGCGCTTCACGGGCTGCCAGGTCGCGACCAAGTTCAACAGGTGCCGCCATGCCTCGAGATCGTTGGCGCCCCCACGGTCGACGATCACCTCACCGCCCGGGGCGCCAGGCTCCGGCCAGCAAGCGCCATTGCGCGGGTCGTAGGCGGTGTCCGCCGCGCAAGTCACGGCGGCGAAGTCCGTCTGCTCGGGTCCCCCGAGCCAGCCGAGCGCGACGCGCAGGTCGCGGGCCGGCGCCAGCAAGATCTGGGCGCCGTACGTCTTCCCGGCGTTGTTTTCGATCGTGTTGTTCCAGCCGTTGACCACCATCGCGCGGGCCGTCAGCCACGGCGTCGCCGTGAGGGTCGCGCGCAGGCCCGTGTGGAACGCCGGCTCGCCCAGCCAGTACACGACGCCTCGGCTGTAGAGGAGGTTGTCCTGGCTCTCGGCCACCTCGACGCCGAAGGGGGTGTCGAACTTGCCGAGGTCGAGCCGCAGGACCGAGAGCGGCTGCCAGGAGGCGAAGGCCTGCTTGATCAATCCGAGACCGAGGACGTCTCCGTCGCACCGCGCGCCTTCACCACCGAGGCAGCTCTGCGAGTACCGCTCGGCGGCGGGGCCGAAGCGCAGCGACAGCGCTCCGCCGACCGGATCCGGCTCGTACGCGACGTCCGCTCCCGCCCAGGCGAGGGCGAAGCCGTTGCTCGTGTCGTAGGCGTGGAGCTGGTTGGCGTTCTCCGCGCGCTTGGGGAGGTTGAAGTTGAGGCTGGCGTAGGCGTCGGCGAAGACGCCGAGATCGAGCGCCTCGTACCACGGCTCGACCGGCGGCGGTGGTTCGGGGGCCGTCGGCTGGGCGAGCGCGAACGGGGCGAGCAGCGCCGTGATCGCGCCCACCGCCGCCGAGATCCAGTCTGGTGTCCTGCCGAGCCGGTACATCATGGGGGTCCTCGCCGCGCGGGTGGGGTTCCGGGCCAGCGCTCGCGTCCCGCGGTCACCGGCGCCGGGCGCCCCCTTGGTAGCAGGCTTTCTACCGCGCGTCGCGTCGGAACGGAGGCCGGCGCCGCCGCTTCCGGTCCCGCGGGCGACGCCCGCGCGGCCTGCCGCCGGGGGGTCAACGGGCGGCGGGGGGCGCGCCCGCGTTCGGCATTCGCCCCTCGATCATCATGCGCAGCTCCTCGGGCTCGTAGGAGCGGCCCATGGCCTCGTCGAGCGAGATCTGGCGCCGGGCATACAGCGCGAAGAGCGCCTGGTTGAGCGTCTGCATGCCATGCTTGGCCTGCCCGACCTGCATCTGCGAGTAGATCTGGTGCACCTTGTCCTCGCGGATGAGGTTCCGGATGGCGGCGTTGGGGACCAGCACCTCGAGCGCGAGGCACCGCCCGGGGGCGCCCGTGCGCGGGAGCAGGAGCTGGCTCAGCACCCCCTCGAGCACGAAGCTGAGCTGCGCCCGCACCTGCGGCTGCTGGTGCGGCGGGAAGACATCGATGATGCGGTTGATGCTCTGGACCGCGGAGTTCGTGTGCAGGGTCGCGAACACGAGGTGGCCGGTCTCGGCGATGGTGAGCGCCGCCTCTATCGTCTCGAGGTCCCGCATCTCGCCGATCAGCACCACGTCGGGATCCTGGCGCAGGACGTACTTCAGCGCGTCCTTGAAGGTCATCGTGTCCGCGCCCACCTCCCGCTGGTTCACGATGCAGCGCTTGTGCGGGTGGAGGTACTCGATCGGGTCCTCCACCGTCATGATGTGGAGCCGCTCCTCGGTGTTGATCTTGTCGATGATCGAGGCGAGGGTCGTGCTCTTGCCGGAGCCGGTCGGTCCGGTCACGAGCACCAGCCCGCGCGGTCGCGCGGCCAGCTCCGC
The DNA here is from genome assembly GCA_964454025.1 of uncultured Polyangiaceae bacterium. Classification (GTDB taxonomy): domain Bacteria; phylum Myxococcota_A; class Polyangia; order Polyangiales; family Polyangiaceae; genus JAFGBI01. The sequence continues at coordinate 23,087 of CAYVRP010000057.1, read as the reverse complement.
CACGACGGGGGGCAGCCCCAGCTCTTCGAAGGTGAGGATCTTGAACGGGATCGAACGGAACGCGCCCGACACCGCGCCGCGCTGCACGAAGATGTTGGCGCGGAACCGGGCCAGGGACTTGACGCCGAAGGAGAGATCGAGCTCCTTGCGCTTCTCGAATTCGATCTTCTGCTCCTCGGTGAGAACCGAGTAGCAGAGCTGCTTGGTTTCGACCGGGGAGAGGGCGGGGAGCTTCAGCGGGACGATCGATCCGTCGATGCGGAGCAACGGCGGAGAGCCGGTGGTGATGTGCAGGTCGCTGGCGCCCTTCTCGATCATGGCGCGCAGCAGCTGGTGCAGGTTGACCTTCAGGCCCTCGCCGCTCTGAGTCATCGCGTCCTTCTGGGGGTATCTGCGAGTGGGGCGGCGCTGGCGGCCGCCTCAGTCGGCCATGGTCACGCGGAGGACCTCTTCCGGGGTGGTCACGCCGTCGAGGATCTTCCGGATGCCGCTCATGCGCAGCGTCATCATCCCATTCTTGATCGCGGCCGCCTTGAGCTCGGCGGCGCTCGCGCCCTGGAGCACGCGCTCCTTGAGGTCGTCGGTGAAGCGCATCACCTCGTAGAGGGCGACGCGGCCCTTGTAGCCGCTGCCGCCGCAGGTGGGGCAGCCGGCGCCCCGCTTGACGGTGGCGGTCGCCAGCTGATCCTCGGGGACGCCGAGATCGCGGAGCACCTCGAGGTCCACGTCCGCGTCCGTCTTGCAGTCCGCGCAGATGCGGCGCGCCAGGCGCTGGGCGAGCACGAGGTTGACGCTGGCGGTGATCAGGAAGGGCTCCACCCCCATGTTGAGCAGGCGAGAGATGGTCGCGGGGGCGTCGTTGGTGTGGAGCGTGGACAGCACCAGATGGCCTGTGAGCGCCGCCTTCACCGCGATCTCCGCGGTCTCGAAGTCGCGGATCTCGCCGACCATGATGATGTCGGGGTCCTGCCGGAGGAAGGAGCGGAGGGCGGCGGCGAAATTCAGGCCGATGTCGTCGTGCATCTGCACCTGGTTGATGCCGAAGAGGTTGTACTCGACCGGATCCTCCGCCGTGCTCACGTTGTGCGCCGGCTTGTTCAGCTCGGTGAGGGCCGAGTAGAGCGTGGTCGTCTTGCCCGAACCGGTCGGCCCGGTCACGAGCACCATCCCCCAGGGCTGGCTGATCGCCCACTTGAAATCGGCGAGAGGGCCGGGGTCGAAGCCGAGCTTGGTCATGTCGAGCTGCAGGTTGCTCTTGTCCAGGAGCCGGAGCACGACCTTCTCGCCCCACATGGTCGGCAAGACCGAGACGCGAAAGTCCATCTCGCGCCCCTTGCCGAGCTTGAGCTTGATGCGGCCGTCCTGCGGGAGGCGTCGCTCGGCGATGTCGAGCTGGCTCATGATCTTGAGCCGGCTGACGAGGGCGTTCTTGAGCTTGACGGGCGGGGACATCTCCTCGTGCAGCACGCCGTCGATCCGGTAGCGCACGCGCAGCTTCTTCTCGTAGGGTTCGACGTGGATGTCGCTCGCGCCCTTGCGGATCGCGTTGAGCAGGAGGACGTTGACGAGGCGCACCACGGGGGCGTCCTCGCTGGCCCGCTCGAGCTCCATGATGTTGACGTCGTCGTCGTCGGCACCGAACTCGATGTCGTCGTCGCCGAGCGCGAAGTCCGCCATCACCTCGTCGTACGAGGGACCGACGTTGTAGTAGCGCTCGATGGCTGACTGGATCGCCGTCTCGCTGGCGACGACGGGCTCGACGTTGTAGCCCGTGAGGAATTTGATGTCGTCGATCGCGTGCAGGTTGGTCGGATCGCTCATGGCGACGATCAGCGACGCACCCGAGCGCGAGACGGGCATGATGCGATGCTTCTCGCACACGTCGCGGGCGACCAGCTTCACGACGTCGGACTCGATCTCGTACTCGTCCAGGTTGATGGCGGGGAGGCGGTACTGCGTGCTCAGGAAGTTGGTGATCTCGCCGTCCGAGATGTACCCGAGCTTGGCCAGCGTGTAGCCGAGGTTCTGGCCGGATCGCTTCTGCTCGTCCTGCGCGCGGCGGAGCTGCTGGAGGCTGATCAGCTTCTCGCGGACCAGCAGCTCGCCCAGTCGATTTGGACCTGCCATGCGTTGCTCTTCGAGTCCGTAGAAACGGTCACGGGGAGTGTAGCAGGGGGGACCGCCGCGACCCAAGCCCTCTCGTGTCGGCGCGGCGACGGCGCGGCGCGCCGGTGGCCGCTCGCGCCGCGGCGAGGGCGAGGGAGTGCGGTGCGGCTCGACTGGCGGCGGCGCGTCGCGCGCCTCGCGGCGCTGCCGAGGCGAGCAGGCGCATGCAGGCGCGGCGGCTCGCCGCGCGCCGGAGCGGCCGCTTCGTTCGTCGGGAGCCGCGGCGTCGCTCGTCGACGCGTCGAGCTCGCCACCCGTGGCCTCCGCGGTTGACGAGGCCCGTGCTCACGGGGGGCGTTCGCGACCGCACGCCTGCGGTCGCCTCACGAGCGCTCGGGGCGGCGCTGCCCGCGCCGCGTCTCGGGAGCAGACGCCGCCTGGAGGGAGGCGGCTTGCCGCCGCGGGGAGCGTCACTCGCCCGGCCTCGGGCCGGTTTCGAAGCGACGACGGCTCGGCACGAGGTGCTCGACAAAATAGGTGCAGCGGCTCGAGAGGGGGGATCGAGCCGCTGCGACGACGGCTGAAACGGGGGGGAACGTCTGAGCCGTCGCTTTTTGGTACGGAACGGGGACGACCGTCCCGTACGGGAGCCGGCGGCGTCGGCGGTGGCTCGCTGGTGAACCCCGATTCCGCCGCCGCGATCGGTCATGCATGGCGCGTGCCGGAGTCCTCGCTGGGCGCAGCATCCAGGGCAGACGCGCGCAAGGTGGGGTACGCTGGCGCTCGGTGGACCTGATCTTCCTGTCGCGAGGTCCTGGCTCGGAGCGCGGCGTCGCGTTGCTCGGCCTCGCGCTCGCGGGTGCATGCCACCCCCCGGGCGGGAATGACCCGGGACGTGGCGAGCCGCCATCCCCGCCAGCGGCGAGCCGCCCGTCGTCAACGGTGCTCCGTCCGGCGGCTCCGGCTGGCGGGGCGCCGACGTCCGGGCCGCCCCCGGCGTTGCAGGGCTCGACCTGCTCGGAGCTCGAGGCGTTGGGGGCTCGCGCGGCGAGCTCCCTCCTGGCGCCGTCTCTCCCGGGCACCGCGTTCGCGGCGCTCGATGACTCACCCGGTGACTCGGCGGCGGGGCAATGCCTGGCCGGCCAGCGGCTCGAGCGACTGGTCACGGTGGCTCCCGGCGACTGCACCTTCCTCGAGGTCGCCGGGCTGCCCCCGCTCGAGCGGATCTCGGTCGAGGTCGTCGCGTCTCCCGGCGCGGGCGTGCCCACGGCCACGTACGCTTTCGATCGCCCCGAGGGTCCGGCTCGGTTTCCCGACGCCGGTTGCCTCGTCGTCGACCCTCAGCGACCCACGGCGCTGCGGTTCACGGTGACCGCCGTGGCGGGCGGAGGGGTGGTGGCGATGCACGTCCACTCAGCTCCGCCGGGGTGAGTCCGCTGCCGTCCGCGGCGGCTCGGGCAGCCCCGCGACGATCGCCGCGTCGTCACGCTCGAGCCGGGCCGGGGGAGGCGGCGGTTCGTCCTCGGGGGCCACCTGCACCCTGACGCGTGCGGCGAGCCCCTCGAAGACCACCGTCCCCTCCTCGGTGACGCGGGCGCGCACCAGATCGAGCGCGGCGAGGCGCGCGAGCAGCCGCTCGGCGGCGCGCTCCTCTCGACGCAGCGCCAGGGCCAGATCCGACGCGGTCAGGCCCGTCGCCGCGCGCTCGGCGACGCCGCGTGCCACGGCGAGCTCCGCCTCGTCGAGGTCGGCCGCGATGGCGCGCCGCGCGGCGCGCGCCCGCGCGGCGGCGTAGAGCGAGAGGAGGATCGGCGTCAGGGCGATCGCAACGGTCCCCAGCCCCACGGCCCAGCCCGGCTGGGCGAGGGCGAGCCCGGCGAGCGTGACCAGGAGCGCGAGCGAGCCGAGGGATCCCAGGGCGACCGCCCCGGCGAGCCACGCGGCGCGCTGGAACGTGCGCCGCCGCGCGCGGCCGAGCGCGGTCGACTCGGCGCGGGTCACGGCCACCTCGTGCCCGTCGCGCGGCACGCGGGGCCCGCCGCAGACGCGGCAGCGGTGGCGAAGCAGCCGCGCAGGCTCGATCTCGGCCACGCTCCCGCAGTGGGGGCAACGCACGGAGGGGGACTCGTCACCGCGACTCATGCGAGGCCGTGCAGTCTAGCGGCGCCAGGGCGCTCCCGCGAGCGCCACCGCCCTCGCGGCGCGGACGCGGACGCCGCGGACCCGACGGCCCGCCGCGGGGACTCGGCGTGTGGTCGGGCGCGGGGGCATCTCTCGGCCCCGTACCCGCGGACCGGGTCGTCGCCTGGGCTCCGGCCCCGCGCGGCGCAGCGCCGCGGTCGCCCGCGCTTCGCCGCCCGCGGTCTTCTGCTAGCCTCTCGCGCCATGCCCGGTCCTCGAGCCCTCCCCCGCGCGCTCCTGCTCTCCCTCTCGCTCGCCGCGGTCGCGCCGTCGGCGGCGGCGTTTCCTGGCGTGCTCGTCTCGAAGGACGGGGCGAAGCGCCACGTGCAGGCGTCGCACATCGTGATGATGCACCGCGCGAACACGAGCGTCGTGACCGTGATGCCCGACTACGTGGGGCCCGGGGGGACGTTCCTGGTGATCCTGCCCGTGCCGGGCGACGTCACCCTCGATCGCGTTCGGGTCGTCAAGCGCGAATACATGGCGCGCATCGAGGAGATGACCGCGCCGCGCTTCCACGAATTCTACGAGCAGGACCCCTGCGATCCCGGCCCCGTTCAGCAAGACTGGGAGCGGGATCTGCGGGTGACGACCACGGGGTTTCTCGGGGGCAACCAGGAGCTTGGCACCAAGAAGGTCCCCCGCGAGCTGACGATCCCGCTCGACACCAAGTTCAAGGAGTCCGAGAGCGAGTACACGCTCGCGCTCGTCGGCGCCAACGCGCGGCTCACGGCCGAGGAGGACGAGGAGGGCGAAGGCAAGGGGAAGGACGCCGGCAAGGGGAAGGGCGAAGGCAAGGCGAAGGGCGCCGGCAAGGGCAAGGGCGACGCCGGAGAGGAGGACGAGGACGCGGGCTCGCCGATCGGCGAAACCTTTCCTGACCTCACTAGCTACGCGGCGGCCCACGGCTATCAGATCCCCGGGCCGGTCGCGGCGGCACTCGGGAAGTACGTGGAGCGCGGCATGCTGCTCCTGGTCGCCGAGGTGAACGCCGGGAAGGTCGAGCTCGTGTCGGGGGAGCGGGGGGCGCTCGCCGGGCTGCGCTACTGGTCAGCGCAGCCGATCACGTCGCTACCGACGACGCTCGGGCTCCTCAGCGCCGGCGGGATGCAGGATGACTTCTTCTACGTGCTCCACCCCGATCAGCGCTGGGAGCCCAAGAACTACGGGTACGTCTACCCGCCCACGAACGTCGAGACGGTGCCGATGATCAAGATCAACGGCAAGGATCGGTACGTCAAGGAGCGGGTGAGCGAGGTCTACAACGCGCTCTTCGACCTGGTGGCGGCCAAGAACCCCGGCAAGTTCGTGTACGAGTACGCCTGGCACTCCAAGGGCTGCGGTGAGCCTTGCCCGAACGAGCCGCTGCTGCCGAACGAGCTGCTGACGCTCGGCGGTGACGTGCTCGAGGAGCAGACGGTGCCGCTGGAGGAGCGCGAGCCGGCTCCACCCGCGGAGACCGACGAGGAGAAGAAGGCGTTCGCGGAGGAGCTCAAGGCGATGAAACCCGCCGAACGCTCGCAGGCGAAGAAGGACCGCGAGGCCGAGCGCAAGGAGCTCGCGCGGCGCAAGGCCCTGCTCGAGCGCCAGAACTACATCGTGAGCCGCTTCCATTATCGCTTCGACGCGGCGACGATGAAGAAGGACGTCGAGGTCGGCCCCGCGGCGCACCAGATCCATGGCGGCACGGACCTGCCCAAGGGGCAGCGCCACGAGTTGCCGCTGGAGGTCGTCGAGGAGAAGCAGCCCGGCGTCCCCAGCAAGTTCCAGATCCGCTTCAACCACTTCTTCCCCTGGGACGGGATGATCAAGTGCGAGAAGCCCGAGCGCTGGCGCTGGGGCAAGCGGTGGCGCCACAAGCGGGTCTGGAACAAGATCTGGATGGGGGTAGATCTCGCTTACAAGCGCCGGGACGAGATCGCCGCGAACGAGGTCGTCATGTCGCGAATCCCGGCGCTCGGCCTGGGTGAGATCCGCCCGCGCGCGGCGCCGTCCGCGGCGCCCTCGGCGTCGGCCGACTCCGGCGGGGCGCGCGGCGGCTGCGGTTGCCGGGCCGCCGACACGCGCCTGGCCCCGACGTCGTCCGTGCTGGCGGGCGCGGCGCTGCTCGGGCTCGCTGGACTGCGCCGTCGGCGGCGCCGGTGATCCGCGCCGGGCGCGACACGCGGCGTCCGTGGTGGCCTCCCGGCGCGATGGCCGACCGCTCCCGGATCCGGCGGGCGAGGCGCGGGTGAACGCGATCCGGAAGCCGCGCCCTCGGGTCTGCTTCATCGGCGGCGGCACGGGCCTGTTCACCGTCCTGACCGGATTCCGGCGCCACGCGCCCGGCACCGAACTCGCTGCGATCGTCAGCATGATGGACTCGGGCGGGAGCACTGGCCGCCTCCGGGTCGAGCTGGGGACGCTGCCGCCCGGCGATGTCCGCAAGTGCCTCGTCGCCTTGTCCGACGCGCCGCGCGACCTGCTGGCGCTGTTCGAGCACCGTTTCGAGTCGTCGGGGCACCTTTCCGGTCACAGCCTCGGCAACCTCATGCTCTCCGCCGCCAAGTCGGTGGCCGGCGGCGAGTACGCCGCCATCGAGCTGCTGGAGCGGATCCTGCTCGTGCGCGGCCACGTGTATCCCGTGACCCTCGATGACACGCAGCTCGTGGCGTTCCTCGCCGACGGTACGGAGATCGTCGGCGAGGCCGCGATCGACGTGCGCGGTGAGGGCTGGCAGACCCCGATCCGCGCCGTCACCCTGCGGCCGCCGGCGCGGATCTTCGAGCGCGCAGCGCGGGCCCTGCTCGAGGCCGATTTCATCGTCATCGGCCCCGGGGATCTCTACACCAGCGTGGTGCCGAACCTGCTGGTCGAGGGGATGCGGACGACCCTGGCCGAGGCGCGGCGGCGCGGGGCGCGGCTCTGCTACGTCACCAACACCATGACCAAGCGCGGAGAAACCGACGGCTACGGCGCTGCGCGGTTCCTCGCGGTCGTCGAGGCGGCCGTGGGGGCGCTGGTGGACGCGGTGGTGGTCAACGTCGGGCCCGTGCCCGCGGGTCTCGCGGAGGCCTACGCGCGGGAAGGGGCCGCCGTGGTGACTCACGATCTCGACGACGGCGGGCGCGTCGTGGTGACCGGCGATCTCATGAGCCGGGAGCAGTTCGCCCGGCACGACCCCCGGCGCCTCGCCGCGGCGCTGCTGGCGACGATGCGCCGCCTCCCCCCCCGCGCGCGCCCCTCCGCCTAGGCGCGCCGCCGTCGGGGACCCGCGGCACAGGGCGTGCTCGCCTCGTCGCGCCCCCCGGGCCGCGTCACCCATCCGCGTAGGGTGCCGTGATCCCTCGGAAGCCGCGGCCCGCGAAGTAGGCCCGGAGCAGGTCTCGCGCGAGCTCGTTGGCCTTCCGGCGCCACACCGGGCCGTTCTCCAGGAGCACGCTCACCACCAGTCGGGGGTCGCGGCTGGGGGCGAACCCGACGAACCACATGGTCGTCGGCCCGGCGGGATCGGGCTGCAGCGTTCCCGTCTTGCCCGCGACCTTCACGTCGCGCAGGTACGGGTGACCGGCCTCGTCGGTGAAGGCTTCCGTCGAGGTCCCTTGCTCCACGGTCACCTCCATCATCCAGCGGAGGTTGGCCGCCGTGCGCGCCTCGATCACGCGCCCCTCGATCTCGAGCCGGGCGGGGGCCACGTAGTCCCCGGCCCGCTCCACCACGCGCAGGCGCGGTTTGCGGCCCCCGATCGCCACCACGAAGGCCAGCTCCAGGGCGCCGAGCGGAGAGAGGTCGCTCCCCTGGAAGCCGGTGGCGGTGCGCGCGAACGCCAGGTCGTTGTACGGGACCTCCAGGCGGCCGAGCGGCGCCGCGACGTCGAACGGGACGTCGCCACCGAACCCGAAGCGCTGGCCCATGGTGACCAGCTCGTCGCGCATGAGGTGGCGCGTGACCAGCTGCGCGTACACCGCGTTGCGGCTGTGGCCGAGGGCCTGCCAGAAGGGGTGGCACTGCACGTCATCGCCGTGCGGCGCCTCGAGGTGACGGCGCTCGATGCCGCCGCTCCCGCCGGAGTGGCAGACCCGGGTCGCCGGGTGGACGCCGTCGAGCTCGAGCAGCGCGGCGGTCGTCACGATCTTGAACAGGCTCGCGCTCGGGGCCCGCGTCCCGAGGATCCCGGCGCCGCCGAGCCCCAGGCTCGACCACACCAGCAGGTTTCCGGTGCGGGCGTCGGCCGCGACGATCGCGCCCGCGCGGGGACGGGCGTCGCGCAGCAGGCGGGCCGCCGTGCGCTGCAGGTTCGGCTGCAACGTCAACGCGGCGGTGCCGCCGGCGCGGAGCGGCGCCGTGGCTCCTTCGGTCGTGACCTTCACCCGAGACAGGTCGACCGCGGGCGGCCGGGCAGCGGCCTTCGACTCGGGGGCGGGGCCGCTCGAGCGGGCGGCCGCCGCGGGCTCCGCCGCGGCGCGGCTCGCCCCGCCGCCGACGGCCGCCCCGAGCAGGCAGACCGCCCACACCGCGCGAGCGTCGAGCTGCATCGCCCGTCGTCCATACGTGCCGGGCGCGGACCGGCCAAGTTCGGGGCCGATCCGCCGGGGCTCCGCGCATCGAAGCGCTTCGGTAAGTGCCGGTGTATTCCAGTGTCGTGAAGTTGCCTCGACAGTAGGTCCAGAGCCTACGATCAGGCACCGACCGGAGGCGCCCATGCAGCAGCGAACGGGAATGAGAGTCAGGACCGACTTCCACGTCATTGCACGCGACGGGGGCCTCGCCTGCCGCTGCCGCGGCATCGAGGTGTCCGCCTCCGGGATCGTCATCGACCGGGGCCGGCGCATCCGCCGCTCGGACGAGCGACTCCTCGTCGACCTCGAGCTGCGCCTCCCCGAACGGATCCGGGTCATCCGAACCCAGGCGCGACCCGTCTGGTCGATGGGGAGCCGGCAGGCGCTCCGGTTCGTCACCATGAGCGACGCCGACCGGCTGACGCTGGCCGAGCACGTGGACCTGCAGAGCCTGCGCGGCGTGGGCGTCTGCTGAGGTGGCCGTGGCGGCCCGCTGGACTCCGCCCCCGTGGCTCGGGGTCGCCCTGCTCCTGGGCGCGCTCCCCGCCTGTGTCGGGCGCGATCGCCTGGAACAGGCCACGGACGCGCTCCGGCGCGAGCAGGCCGAGCACGCCGCCACCGCGCGGGCGCTCGTCGCCGCCGAGGCCGCGGCCGCCCGTGCGCGCGCCGAGGGGGCGGCCGCCTCGCGCGCGCTGCGCGCCCGCGAGATCGAGGTCGAGGCGCTCGCTCGATCCCTCTCCGGGGTCGAGCTCCAGGCGGACGTGGCCGCCCGTGAGCGCGGTGAGCAGACCCTCTTGGTGGAGCAGCTCCGCGCCGAGCTCGAGCGCGCCGGTGAGCACCTCCGTGGCTTCGCGCGCGAGCGGAGCGACCTGGCGGCGGCCCTGGACGACGCGACCGCACGGCTCGAGGCCCTCGACGGGATCGCCGCCGCGGCCGCGCGGCGGGCGCTGCTGGTGCGCGACCTCGCGCTCGCCCTGCGCGACCCGCTGGCGACGGGCGAGCTCGAGCTCGTGCTCGTCGAGGGAGAGCCCGTCCTGCGGATCGGGGCGGCGCGCCTGTTCGTCGAGCCCGACGGGGCGCTCGCGCCCGCGTCGGCGCCGATCCTCGACGCGATTGCGCGGGCGGTGGCGGCCAGCGAAACCGCCATGGTGGTGGTGACCATGAGCGGGGGGTCCAGCGACCGCGACGCCGAAGACGGCGTCGCTCGTCTCGCGCGGCTGGCCGCGGCGCTCGGTCAGCGGGGACTCGGCGCGGACCGGCTCTCGGTTGCCGCGCCCTCCGTCGCGGCGACCGGCGACCTCGCCCGGGTGCTCGGCACCGCACCCCCGCCGGAGGTCGTGGAGCTGCGCATACGAGCCTAGAGCCGCGAACGGCTCGCCGGCAGTGACGAGGAAATGGCCCCGCCGCGGGGCAGCCCTCCCCGCCGCGGCTTCTCCGGGCAAGCGGGTCGGAGCTCCCGGTGCCGGCGCCGGGTGGCGGGTCCTATCGGCGGGCCACCGCGCGGCCCCCGTCAACCCGCAGCTCCACGCCGGTGACGAACGGGCTCTCGGCGAGGAAGACGACGGCGCGCGCGACGTCCTCGGCGTCGCCCAGTCGCCCCAGCGGGAGCAGCTCCGCGAGGCGCTCGCGCTCGGCCGCCGGGGTCCCGTCCGGGGGCAGGACGGTCCCCGGCGCGACCGCGTTGACGCGGACCTCGGGCGCGAGCTCGAGCGCGAGCGCGCGCGTGAGGTGGGCGAGCGCGCCCTTCGCGACGACGTAGGGCAGGTGGTGACGGAAGGGCACGGCGGTGCTCGCGCAGGTGATGAAGACGACGCTCCCCCGCGCGCGACGGAGCGCCGCCGTCGCGCGCTGGGCCAGCACGAAGGGCGAGGTCAGGTCGAGCTCGCGCAGCTCGTCCCAGGCACGATCGTCAATCGCGTCGAACTCGACCCGCGCGAAGCCGGCCGCGCTGACGACCAGCAGATCGAGCCCGCCGAGCCGCTCCACCGCCGCGTCGACGAGGTTCCGCGCCGCCGCCCGATCGCGCAGATCGGCGCCCAGGGCGAAGGCGTCACCGCCCGCCGCCCGGATCGCTGCGCAGGTCCGCGTCGCGTCGGCCTCGCTCTGTCCGAAATGGACGGCGACCCGCATCCCACGCCGGCCGAGCGCGAGCGCGATGGCGCGACCCACGCGGCGCCCCGCCCCGGTCACCAGTGCGCGCCGGCCCCTGAGCAGCTCGCCATCCGCCCGCGCGCCGGCGTCGGTCACAGCTCGAACGTCACCTTGGCCGGCCAGCCCCCGGGCGAGCGGAACCGGGCCGACTCGAGCACGTCCACCAGGCAATCGACCACGGCCTCGCCCTCGTCGCTGGGGGGGGTCATGCCGACGGCGAGGGGGCTGCCGTTGGTGTCCACGTACATCGTGGCCGTGAAGACACCGCGGACCCCCTGCCGGCACTCGTCCAGCTCCCGCTCCACCCGGCGCAGGCCGTCCTGGACGTCCTCCGCGGACCAGGCGACCGGGGGACGCACGTCTCCGGAGGGCTCGAGCCCGAACGCCTTGCGCACCACGCCCCGGTCGCCGCCGACGGGCCTGGGCCACGTCTGTTTCTCCAGCACCTCGAGGAGGCATTTCTCGGTCGCCCGATCGCCGAGCGTGCTGGCCGCCATGTGCGCGTGCAAGAGCTTGCCCGAGGCGTCGATGAGCGCGTAGAGTTCCACGTCGCCGCCGAGGAACTCGACGCGGTTCGCGCCGTAGTCCAGGCACTTCTTGAAGGCAGGAGCGGCCCGCGAGAACACCCGGGACACCTGCTCTTCGTTCATGCCGCCGATGTCCGACGACACGGCCACCGCCGCGCCGCCGTCGTCCTCCTCCTCCTCGATCTCCGGCGGCGGGGCGGCCGGCGGCGGGGCGCGGTGGCTGCAGGCCAGAGGCACGGCGAGGGCTGCGAGGAGCAGGGACGAGGAGCGCTGAAGGAGGGTCATCGCGCGACGATTACCGCCACTCTCGGCGACTGTCACCCCGTCACCCTCGCCTCGGCGCCCGAAAGGCGCGGGGTCGGCGTCGCCGTCCGGACTGGATTTGTGCGCTGCGGTCGCCGTCACGGCCTCGCGCTCCACCAGCGCGCGGCGAGCGCGAGGTCCTGTTCGGTGTCGATCTCCATGTAACCGCCGTTCGTGTCCACGCGGTGGACGACCTCCCCCTGCTCGATCCGCTCCTGGACGAGATCGATGAGGTACGCGCGCTCGAAGCGCCGCCCCTCGCGGAAGACCCGCCCCTCGTGGGTCGCGCGCGCGCGGTCGTAGGCGGCGACGAAGCGGCCCGCCGCGGCGGCGGTGAGCCGCATGACCCCGATGAACTCCCCCTGCGCCGCCTCGCTGGGGATCTGCCGGCTCACCTCGAGGACGCGCTCGCCCTCGGCGCGGAGCTTCTCGGCGTCCGTCTCGGGGTGCTGTGTCCGGGCGGCGTAGCGCCGGCGCCAGGCGGTGTCGCAACCGAGGACGAAGTCGTGGGGGCTCCGCATCAGGTTCGCCACGATCGACCCGTCGTAGACGATGTCGGAGTAGGTCGAGACGAAGCCCTCGCCGAGGTGGTCGCGCGCGGTCATCAGCGAGGCCAGGATGTTGTTGTGCTCCCAGTCCGCGTTGCGCACGTAGGTCAGCTCCGGGTAGCGCTCGCGTAGCACGCCCTCCGCGTAGCCGCAGACGAACACCACGTCGGAGCGCCGGAACCCGCCCGCGGCGAGCGCGTCCAGGATCCAGTCGAGCATCGGTCGGCCCATCACCTCCACCAGGGTCTTCGGGATCCGCTCCGTCTCCGGTCCGAGCCGGCTGCCCCGGCCGGCGCCGATGATCACCGCGCGCATGGGGGCGGAGGATTGCGGATCCGGGGCGCAGGATCGAGCGGAATGTTCACCGGTGGGCGCCGGCGGCGGCGGGTGGTTGACGGGTCCCGCCTGCGTCGCATGCTCGCGCCATGGCGGACCTCGAGCTCGATCGGGAGCGCTTCGTGGCGATCCTCGCGGAGCTCGTGCGCCTCGGGCCTCACCTGGTCAACGCCGTGGAGCAGGGTCAGACACCGCGGGAGGGCCTGGCCGCGGACGTGATCCTCGCCGCGCTGGCCCCGCACATCGCGCGCGGGGCCTTGACCGTGGAGCGCGTCGCGGCCCCCGGACACGAGGACCGCCCGAACCTCCTGCTCACGCTCCCCGGCAGCGGGTCCGGGCAGGTGGCCTTCGTGGGAGCCCACCTCGACGTGGTGCCGGCCGACCGCGTCGCGGAGGGCTGGTCCCGGGATCCGTTTGCGCTGGTCGTCGAGGACGGCGTCCTCTACGGGCGCGGGACCACCGACTGCCTCGGGCACGTCGCGTTGCTCACCGAGCTCCTGCGCGTGCTGACCGGGCGCGGCGCGCCGCCGCGCCGGACCGTGACCGTGGTCCTGATCGCCAACGAGGAGAGCTCGCCCGTCAGCGGGATCGGCCTCGACTACCTGCTCGCGCAGGGGCGGCTCGATCCGCTCGCGGGCGGCCCCGTCTACTGGCTCGACGCCGCCGACTTCGGGCCCACGGTCGGCACCGGCGGCGTCGCGCGCTGGCGCCTCGAGGTCGAGGGGATCCCCGGGCATTCGGGGATGCCGCACCAGTGCGTGAACGCGCTCGAGCTCGGGGTGGCGGTGGCGCTGGAGCTCGGCCGCCGGTGCGCGGAGCAGGCCCCGCCCCACCCCGAGGAGCGGCGCTACGGGTTCGCCTCGCCGTCGTCGTTCAAGGCGACCGTGATCGAGGCGCCGAACCGCGCGGTTTCGACGATCCCGGGGCGCGTCGTCGTGGAGGGCGACCTGCGCGTGACGCCGTTCTACTCTACGGACGCGCTCACGGCCCGGCTCGCGGCCCAAGCGGCCGAGCTCGGGCGCGCCCTCGCGGCGGGGGCGGCGCCGCCCGGGCTGCCCTCCGCTCGGACCGCTGACGGTCGCGCGGGACGCCTGGACTTCACCTGGGTCGGGCCCACCACGGAGGGGCTGGCCTGCGATCTCGCGTCGCCGGCGCTCACCGCGCTGGAGGCGGCGATCCGCCGCCGCCGCGGCGCCGGTGCCGTCCAGCGCACGAGCATGACCGGCGCGCTGCCGCTCGTCAGCGAGCTCGTCCGGCGCGGCATGGATCTGGCGATCACCGGGTTCGGTCGCGGGCGCTACTACCACGCTCCCGACGAGCAGGCCTCGCTCGACGACTTCGCCGACGGCTTCGCGATCCTCCTCGAGTTGGTCGAGGGGCCCTGAACGGTGCGCGTCCGTCGCTTTTCGGGGGCGGGCGGGAATGGGCTATCGCCGCGATGGTGGCGGCGTCGTCGTCGCGCGGTCCCCGCGCCGTCGCTGCGGAGCTGGTCGCGGTCCTCGGGGGCTGTCCCTGCTCCTGCTGAGCGCAGCCGTTGCGCCGGGCACGCGGCCGTCACCGGGGAGGAGACGGCGGGCATCGGCGTCGTCCTGTGCCTGCTCGGTGCCGTCGCGGTCCTGGTCGGTTGGCTGCTCGCCACGCTGGCCGTCCACGCGCCGCGCTTCCCGCCCGTGGACGCCGCCGCGCCGGCGAGAGTGGTCTCATCCGTCGCTGCACTCGGGGTCTTCCCGGCTCGCTCCCGCATCACGGGCGCGCTGGGCGGCGGCAGCAGCTCAGCGCCGAGCCGTCGACCCCGAGGGACGACGTCCTGAGCGCGGCCGCGGCCCTCCCCGGCTACGAGCTCCGGCTCCACTCGACCTCGCCGACGGACTGAGCGATGGGGCGCGCCAGGCGCGATCCTTCGGCGGCGCGCCGCGCCTTCAGTTGCCGCCGGCGCAGCGGCGGACGAGCTCGTCGACCCCGCGGACCGCGAGGGGCGCGTCCTGGGATGCGTCGCTGCCATGGTCGCGCCAGACGATGCGCTGCGTCGCCAGATCGACGACGACCGCCGACTCGAGCCCACCGACGGTCGCTTCGAAATCGGGGTCGAGCGGGTACACCGTGCTCGCCGGGAGCTCGAAGCTGCGCACCCACTCCTGGGTCACGTCTCGGGTCCCGTCGAGCAGCACCTCCACCACGACGCCGCCGGCGGCCGCGCCGCGGGCCGTCTCGAGCGCGAGCTCCTCGGTGGTGATGCAGGAGCCCTCGCACCACGATTCGGCCATCACCAGGAGCGCGAACGGCGCGGTACCGTGGTGCAGGTCTGCCATCGAGAGGAGCCCGAACCGGGTCGGCACTTCTGGAGTGCCGGCGTCGTCGACGAGATAGCCCTCGAACTCGAAGTCCTCGATCACGTCCCCGACCTGGCCGCCGTAGGGGCCCGGCGGGTACCCGTCGACCAGCGGATCGAGGGGGCGGTTCGACGCGCTCGAGCCGAGCGCGGGGCCCGGCGGGCGGTCATCCACGTCTCCGCAGGCCGGCAGCAGCGCCAGCGAGAGCCGGGCGCCGAGGGACAGGCCCGCGGCTGCCCACGAGCGGACCCGGCGGCGAGCGGCGAAAGGCGCGAGCATCTTCCCCGATCATGGCCCCCGGAGCGCTCCGCGCCAACCCCTCGCCGCGCCGGGCTCGCGCCGGCCGCTGCCATGTCGTCCGATCTGCGGCGGCCTCGTACTCCGCCGCGGCCGCGGCGGCGCCGCGAGCCCGGTTCAGCGCCCGCCGGGCGGCGAGGTGACGCGGAGCTTGGCGCCCCGCCGGGGCGTCCACTCGCTCCAGCCGACGCGCAGGGCGAGCCCACCCATGACGAGCCCGGCGAACGGCTCATAGCCGTCGTCCGCGATCGTGTGCGCGGTGCTGTCGATGCAGAGCTGCGCGCCCGCGCCGAGCAGGACGTGCCGGAGGTTGAGCTCGAGACCGAGCTCGAGCATGAAATAGGCATTCCACCCCTCGACCTCGCGCTCCGGCTCGACGCCGATCAGCGACACCCGCTCCGCGACCAGCTCCGCCAGCCGGGTGTCGTCGAGCTCCGGCACGGCGAGCCGGTGGCGAACGGCGCCGGTCCCGGCGGAGGAGGCGAAACGGAGCTTCTCCCCGCTGGTGAGCAGCCGGACGTTGCCGCCGAGGCGCACCAACGTAAGCTGGTATGGGCGCCGGAGCGCGTCCTCGGCGTCGCAGGCGGGCCCGTACTCGAGCTGGTCGCAGGCATTCGACACGGGGAAGCCGCCGCCCTCCACCACGACCTCGGTCGCGAGCGGCGTGAGGAGGCGGTACCCGGCGCGGATCCCCGTCGTGATCCCACCGGCCTCGGTCGGCTCCGTACCATCCACGTGTTCCATGCCGCGAGGGGCGTCGCCCAACGCGAGCACGTTGATGGTTCCGGCGGCGTACCAGCCCTGGTCCGGCAGGGGCGGACCGGGTAGCGGCGGGGGTGGCGGCGTCCCGAGCTTCATGGTGGGGGCTTCACCCTCGACGGGGGGGCCGAAATCGGCCGTCACCTCGACCGTCTTGCCGGGCTCGACGCGCACCCGCTGATCGAAGGGCTCGTGCCCCTTCTTGTAGATCTGGATCCGGTGGCGGCCCGTCGGGAGCGGACCCGACCAGCGCTGGAAGGCGCGCGCCTCGCCGTCGATGGCGATGGCCGCGTCGGGGTCACCGGCGTCGACAGACAGGAAGCCCATGGTGGCGTCGAGGGCGAGCTCGACCGGCACCTCGTGCCGCCCGCTGGCGACGCTGACCACGCTCGTGAGCGGCGCGTAGCCCGGGGCCGTGGCGGTGACCGTGTGCTCGCCGACGTTCAGCCGCAGGCCGGCGGCGCGCTCGTCGGCGGTCACCGTCCGGCCGTCCACGGTGACGGCGGCCTCCGGCGGCGAAACCACCAAGACGACCACCCCGACCAGACCCTCGAGCTCGGTGATGGCCGCCTCGATCGTCGCCCGGTCGCCCGCCACAAGCTCGGTGCCATGCGTTCGGAGCAGGCTCCTCAGCGTCTCGGCGGCCTCGGCGTAGCGGAAGAGGGCCTTCTGGCAGAGCGCGACGTTGCGCAGCGCGCCGGCGCTCGGGACGAGCTCGTGGGCGGCCTCGAACTCGACGAGGGCGCCGCGGAAGTTGCCGTCGCGATAGAGCTTGATGCCGTTGTCGAAGTGACGCCGGCTCTCCGTGGCGCGCTCGCCGTCGGCCGCGACCGCCGCGGCGGCGCCTTCTCTCGCCGGGGCGGAGGCCGTCGCGGGAGGCTGCGCCCCGGCGCCCCTGGCGACGACCAGCCCCGCGGCCCCGAGCGCCACGCTCCAGAGCGCGGCGCAGAGCCCCGCCCGGGCCGGTCCTGAAGGGGAGGTCACGGCCCAACGGTAAGGGCACCTGCGCCCCCTGGCGAGCGCAGATCGCCGCTCGCGCTCGGCGCGTTCTTGGTCGCGGTCCGCTCGCAGCGCAGTCATCTTCGTCTGGATTCACTTGCGTCGAGGACGTCTGCGCGCCTGAACCTAGGCCGTCCCGCGAACTCGCTTCGACGCCTGAGCGCCATCGCCCGCCGGGCGCCCCCCGTGCGGCGGGAGCGACGACTCGCGACTCGAGACTGCGCTCGGCGGCTGCCGGACGGATGCCGTCCCCTGGCGTGGTGCGGAACCCGGCGACCTTTCCGCTTTCAGCTAGGATGCTGGCGCTGTGACAAGGGACACACTGTGCCGAAAAATGAATCAGTTTCAAGTATATAGTCCCAATCGGAGCCGAACTTTGGCGCACCTAGTGGCACAGCCATGGCACGGTCGGGGATGCAGCGATAGGGGCTCCCGGTGTCGGCGGGAAGTGGTCGACTGACCGAGGCGTCGACCAAAGTCGCGTCCTCACGCATTACGGGCGAGGGCCTTGTCTTTCGCGGAGCGATTCAGGATCTTCCGGCCTCGTGGCGCCGGTGCCGCGCCGTCAGCGCCGCGCACCGGGGCGCGGCCCGTCCCGGCGGCTGGCTGTGCGGCGAGGGGGCGGCGGCACCCGGACGCGATCGTGCCCTTGCTACTCCTCCTCTCGGCTACCTGGGGCGCCTGCGGTGACGACGAGTCGGACGCGGGCGGCACCGGAGCGGGAGGTTCAGTGACGGGCGGAGCGGCGGGCGGCGCGCCGGTGGGAGGGGTACCGCCCCTGGGCAGCGCTTCCACCGGCGGCGGTGTTGTCGCCGCGACGGGCGGGCTCGCCTTCAGCGGTGGCGCGCCGACCGGGGGCCGCGATACCGGCGGTGCAACGGCCGTCGGGGGAGCCAGCGGCGGGCAACCGCCGGCGGGTGGCGCCTCGACCGGTGGTCATGCGACCGGCGGCGTGCCCATCGGCGGCTCGGCGGCGGGCGGCACGGCCACTGGTGGAACGACGACGGGCGGAGCTCCCGCGGGCGGAGCGGTTACGGGCGGCGCGCCGACCGGGGGGTGGGGGCCGGGGGGCTCGAACAGCGGTGGATGGGCGACGGGCGGCGTGGACACGGGCGGTGCGGAAGCCGGTGGCACGGGCGGCGCGGAGACGGGCGGTGGTCCTGCGCTGGGCGGCGCGGAGACGGGGGGCGCGGAAACCGGTGGCACGGGCGGCCCCCCGTCCGGCGGCGGGCCTGCCGTGGGCGGCGCGGCGACGGAGCTCTGCCCGCCCGGCATCGAGCGGACCCTCACCGTGGCCCGCGACGGCTCCGGCGACTACGCGACCGTGCAGGGCGCGATCGACTCCATCCCGAACGGCAGCACGACCCCGACCCGGATCGAGGTCCGCGCGGGGCGGTACGCCGAGAAGCTCACCATCGGCGGCCGCCAGCACCTCTGCCTCGTGGGCGAGGATCCTGCGACCACCATCCTCACCTACGGTGACAGCGCGGCTGACGGCATCGGGACCAGCGACAGCGCGAGCACTGTCGTCTCCGCCCACGACTTCTCGGCCGCCAACCTGACCTTCGAGAACAGCTCCGCGCTCGGAGATGGCCAGGCGGTCGCGCTCCGCGCGGACGGTCAGCGGGAGCAGTTCTACCGCTGTCGCTTCGTCAGCTACCAGGACACGCTCTACAACCGCAACGGGTCGCAGTACTTTCGGGACTGCTACGTCCAGGGCAACACCGACTACATCTTCGGGGCGGGGACCGCGGTCTTCGACGACTGTACGATCCACAGCATCTCGGAGGGGACGGCGGTGACGGCGCCGCGGACGGACGCGGCGGTGCCGTACGGTATCGTCTTCCGCGGCGGGGTCTTCACCGCCGATCCGAGCGTGCGCACCGGTCACGTGCACCTCGCCCGCCCCTGGGGCCCTTACGCGGCGGCGACGTTCCTCGAGGTCGAGCTGGGCGCGCACATCGCCGCGGTCGGGTACACCACGATGAGCGAGAACACGCTCGAGCTGACCCGCTTCTACGAGTACGCGAGCACGGGTCCTGGCGCCAACCCCACCGCGCGCGCGCCGGAGTCGCGGCAGCTCACGGCCGAAGAGGCGGCCGCCTATACGCTCCCGACGATCCTGAGCGGTTGGACCCCGAGCTACGCCGTGGCGCCGTAGCGGCGCGCCGAGCGAGGTGACGTGAGAGCGCATCGAGAGCTGCACTGCTGGGAGTCGACGAATCAGCGCCGTTGCGCGCGCGGCGATCGAGCTCGGGGACCGGGACTGGTCGCGCTCCTGAGCGTGCTCCTGGGTGCTTGCGGCCAGGACGCTGACGCGGGCGGGGCCGGCGGTGCGCCGGCGGCGAGTGACGGAGGGAGCGCGGGGATCTCCGCGCTCCCGCTCGGCGGTACCGGCGGGGGTGGGCAGGGGACGGGCGGTGTTACCGCCAGCGGCGGCGGCGCGCCGCTCGGCGGGACCCTGCCGAGCGGGGGTGCGGAGACGGGCGGCTCGGGGACGGGCGGCGGCCCGACGGGTGGCCTCGCTACGGGTGGAGCGGCGTCCGGTGGCGCATCGGCGGGTGGCCAGGCGTGGGGCGGCAGCGCCGCCCTGGGCGGTGGACTCGCGGGCGGGGCGCCGGCGGACGGCGGCACCGCGACGGGTGGCGACGGCACGGGTGGCACCGCGACCGGCGGCGTGGAGACGGGCGGGACCGCGACTGGCGGCGTCGAGACAGGTGGGACCACGACCGGCGGCGTGGAGACGGGCGGGACCGCGACCGGCGGCGTGGAGACGGGCGGGACCGCGACCGGCGGCGCGGGCGGCAGTGGCGGCGGCGAGCTGTCGCCGGTGACCGTCTACCTCGCGGGCGACTCCACCGTCGCCACCTACACCGACACGGCGAGCCCCACCGATCAGGCGGGGTGGGGGCAGATGCTCCCCGAGATCCTGGACGACCGGGTGACCGTGGTGAACCGCGCCGCCGGTGGTCGCACCGCGCTCTGGTTCCACCTCGAGGGGGCGGCTGCCTGGATCCTCGAGCGGCTCGAGCCGGGCGACTACTTCTTCGTCCAGTTCGGGACCAACGACGGAAACAAGACGGCGACCTTCGTCGTCGATGGCGTGACCTATCCCCGGTACGCCGAGGCGAGCACCGACTTCAAGGTCCACCTGAAGGACTTCTACCTCGACCCGACGCGTGCGGTCGGCGCCACTCCGGTGCTGGTGACGCCCCCGCCGCGCAACTCCGCCTACTGCGGCGCCGGCAACTCCCTCGGGAGCTACGCGCAGGCGATGCGCGAGCTCGGCGCGGCGGAGGGGGTCGCGGTCCTCGATCTGAACGACGCGACGTTCAGCTACCTGTCCGCGATCTGCCCCGCGCCCACGCCGGAGGACTTCTTCTTCCTGCGGGCGGATGGCACCGTCGACGGGACCCACTTCCAGGAGCACGGCGCGCGGATGATGGCCGGGTTCCTCGGCGACGCCATGGTCGAAACCGACCTCGGGCTCGCCGCCTACCTGCTCCCCTGAGCGCCGCCTCCTGCCCGTCGCGAAGGTCCCCATGCAACGAGCTCGGCTGTCCAACCACCTCAGTCACCGCGCCCGCGGTGCCGGAACCCTCCTCGCCGGCATCGTCATCGCCGCCTGCGCCTCGCCGGCAGAAGGCGGCGGCGAGGCGCAGGCCGCTGGCGCCGCGCTCGGCGGCGCGCCGACGAGCGGTGGCGTTGGCGGAACGACAGGCGGATCTTCGACCGGCGGCGTGCCGTCGACCGGCGGCGCGAGCACGACCGGGGGCCTGGCCGCGAGCGGGGGCCTGGCCACGGGTGGTAGCATCGCTTCGGGCGGGGGCACCGGTACGGGCGGGAGCGCCGGGACCGGGGGCTCGATCGCCGGCGCCGGCGGGACGGGCGCGGGCGGTGCGCTGACGGGCGGCGTGAGCGGCGGTGGTGCGGCGATGGGCGGGGTCGCCAGCGGCGGCTGGGCGACGGGCGGGATCGCGACCGGCGGCTGGGTGACGGGCGGAGCCGCGACGGGCGGCACCGCCACGGGTGGCGACGCGACCGGCGGCTGGGTGACGGGCGGCGTCGCGGCGGGCGGCGTCGCGGCGGGCGGCGAGGCCACGGGCGGCGCGGGCGGCGCTGACGCTTCCACGCCGATCACGATCTGGATCGCCGGCGACTCCACGGTCGCCAACGGGAGCACGCCCTGCCCCGCGGGGTGGGGCAAATACTTCGCCCCGCTCTTCAACGACCTCGTCACCGTGAAAAACAGCGCCATCGGCGGCAGGAGCGTGCGAAACTGGCTCTTCTCCGTCAGCACGACGATGGGCACCGACGGCGAGTGCGTCCTCAACACCGACGCGAGCGGCGCCCCCGTGATCCAGGCCCACTGGCAGGCCATGCTCGACGGCATGTCCGACGGCGACTACCTCTTCGTCCAGTTCGGCATCAACGACGGCAGCGCCACCTGCGATCGCCACGTCGGCGTCGATGCCTTCAAGGCGGAGTACGCGATGATGGCGGCGGCGGCGCGCGAGCGCGGCGCGCACCCCGTCTTCGTCACCCCGGTCAGCGCCGTGGCCTGCGACGGCAGCTCGGCGCGCACCACGCGCGATACCTACGCCAACGCCACCATCGAGGTCGGCGCGGACGAGGACGTCCCCGTGATCGATCTGCACCGGGCCAGCGTCGACCTTTACGACGAACTCGGCTTCTGCCCCATCCCCGGCGGCGACGTGAGCGCCATCACCACGGGGCCCGTCGGCGACTTCTTCTGCGACGATCACACCCATTTCTCCGCGACCGGCGCCCCGGTGATCGCGGGGCTCGTCGCCGACGCGGTGCGCGCGCAGGGGCTCGCGCTCTCGGCCTACCTGGAGTAGGCGCTCCGGGGGATTCAGGTCCCCTTCGCCGCCGGGCACGGGACGCGCGGTCGACGCGATCGACCTGGGGTGCGCGGTAACGGTCCCGGTCGGCGCGGGCCAGCCGCCGGCGCTCGCGCCTGGCCACTGCCCCGTGGTGCGCCGTTCGGTCGCGAGGCCGGGGGTTGTCGCGAGCGCCTCCTCGAAGACCGCGACGTCGAAGGCGCGGAGTCGCGCGAGCGCGGCGCGGGGGCGAGTGGGGGCCGCTCGGCGCCGAGGACCACGACGTCACCGGGTTCGCCATCAGCGGTCGCGATCGGATCCGACCTGGTGCTGCTGGTCGCGTCGTGGCCCCGTTCGTGTAGGCTGCGCCCCCATTCCGGCGACCGGCGACGAACTCGAACGGAGCGGCGACGGCAGATCTTGCGCCTCATCGCCTCCGGTGACTGCTGGCATGTCCCCATCATGCTGCCGTGCGCTTCCCAGGTGCTTGGACCAGATCCTCGCGAGTCGTTCCCGGGCGTGCGGAGTGCACACCGTTGGTCATGGGGTGTCGGGGAGCGGAGAACGGGAGCCAATGAGCGTTCGAGCGCGAACGGACGCGGAGCAGGGGGCCTCGAGGTGCTGCTCGGGTTCCCGCCCGGCTCGTCGGGGAACGCTGGGGGGAAGGAGTGGGAGCAGGAGCGAGGACGGCAGCGGGGTTGGGGCGCCGAGGGAGGGAGCTGGGGGCGGGGATGGGCCGGCCCCGGGCGAGGTGGGGCCGTGAGGCGGTCGGGCGGGCGGCGGTGTACCCTATCCCGGTTGACCTCTGCTTTCTCGTCACGGGCGGCGGTGGTGACCCTCCTTGGAGCCCTGCTCGGCGGCTGTCGTATCGGCTACGAGCACCTCGACGACGCGCGTGGCGCCGAGAGCGGAGCGGGCGGGGAAGGCGCCGCGGGCGGCGCCGCTCCGGGCGGCAGCGGCGGCGGCTCGGGGACCGATCCGGGCGCGACGGGCGGGCAGCCCGCTGGGGGTGACGGCGGCGCGCCGCCGGACGCGGGCGCCTCGGGTCCGGGGGGGAGCGTCCCCGCGGGTGGCGCGACCGGCGCCGGGGGCGTGGCGGGGACAGGTCCCGGGCCGTCGGGTGGCACCGGCGGAGCCGGGCTGGGGGGCTCGGGCGGCAGCGGGGCCA
>CAYVRP010000056.1:0-44901 GCA_964454025.1 uncultured Polyangiaceae bacterium | reverse complement strand
CCGATCACCTGGTGATCTTCGTGCCCGAGGGCCAGCGCTTCTTCTGCGTCGAGCCCGTGACGAACATGAACGACGGCTTCAACCGGGCCGACCGCGGCGAGGCGGGGACGGGCACCGTCGTCCTCTCGCCCGGCGAGTCGCTCTCGTTCGAGATGAAGATCGCGATCGAGCCGCTCTGAGCCGGTCGCTCACCGCGAGAAGGACGAGCTCGCGGGCGGCGCGGGATCGGACGGGTCCTCGGGGACCCCGAGCCACTCGAGCGCGGCGCCGTGATCGAAGAACGCCTCGACGCGCGCCGCGAAGCCCCGGGCCTCGCAGAGCGCGCACAGCACCGCGGCCGCCGCCCGCGCGGGGCCCGTGCCGCTCACGATCGCGCACCGGCGGGGAGCCCAGGGTCCCGAGAACGCATCGTCGATGAACGCCTCGAGCTCGGCGAGCGAGAGAGCCGCGAGATCGCCCTCCGCCAGGCTCCAGACGACCTTCTCCGCGAGCCCGAAATCGAGGGAGCGGGTGAGCGCGGCGTTCAGGTCGCGCGACGTCACGCGACCGCGCACCGTGAAGACCAGGAGGTCCCGCGGGCCGTCGCGCCGGCACTGCACGGGCGGAGACGCGGGCCGCGTGGTGAGGCGGCCGATGGGCTGCTGCGCGCGATACCGGCTGGGCAAGGCTCGATCCGGCGCACTCTCGGACGAGACGGCCCTGGCGATCAACTGGCGTGATCCGCCAGGCGTCCGCGCGCGCTCGAGCTCACGTTACGATACGCGGGATCGTCGGGGCGGGCGCGGTCGAACCGGCCCTCGAGCGCCCCCGTCCGAGGCGACGGCGCCGGGCGGGACGCGCGGGCTCACCACAGGGGCGCCCAGCGCACCCCGAGCCCCACCTGATGAACCTCGCGGTAGCGGCGAAGCCCGACGTCGTTGCCCTGGATGGCGAGGGCGTACAGCTGAAAGCGGCCCGTCTGGCGGCCCTCCCGGAGCAGACCGAGGTGCGCCACCACCCGCTGCTCCGCGTGGACGTGGACGCGTGGCGCCAGCGCCGCGAGCTCGACCGCGGCGAAGGGACCGCCGCGGCGCCAGCCCACGAGGTCGGTGAGATCGGCGGTGAGCGAGAGCGCGCCCCCGACCGAGGACTGCCCGTCGGTGGGCTCGTCGCAAGCGCCCATCCGCGTGCAGGTCAAGAGGTAGTAGCGGGTGCTGGTCCGGAGCCCGAGGGCGACCCCGCCGAGCTCGACCGCGTGCGCGCTCATCAGCGCCAGATCGTTGAGCGAGAGGAACCACGGCAGCGAGTCGACGCGCGACGAGTCGTGATCGCTCTCGTGCTCCAGGGCGAGGCCCACCTCGTGGCGACGCCGGGGAGCGGCGAGGGCGCGCCACCACGCCTCCAAGCCGAGACGCCCGCGCCAGCTCTCGTTGGGGATCGCCGAATCGGGGTGAGGGGCGTTGTGGAGCTCGAGCAGCGGCGTCAGCCGGAGCGACAGCGGGGCCGCGCCGCGGCGTCCGAGCAGCGGCAGCTCCGCCCCCGCACGGGCCCGCGCCGCTCCGCGCCACTCGGCCCCGAACCGGGGCGACTCCGGGCTGGGATCGAGGTGATGGACCCGTTCCAGCGCCGCGGCGGGCGCGCCGCCGCGCGCGGGCGACGCGCATACGAGCCCGGACGCGAGCAGAGCGGCGACGGCGAGCACCGCGCCGCGGCGGGCGCGGGCGACGCCGGCGACCGCGGTGACGGGGGGCACGGCGCGGCGGGCAGGGCCCCGGCGGCCCCGGCCCCCGCGGCCGGGCGCGCCGCGTAGACGACGATGGGCTCGCCGGGCTCGAGCGGGTCGCGCCGGGAGCGGCGGTTGATGCGCTCCATCGACCCGGCGCTCATCCCGAAGCGCTCCCCGACCGAGGCCAGCGTGTCGCCCGGCTGCGCCGTGATCACCAGCCGCTGCTTGCCCTTCTGCCCCTCGAAGTGCTCGATGAACTCGGGCGTCCCCGCGACGAGGAGGCGCACGTCCTCGGCGCGGAGGTGGCGCACGCGGTCGAGCGAACGCCCCGCGGGCGCGAAGAGCTGCAGCGTCATCCCCGGCTGCAGCCGGGCCGCGGGGTCGAGCTCGTTCCAGAGCACGATCTCCCCCGGCTCGACGCCGAACGCGCTCGCGATCTCCTCGAGGCGGTCCCCGCGGCGCACCGGGTAGAAGACGCGCCGCCGGTCGGCGTACTCGAAGCGCGCCGGGGCGACGACGATCACCTCGGGCTCCGCCGGGGGCGCGGGGCGCTCGCCCCGCGCGCGGGGGACGAGCAGCACGGTGCCGGGCTCCAGGGCTTCGTCCGCGCGCGCGCCGTTCAGCTCCCGCACGCGCGCCTCCGTGGTGCCCCCCGCCGCGGCCACGCTGGCGCGCGTGTCCCCGAAGCGCCCCAGGAAGGGCTCCACGTCCTCCCCCTGCGCCTGGGCGAGCCGCCGGGTCGCGATGGCGCCCTTGCCCTTGGGCAGCGCCACGGGGAAGCGGTCGACGCCCGGCGTCGCTGGCGGCACCCGATCGGCGACGAGCTGCGGGTTATACTCCTCGATCACCGCGACGGACACCTCCGCGGCCGCCGCGACCCGCGACAGCGAGACGCCCGGGGTGACGCGCACCGTGTCGAAGCTCGCGGCTTCGTCGGGGACTATCCCCTCCAGCCCGAAGGCCCGCGGGTTGGTCATCACCAGCGCGATGGCCAGGATCTTGGGGACGTAGAGGGTCGTCTCCCAGGGGATGCCCGCCTCGTGGCGCGACAGCTCCCAGAAGTCGTTCGTGTTGTACTTGGCGATCGCCCGGCTCAGGCCCCCGTGCCCCATGTTGTACGCGGCCATGGCGAGGTCCCAGCTCCCGAAGCGCTGGTAGAGATCCGACAGGTACAGGGCCGCGGCCTCCGTCGACCGCCGTGGATCGAGGCGCTCGTCGACCCAGCGGTCCACGGTGAGCCCGTAGAGGCGCGCCGACTCGGGGATGAACTGCCACAGCCCGGCGGCGCCGGCGGGGGAGCGGATGGTGGGGTTGTGCCCGCGCTCGATGAGCGAGAGCCAGACGAGATCCGTGGGCAGGCCGGCCCGCGCCAGACTGGCCCGCACCGCCGGGGCGTAGCGGCCCGCCTTCTTCACCCAGGCCCGCGCGATCGCCCGTCCCTGCGGGTCGTCGCGATAGAACTCGAGGTAGCGCACGACGCGTGGATCGAACCGGACCGGCAGGTTTGGCAGCGCGAGGGAGCGGAGCCACTCCGCGTCGACGGTGGTTGCCTCGGGCTTGTCGCCTGGCGCCGCCGGCGGGAAGCCGTCCGCGCGCACCTCGGGACCGGCGGCCGCGACCGGCGCGGGCAGCTCCCAGGACCAACCCGGGGTCAGCCCCTGGACCGGGCGCGGAAACAGGACGAGCTCCGCCTGGCGGAGCGCGGAAAGCTCGGGATCCGCCACCGGCTCGACGCCCACGGCCGCGACGGGGCCGAGCGCGACCGCCTCGCGCGCAGCGAGGCTCGGCGCCGAAGGCGAGACGTCCTCGGGCAGGGTCGCGCGGGGTTCCTTCGGAGCCTTGCCGCGCCGGTGACCGGGTGCGGGTTTCTCGGATCCCGTGGTCGGCCGCTCGACCGAGCCCGCTGCCCCCGCGTCACCTGCCCCGGCCGCGGATGGCTCCGCCGTCCCGCCGCCGTCCGTTCCGGCGGGGAGATCGACGTGGCGCTGACCCCCTCCGCGGGCGGGCCCGATCACCGCTCCCTCACGGGCGGCGGCCCCCTCCGCGCGCGCCGCCAGGGGTGCGAAACCGCAGACGAGCCCGCAGCCGATGACGAGGCTCCGCCGCAGGATCCGGATCGCGACCATGGACCCGCCCTTCGTAACGGCGGCCACCGGGTCGGTCAAATCCAGAGCCCGGATCGCCGGGATCTTGATCCCGAGGCCCGAATCGTGAATGGCCGTCCCATGTCCGCCGAGGCCGCGACCCGCACCGAGCACGACTCCCTGGGCCTGGTCGAGGTCCCCCGTGATCGGCTCTGGGGCGCCCAGACGCAGCGCAGCCTCCAGAACTTCGCGATCTCGGAGGAGCGGATGCCGCGCGCCCTGCTGCGCGCCCTGGCGCAGGTGAAGCAGGCGGCGGCCCTCGTCAACCAGGAGCTCGGGGTGCTGGACGCCCGCATCGGCGGCGCGATCGTGGCGGCGGCGCAGGAGGTCCTGGCGGGGCGCCACGACGACGAGTTTCCGCTGGTCGTCTGGCAGACGGGCAGCGGCACCCAGACGAACATGAACATGAACGAGGTGCTCGCCAACCGGGCCAGCGAGCTCCTCGGGGGGCCCCGGGGCGAGGGGCGCCTCGTCCACCCGAACGATCACGTCAACCAGGGGCAGTCCTCGAACGACGTCTTCCCCGCGGCGATGTCGGTGGCCGCGGTCGAGGCGCTGGAGCGCCGGGTCATCCCCAGCGTCGCCGCCCTGCGCGACGCGCTCACCGCGAAGGCCGCCGCGTTCGCGGACGTGGTGAAGCTTGGCCGCACGCACCTGATGGACGCCACCCCGCTCACCCTCGGCCAGGAGATCGGCGGCTGGGCGGCACAGCTCGACCATGGCGTCGAACACCTGCGGCAGTCGATCCCCCACCTCGCCGAGCTCGCGCTCGGGGGGACCGCCGTCGGGACCGGCCTGAATGCGCACCCCGAGTACGCGGAGCGCGTGGCACGCAAGCTCGCCGAGCTCACGGCCCTGCCCTTGGTGACGGCGCCGAACAAGTTCGAGGCGCTCGCGGCGCACGACTCCCTCGTCTTCGCGCACGGCGCGCTGAAGACGGTGGCAAGCTCGCTCTTCAAGATCGCCAATGACGTCCGGTGGCTCGCCTCGGGTCCGCGCGGTGGTCTCGGCGAGCTCCTCATCCCTGCGAACGAGCCCGGGAGCTCCATCATGCCGGGGAAGGTGAACCCGACGCAGTGCGAGGCCCTCACCATGGTCGCGGCGCAGGTGCTGGGCAACGACGTGGCGGTGAACCTCGGCGGGGCGAGCGGCGCCTTCGAGCTCAACGCCTACAAGCCCCTCCTCATCCACAATTTCCTCCAGAGCGCGCGCCTGATCGCCGACGGCTGCGACGCCTTCCGAACGCGCCTGGTCGCCGGGCTCGCGCCGAACCGCGAGCGGATCCGCCAGCACCTCGAGAGCTCCCTCATGCTGGTGACCGCGCTCTGCCCCCACATCGGCTACGACGCCGCGGCCCGGATCGCCGGGCACGCGCACCGGAACGGGACGACGCTGCGAGAGGCGGCTCGGGCGCTCGGCCTGGTGAGCGAGGAGGACTTCGACCGCTGGGTGCGACCCGAGGCGATGGTCAGGCCCCACCGCTGACCCCGCCCCAGGTTTCGCGCTATCATGGGGAGCGCTCGCTTCTCGGCCGGGCTCAGCTCGTCGCGAGGAATTCATGCCCCCACTTCGTCTCGCCGGCTCGTTCTTCCTGCTCCTCCCGCTCGCCTGCGCCACGTCCGAGGGCCCCGGCGCGCTGCAGACCACGGGCGGCGCCGCGAGCGGGGAGGTGCCCACGGGGGGCGCGCCGGACACCGGCGGTCAAGCCTCCGGAGGCGCGGCGCGGGGCGGCGCCGCCACGGGGGGCGCGGCGCTGGGCGGCGACGCCACCGGGGGCGCGGCGGTAGGGGGCGGCGCCGCCGGGGGCGCCTCGACCGGCGGCGGCCCCTCCGGCGGGGTCCAGGGCACCGGGGGAGGAGCGGGCGGCGGGGTCTGCACCGGCGACGGCTGTGACGGCGACGAGTGCCTCTGGATGTCGGACTGCCAGAGCGGGGTGTGCGGCAGCAGCGGCGTCTGCATCTGCGGCAACGGCGTGCAGGACGGGCTCGAGTCCGGCCCCGACTGCGGCGGCGAGTGCGGCGGGTGCGTCGGCGCCCCCTGCGACTCGGAGCTGGACTGCGCGCCCGCCCTCGTCTGCGCTGGCAGCTGCACGCACTGCGGCAACGGGGTGGTGGACGGCGACGAGCTGGGGCTGGACTGCGGCGGCCTCTGCCCGGGCTGCTTCAACGCTCCTTGCACCGTCCCCGCCGAGTGCGCGTCCGGCGAGTGCAACGATGGCCTCTGCGGGCGCTCCTTCTGCCTGGAGGGTTGGGAGCTGGACCCGGCCGGCGACGCCTGCACCGGCTGCACGCAGGACGATCAGTGCTACTGCGCCGAGGTGCTCAATTGCTTCTTGGCCAACCGCTGCAGCAGCCCGTCTGCCTGCCACGATCTGTGCGAGAACACCCCGGGCGGCGGCGCCGCCACCGCGATCGCCCAGCAGGTCTTCGACGCGATGTGCGGTTGAGCGGTCCGGGCCGGTCCCCGGGGGAGGGGGCCGAACCCGTCCCTGCCCGGAGCTCAGTCGGGGGCGACCGGGGAGGAGGCGCTCTTCCCGCCGAGCTTCTGCTTGACCTCGTGCATGTCAAGCTTCTCTGCCTGATCGATCAGGTCCTCCAGGGCGCGCTCCGGCAGCATGCCGGCCTGGGAGTAGAGCAGCGTCTTGTCCCGGATGACCATGAGCGTGGGGATCGCGCTGATCTTGAACTGCATCGCGAGCGACGGCTGATCCTCCGTGTTGACCTTGCCGAAGGTGACGTCCGGGTGCTTGGCCGCGACCCGCTCGTAGATGGGACCGAACGCCCGGCAGGGACCGCACCAGGGTGCCCACCAGTCGATGAGAACGATGCCGCCCTGATCCACCGTCTCCTGGAAGTTCTCCGCGGTGATCTCTTTCGTGGCCATGGTTCGACTCCTCTGACACGCCCGGCTGTGGCTTCCGGCCGGCTGCTTCAACCGGTGAGAGGTGCCCCGCGCCCGGAAGGATTCGCGCCCCCCTGGGCGAGCAGGGCTCGGAGCGCCTCCCGGACCGAATCGACGAGCCGGCTCGGAGGCTTCTCCCCACCGCAGGCGCGGCACTCGCCGAGGACCCGCCGGAGCAGGTCGCAGGCCCCCTGGCAGTCCGGCGAGCGCTGGAGCCGCGCCTCGATCTCGGCGCATTGCGCGGCGGTCAGGTCCCCCTCGAGGTAGCGCGAGAGGGTTTCGCCGAGGTCCTCGCCCGGCGCGAGCGGCGCCTTCCTCGTGGCCTCCCGGGCCGGGAACATCCGCTCCACGCGATCCCGCAGCATCGATCGCGCGCGGTGCAGGCGGCTCTTCACCGCGGGGACGGTGATCTCGAGGGCGCTGGCGACCTCGGGCGCAGTCAGCCCCTCGACGTCACGCAACAGCAGGACCTCGCGGTAGAGCGGATCCATGGTGGCGAGGGCCGTCTCGAGGGCCTGGCGGAGCTGCTGCTGGCTCATGAGCTCATCGGGCCGGGGGCGCTCGTCCACCAGCTCGATGGGCTCGAGCACGGGCACGCGGGCGGCCGCGCGCTGCTTCTTGCCACAGCCGCTGCGCACGATCGTGAACAGCCAGCTCGTGAAGGAAGCCTCCCCGCGGAAGTCGCCGAGCTTCTGCACCGCGGTGAGCAGCGTCTCCTGCACCGTGTCCTCGGCGTCCTGCTCGGTGGGGCACATCCGCTTGCTGAACCGGTAGACCACCGGCTGGAAGTGGTCGACGAGCGCGAGCACCGCCTCGGGGTCACCGGTCCGCGCGGCGGCGATCAGCTGCGCCTCTTGCTCGGTCCGGCTCACGGGGCGAGCATCGGACACGCGCGCCGGACCCGCAAGCGCCGAGCGCACGGCCGCGGCGCCCGCGACCCGGTCGCCCCGCTAGGCGTCGAAGGCGAGCGCCTCGCGGACCTTCTCGATCAGGCCGTCCAGCCGCGCCCCCGAAACCCCGGCGGCGCGCGCGAGGGTGCCGAGCAGATCCTGCTCGGCTTCCGCGAGGGTGCCGCTCGCGAGCGCGACCGCGATCCCGAGGCGGAGTCCGTCCTCGGCCCGCCCGCGCTCGGCCAGCAGGTGCCCGACGGCCAGCGCGCGCAGGTCCACGCTCTCGGCCAGCAGCTGGTCCACGCATTCCGCCACCAGCGCGGCGACGTGGTCCGAGGGCAGCCGGGTGCCCATGACGCTCTCGATCCCCGCGGCGACGGCGACCTGCTCGTCGGGATCGACCCGACCGGCGGAGTAGGCCAGAAGCACCAGCATCTCGACGAGCAGCGGGACGTCCTCGTCGGGGAAGCGGCGGACGAGCCGCTCGATCCGCCGGGCGATCTCCGGGGTCGGGTTCATCGGCCCCTAGACATGCCAAACCTTGGGAGGCCGGACAACGGTGATATCGTCGGCGCGTGGCGATGGCGCTGGAGCGGCTCGGCCCGGACGACTACCCCGCCGCGGTCGCCTTCCTCGACGCCGTGTTCGGAGAGGCCCGGCCCCACGACTTCGCGCGGATGCTCCCGGCCCGATACCAGCCGACAGCGGAGCACATGCGCCACCAGCTCGCGGCGAGGGACGGCGGCCGGATCGTGGGGCTCCTGGGGCTCTTCCCCCTCCCCCTGCGACTCGGCGCACGCCGGCTCTCGATCGGCGGCGTGGGCGGCGTGAGCGTCGCGCGCGAGCACCGCGGACGCGGGCTGATGGGGCGGCTGCTGGAGCGCGCCGCGGACCTCGCCCGCGAGGAGGGGCATGCGGCGCTGTGGCTCGCCGGCCAGCGCCAACGGTACCTCTGCCACGGCTACGAGCGCGCGGGCACCGAGGTCACGCTCACCGTCACGCCCCGGAATCTGCGGGGGCTCGAGCCGCGGGCCGTGACGCTGCGGCCGCTCGCCGAGGACGCGGCGGTCCCGGACGCGCTGATCGCCCTCGCCGAGCGCGAGCCCTGGCGCTGCGAGCGACCGCGGCGCGACTTCTCGGCATACCTGCGGAGCTGGCACCACGTCCCGTTCCTGGCGGAGACGCGGGACGGAGAGCGCGTCGGCTACCTCGCCGCGCACCCCCGATCTGGTCTCGTCCACGAGCTCGTCGCCGCGACGTCTGAGCAGCGCCTCGCGGCCGCCGCCGCCTGGGTGAGATCGCGGGACCAGGCCACCCCGTTCGTCGCGGCGACCCCGTTCGACCCGGTGGTCGCGGCGCTCTCTCCGCTCGCGGAGGACGTCACGGTGGCGGCCAGCGGCAACTGGCGGCTCCTCGACCCCGCGGCCGTCCTCGACGCGATCCTGGGCGCCGTGCACGCCCGGGCGCCGGGCACGCTGCGCCCGGGCGAGGTGACGGTCGCGATCGCGGAGACGGGCGAGCGCCTCCGCCTCTGGGTCGACAGCGAACGGGCTGGCTGCACGGCGAGCGCGAGCACGCCGGCGCTCACCTTGCCGGCGCCCCTGCTGCTCCGCACCCTCTTCGGACCCCTCCCGGCCGGCGCGACCACGCCGCTGCCGCGGGCAGCTGCGCTCCTCGACGCCTGGTGCCCCCTCCCGCTGGGGCTGCCCCGGCAGGACCAGGTCTGAGCGCGGCGCGCAGGAGCCGTCGGAGGCGCGGCGACCGCGCGCCGACCGCCCGCGTTCGGCGGGCGTCCTCGTTGCGGCGGTCGCTGCTGGCGGCTATGGGGGGCCGGATGACGCGAGCTCCCGAGCGGCGGGTGCGGCCGCGGCCGTGCGCCCGCGGGTTCGTCGCTGGTGCGGCCGCATGCGCGTTCGCGACCGGTCACGCCGCCGCCGAGGAGCCCGCGCCCACCCACCGGGCGCGCACCGCGACGCCAGCGGCGACGGCCCCCGCGCCGCGCCTCGTCACCCGCGAGCAGGTGACCCTGCGCACGCGGGACGTGGCCGGCGCGATCAGCGCGCTGCTGGCGCGCGCCCGGGAGGCGGGCTGGCGCCTGCAGGAGCGCGAGGACGAGCGCGTGGTGCTCCGGCTCCCTCCGGAGCAGCTCCTCGCCGCGCGGCTGGCCCTGCGCGACCTCGGCACCGAGATCGAGCACGAGTCGCTCACCCAGGACGTGACCGGCGCGCTCGCCGAGCTCGAGGCGCGCGAGCGGAGCGCCACGGCCGCGCGGGCGCGCCTGCTGACGCTCCAGGGCCCGGGGCGATCGGTGACCGAGATGGTGCAGCTGACGCGGGCCGTCGAGGTCGCCGACGACGCGCTCGCGAGCGCCACCCGCGAGCGCCAGCGGCTCGAGCGCGAGGTCGCCGAGGCGACGCTCGCGGTGACCTTCGTGCCGGCCTTGCCCCCCGAGCAGGAGGCGATCCCGGCGGTGAGGCTGCCGTTCCCATGGCTCGAGCGCACCCACGAGGACGCGCTGTACGACCGCGGCGCGCCGAGCGAACCGGGCCGGTCCGGCGAGGGGCGCGAGCCCCGGCGCCGTCGCCGCTCGATCGAGGCGTTCCCCGAGGCCTCGATGCTGCTCGAGGTCGCGCGGCTCCCGGATCGCCCCCACCCGGACGAGAGCGCCTGGATGCTCGGCGGTGCGCTCCGTACCCGCGCGCTGGTGGGCACCAAGCCCGTGGGGCTGGCCATGGGCTTCGACGTCGGCCTCGCGGGCGGCGAGGGCTTCGCGCACGATCTCGACCTATTGGGAGGGATCGCCGGTGCCGTCAACTCGTGGCTCGCGTTCGGCGTGTTGAGCGGCCCCGCCGGGCGCGCCTGGACGGGCGGGCGCGTCCCCGCCGCCTGGGAGATCCCCCTGGAGCTGGCGACGGCCCTCGACTTCGGGCACGAGGGCCGCTTCCTCCTCCAGGTCCGACCGCAGTGGATCCCGCGCGACACGTCGACGCGCCGGGACGGGAGCTCGCTCGGGTTCGCGGACGAGCTCCTGGTGCGAGCCACGCTCGCCACCGCCGTGGTCAGCCCCGATGAGGACGTCGAGGAGGGCGGCCTGCGGCTCGGCTTCGCGTACCACGAGCTGATGGGCACCCACATGGTGACGTTCTGCGTCGGCTGGGGCGTCGGCGAGACGGACCACCGGTACCGCGATTGACCCGGTTCCGGAGGGGAGCCCCGGTGACTAGGATGAGGGGCGTGGTCACCGTTCGTGCGGCGGAGTGGATCGCCCCGCGGGTGCGGAGGCTCGAGATCGAGGCGCCGCGCGTCGCGGCCGAGCACCGGCCCGGACAGTACGTCGTCGTGCGCGCGACGCCCGACGGGGAGCGGATCCCGCTCCCCGTCGCCGGCGCCGAGCCCGAGGCGGGCACGCTCACCCTGGTCGTGGAGGCGACGGCCGCGGCGACCGAGCGGCTCTGTCGGCTCGGGGCGGGGGCGGCGCTCGCGCAGCTGGTGGGCCCGCTGGGGCGAGCCGCCGAGCTCCGGCGCTTCGGCCACGTCGTGCTGGTCGGCGGCGGGCCCGGAGCAGCCACGCTCCACCCCCACGCCGCGGCGCTGAAGGCGCTCGGTAACCGCGTCACGGCGCTCCTGGGCGCGCCCAGCGCCGCGCACCTCGTCTTCGAGGCGGAGCTCGGGCGCTGGTGCGACACCGTGCTGCCGTGCACGGACGACGGGAGCCACGGGTTCGCCGGGTTCGTGACCAACCGCCTCGCCCTGCTCCTGGCGGCGGAGGCGGTGGACGCGGTGTTCACCGCCGGCTCCGTGCCGATGATGAAGGCGGTGGCGGCCGTGACCCGGCCGCCGGGGATCCGCACCGTCGCGTCGCTGAGCCCGCTGCTGGTGGACGGCACCGGCCTGTGCGGCGGCTGCCGGGTGACGGTGCGGGGAGAGCACCGCTTCGCGTGCGTCGACGGGCCGGAGTTCGACGCCCATGACGTCGCCTTCGAGGAGCTCTGGGACCGCCTCGGCGCGCAGCGTCGTCACGCGCTCCTCGATCGCGCGCACGCCGGCGACGATCCCGAGCACCGCTGCCTCCTCCCGCGTGGCCCCGCCGTCGGGGTGACCGCACCGCGCCACCCCGACGGGGAGCCCCGGTGAGGGTCGCCGGCCCGCGCCGCCCGGGCTCCGCCCGCCCCGCTAGGCGCCGAACACGATCCCCGTCGCCCGAGCCGTGAGCACGAGCTGACTGGTCGGCGCCACGCGCTTGGGCACGGCGATGGCCTCGGCGATGGGGACGGCGACGATCTCACCCCCGCGGAGGGCGACCATCTTGCCGAACTCGCCGCGCTCGACCAGCTCCGCCGCGTGGTGCCCGTAGCGCGTGCCGAGGATGCGATCGTAGCTCGACGGGGTGCCGCCCCGCTGCACGTGTCCGAGCACCGTGACGCGCACGTCGTGGCTCACCAGCCCCGCGAGCTCGGCGGCGACCCGCGCGCCAGCACCCTGGAGCCGCGGCATGGCGCCCGGCGCCCGCTCGAGCACGCTCGGCTCGCCGTCCACCGGGCGCGCCCCCTCCGCGACCACGATCAGCGCGAAGGCCTGGCCCCGCGCGCGCCGAGCCTCGAGCATGGCCACGAGCGGCGCTAACCGGTACGGGATCTCGGGGATCAGGATCGCATCGACCTCCGAGGCGAGGCCCGCGTGCAGGGCGATCCACCCCGCGTCGCGCCCCATCACCTCGCAGATCATCACCCGATCGTGGCTCGCCGCCGTGTCGCGCAGGCGATCGAGCGCCTCGCAGGCGACCCCGACCGCGGTGTCGAAGCCGAAGGTCTGGTCGGTCGAGCCGAGGTCGTTGTCGATGGTCTTGGGGACCCCCACGATGGGCAGCCCGAGGTCGACGAACCGCTTCGCGATCCGCATCGAGCCGTCGCCGCCGATGGAGATGAGGGCGTCGAGCCCCAGGCGGCGGAAGTTCTCGAGCACGCGCCCCGAGACGTCCTCGACCCGCTCCCGTCCCTCCGCGTCCCGCACCACGAACTCGAACGGGTCGCAGCGGTTCGACGTGCCCAGGATGGTGCCGCCGCGCTGCAGGATCCCGCGCACCTCCCGGGGGCCGAGCGGGACGTTGCCGTGCGGAGAGCGGTACTCGGGATCGATGAGGCCGCTGAAGGCGTCCTCGATGCCGAGCACCTCCCAGCCGTACCGCTCGCAGCCGACCTGCACCGCGGCCCGGATCACCGCGTTGAGCCCGGGGCAGTCGCCGCCCCCCGTCATCACCGCCACGCGCCGCGTCGCCATCGCTCGCCTCCTCCCACCGTCGCCCCGCCCTGGATCCGCGGCGACCAGGATACCGCGCGGCGCGGCGCCCACAACGCCGCTTACGCTGGCGGGCGGCACGACCCGGCCCGCCGACGGCGCGGCGCGGCCGAGGTCCAGGTCCTCTCCTGGCTCCGGCGGGCCACGCGCCGCCTTGCCTCGCGTTCCGGCTCGGCTGGAGCACCGCTCGGGCTGCCGACGGCAACGGCGCCGCTGGAGACGCACCCGTGCCGGGCCAGGGCGCGCTTTCGGCGGGACCTTGATCGGTGTCTGCTCCCGGCGATAGGCTCCGCGTGCTCGCTCGGTCGAAGCCCGGAAGCGAGTGGTGACCCCAGGCGCCCGGGGCGAGAACGGATCCCATGGCAACGGCGAGAATCGGCGCGGTGCTGGCGGTGCTGGCGGCGCTCCTGGCGTGCAAGCAGCGACAGACCGAGCCCACCGGCGAGGCCACCGACACCCTGACGGCGACGTTCACCCTGACGGCGCTCGCCACGACCGCGCAGGCGGACCCGGCGACGGCCACGGCCACAGAGACGGCCACGGCCCCCGCCCCGGCGGCAGAGCCGCCGCCCGCGGCGCTCCCCACCGCGGCGCCCCCGCACGCGACCGGCGCCGCCACGGGCGTCGCGACCACCCGGACCACGGGCACCACGACCGGCGCCGCCACGGGCGGCACGACCGCGACCCACACCGCCACCACGACCGCCCGATCCTCGGCGACGGACACCGGCGCCGCCACCCGCACCAGCTCCGCCACCCGCACCTCCCTGGCCACCAGCACCTCGTTTGGCACCGGCACGGGCGCGCGATCGAGCACGACCTCGGGCTCGCACACCACCGCGAGCACGGGAACGGGCACGGGCACGGGCACCGGCACCCGCTCCGCGACGGCCACGGGCGGCGCGACCGCGACCCGCACCGGTACCGGCACCGGCACCGGGACCGGCACCTCGCGCGGCACCACCACCGTCTCGCCGGAGAAGGCCGCTTGCATGCGGCGGTGCAGCACGGAGCTCGATAGCTGCAACCGATCGGGGGGTGGATCAGGGACGCGGACCTGCTCCCAGGCCTACGGGCAGTGCATCGCCGCCTGCCGTTGACGGCGGCCACGAGCATCGCGGAACGACGCCCCCGCGCCGCTCACCGGGCGGTCCCGCGCGATGGCCGGAGCGTCCACAGCGCGGCGATCAGCTCGCGATGGAGGCGCTCCGCCGTCTTCTCGGCGTCGCGCTGCTCGCGCTCGAGCGCGGTGAGCTCGGCGTCGATCCGCTCGAGCCGGGCGCCGAGCCTGCGGGCGAGCCGCCCGCGCGCCTTGGAGAGCGCGGTGAGCGACTCGTGCACGCGCTCGAGATCCGCCTCCCGCTGCTCCGCGCGCTCGCCGGCCTCCTCGGCGCGGGCGCGGGCCGCGGTGAGCTCGGTGCGGAGGCGGAACAGCTCGGCGAGCACCGCGCGCTGCCCCGCCCGGATGCGCTCGTCGCGCGCCATCTCGTCCAGCCACTCCGCGGAGCAGTCGAAGATGGAGTGCTTCTCGACCAACCCGCGCTCGACCACCAGCGTTCGTTCCAGCGTCGCGTGGGGGCCCACGCCGAAGACCGCGTAGGCCTGCCCCCGTTCGGTGTCGAAGCCGAGGCGATCGGCGCCCGTCACCCGGGCGTTGTCCTGGTAGTCGAGATCCAGAACGACGAGTCTGCTCGAGCCGCTCCGGTTCACGAGGGAGTAGCGGAGCTCCAGGCGAGAGTAGTAGTGCTCGAGGAGCTCGACCGGCCCTTCTCCCCGGGCGAACGCCCGCGGCTCGCGCCGCTCGTCGCGGTCGACCTCGGTGAGCTCGACGTCCAGATCGACGCCGAAGCCGAGGATCCGCTGCTCCCGCGGCTTGGTGCGCGAGAGCAGCGCCTCCCCCGCGAAACCGCCGTCGGCGAAGACGGCCAGCGTGCCCGCCGGGAGCGTCTGCCCCGTGGTGTTCGTCAGGTGCACGGCCGAGCGCGCGGCGGCGCCGGCCTCGTCGAACCACGCGATGCGCTCGGCCTCGAGCGAGCCGGAGAGGAAGGGCACGATCGCCGAGCTCCGCGGCCTGAGATCGAGCGGGGTCCCGACGGCGTAGGTGAAGATCGCCCCCGCCTCGACCCCCTCGGCGGGCGCGAGGCTCGCCAGGCTGCCGACGGTGACGAGATCGCTCGCGGCCGCGCCGCCGGCGGCCGTCCCGATCATGCCCAGGCCAATCCCCTCCCCGTGCCCCCCGCCGCCCGCGCCGATCCCGCTGAGCCCGGGGCCGCCGGCACCGAAGGCTTCCCCGATCTGGTCGCCCCACAGCATCCCGTCCACCGTCCGGTCCAGCAGCTGCGGCACCGTGGACAGCTCCTGCGACGGGGGGACGAGCTCCCGCCACGCGTAGCGCGGCGCGGCGAGCGGGAAGAGGAACGAGTCCGGCTGCCCGTTGACGAGCTCGAGCCGCACGCGCCGCCAGGCCTCGTCCGTGTCGTTGTGCACGAGCGCCCAGCCCTGCAGCCCCGCCGGGCCCTCACCCGCGATCACCAGCCGATAGGTCGAGCGCCAGACCGGCGCCTCGGCGACGTAGCCGAGGGTGATGGCGCGGCCGCCCGCCGCCGCGACCTCGAGCCAGCGACGGGCGCGCGCACCGCCGTCGCCGACGGCGTCGAGGGCGGCGGCGAACCGACCGCGCGCCGCCGGATCGAGCGGGCGTACCCCGTCGACGTCCGCGACGACGAGCCGCCGGAGCTCCCCGTTCTCGCCGAGCAACACCAGGGTCGGCTCCTGGCGCAGGGTGCAGGGCTGCTCGGGGCCGGCCGTCCCGGGCACGCAGCGCTCGACCCCGCTCGCCTCGGCGTCCACCAGGTCGACGATACGCCCCCGCAGGATCCCCCCCGAGGAGCGAACCTCCACCGCCTCCCCCTCCAGGCTCTCGATCAGCCGCGGCAGCGACAGCGGCGTGTCCTCTCCCGCGGGCAGCCCCGCAAGGGCGCGCCCGAGCTCGCGGCTCACGCTGCTCGGGAAGGAGATCCCCGAGACGGTGGAGCGCCCGTCCGCGTCGAGGATGACCAGCGTCTTGAGGGCGTCGTCGAGGTGCCCGACCGGCACGGGCAGCCGCGCGCCCCCCGCGGGCAGCGGCCCGGACCGCTCGAAGTAGCCCACCCCCGTCTCGTAGAGCCGCACCTTCGCGAGGGGCAGCGTGTCCTGGTTCTGGGCCTGCACGGGGATGGGGCAAGACAGCACGGCGCCGACCGCGAGCGCGG
Organism: uncultured Polyangiaceae bacterium; assembly: GCA_964454025.1. Lineage (GTDB taxonomy): Bacteria > Myxococcota_A > Polyangia > Polyangiales > Polyangiaceae > JAFGBI01. Next base: position 28,715 of record CAYVRP010000056.1, on the reverse strand, counting down.
CGAGGGTGCGCTCCGACATGGTTCACCTCGACCACCGCGTGGAGCGGCGGATGAGCTCGGCTGACAGCGGGACTGCGCCAAGGTTCCGGGGAGGACGGCGTTCGCTGGCGCCGAGCCCTCGGCGCGGTGCCGGCGTCCGGGCGCGCCCGGAGCGATCGCGCGGAGGGCGGGGGCGCGCTAGCCACGGCGATGGCCGCCGCGCGGCGGGAGCGGTAGCGTGCCCGGGGAGGATCGATGAGCCCCTCGACCAGTCTCGCGCCCAGTATCTCGATCCACGCCGATCGCTGCCGCCACGACGGGCTCTGCGCGAAGGTGTGCCCCGTGCGCATCTTCACCGCCGCCGAGGGCGCAGCCCCCGCGGTCGCCCACGCGGAGCGCTGCGTGCGGTGCGGGCAGTGCCTGGCGATCTGCCCCCACGAGGCCATCGCCCACGACCGACTCGATCGGGCGCGCTTCACCCCGATCGAGCACCAGCGGCCGGTCGAGGCCGCCGCCGCGCTGGAGCTCATCCGGCAGCGCCGGTCGGTGCGGGTCTACCGGGCCGATCCCGTGCCCCGGGAGCTGCTCGAGCGCGTGACCGCGGTGGCGGCCTACGCCCCCACCTCGGCGCACGGCCAGGAGGGGTGGACGCGCTCGGTGACGGTGGTGTCCAGCGCGGAGCCGATGCGCAGGGTCCGGGAGCTCACCGTCGAGTACCTGCGCGAGCTGCGGGCGCTGCTGGGCAGCGCGATGGTGCGCGTCGTCGCCCGCTTCAAGATCGAGCCGCGTCGAGGCCTCGGCATGCTCGCGGATCTGGAGCTCCGGCTCGCCGAGTGGGAGGCAGGGCGAGACGCGCTCCTGTACGACGCGCCCGCGGCGATCTTCGTCCACACGCCGCGGATGACCCCCGAGCCGAACGCCGACTGCGACGCGGCGCTGTACGCCATGATGCTGGCCGCGCACGCGCACGGGCTCGGCACCTGCTGGAATGGCTGGCTCACGAAGGCCGCCGACGCCTTCGAGGCCAGGCGCGCCACGGGACTCCGGCGCCTGCTCGAGATCCCCGATCACCACCTGGTGGGCGCGGCGATGACGGTCGGCTTCCCGGGGCTCAAGCTACATAGCGTGCCTCAGCGGGAGGCGCGCGTGCGCTGGGTCTGATCGCCCCGATGGGCGCGCGGCCCCGGCGCCCGCACGATCGCTCCGATCGGCGGCTGTCGCGGCGATGAGGCGCCGGCGCGGAGACGATGCACGAAGGAGCGGGGGCGGGCCGCGACGCGGCCAAGCACGCGGCGGGCCAGCCCGAGAAATGGCGCCCCGCTGACGCGAAAGGCCCCCCTGGAGTTACTAGGGGTTCCGTGGCGTTCATCGCATTGAAGCCCCCAGCCGACGAGCCGTTCGGAGACGACCTCGACGCCGGATGGGACCTCGATGAAGAGCCCGCTTCCGCCGGGAGCTCCGCCCCGGAAGCCCCCACGGCCCGACACGCGTCAGGGCAATTCCGCGCCACTCGTCACCCGGCCAGTTCTCCGGCCCCCGGCGGGGTAGCAGAACGCTCGGACGCTCGGTCCATTCCTCCGCGATCCAACAGTTCCGTCCGTCCGGTATCGGCGAGCGCCGCGCCTGACCGGGTTGCGACGCCTGCGGGTGCGAGGACGCGGTCGGTCGCCAGCGACGCGTCCCCCGCGGTGACGGGGAAGGCCGCCGCGAGCGACGCCGTCACCAGCGCGGCCACCCGCGCGCAGGGCACGCGGTCGCCGGCGACGCGTGCCGTCGAACGACCAGCGACGAGCGCGCCGGCCGCGACCACGACGCGAGCCGCGAGCGCGGCCCCCAGCTCCGCGGCGCCGACGCCGCCGCCAGGGGGCGCGCGCGCCAGGACGCCGAGCGAGCGACCCGCGAGCAGCGCCGCGCGCGCCACGCCTTCGAGCCCACCGCGCGCCGCTCCCGAGATGGGCCCGCGACCCGCCTCGAACGCCGAGCGATCCGGATCCCCGTCTTCGCGCTCCACGCCGGTGACGGCGACGACGAGCCCGCCACCGGCGAGCCTGCGCCCCGCCTCGTCGCCGCCGCGGCCGGGCCCGGGCAGCGTGCGGCCCGTCCCGGCGCCGAGCCCCCGCACCCCGCCCGCTTCGACACCGCCGCCGTCCACCGGTGCCGCCGTCACCGACGCCGTGCGGGCGCTGCTTTCCCCGACGCGCGAGGCACCGGTTTCGGCGTCGGCGCCGCCCCCCACCGCGACCGGCTCGAGCCCCGTGCGCCCGGCGCCGCCAGAGGCCGTCACCGCGACGGCCTCCGATGGCGCCACGCTGCGGCCCGTCTGGCTCGACGGAGCCGACGTGGTCGATGACGATTCGCCCGACGCGGCCACCGCGGACCCGCTCGCGGCGGACCCGGCGCCGAGCGCGCTCACGGTCCCAGCCGGGCCCGCGAGCGCCGATCCCGCGCTGCGGCCCGCGGAGAGCCCGGTCACCGAACCGCTCGACGACGAGATCGCCGCGCTCTCGCGGCGCACCCGGCGACCTCGCCGCGTGGCGGCGCTGGCGGCCGGCGCCGCGGCGCTCTTGGCGCTCGGCGCCGTGGTCGCGCTCTCGGCCCCGGGCCGCACCGTGCACGTCGTCGGCGGCGCCCCCGCCCGCGCCCTGGCCGAGCCGAAAGCGATCGTGCTCGCCCGCGCGCCCGCGACCGGTGCCCCCCCCACGGCGCCGGTGGCCGCACGCCCGCGCGAGCCGAGCGCGGGCGCCTCCGCGGCCGCTCCACCGGCGGCGAACGGTGCCGATCTCTCGGCGGCGGTCCAGGCGGCCGTCAGCGGCGGCGCCGTCGACGCACCTGACACCACCGCCGTGCTGGTGCGCTCGGACCCGCCCGGCGCCATGCTCTTCCGCGACGCGAAGCAGCTCGGCCGGGGAACGGTCGAGGTGAAGGTCCGGCGCGGGGAGCGAGCGATCGTGCTCGCCCTGCTCGATCAGCACCAGCCGACGCGGGTGACGATCGACGGGTCGATTCCCGAGGTCGTGATCGCGCTGCCGCGCGTCCGCCGAGCCTGGCCGGCCGCGCCCGCCGCGGCGCCGCGACCGGCGGCGACCGGGCCCGCCACGCCCGTGACGAGCGCCGCGCCCCGCGCGCACACAGCGCCGCCGCCCGTCGCTCCCGAGCCGCCCGTCGTGGAGCCGCCGCAGATCGACACCACGGACCTGCCGGCCTACCCCGATCCGTTCCACCAGCCCCTCTGACGCGCCGCCCGGCGGGCGTACCCATCGTCCCCGGCAGCCGCAGGAGCTTCGCGAAGAAGTGGTCGAGCGAGCGGCGGCGGTCGTCCCGGCCGCCCCGGGGCCCTCGGGATCGTAGGAGCGCGCCCCGAGCCGGGCGCCCGTGGTGAAGGTCCGCGCGAGCCCGAGCGCACCCGGCGCGTCGAGGCGATCGACGTCCTGCAGGGCGGCGCCGAGCGCCGAGCGCGGCCGGACGCCGCGGCTGTGGCCGTGATCCTCGATCGCCTGGGCGATCCGCTCGACGCGCTCGCGCGCGAGCCCGAGCTCGGCGAGCAACGACCGCGCCGCGGCGGCCGAGCGGGGACCCGCCGCGGCGCGCGCCGGATCGTCCTGGCCGGGGTTCACCGCGTCGTGCGCGCGCGCCGCGGGGACCGCGCCCCCGCCTTGGCGCGGCGCCGCCCCGGCCGGCGCGGGTCGCCCGTGCCCGCGCGCGCGGCGGTCCGCGCCCCCGAACCGGAAGCGACCGCGAGCGCCCGGGCGAGGTGCTGGCCGGTGTAGGACGCCGCGACCCGCGCCACCTGCTCCGGCGTCCCGGCCGCGACGACGGCGCCGCCGCCCGCGCCCCCCTCGGGGCCGAGGTCGATGACGTGGTCGGCGGCGCGGATGACGTCGAGGTGGTGCTCGATCACCACCACCGTGTTGCCGGCGTCGACCAGCCGCCCGAGCACGCCGAGGAGCCGCTTCACGTCCTCGAAATGCAGCCCCGTCGTCGGCTCGTCCAGCACGTAGAGGGTGCGCCCGGTGTCCGTCCGCGCCAGCTCCCGCGAGAGCTTCACGCGCTGGGCCTCGCCGCCGGAGAGCGTCGGCGCGGGTTGCCCGAGGTGCACGTAGTCGAGGCCCACGTCGGCGAGCGTCCGCAGGATCCGCGCCAGCCGCGGGTGGGGCGCGAACAGCTCGAGCGCCTCCGCCACGGTGAGGTCGAGCACCTGGGCGACGTCGCGCCCGCGATAGCGCACGGCGAGGGTCGCCTCGTTGTACCGCCGCCCCGCGCAGACCTCGCAGGGCACGAAGACGTCCGGCAAGAAGTGCATCTCGACGCGCTTCACCCCGTCGCCCTCGCAGGCCTCGCAGCGGCCACCCGCCACGTTGAAGCTGAAGCGACCGGCCGCGAACCCGGCGGCGCGCGCGTCGGGGGTGGAGGCGAAGACCTCGCGCACCAGATCGAAGGCCTTGGTGTAGGTGGCAGGGTTCGAGCGCGGCGTGCGGCCGATGGGAGCCTGATCGATGTGGATCACCTTGTCGATCGCCTCGACACCCTCGAGCCGCTCGTGCGCCCCCACGCGCGCCTCCGCGCCGTGCAGCCGCCGCGCGAGCGCCGGGTAGAGGATCCCCGTGACGAGCGAGCTCTTGCCGGCGCCGGAGAAGCCGGTGACGGCGATGAAGGTGCCCAGCGGGAAGGCGACGTCCACCCCCCGCAGGTTGTGCTCGCGCGCGCCCACCACCCGGAGCCAGCCGCTCGGCGCGCGGCGCGAGGAGGGCGTCGCGATGCCGTCGCGGCCGCCGAGGTAGCGCCCGGTGAGCGTGTTCGCGCGCCGGAGCTGCGCCGGCGACCCCGTGAACACGACCTTGCCGCCGCGCCGCCCCGCGCCGGGCCCGAAGTCGACGACGAAGTCGGCGGACTGGATCGTCTCCGCGTCGTGCTCGACGACGATGACGGTGTTGCCGCCGTCGCGCAGCGCGGCGAGGGTGGCGACGAGGCGGCGGTTGTCGCGCGGGTGCAGGCCGATCGAGGGCTCGTCGAGGATGTAGAGCACGCCGCTGAGCTCGCTCCCGAGCTGGCTCGCCAGGCGAATCCGCTGCGCCTCGCCGCCGGAGAGCGAGGCGCCCGCGCGATCGAGGGTCAGGTAGTCGAGCCCCACCGCGCACAGGAACCCGAGCCGGCCGTTCACCTCCTTCTGGACCTCCGCGGCGATGCGCGCCTCCGCCCCGGTCAGGGCCAGGGACGCGACGTGCGCCCTCGCCTCGGCGACGCTCATCGCGAGCACCTCGGTGAGGCTCTTGCCCGCCACCCGCACCGCGCGGGACTCGGCGCGGAGGCGGGTCCCGCCGCAATCGTGGCAGGGCGCGTCGCCGAGGAACTGCTGGTAGTACCGCCGCATCTCGTCGCTCTTCGTCTCCCGGAAGCGGCGGGTCATCGTCGGCACCACGCCCTCGTAGCGCATCGGCAACGTCACCGGACCGTGGCTGCCCTGCCAGGAGACGCGCAGCCGCCGGCTCCCCGCACCGAAGAGGATCAGCCGCCGGTGGGCCTCGGGCAGCCCGCGCCAGGGACGGTCGAGGTCGACGCCGTACTCGCGACGAACGGCGTCGAGCAGCCCGAAGGTGATCCCGGTGCCGCGCTGCAGGGTGCCGGCGAGCGGCACCACCGCCCCCTCGCGGAGCGACTTGCTCGGATCCGGGACCAGGAGGGCGGGGTCCATCTCCGCCCGGCGCCCGAGCCCGTTGCACGCCGGGCACATCCCGAGCGGGCTGTTGAAGGAGAACGACTGGGGGCCGAGCGGCGGCAGGCCGACGCCGCAGCGGGTGCAGGCGCGCGCCTGGCTCAGCCGCAGCGGCTCGCCCCCGCCGTCCGCGCGCTCGAGGGTGATCTGTCCGTGGCCCTCGCGCAGGGCCGTCTCGAGGGAGTCCCGGAGCCGGCCGCGCGCGGTCTGGGCCGGGTCCAGGCGGTCGACCACGAGATCGATGGTGTGCGGCCGGCGCCGGTCGAGCGCGCCCGGGGCGTCGAGCCGCCGGATCTCCCCGTCGATCCGGGCTCGCACGTACCCGCGCGCGGCGAGCTCGGCGAAGAGCTCGCGGAACTCGCCGCGGCGTCGCGCGACGAGGGGGGCGAGCAGGAGGTGCGGACCGCGGAGCTCGGCGGCGCGCTGCAGGACCTGATCGACGGTGAGCGCCGCCACCCGATCCCCGCAGCGCGGGCAGTGCTGGACGCCGATGCGCGCGTAGAGGACCCGGAGGTAGTCGTGCACCTCGGTGATGGTGCCGACCGTCGAGCGCGGGTTCGCCGAGGCCGCCTTCTGCTCGATGGCGATGGTGGGGCTGAGCCCGCGGAGGTGATCGTAGGCGGGCTTCTCGAGCTGCCCGAGGAACTGGCGCGCGTAGCTCGACAGCGACTCCACGTAGCGTCGCTGCCCCTCGGCGTACAGGGTGTCGAACGCGAGGGACGACTTGCCGGAGCCGCTCACGCCGGTGAAGACCACCAGGCGACGCTTCGGGATCACGAGCTCGGGGACGTCGAGGTTGTGCTGGCGAGCACCCCGGATCACGAGCACGTCGCGGGCCACGCGCGGACCGTAGCGACCCCTGCCCGCGACCTCAATCCAGGCCGTGGGCGCCGCCGAGGGGGTCGCTACTTCGGCGCCGCGCCGAGGTTGCGGGCGAAGCCGAGCAGCTCCGCGAAGCGCTCGACGACGTAGGGGTCGAAGAGGCTGCCGCGAAACTGGGCCAGGACCTCGTAGGCCTCGGCGGGGGTCAGGGTCCGCCGGTAGGGGTTGCGCGGGTTCGCCGTCAGATCGTGGAACGCGTCGACCAGGGTGAGGACCCGGGCCCCGAGCGGGATCTCCTCGCCCTTGAGCCCGATCGGGAACCCGCGCCCGTCGAAGCGCTCGTACATCGAGGCGACCGCGTCGGTGCAGTCGTCCGGTAGCCCGACCTTCGCCAGCCAGGAGAGCGGGGTGCGCACGAGCTGCTGGGCGCTGATCCGGTGCGGCTGGTACTGGTTGACGCTGAGCAGGGTGAGGTGAGGCTCGGCGGGCTTGCCGACGTCGTGGAGGTTGCCGGCCATGACCAGCGAGAGCACCCCGGGCTGATCCAGGCCGAGGAGCAGCCCGAGCTCGCGCAGGATGCGGGCCGTCTCGTTGGAGTGGCCGCGGAACTCACCGCGCGCGCTCTCGAGCAGCCCCACCATGACCTCGAGCATCTCGGCGAGGTCGCGCAGACGCCGGTCGCCGCCCCGCCCCGCGTCGGCCACGCGACGGGGGCGGTGGGGCGACGGCGCGGGCGGCGGCGCGGCCGGCCGCGCGCCCCCCGGCGGCGGCGGCGCGGACGCCAGGATCCCGCCCGTCAGCGGCGAGCCGAGCGGCCGCGTGCCCTGCGGGGGCACCGAGGCGGCCGTCGGGAGGCGCCGCGCGCCGCGCGACGAGGCCAGCGAGGCGTAGAGCTCGGGCGCGACCTCGGCGAAGGCCTGGAGCTCGTTGTGGTACCAGCGCGCGATCGCGGCCCGCACCGCGGCCGGGCGCGCCAGGTAGGCGGTCACCCTCCGTACCTTGGTCGCGATCGTCACCTGCTTCACGAGGTCGGGGATGCCCGCCTCCGCGGACGCGATCAGCAGCTCGTCGGCGCTGCGATCGTAGCGCACCGGGAACGCCCCGAGCTTGACGGCGAGCCGCTCGGGCATCCGGGCCAGCGCGTCAGGGCTCACCTCGAGCTGCGCGAGCTTGGCGCTCGAGATGTACTGGGTCTGGGTCTTCTCGGCGACGAACCGGAGGAGCCGCTTCTCCGAGATGGCGTTGACCCGCACGAGGGCGTCCTCGAGGGGCTCGGAGAGCGCCTGCCCGCTCTGGATCGCCACGGCGAGCTGCTCGGCCGTGATGAGCCCCTCGGCGCAGAGCCGCTCGCCGACCCAGGACTTGGAGAGCATGACGGTACCTCGGCAATACTCCCGGCACGGGGCGCGCGGCGTCAATGTGCGTCGCCGCCAGGAGGGAGAGGTAAAGACTGGACCTACACCGACGACATGGCTCGCGCGTGTTGACGATGGGCGGACGAAACCGTACCCTTTTCCGTCGCACCCTCGGCTCTCCGGCGCACGGGCAGCGCCTCTGCGGCGCCCGGCCACGTCCCCGGACGGGCGCGGTGATCGGCCTATGCAAGCGCAGGTCATGGATTCGACCCAGTGGTACGTGGCGGTCAGCGGGCGCACCGTGGGGCCCGTCTCGACCGAGCTGCTCTGTCGCGGGCTGCAGAACGGGAAGGTCCCTCGCGACGCCCTCGTCTGCGTGGTGGGGGACGCCGAGTGGCAGGCGGTGTCGGCGGTCCCGCCGTTCAGTCACGAGATCTTCGGCGCCCCGCGCCCGGTGCCGTCAGCGCCGCCGCCGCCGGTCGACCCGGTCGCGAGCGCGCGCGCCGGGGCCCCGCGGCGCGGCAACGGGCTCGGGTCGGACCGCCCGGACGAGCCCGAGCCGGATCCGCAGGCCGGCCCGGGCTTCTCGCGGCCGCCCGTCTCCGGGGTCGTGTCCTCGCTGCCGCCGTCGCCGAGCCGAGCCAACCTGGTGATGGCGACCCGCGCGCGTCCTGCCCTCGACGAGGGCGGCGGCGCGCCGCCCGATGCCACGCAGCCACGCCCCGGGCCTTCGGCGCCGCCGCCCAGCGCGGTGCGCGGGCCGACCCCGCTTCCTCCGCTCCCGGCGCCGACGTCAGCGGCGCCGGGCGGCCCGGCGACGGCGCCCCTGCCCTTCGGCGCCGACGCGGCCGCCGGAGAGGGCGCGCCCGAGGGGTACTCGCCCGACACCGAAGCCGGGCGCGCCGCGTTCGAAAGCGTCGCCGACGTCGACGTGCTGCTCGACAGCTTCGATGACGAGACTCGGCCCCGCTACTTCAACTGGCAGCAGCGCATCGTGGACTACTTCCACGACATCGGCTCGCTCCACCTGCCGGACGAGGGGCTGCTGGTCGGGAGCCTGCCCGGCACCCCGAGCCGGGTCCTGCTGCAAGAGGACGCGATGTGGAACCTCGCCCTGTGCGTCGCGTTCGGCTCGGACCGCCTCGCGGACGCGGCCGCCGAGGCGTTCTTTCGTGCCCAGCGCGAGCAGCCGGAGGTCGCCGGGATCGACTGGATCACCCGCACCCTGCTGAGCCGCGGCTTCCTGCCCTCGGGCATCCCGCCCGAGGCGGGGGAGCGCGCCGTCTCGGTGCTGCGCAGACACTGCCCGCTCGACCTGCGCGCGGAACTCGAGCGGGTCCTCTGGGACTGAGCGACCAGGCCATCCCGGGCCGAGTGAACGTTCCGGTGCCCCGGGCGCGCCCGCGCGAGCCAGCCGTCCCACGGCGAGAACGGGCCGCGCCCCTCGTCCAGGACCGAGAATGCGTCGCGAGCTCGCATTGGTGGCCCGCTCTCCGCTAACCGTTTCACCGCCGGCTGGCGGCGGGCTATTCTTGAGTGGTCTGCTGGGATGCGCGTGGCCGCCCGACACCTCTCGAAGAACCAACCTCGGCTGCGATCGGTGGACGGCGCCGGAGCTCCGCCCGCGCCGGGCCGCGCCGGGGAGAGCGCGCTGGGACCGCCGTCTCCGCCGCGCCCGGTCGACCACGCCCTCGGTGAGGTGCGCTCCAGCGCGACCCCCGACTTCCGGGAAGGCGGGCTCGTGGCGGGCAAGTACCGCCTCATCCGCAAGGTCGGCGAGGGCGGCATGGGCACCGTGTGGGTCGCCCACAACGAGGCCCTCGACGTCCCGGTGGCAATCAAGTTCATCCGGGCCGGAGAGGACGCCAACCGACACGTGAACCGCCTCACCCAGGAGGCGCGGGCCGCCGCCAAGATCGGCCACCCCGCGATCCTGCGGGTGTACGACTTCGGCAAGACGGACGCCGGCGACCCGTTCATCGTGATGGAGCTGCTCCACGGCGAGGACCTCGCGGCGGCCCTCGACCGCCGCGGCTCGCTCAACGAGCGCCGCGCCGTGCAGATCCTGCTGCCGGTCCTGCACGCCCTCGTCTCGGCGCACGCCAAGGGGATCGTGCACCGGGACCTCAAGCCGGACAACATCTTCCTCGCCGAAACCGACGCCGGCCGGATCCAGCCGAAGCTCGTGGACTTCGGAGTGGCGAAGCTCAACCTCCGCGGCTTCGAGCGCCTGACCCAGTCGGGCGCCGTGCTGGGGAGCCCCGCGTACATGTCGCCCGAGCAGGCGCGCGGTCGGGACGTGGACGCGGCGACGGACGTCTGGGGGGCGGGCGTCGTCCTCTACGAGATGGTGACGGGATCGCTCCCCTTCGAGGGCGACAACTACAACGCCCTGCTGTGGTCGATCCTGAACGACGAGCCCACCCCGACCAGCACCCAGGCGGGAGGCGACCCTCGCCTGTGGCGCATCATCCAGCGCGGGCTCGCCAAGGATCCGCGGGCCCGCCACGGCTCCATGTTCGAGCTCGGCCGAGAGCTCGCGGCCTGGCTGGTCAGCAACGGCGTCTTCGTGGACGTCACCGGGGCGTCGCTGCAGTCGACGTGGCTGCAGCGCGGCGACTCCGGGTTCGACGTCCTGAGCTCGCTGCCGCCTTCCCCGAACGCTCCGCCGGGCTGGGCCGAGGGCACGGTGTCGGCGTCGCGCGCCCCGCTCGCGGCGTCCGAGATGCGCTCGCCCGTGCCGGCGTCGGAGTCCGTTACCGCGCCCTGGGCTAGCGCCCGCCGTGCCTGGCTGGTCTTGGCGTTCCTGAGCGGGGCGCTGCTGCTCGGCGCGCTCGCGCTCTTCGCGACACGACCCGGCGAGGACTCGACCCCGCCGGCACCGTCCGCCACGCCCGCCGCGGAGCAAGCCGCGCCGCGCGGCGCGCGCGACCGCGACGCCCCGGTGGTGCTGCCCGAACCGCAGCCGTCGACGACCCCCACCGGGGAGGCGCGCGATGATCGGACGGCGCCGGCCACGACACCGTCGGCGGCGCCCGCCGCCACGACGATGGCGAGCGTCCGCCGGGCGCCGTCAGCCCCCTCCCCGGCGCGGCCTCCGCGCAAGCTCAAGAACCCCTTCGGCCCCTGATCCGGGGCGGCGTGGGGTCACGCGGCGTCACGCCGCGTGGTAGGCTCGAGGCCGGGTCGAGCCAGGAGAAGCGTGCGATCTACTCTCGTCATCCCCTTGCTCGCCGCCGCGCTGGGCGTCCTCGGCGTGGCCTCCGTGGTCAGGGCCGAGGAGCGCGCGCCCGAGTCGGCGAACGTGGAGCTCGCGCGCGCCGAGTACGATCTCGGCGCCGAGGCCTTCGCGGCCGGCCGCTTCCGCGAGGCGATCACGCACTTCGAGGAGACGAACCGGCTCGTGCCGAACCCCGCGCTCGCGTACAACATCGCGCTCGCCTACGACTCCATCGGTGAGGTGCCGAGCGCCTTGCGCTACTACCGCGACTACCTCCGCGCGTTGCCCAACGCGGAGGACCGCGCGGAGGTGATCGCGTCCATCCGGCGGCTCGAGAAGCGCCTGGCCGAGTGGGGCGTCCAGCAGATGACGGGGACCGTGAAGCCCGCCGGCGCGGTCGTGTCGGGGGACGGCACGCGGGTCGGCGAGGCTCCCTGGACCGGAGAGCTCACCCCCGGCGAGCACCACCTCGAGGTGACGGCCCCGGGGTACGCCCCGGCGTCCCTCGACGTGACGCTGACGGGAAACCGATCGATGGACGTGCGGTTCGAGCTGCAGGTGGCGAGCGGGCAGACCGCGGCGCCGAGCGCGACGGCGCCGGCCCGCACCCCTCCCCCGGACGCCGATGGTTCCTCCCCGCCGCGACGGCAGCGGGCACGCACCGCGGACACGGTGGCGCTCGGCGCGGCGGGACTGGGCGCCGGGGCGCTGATCGGCGCGCGCTTGCTCGAGCGCTCCCGCGCCGCCGCCGAGGACGACGCGGTCGCGGCGACCACCCAGGTCGCCGCCGCCGCGGAGCTCGACACCATCGCTCAGCGCCGTACGGCGGCGCGGGTGACGGCGGGGATCGGCGCCGCGCTGGTCGCCACGAGCGTCGTGATCTTCGCGGTCGATCGCGGCGCCTCCCGCGCCCGCCGTGGGCAGGCGGCCGCGCTGGACCTCGGGTGCGGTTTCGAGGCGTGCGCGGTGACCCTGCGCGGGAGGTGGCCGTGAGGCCGCGCGCCCGTTCCCTCGCCGAGCTCGCCGGGACCTTCGCCCTCCTGGGGAGCGCGGCCTGCCCGGGGCTGAGCGAGGACGAGATCCTCGACGGGAAGCCCTGCACCGCCGCGGGGGAATGCGCCGACGGCTACGTCTGCGACGACGCCACCGAGCGCTGCGTGAGGCGGGACGCGGCGGGGAGCGGCCTCGACGGCGCCGGCGAGGGCGGAGACGGCGCCGGCGAGGGCGGCGCGAGCGGCGTCGTCGCGGCGACCGGGGGCATGACGGGAACGGGCGGCGGAGGCACCGGCGGCGCGGCCGCGGGAGCCCCCCCCGCCGGCGGCGCTCCCACCGGGGGGGACGCCTCGGGGGGCCAGACCACGGGTGGCGCCGCGACCGGCGGCGAGGCGACGGGCGGTGCCGCGACGGGAGGCGAGGCCCCGGGCGGCGCCCCGCCCGGGGGTGCACCCGCGGGCGGCGCGAGCGGCGCGCCCACGGGCGGTGACGCGACGGGTGGCCTGTCGCCGGGCGGCGCTCCACCGGGCGGCGCTCCACCGGGCGGCGCTCCACCGGGCGGCGCGACGCCCGGCGGAGGTCCCCCCGAGGGCGGCGCCACGGGGAGCGGCGGCCTGGTGCCGGGGATCTGCGGCGACGGGGTGCTCAACACGGGCGAGGAGTGCGAGCCGAACGGGGTCGACCCCTGCACCGCGGGCTGCCGCATCGATTGCTCCCTCTTCGGGCTCCGCGGCGGCCAGGGCACCGAGCTCGTCCTGCCGGATGGGACCCGGCACTGCTACTACGCGCTGGTCATCACGCGGAGCTTCGCCGACGCGAACGCGGAGTGCGCGACGATCGGCGGTCACCTCGCCACCATCCACTCCGACGCGGAGAACGAGCGCGTCCGCTCGCTCTTGAGCACCTACGCCGCGGGCTGGATCGGCGCGACCGACGGCGAGGCCGCCTCCGTCCCCACCCCTGGCACCTATGCCTGGGTCACGGACGAGCCCTTCGACTACGAGCCCGCGGGGGGCTTCGACTCGGATCCGAGCCCCTGCTGGGGCAGCTGCGGTCACTGCGCCACCATCGCGACCTACGGCGCGGCCACCTGGGGCGTAGCGGTCTGCACCTCGAGCCTCGTCGGCGTGTGCGAGTGGACGCCGCCGAGATGAGCGCCCTGCTCCGGACGCAGCGGCGGCGGTCCACCGTCCCCCCTCGCGACGATCGTGACGCCGGCCCCGAGCGCGGTCGGCCCGGAGCAGCACCGCGATGGCGCGGCTGATCTTCGTGGGCACGGGGGAGGCGTTCGACCCCGACCTCCCCAACACGAGCCTGCTGTACGAGGGCAGCGCGCGGCTCCTGCTCGACTGCGGCTACGCGGTGCCACACGCGCTCTGGCGGACGACCCGCGACCCCGAGGCGCTCGACGCGGTGTTCCTGAGCCACGGCCACGCCGACCACTGCTTCGGGCTGCCCGCGCTCCTGGTGTGGATGCGCGTCGCAGGGCGTCGCCGACCGCTGCGCCTGCTCGGCGGCCCGGGCGCGAGCGCCCTCTTGCCCCGCGTGCTCGAGCTCGGCTACCCGGGCGCGCTCGATCCTGCGCGGGGCTTCCCGCTGCGCATCGACGAGCTCTATCCGGGGGTACCCTACCCCATCGAGGGGCTGACGCTCCGCGCCGCCCCGAGCGCGCACTCGGTCGCGAACCACGCCGTCCGCATCGATGAGCGCGGGGCCTCCGTCGCGTACAGCGGCGACGGGGCTCCCACCGCGGCGACGACCGAGCTCTTCCGCGGCGTCCACCACCTGGTGCACGAGTGCTACGGGGCCGCGCCCGCGGCGCCGGGGCACGCCGCCTTCGAGGACGTCCTGCGCTGCGCGGTCGAGGCGGAGGTGAGCGAGCTGCACCTCGTCCACGTCTCGCGCCAGGACGCCGACCGCGCGCGAGTCCGCGAGCTCGTGACCCGACACCACGGCCTCCCGCGCATCCACGTCCCGCGCCCCGGCGACGCGCTCGACGTCACCTAATTCGTGGTCCGATCGCGCGCGCGGAAACGCGAGGGTTGTACAAATCTGCCCACCATGGAAGGTGGGCGTCGATTTGGGGTAGCACCGCCCAGCGTCGCGAGGACCGGGCTGGATTTCGCCTACAATGAACCCGGCACCGCGAGTATTGAACGCGAGCGCACCTCCGTGCGCGGGACCCCGATGCGACACGCCATCATCGTTGCCTCGAGCTACCTCGAGAGCGCTCAGCTCGCGGCGCTGCCGACCGCCCCCGAGACTGCCGCCACCATCGCCGCCCGGCTGAGCGCGCCGGACTCCGCCTTCACCGTCCACGCGCTGACCGCCGACCGCGACCTGCCCGAACGGGTCGACGAGCTGCTCTGGTCGCTCGAGCCGTCGCCGGAGGTGATGCTCCTCTACTTCTGCGGGTACGCCGCCTGGATCGGCAACCACGCGCCGGCGCTCGTGCTCAACGCGCCCCGCCTGCGCGCCTACTCCCTGGGGCGACTCTGCTCGGCGCTCGAGCGGCGCGCGCCGCGGCCGCTGCTGATCCTCGACGTGCGCCTGGTGGTCGCCGCGGGGCGGACGCCCGGCGGGGCCGCGGAGGCGATCTGCGACGTCCTCGACGAGGCGCCGACGGTGGAAGCGATCGTCGCGGCGCACCAGGAGGACGCCAGCCCGGACGCGCGCTCGCCGTTCGCGCGCCTCTTCCTCGGGAGCTGGGAGTGGCTCGCCGCCGTGCGCGGGTCGCCCGCCGCGACCTCGCGCGACCTGCACCAGCTCGTGCAGGTCGGTGAGCGCCTCGTCGACGGGCTGGTCGCCACGCGCTTCTCCCCCGGCAGCGCCGAGGTGGTGCTGCTGCCGCCCGTCGCCGGGACGCCGCCGCCCCGGCGCCCCGACTCCTACCCGGAGCTCGAGCCCGTCGATTCGCTGCCGCCGCCGCGGGTGACCGCGGCCCACCCGATCGAAACCGCCGCCCCCGCGGGCGATGTCGGGGACGACGCCGAGGCGACCCTGGACACGGCGCCCGCGGTGCTCCCCGAGGTCACCCCGCGCGACGCGATGGATGAGGGGTGGGACGACGTGACCGCGAAGACCCCGGTGGCCGCGGGGAGCGCGGACGACGGCGGGCCCGCCGCGCTGCTGGCGGTGCCCGACGCGACGCCAGCGCTCACGGACGACTCCAGCCCCATCGCGGCCCCGGGGGCCGGCGTCCCCGGGGCCGCACCCTCCGGCCCCGGCGCGGCCCTCGCGCTCGACGCCACGGCGCTCGACCCCGCCGAGCTCGCGATGCAGACGGTCACCGAGGCCGACATCGTGCCGCGGCCCGCGGACGAGCCGCCGCGCCCCGCGATGAGCGCCGCCGCCGCCTGCCGGTCGCCCCGGGACCAGACGGGGCGCCCGCCGGACTCCGCGACCGTGATGGACACCGCGATGACGAGCCCGATCGAGGCGCCGGCGAGCGCCCCCACGCGCCGCGTCACGCTGCTCGACGAGGACTTCGAGGCCACGCTCCGCGCGGAGGCGCCAGCGATCCTCGCCCAGGCGCCCGGCGTCCTCGATGCGCTGCCCCCGCTGGTGGCCGAGCGGATCGCGAGCGCCGGCCCCCCGGCGGCGAGCACGACAGGCCGGGGGCCCGCCCACGAGCGCCCGCCGCGGCGCGTCGACCTGGCCGCGGCTCCACCGCCGCCGCTCGAGCGCGCAGCGACGGCGCGCGGAGCCGCCGCGACGCCCGTGACGACATCGAGCGACGGCGAGGCCCCCGCGGAGCCGGACGAGGGGATCGGGGACGCCGGGCCGACGACGACGCCGTCGCCAGGGACCGCTGCCGGCCCGCAAGGAGACGAGACCGAGGCGACGGCCGCGCCCACCCCCGTCGCGAGCGCGGTCCCGGATGACGAGGCCCCCCCCGACCCGGATTCCTTCGATCGCGAGCCGACCCCGCCGCCCGCGGCGCCGGTCGCCGTCGCGGACCAGCCGGCCCCGACCGCGTCCGCGCCGGAACCCGAGCCCCCAGCCGCGGTCGGGTCGAGTCCGGCAGCGGCCGCGCCGCCGGCCCCGCCCCCCGGCGACGAACCCGCCATCGTCGTCGGCGACGACCAGCCGCCGGCGCCGAGCCGCGCGCCCCCGCCGCCCATGCTCACCCTCGAGGAGCACCTCGCGCGCGCAGAGCGGCTCACGGCCGAGGGCCGGTACGACGAGGCGCTGCTCGAGGTGAGCCGAGCGCTCAAGCTCGCGGGCAGCGACGAGGACCGCGTCGCCGACCTGCACGCGCGAGCGGCCGGCATCGCGCGCCTGCGCGGCGACGTCGGACGCGCGGTCGCGCACTACGAGGAGGTCCTCTCGCGGCGCCCGGTCGATCCGGAGGCGCTCTTCTGGGCCACCGAGCTCCTGTGCGCGCGGAGCGAGTTCGGCCGCGCCGCCCGGCTCCACGAGCTCCGCCTCGCTGCGCTCACGAACCCGGAGGAGCGCGACGCCGTGCTGGAAACGCTGGCGACCCTCTGGATCGACCAGGCGCACGACCTCACCCGCGGTCGCGCCGTGCTCGAGGGCCTCCTGCGCTCGCGTGGGGACGAGCCGGCGCTGCTCGAGCGGCTGATCGGCGTCCTCGACGGCCTGGGTGACCATGAGGAGTCGATCCGGGTCCGCCGTCGGCTCGCCTACAAGCTCGCTGACGACCCGGGGCGGCGCGCGGCCGTGCTGATCGGCGCCGCCCGCGTGGCGCACGACCGCCTGAAGAAGGTGGAATTCGCGGTGGATCTGGCGGAACAGGCGCTCCGCGCCGACCCCGCCGCCATCGAGGCCCTCGACTTCGTGGCGGCGCTGCTGATCGAGCGCCGGGACTGGCCCCTGCTCGCTCGTTGCTTCGAGGCGGTGCTGGACAAGCTCCCGGACGGCGTCCCGGCGCGAGAGCTGGCGCGGCGCCTCGGGGCGGTCTGCCGCGACGAGCTCAAGGATCCGCGCCGCGCCGCGCGCGCGCTCGAGCGCGCGGCCGCCATCGACCCGAAGGACGCGACGATCCGCCTGGAGCTGGTGCCGCTGCTGGAGCAGTGCCAGGACCCGGCGCGGGCGCTCCACCACTGCCGGGCCGCGATCCGGGCGACGCCGCGCGACCCCCGCGCACACCAGCTCGCCCGCGCCCTGGCCCTCCGCGTCGGCGCGCACGATCAGGCCTGGAACGCGGCCCATGCGCTCGACTTCCTCGGCGAGGCGGACGTCGACGCCTCGGTGCACGCGGACACCCACCGTCCCGAGGGACTGCTCCCGGTCACCGCGGCGATCACCGAGGAGCACTGGCAGCGCGGCGTGTTCACGCCGGACCGGGACGCCGCGCTCGAGGCGCTGTGGGCGCTGGTGCGGCCGGCGGCGATCGCGCACCGCCTGGACGTGCTGGCCCGCGCGCGGCAGCTCCCGACGCTCGACCCGTCGCTGCGGCTCGATCCACAGACGAGCACCACCATGCTGGCGCGGAGCTTCCTGTGGACCGTGCAGGTCCTGGGCGGCCCGCAGCCGGCTCTCTACGTGCACCCGACGCTCGAGGTGGGGCTCGTCGCCCCGCCGACGCTCGAGCCGGCGAGCGTGGTCAGCCGCGCGCTCGGCTCCGGCCTGGACCTGCGCGAGCTGTCGTTCCTGTGGGGTCGCCACCTGACCATCTTCCGCCCCGAGCTCCGCTTGCTCACCTTCTTCCCGACCGTGGATCTGCTCGCGCACCTGACCGCCGCCGCCGCCCTGGCCGCGGAGTGGACCGACCGCAAGGCGAGCTTCGTCGAGCCCGCCACCGCGGAGCTCGCGCGGCGCATCCACGAGGATCTCGGGGAGGCGGGGCGCGCGGACCTCGCGGCCGCCTCGGCCGAGGTGCAGCGCGGCGACGTCACCGCCCGGCTGCTCGACTGGGCGCGGGGGGTCGAGCTCACCGCGGCGCGCGCGGGGCTCGTCGTGTGCGGGGACGTGAGCGTGGCCGCCGCGCTGACCGAGCGATTCCCGGTCGGCGGCCACACGTCCGTCTTCGACCAGGTGAACGCCCTGCTCGGGTTCACAGCCGACGACGAGTACGCCGCGCTGCGCGAGCACCTGGGGGTGAGCGTCCGCGCCTGAGCCCACCCGCCCGCGCGCGCCCCGCGGCGCCCGGACCCGGTCGCCCCCGGCGGCGCCGCGCGCGGCCGCCGCCCCGGACTCCGGCGCCCGGCGGCGCCGCCACGGGGCCCGCCGGCGCGCGCGGAGGGCCGACCCCATGCTACCGTTGGCGCGCTCGCCGGCGGGTTCGGCGGGAGCGGGTCAGGAGCCATGCCTCACCGCGGTGGCAGCGACGACAGCGACCGCACCGATCGGTTTCCCTTCGCGCCGGGCGCGGAGCAGAGCGACCTCAAGCTCTTGCGGGCGACCCTCACCATCCTCAAGGGGCCGCGAACGGGTGAGGTGATCCCCATCTGCGAGCCGGAGGTGATCATCGGTCGGGGCACCGACGTCTCGATGCAGATCGTCGCCGAGGGCGTCTCCCGGCGCCACGCCCGGATCACCCTCCGTGGTGGCGGGTACTGGGTCGAGGACCTCGGGTCGACCAACGGCACCATCTGCCGCGGGGCGCTGCTCGAGGGTCCGTTGGAGCTCCGCGACGGCGATCGCATCAACCTCGGGGGTCGGGTGATCCTGCGCTTCGCGCGCGAGGGCGAGCTGGAGGAGTCACTCCGGTATCACCTGTACGAGCTCGCCACCCGCGACGCGCTCACTCAGGCCTACAACCGCCGGCACTTCGACGAGCAGGTCAGCTCCGAATGGCCGTGGGCGATCCGACACGAGAAGACGTGCGCCCTGTTGATGCTGGATCTGGACCACTTCAAGGTGATCAACGACACCCACGGCCACCCTGCCGGCGATCTGGTCCTCAAGACCGTCGTCAACACCATCCACCGGACGGTCCGCCGTGAGGACATCGTCGCCCGCATGGGCGGCGAGGAGTTCGCGGTCTTCTGCCGTACGACCGACGGCGTCGCCGCCATGACGCTCGCCGAGCGGCTGCGCCGGCGCATCGCGGCGACCCGGGTGCCCTGGCGGGGGCTCGAGCTGACCGTCACGGTGTCGATCGGCGTTGCCACCTCGTCCGACCCCGGCGTCCGCACGCCAGCGGACCTGTGTGAGCGCGCCGACGCGGAACTCTACCGGGCCAAGAAGGGCGGGCGAAACCGCGTGGAGCCTGCCCCCGAGGGGGTCCGGTGAGCGCGCGGCGACCCTGGCGCGCGGCCGCGCCACGCCCCGGACGAGGCGCCCTGCCCGTGGGGGTGTCGTTGCTCGCGCTGACCGCCTGCGGGCGGGGGCTGCCGAGCCTCGAGCCGCTGGGGCGGGGGCCGCTCGCCGAGGACGAGCCGGTGGGGGTCGTGGCGCGCTCGGACCGGCGCGCGCCCAGGACGCAGGCGGAGCAGGGGCCGCCCGCGCCCGTCGCCTCGGTGGCGGGCGACGCGGGCGCCGAGGTGGACGCCGGCGCGGCGCTCGGGGAGCGGGAGGCCGACGCGGGCGCGACCGCGCCGGACGCCGGGCGGACGGAGGCGGTGCCAGTGATCCTGGCGGGCGAGTACCGGGGACCGGACTACGCCATCCACCGCATCGGCGGGTTCATGGATCGACGCGACGACGACCCGGGCGCGCGCACGCGGGTCGAGGTCGGTCGGGGGCCGGCGCTCCGGCTGGTGATCGTGAGCAGTGACACTGGCGAGTCGCTCTGCGATCTCGAGGCGACGGCGCGGAGCACCGAGGCCACGGTCGCGGGCGGGCAATCGTGCAACCTCTACGGCGACGTGAGCTCCTCCACCGTCCGCGAGGGGAAGGCGATCTTCACGGACCGCCGCCTGGTGCTCGATCTCTTCCTCGACTTCGTGCTCGAGTTCGAGGACGGTCCCCGCGGGGGCGAAACCGAGTACCACTTCGACGGGACGCTCCCCTGAGCCGGGGCCTTCTCGCCCTCCCCTGGACCCGGACGAGAGCCGCCGTGCTGGCCGGGTGCGACGAGCCCCGGGGCGGGGCGCGCGCGGACCCGTGAGCGCCCCACGCCGCTCGCGCGGCCTGGGATCCGTGGCGTCGGGGCGAGGAGGGCGGCTGCCGCCCCCGCGCGGGGTCCCGCCAGCGACGCCGAGCCCGGCCGCTCCTCGGCCGCCGGCGGCCGGGGACGGATGCCCCTGCGCCTCACCAGCCGGCCTCCGTGTCGTCCTCGGGCGGGGAGGCGGGGGCCGGCGGCGGCGGCTCGTCCACCCCCGGGTCCCCAGGCAAGGGGATCACGCGGGCGTAGTCGCGACAGGGACGCGGCTCACCGCGGCCGTACTCCGTCATCTCGAGCCAGATGTCGCCGAAATCGCTGGTCGTCTTGGCGCGGAGGGGGATCCGATCGGGATCGTCCGAGAACCAGATCGCGAAGGGCGCCGTCTCGCGCAGCTTCGGGTCCCGGTGCTGCTTGCGGGTGACCCCCTCGATCCGAACGGCGGGGTAGGGCCCGTCCGCGTGGAGCACGACGTCGGGCCCCCGGAACACCGCGTCCGTGATCCAGAGGTGACGCCCGAGCACGGCCGAGAAGCGCGCGGTCGTACCCGGCGTCGGGCGCCACCCGCGCAACAGGAGCACGCCGGTGAGAAGATCGTGGACCGTCTCCCGAGGGTCCGCGATCCGGATCCGCTCGTGCACCGGCGGACCGGTGCTCCGGTGGTAGTCGTAATCGTAGCCGCCAGTCCGGAAGCGGACGTCGTACCGGCGCAGCTTGCCGCCCACGTCGGCGTCCGACCAGTCCGTGAGCGGGCGGAGCTCGTCGCCGGCGAGCACCGTGTCCATCTCCATGCGGGCGTGCTGGAGGGGCGCGGCGAGGCCGACGCTCGCGGCGACCAGGTGCACGTGCACCACGCCCCGCGCGGCGCGGCAGGCCGCCGCCTCCGCGCGCGCCGCCTCGACCCCGAGGATGAACACGGTGCCCGCGAGACGTTCGCCGGGGACGATGACCTGGCTCGCCGCCGTGAACGCCGCCGGGGGCGTGGACGCGGCGGCCGCCGGGGCGCCCGCCGGATCGGGGTGACAGGCGGCCCCGCGCAGCCGCGCCCCCGCGATCGCGAGCCGGGCTCTTCGAGCGGGGTCGCCCGTCACGGCGCCATCGCGGAGCATGATGTCAACCCCCGCGGCGGGCAAGCGGCGCCCGCGCTGACCGCACCCCCGCGGCCTGCTAGCATCCGATCCGTGCCGAGGCGAGTCGACGCCCGCGACGTGATGGACGCCAATGCGATGACGAAGCGCGCGTTCTCCGCCACGCTGCTCGGGCACTTCCGGCGGACCGGACCGAACCGCTGGGACGACTTCGAATGGATCGGTGATCCACCGGAGCCGCTCGAGGTCGCCGCAGGGGTCGCCGTGCAGCTCGAGCCGAGCGGGACGGACGTGCGGCTGCGCCGACGCGGACAGGTCATCCGGGTCCGGTGGGTTCCCGAGGCAGCCGAGCGAGCCGCGCTCGACGCGGCGACCCCCGAGGAGCGCCGCGCCCATTTCCTGGAGCGCTACCTCGAGCTCGTCGCGGCGCCGGCAGGCATCGGCGGGGCGGCCTTCGTCGCCGCCAAGCTCTCGCGCTGAGGGCCACGACCGACGGCTACCGGAGCTTGGCGGCGATGTCGTCGCCGAGCGCGTCGAGGTCGTCCCCGGCGGGCGCGGCGGGGCCCGGCGTCGGGCGCACCCCCTCAGCCGGTGCCGGTGGCCGAGCGGCCGGGGAAGCCGATCCCGACGCCTGGTCCCGCGGGGCGGGCTCGGCGCCCTCGCGCTCCCGCTTCTTCGCCTCCGCGGCGGCCAGCGCGCGTTGCGTGAGGGCAAGGTGCTCGCGCTGCGTCGCCCGATCGACCGGCAGCGCCTCGCCCGACGGTGCCACGCCCGGCGGAGCCGCGGCCCGCTCCGGGCGGACCGCGCGGGCGCCACCCGAGAGGCTCCAGACGACGATGCCGCCCACGGCGAGAACCCCGACGGCCAGGCCGACGTAGGTCGCCACCGAGGGCCTGTTCATCGGGATGGCGTCGAGTCCCAGATCCGGCTCTTGGCGCCCGGACGGGTCGCCCTGGTTCGGTGGCCGCATGTTCGATCGTACCTTCACTGGGCCGCAGGTGCGGCGCCGGCAGTTGCCTCGTACAGGGCGATCATAGGGCAACCAGGGGCGGTTCGCCCGCGACCCGGGCCACGCCCGACGGGCCGCGACGGACTCCCACGTTCCACCCCTCCCGTCCCGGCCAACGGGCCAAGCCCTCACCCTGGTGACGCAAGAAATGCTGGCGTTTCGAGCGAGCACCCCACTTGTCGCAATTTCATGGGCCTACCCTGGCGGGATGGAGCTATGTACCGGCGTCTTGGCCGAGGACCGCCAGGGGGCCGGGGGTGCACCCCTCAGCCTGATGGAGTCCGTTGCTCGTCGCCGCTCCGCATGACGGGGCGCGACCCGTCCGCATCGACCCCGAGCACACGCATCGTATGCCGACGATCACCTCCCGATCCACCGGAATGAACGACGTCTCCGCGACCGAGGGCACCTACCCTCCACCTCACAACAACGACGCCGCCGACGAGGCCCCCAACCTCGCGCTCACCGACGTCGTCAAGGAGGACGCGACCCTGGGCGAGTCCACCGACCCGCTCCGGCTCTACCTGAAGAAGCTCGGGAGCACGACGCTCTTGAGCCGCGATGGTGAGGTCGCGATCGCCAAGCGCATCGAGGACGCCGAGAACGCCGTGCTCACCGCGTTGCTCAACAGCCCGCTCGCGGTGCGCACGATCCTCAAGCTCGGGCCCGCCCTCAAGGCAGGGACGGTCCGTATCACCAACCTGGTCAAGCACGCCGACGACGCCTTCGAGCCCTTCGACGAGGATCAGGAGAAGGACCGCTTCCTGAAGCTACTGGATCGAGTGCGGCGCGCCCACAAGAAGGAGCTCGAGCTGCAGCGGGACCGGGCCAACGCCAGCGGTGACGGCGAGCGCCGCCGCGCGGACGCCCGCATCGAGGCCCACCGGGAGAAGACGGTGGAGATCCTCCGCGACATGCGCCTGAGCAAGAAGCTCATCGATCAGATCGTGGCCGAGCTGAAGCAGGTGGGGGACCGCATGGGCAAGGCGAGCTCGCGCAGTGAGGCGCGGCGGGTCGCGTCCGAGATGGAAGTCGACGTCAAGGAAACCGTCGACACCTGCCGCCGGATCAAGACGGCGGAGCGCGCGATCGAGAAGGCGAAGGCCGAGCTCATCGAGGCCAACCTGCGGCTGGTGGTGTCGATCGCCAAGAAATACACCAACCGCGGCCTGCACTTCCTGGACCTGATCCAGGAGGGCAACATCGGGCTGATGCGCGCGGTCGACAAGTTCGAGTACCGCCGGGGCTACAAGTTCAGCACCTACGGGACCTGGTGGATCCGGCAGGCGATCACCCGCGCCATCGCCGACCAGTCGCGGACGATCCGCGTCCCCGTGCACATGACGGAAACCACCAACAAGGTGGTGCGCACGGCGCGACACCTGCTCGGCAAGCTCGGGCGCGAGCCCACGATGGAGGAGATCGCAGAGGAGATGGACGTGCCGGCCGAGCTCGTCCGCAAGGTCTTCAAGCTCACCAAGCAGCCCCTCAGCCTCGACATGCCGATCGGCGAGGAGGGCGACAGCCAGCTCGGCGACTTCGTCGAGGACAAGGGCGCCGTCAACCCCGCGGAGGCGGTCGTCGAGGCGAGCCTCGGCGAGCACGTGCGGCAGGTGTTGAGCACGCTGACCCCGCGCGAGGAGAAGGTCCTCCGGCTCCGGTTCGGCATCGGCGAGAAGAGCGACCACACCCTCGAGGAGGTCGGGCGCGATTTCCAGGTCACGCGCGAGCGGATCCGGCAGATCGAGGCCAAGGCCCTCCGAAAGCTGCAGCACGGCGTGCGCTCCAAGCTGCTCCGCAGCTACGTGGAGTAGCGACTCGGCCGGCTGGCCTGGCCAGCAGCCGCGGGCAGGACCTCGGCTGACCGGAAGATGGCGCGGCTACGCGCGGCTCGTCCCGCGCGGGCGCCGGGGTGACGCGCGCGCGGCGCGTGGCCCGCGAGGCTCGGGGCCCGTGCCCGGTTCCTGTACGGAGGTCCCGCGTGGCATCCTTCGACGTCGGCGGAGGGAGTCGACGCGAACCGAACCGCGAGCGGCCGATCATCCCGCGCGTCGACTGGCTGCTCTGCCTGGTGGGCTTCCTCCTGGTCACCGCGGTCTGGTCCACGATGGCCCGGCTCGAGGCCTTCGCCCGCGTCCCCGGCGTGCAAGCGGACCCGGCGCCGCCGCCCGACCGGCAGCTCCACCAGCCATCGACGGCACGCGCCTTCGAGCGCGCATGGCGCCCAGGGTCCACGGTTGCGAGGACGCCCGTCCCCCGGTGCTCGGTGCCCCTCGGTCGCGCGGGCGTCGCCGGCCTCTGTCTGGAACGGCAGCTCGCCGTCCAGTAGACCAGCCTCGGCGCCCACCGGACCCGCGGCGCAGCGTGGTCGTGGTCCCCACCACCAACACGGCCCCCTTCGCCGAGGTGGTCGCGGTCCTCGCCGCGGTGGCGAGACCGGAGCGCACGACGAGCGAGGCCGCCGCGGGCCCGGCCTTCTCCGCGAGCTTCGCCGTCGACCGACCCGCCGCTGTCGCCGCGCCGCCACCGCAGGCGCCGTCAACGGTTACGTGACGGAACCTCGCGCGGCGCCCGCATCACCGCTCCGCTCGGCGGGAATTCGACCGGCGCGGGCGGGGCGCCACCGGATCGGGGTTCAATCGCCGCACGGTTGAGGGTACCTTCGCGTTGCCTCCTCGCCACCGCGATTGCGACGCCATGGAGTCGCCAGCCGATCCCCGGGTGGGACAGCGTACCGCCGCGGGCCCCGCGGCCCGGTCGAGCTGCAGCCTGCGTGGACGCGGCGACGCGTAGCGCGAGCGGCCTCGCTTCCCCACCGGAAAGACCAGCCCCCGCCGCCAAGGAGTTCCCGATGAGTCGATTCATGGATCAGGTCCACGCCCAGGCAAAACAAGACCCGCGCCGGGTGGTCCTGCCCGAGGGTGACGACGAGCGCACGGTGGAAGCGGCGTGCCTCGCGGCCGCGCAGGGCCTGGCCCACGTCACGCTCCTCGGACCGGCGGCGAAGATGCGGGCTCTGGCGGCGGAGCGGGGCTGGTCGCTCGACGGCGTGGAGATCATCGACACGGGCGCCCTGCCTTCCCTCGAGGAGTACGCCGAGGAGCTGTACGGGCTGCGCCGCCACAAGGGGCTCACGCTCGACGCCGCGCGCGCCGCCATGCAGGATCCCCTCACCTACGGCGCCATGATGGTGCGCAAGGGCGTGGTCGACGCCTTCGTCGCGGGGGCGGTGAACTCGACCAGCAACGTCTGCCGGGCCGGGATCCAGATCGTGGGCCTGCAGGAGGGCATAAAGACCCTCTCCAGCTTCTTCGTGATGAACCTCCCGCAGCCGACGTTCGGCCAGGATGGCACGCTGTTCTACGCGGACTGCGGCGTGGTGCCGAACCCGGACGCCGCGCAGCTGGCCGACATCGCCATCACCACGGCCGAGAGCTGGCGCATGCTGATGGGGACCGAGCCAGCGGTGGCCATGCTCTCCTTCTCGACCAAGGGGAGCGCCGAGCACCCGGACATCGACAAGGTGCGCGAGGCGACGCGGATCGTCCGCGAGAAGGTCCCGTCGTTGCTCATCGATGGCGAGCTGCAGGGCGACGCGGCGCTGGTCGCCAAGGTCGCGGAGAAGAAGGCGCCGGGCTCCCCCGTCGCCGGCCACGCGAACGTCCTCATCTTCCCCGATCTTGACGCCGGCAACATCGCCTACAAGCTCACCGAGCGCCTCGCCGGGGCCGAGGCGCTCGGCCCGATCCTGCAGGGCAACAAGATGCCCTGCTGCGACCTGTCTCGTGGCTGCAAGCCGTCGGACATCGTCAACGTCATGGCCGTCAACGTGGTCCGCATCCAGTATCGCACTCGCGCCGCCTGACGCCCCCACCGCCGCCTCCCCGAGGAGCCGAGAGCATGAAGGTCATCGTCATCAACTGCGGAAGCTCGTCGCTCAAGTTCAAGCTGTTCGACATGATCGAGTCCAACGAGCTCATGGCCGAGGGGCTGGTCGAGGAGATCGGCAAGGAGCTGTCCCGGTTCACCTACCGCGCGGAGCGGATCCGGAACGGAGAGAAGATCATTCGGAACGTCCGCGCCCCGGATCACACCGCGGCGGTGGAGGCGGTGGCCAAGACCCTGGTGGACCCGGAAATCGGCCTCTTCGCCGAGCGCATCCAGGTGGACGCGGTGGGTCACCGCGTGGTGCACGGGGGCGAGAGGTTCTCCCGCTCCGAGCTCATCACCAAGCCGGTCAAGGACGTGATCCGCGAGTGCTGCGCGATCGCACCGCTGCACAACCCGCCGAACCTCGCCGGCATCGACGCCTGCGAGGCCATCTTCGCCGGGGTGCCGCAGGTCGCGGTCTTCGACACCGCGTTCCACCAGACGATGCCCGAGCACGTGTTCCTCTACGGGATCCCATATGAGCTCTACCAGCGCTATCAGCTCCGCAAGTACGGGTTCCACGGGACCTCGCACGAGTTCGTGTACCGGCGTGCGGTCGATCTGCTCGGGCGGCCGGCGGAGCAGGTGAAGGTGGTCACCTGCCACCTCGGCAACGGGTGCAGCATCACCGCGGTCAAGGACGGCAAGTCCTTCGACACCTCGATGGGCTTCACGCCGCTCGAGGGGGTGATGATGGGGACCCGCGCCGGCGACATGGACCCGGCCGCCGTGCTCTACCTGATGGAGAAGGAGCAGCTCTCCGCCGCGGGGGCCAGCGATCTATTGAACAAGAAGAGCGGCCTCAAGGGGCTCTCGGGGGTGAGCAACGACCTGCGCGAGGTCATGGAGGCGGCGGCGCAGGGCAACCCTCGGGCCCGCCTGGCCCTCGACGTGTTCGTCTATCGCATCGTAAAGTACGTCGGGGCCTACGCCGCCGCGATGGGGGGCCTGGACGCGGTCGTGTTCACCGGGGGCATCGGCGAGAACGCGGTGGATATCCGCGCGCGCGTCCTCGAGCCGCTCGCGTTCCTCGGCCTGGTGCTCGATCCGGCGCGCAACGCCTCGACGGCCAAGGAGAAGGACATCGCCGCCGACGGATCGCGGGTCAAGGCGTTCGTCATCCCGACCAACGAGGAGCTTTCGATCGCGCTGAAGACCCGCCGCGTCGTGGAGGCGGCCGCCGGGGCCGCCCGGTGACGTGATGAAGCAGATCTTCGTCGCCGCCACCCGCCAGAACGACGGCAAGACGCTGGGGGCGCGCGGGCGCCGGCGCGCCGCCCAGCGGCGCGGGCTCCGCGTCGGCTACATGAAGCCGGTGGGGCAGAGCTACCGCGTCGTGGACGGCCAGAAGATCGACAAGGACGTGGTGCTGATGCAGGGCGTCACCGGGCTCGCCGACGCCATGAGCGACATGAGCCCGATCGCGGTCCCGCGCGGCTTCACCGAGGCCTACATCGACCGTCCCGCCCGCGCGGCGCTGGCGGCGAGCGTGACGGCGGGGTACGCGCGGGTGGCGACCGGCAAGGACTTCGTCCTCCTCGAGGGCACGGGTCACGCCGGCGTGGGCGCGGTCTTCGACATGTCGAACGCCGACGTCGCGCGGCTCCTCGGCGCCCGGGTCGTCATCGTCTCGCAGGGCGGCATCGGCAAGCCGATCGACGAGATCATGATGAACAAGGCCAAGTTCGACGTGATGGGCGTCGAGGTCGTCGGCGTCATCGTCAACAAGGTCGATCCGGGGCGCTACGACCGGATCCGCCCCCTGGTCACCCGCGGCCTCGAGCGCCTGGGGCTCCCGGTGTTCGGCGTGCTGCCGTTCGACGAGGCGCTGGCGCGGCCCACGGTGGCCCAGGTGCGGGACGAGCTCGACGGAGAGCTGCTCCTCGGTGCGGAGGGGCTGGAGCGGCCCGTGTCGCGCTTCGTGGTCGGGGACGGACCGCCGGCGAGCGGTCCCCCGGGGGCGCTCGTGATCCTGCCGGGCAGCCGTGAGGAGCTGCTGATCGCCCTGCGCGACGCGGAGCTGCTCGGGCCCGCAGCGCCACCGCGGCTGGCGGCCGTCGTGCTCAGCGGCGGGGTCGCACCCTCGACGCCGCTCCTCGATTCGCTGCGCTCGAGCCCCGTCCCGCTGGTGAGGGTCGCGGCGGACACCTTCTCCGTCGCCGCGGCGCTCAGCGCCATGGTCGTGAAGCTGCGCGCCGAGGACGCGGCTAAGTTCGCGGCGGTCGAGGCGCTGATCACGCGCCACGTGGACGTCGATCGCCTCCTCGCCGCGCTCTGCGCCCGCGCGCGAGCCCCGCGCGACGCGCGGCGCCCGGTCGGGGCGGATCGCAGGGTGCGGAGGCCGCGCCGTCGGCTCGCGGCGGTCACCGGCGGCGGCCGCCGCGGCCCGTCGCCCCGTTCGACCGCGCCTCGCGGCCCGGCCCCGGCCGGCGACGCTCCTCACGCCGGGAAGCGGCCGGATCCGCGGCGCGAGTTGTGCCTTTACGCGGGGGTGAGCCTGCTCGATCCTCGTGGGATCGCGAGCCGCGGCCCCCGGGGCCAGGAGAGGCGACGTGTCGACGACCGAGAAGACCTACGAGATGCTCTGGGACTGCAAGT
>CAYVRP010000055.1:0-45695 GCA_964454025.1 uncultured Polyangiaceae bacterium | reverse complement strand
CATCGACACCGGCGGCACGCCCCCCACCGGCGGCGGCGTCAACACCGGCGGCGCCCCCAGCGGCGGTGTCGTCAACACCGGCGGCGCCAGTCCGACCGGCGGCGCCTTCACGACCGGCGGCGCCTTCACGACCGGCGGCGCCCTGGGCGGCGCGATCACGGGCGGCACCCCGGGCGCCGGGGGCAGCTCGGGCCTGGGCGGCGTCACGGCCACGGGCGGAACGCCCGGCACCGGAGCCACGGCCGCGAGCGGCGCCGCACCGCTGGGGGGCGCCCTCACGGGCGGCACTCCGGCGGGACCGGCTCCAGCCGCGGCCGCGACCGACGAGGAGCCCGGCTGCGGGTGTCGCGTCGGCACCCGCTCCGACTCGCGCCCGGCAGGGGCGCTCCTCGGGCTCCTGGCGCTCGGCGCCCTCGGCGGGCGGCGGCGTGGAGCGGCCCGGCGCTGAACCGCGCGGCGGCGCACCCGCCCGGGCGGCCACGGAGCGCGCGCCGAGCGCGCGCGCTCACTCCGTCCCGTCCCGCAGAGCCACGTCGAGCAGGCGCGCCGGGTGGACGTGGGTCCGGCGAGCCACGTCGGCCAGGGTGCGATCGTCGGCGGTGATGACGACGCCGTCACGAGCGAGCCGTCCGCGCAGCTCCTCGGGCGTGCGACCCGTGAGCTCCGCCACCGTGGCGAGGCGGGCCTCGAGCAGGAGCTCGGCCGCCCGCCGCTCGAGGTCCTCCTGCCCGTGGCCGTGCTCCCTCGCGATCGCGGCCAGTGGCTCGAGCGGAAACAGGCCGAGGACGAGCAGCCCCCCGAAGAGGCCCACGATGACGGCCCCGCGCGCGCGCGACAGGTGCGCGCGCACGGCGCTCCAGTTCAGCCCGGTGTGCAGGGCGGCGGCGACCACGAAGACCAGGCTCAACCACTCGTGGACGATCACGATGAGGCCGCTCCGCACCTTGAAGAACATCAGCACCCCGGTGACCCCGATGAGCAGGAACGTCCCGATGGTCAGGGGCGTCACCCAGGAGCGGAGCCCCCGGTGTGCCCCCGAGCCCGCCGTCCTCGCCCCGCTCGTTGAACTCTCCGCCATCGTCGATCTTCCCTTCTCGACCGCGCACCCTCCGCCACGTCCGTGGACCACCGGCGCTCTCTACCCGCGCCGCTTCACGGCGTGGCCCATGTAGGAGACTTCGAGGTGATCGCTCTCCTGGCCGTCGAGCCGCCGGCCGAGCTCGGCCGAGGTGAGCTCACCCCGCTGACGGTGTCGAACCGGAAGAGCCCCCTGGGCGCGAGCACCCGCGCGATCTCGCCCACCACGAGCTCGACGTCGTCAACGTGCTCGAGCACGTCGCAGCCGGCGACGTGGTCGAACGGTTTCTCCGCGCCGGGCGGGCTCTCGCCCGCGCCCGTCCGGTACTCGATGCGGAGCCCCCACGCGACCGCGTGCGCCCGGGCCGCCTCGACGCGCTCCGGCGCCGGGTCGATCCCAGTCACCGTGAGCCCAAGCCGCGTCCGCTCCTCCGCGAGCAGCCCGCCGCCGCAGCCGACGCCGAGGATCCGGCGCCCTCCGCGCGCGGGAGCCCCCTCCCGGGCGAGCACCCGGGCGAAGTGGCCGCATCGGACCGGGTTGATCCAGGGGCGGATCGAGCTCGACTCGCCGACGTCGTCGTCCCACCAGGCGTCGCCGCGGCGACGGTGGAGTTCGTCGTCCACCGGCGTCGCCGCCTTCATCGGCGCCCCTCCCCCGGCCCGGCGACGGAGCCCTCCACGGCGACCCGCAGGCGGCCGAGGACTCTCGCCGCGCGACGCATCTCCTCCTCGCCGAGCACCGCCACCAGCGACCGCTCCAGCTCGTGAGTGCGCGCGTGGATCTCCGCGAACACCCGCCTTCCCTTCGGCGACAGGTCCACGTGGCTGCGCCGCCGGTCCCGGCGATCCGCGCGCCGGCGAACGAGCCCCTCGCGCTCGAGCTCCTGCACCTGCCGCGTCACCGCCGCCGGGTTGACGCCGAGCTGGCGGGCGAGGTCCATGACGCCGCGATCCCCCTCGGTGACCGCCAGGAGCCGCAGCAGCCCGAACCGCGCCGCCGGCATGCCGGTCCGCCGCGCGAACACCGCCACGAGGGTCTGGTAGGCCCGGACGAGCTCGCGGAGCAGGTGCGGCTCGTCCCCGCGGTGATGTCTCCCCACCAAGTCGGCGGCCTCGACGCTGGTCACGCCCGGTGTAATGGATCTACTCATTGACCTAGTCAATGACTAATCTAGTGGTTGCTCCGTCGTCGCGGGGGCGACCCCCGAGCCGTCGCGAGGCGACGAGGTCGGGGCCGGACCGGGCCCGGTGCGCGGCCCCGCGACGACCCGCGCTCTCGCGCGCCGCCGCGAGGGCCTGGTGACGTCGGCCGGACCCGCGCTACGCTCCGGCGTCGTACCGACCAGGCCCGGGAGCGCGACCTCGGAACGAGCGGGGCCTCATCGCCGCTGCGCGCATGCCGGTGCGACCCTGGTGGCGCCCCTGGCGCTGGCGGGGGCCTGCGCCCGGCCGCAGCCCTTCGCTCGGTCGAACGACTTCGCGTGCCGTCACGGCTCTCCGGCCACCGACGTCACCACCCTCCGCGAGGGCCGCGACCGGGCCCGTGTCCGCGGCTGCGGCGGGAGCGAGCTCTCAGCGCGCGGACGCGCGAGCCGACCCGCCGCCCCGGCCCCGCCGCCGGCGGAGCCCCCGCCGCCCAGCGGCGAGCAGACGGCGAGGTTCTCCGGTGCCAGCGCGAGCCGGGCTCCCGGCGCCGTCGACTGCGCCTGGTCGCGCGACCCGCGGGTCGGCGCGGCCCCGGGCGCGCCAGCGAACGCGCGCGCGCCCCGGCGCGCCGCCGCTCGCTCCGCGGCCCGCTGCGACTCAGTCGTTCCGGAACCACTGGGTGGTGCGAGACGCCGTCGCGCTCACTCCCTCCACCATGTCGATGGTGTAGTCGTACTTGGCGCGGCGGGTGTCGTCTCCCGAGTAGACGTAGTCGGTGTTGCTGACGACCGCGATCACGACGCCGTCCCGGGGCGCCTTGTCGAGGCGCAGGCAGAGCTCGCCGCTCTCCACCGGCTGGCTGTACACGGCGGTCCCGTCCTCCGCCCAGTACGCGAGCTGCAGGCGCATATTGGCGCCCTCGGGCCGGAAGGCGAGCCGCACCTCGTCGCCGCTGACGGTCAGGGGGATCTGGTTCGACCCCGACCAGCCCGGGAGGGTGTACTCGTCCGGGGTGATGGTCGAGCCGCTCGTGGTGGTCGGCGCGTAGGAAACCGCCTGGTAGTCGGGGATGTCGGCGGTCCCGATCTCGCGGCGGATGGTGCTCCCCCACTCCCCGTCGATCGCCCGGATGAGGGCGTCGCGCCAGGGACCGAAGTCGACCAGCGCCAGTCGAGCCCGATACTCCATGATCAGGTGTCGCGTCTGCGCGTCGCCGAGCCCCGTGGCGAGGGTCTCGAGGATGTTCCTGGGCTGGGCCTGCTGCCAGATCCACGCGTTGGAGCCCGGCGACAGGTACAGGTTGAGGAAGTGCGAGAAGACGGAGTTATACTGGGTCCCGCCCAGGTACCGGCGCCAGTTCTCGCCACCGACACCCTCCGCGTCCGGCCCGCCGAAGCTGCCATCGATGAGCCAGCCGCTGTAGCACTCGATGGGCTGGTGCGGCGCGACGAAGGGGACGCCGTCGAGAAACCCCACGCCGTAGCTTCCGTCCCGCTGCGCGTAGAGCTGCTGCTGGATCCAGGTGTTGCCGCCCTCGTTGAACCAGTGCGCCTTGTTGTCACCGCCCGGCGCGCCCTTGACCATGGCGTGGATCGCCTCGTGCGTGATCCCGCCGCGGTCGTAGTTGACGATCGGGGCCCAGGAGAGCAGCACCATCGCGTAGGGGCCGATGTTCGATTGCCAGCCGCCGGTCTCGGTGTTCGAGGCGTTGTCCGTGCACAGACCCGAGCCGTAGAGATAGACCGAGCTGTAGTGGCCGTCCTGGGCGAGGTCGTCGGGCGGCCACCCCATCTCGTCCCGGATGTAGCCCAGGTCCTCGTTGAGCCCGGCGAGCACCTGCCGGATCTGATCGTCCGTGATCTGCGGGTTCCGATCGTGCCCCCAGATGAACGACCACCAGCCCGAGGTGATGGTGCCCGCCACCTGGCTCGCGTTGCACCCCTCGTAGACGGTGAAGGCGCTCGGATCGACGGTGGTGGGGTCGAACTGGAAGTCGAGGTCGGGATCGTAGCCGGGCCACAGGTACGGATCGCACTCGCCGAGCGGGGCGCCGCCGCTGCCCGGGACCTCTCCGCCGCTGCCCGGGCTGGTCCCACCCGTGGGAGTCACGCCGCCTGTGCCCGGGGATGCGCCGCCCGAACCTGGAGCGGTGCCGCCCGTGTCGGGAGACACGCCCCCCGTACCCGGCGCGACCCCACCCGTGGCGGGCGACAGGCCGCCCGTCCCGGGCGTGAACCCCCCCGTCCCCGGCGTGACGCCGCCCGCACCGGGAGCGGTGCCCCCCGTGCTCGGCGCCGCACCCCCCGCCCCCGGCGCCACGCCGCCCGTACCTGGCGTGACCCCGCCCGTGCCGGGAGCGATGCCCCCCGAGCCCGGCGCCACGCCACCTGTGCCCGGCGCCACGCCACCTGTGCCCGGCGCCACGCCGCCCGAACCCGGCGCGACCCCGCCCGAACCCGGCGCGACCCCGCCCGAACCCGGGGTGCCTCCCCCGGTGCCCCCGGACGCTGCGCCCCCGGACGCCGGTGTAGCCCGCTCCCCCTGCTCATCCCCGGCGCAGGCGGAGACGAGGGAGGCGAAACCGAGCAGCAGGACCTGGAGGCGAGCGAGTCGAGGCATCGAGAAACCCTTTCGCGAGCCCTGGGCTCGCGGCCGCGGCCGGAGCCGCTCCAGTTAGTTGCCCACCTCCCGTGGCCGGGATCAGGGGGCCCCCGTGCTCGGAGGCCGGCGCTCGCGCTCGCCTGCCCCGCGCGCCGACCGGCGCCCCCGGCGCGAGCCCGGGGGCCCGCGTCCCCGGCGTTCACCGGCAGACTCGCCCCGAGCTCTCGTCCGGCGGCGGGGTGGTCGAAAGGACGTTCCCGAGATCGGTGATGTGGATGGGGGAGAGGATCTCGGGCTCGACGCGCTCGCGCCGGTTGAGGCCCCGCACGACGGTCCGCATCAGGATGCGGCCCATCTCCCGGGGGTTCGTGTCCAGCGTGGCGGTGAGCGCACCCTCGCGGATCGCCTGCAACGCCGCGCGGGTGCCATCGAGGCCGACGACGAAGATCTCGCCGCGCCGCCCGGCGGCCGCCCCCGCGTCGCTCGCGCCCAACGCCATCTCGTCGCTGACCGCGAAGATGGCGTCGAGGGGATGCGCCTCGAGGACCCGCGCGACGACGCGGCGCGCGCGGTCGCGCTCCCAGTCCGCCTGGCGGGTGGCGACGATGCGCAGGTGTGGATACCGCGCGATCTCGGCCCTGAACCCGGCGACTCGATCGAGCGAGGTGGTGGTGGGCAGGCCCTTGAGGACGAGGATCGAGCCGCGACCCCGGAGCACGCGGGCGAGGTAGCGCCCCACCTCGCGCCCCGCCTCCTGCTGCCGGTAACCGACGTAGCTGACGACCTCGGCGCCCTCGATCTGGCGCGGGGCGTTGAAGAAGAAGACCGGGACGCGCGCCCGGGCAAATTCGCGCACCACGGGGAGGACCGCGTCGGACTGCGGGGCGAGGGCGACGGCGTCGACCCCGGTCCGGATGAGCGCGCGGCAGATCTGCGCGCGGCCGCGGTGGTTCGACTCCTTGTCGGGGGCGCGGGCGATGAGCTCGACGCCACCGATCTGCGCGATGACGTCGCGGACGCCCGTGAGGATGTCGGCGTAGTACGAGCTGGTGAACGCCGGGGGGCAGAAGGCGAAGCGGATCGACTTGCGCGAGCGGACGAGCGAGACGACGACGCGGTCGCGGCCCTCCTCCTTGGCCAGGTACAGCGCCTGGTCGGCCCGCTCGATGAGCTCGGACTTCGTCTTGGCGTGAGCGGGCAGCCCCGCCACGCCGATGGAGACGCTGAGCTTGACCTGGTGCGCGTCCGTCGCGCCCCGGAAGCGCAGCTCGGCGACGGCGCCGCGGATGCGCTCGGCCAGGGGCAGCACCCGGTGCGGCGAGGTCTGGGGCAGCACGAGCACCATCTCCTCGCCGCCGTAGCGCGCCGCCAGGTCGTGGCTGCGGAT
Organism: uncultured Polyangiaceae bacterium; assembly: GCA_964454025.1. Classification (GTDB taxonomy): domain Bacteria; phylum Myxococcota_A; class Polyangia; order Polyangiales; family Polyangiaceae; genus JAFGBI01. The sequence goes on along the minus strand of CAYVRP010000055.1, from coordinate 39,484 downwards.
GCTCCGCCTGAGGACGCCCGCGATCTCCTGCAGGGCGACGTCGCCGTGGGGATGGCCGAAGGCGTCGTTATACTGCTTGAAGCGATCGATATCGATCATCATCAAGCTGATCGGGTAGCCGTAGCGCTGAGCCCGGGCGATCTCCCGGCTCAGCGCCTCCTGGAAGAATCGGTGGGTGTACAGGCCCGTGAGGCCGTCCCGGTTGGCGAAGTCGGAGTAGACGGAGAGCTTCTCCAGGTGGACGACCTGCTCGACGAGCAGGGCGAGGCTCCCGCGCACCGGCGCGAGGGCGCGGGCGGCGGTCGCCCCGAGGCGCGCGGTACGGCCGGCGACGAGGCACAACCCGAGCGGTCGACCGGCCTTGTGCAGGGGCACCCCGAACAGCCCCCGGCTCCGGCGCGCGCGCGGCGCGTCCGGCACGGCAGCGAGGACCGCGGGGTCGAGGACGGCGACCGGCGGCTCCGAGCCCAGGCACGCCAACCGGAACGGAGCGAGGGCCGCGCAGAGCCTGTCGGCCTGCGCCGAGCTCAACCCCGGATGGGCGAGCGGCGACGCGCCTCGCTCCTCGTCGTCCCAGCGCGCGAGCAACGCGAACGGGCAATCCATCCGCCGGCACAGGAGCGCCACGATCTCGCGCAGCGCCTCCGCCGCGTCGGCGGTGGCCAGGACGACCCCGTCGATCTCGGCCTGCAGCGTCTTCTCCGGTCGCATGGCGGCTTCAGCTCCCGTGTCCGAGCCGTCGGCGAGCCCCGACGATGATCCCGACGACATCTCGGGTGCGGCGCGTCGATCCACCTTCGCCCGTTTCGCCGGTGGGCGACAAGAGCAGGCGCGGCGACGATCGCGAGCACGCGCCGCGCGGCTGCCAGCGAGGTCCGCGCCGCGGCGCGGCCGCTGCCGACGCTGTCGCGTCGACCGCCGGGACAGCGCAGAAACGGGGGCACCAGGACCCGAACCCACCCGGCTCCGACGCCGCGCGGAAGTTCCGGTCTGGTGGAAATTTTACACGAGACAGGGGAGGAACTCCTTGCCTGGTCGCTCCTTCCCCGCGCGCACATCCTTGAAGCAGGAGCGCGCCTCGACGCCATTCGGCACGCTGGCTTGACTCCCCTCGGCGCTCCGCGTGCCCCTGCTGCCCCGCGGCCCCGACCGAGCGAGCCCGTGCAACTGGAGATGTCGCGATGAAGAAGATCCGTTCCGTCGTCCCCGCCGTCGTGCTGTCCCTGCCCCTGTCGCTCGGCGCCCTGGCCTGCGGTTCGTACGACGCCGTCGGCAACACGGGCGGAGCGGGCCCCGGGCCGGGCGGCGCCGGGACGGGCGGCGGCAGCAACGGCGGTGCGGTCGCCGCCAACGGTCGCCTGCCCTGCGACGTCCTCGAGGAGGCCGGGCTCCCCTGCGTCTCGGCGCACAGCACGGTGCGAGCCGTGGTTTCCGGCTACAGCGGGCCGCTCTACCAGGTGTGCAAGGGCACCGCGATGCCGGGGCCGGGCTCTTGCCAGGGAGAGACGCTGGATATCGGGCTCGTGAACGGCTACGCCGACGCCGCGGCGCAGGACGCGTTCTGCACGGGCGGCGGCTGCACCATCACGACCATCTACGACCAGTCCCCGATGCAGAACCACCTCGAGCCCGCGCCGCCGGGCGGCGCCAAGCCCACCCCCGGCAACCCGGTGAACGCCGCGGACCTGCCGGTGACGATCAACGGCCACGCGGCGTACGGCATGCTCTTCCGGCCCGGCCAGGGCTACCGGAAGCTGTTCGGTAACGGGACCGCCATCAACGACGAACCCCAGACCATGTACATGGTCACCAGCCAGCACGATCTGATCAACGGCTGCTGCTTCGACTACGGCAACGCCGAGACGAGCGCCCACGACGATGGCAACGGTACCATGGAGGCCGTCTACTTCGGCATGGGTGTCATCTGGGGCACGGGGGTCGAGGGCGGGCCGTGGGTCATGGCGGATCTCGAGAACGGACTCTATCCCGGCTGGGAGAACGGACAAGACCGGAACATCTCGACCAACACGCCGCTGAAGCACGATTTCGTCACGGCCATCGTCGTGGGCGACACGGCGGACAAGAACGACGGCAAGGGCCGCTTCGCCCTCTACGGCGGCGACGCGACGGCCGGTGGCCTGAAGACCATGTACGACGGCATCCGCCCGGAGAAGCCCGGCTACGTCCCCATGCAGAAGCAGGGGTCCATCATCCTCGCCATCGGCGGGGACAATAGCGACGGCGACGGCGGGCGCTTCTACGAGGGTGTGATGGCGAACGGCGTGGCGTCGAAGGAGACTCTGGACGTGCTCCAGGCCACCATCGTCGCCGCCGGCTACGGCAGGTAGCCGAGCTCGGCGGCGGTCGGCCTGCGCGATGCTCGCGCGCGGCCGCCCCCATCGCCGGCGGGGCGAGGACCGAACCGGGTGCCGGCCCCAGACTCGACGGCGGGCATTCGACGGCGGCCTCTCGTGCCCCGGAGGGCCTCATCCGCCCGGCCCGCACCCAGAAAGCGACAGGCGCAGTCGAGAATCTCCATGGCCCTCGGAGCCCCTCCCCACCGGGTAGGGGCTCCGGCCGGGGCGGCGGCGGAAAGGCGCTGATGTGACCGCTCCCACGGGGAGCGCCCCGCGCCCGGCCCCGCCCGCGGATGCCCGCTCCGATTCGGTCCATTCCAGGCGGAAGATTTCGGCCACGGGGGGAGAGAGAGGCCCTCTGCCGGGGTCAACAGGGGGCTGTCAAGGTGAGGAGTGAAGGTGATGTCGGGGCGCTCGGTCCCGGCGCCTGGAGTCGGTCGCACCGACCGCGGCTTCGAGAAGGAGAAGCAAGCATGCAGACCCATCGCCACACGGCAGCGCGGCCCGTCATCATCCAGCGGACTATTGAGGCGGCAAGCTGGCTCTCGCTCCCCGCGCTCCTGCTCGCGGTCGTGGCCGGCTGCAGTGACGCCGAGGAGCAGACGGCGACGGGCTCCGGGGGCATCACCACGGCTGCAGGGGGTGCCGCCCCGGGCGGCGTGGCTCCCGGGAGCGGTGGGTTGTCGAGCGGTGGCCTGCCCATGGGCGGCGCCCTGACCGGTGGTGCCTTGACCGGTGGGGTCGGCCCCCTGGGTGGGGTCGGCCCCACGGGCGGCGTCAACCCCGCCGGCGGCGTCAGTCCGACGGGCGGCGTCAACCCCGCCGGCGGCGTCAGTCCCACCGGCGGCGTCAACCCCGCCGGCGGCGTCAGTCCGACCGGCGGCGTCAGCCCCACGGGCGGCGTCAACCCCGCCGGCGGCGTCAGCCCGACCGGCGGCGTCAGTCCCACCGGCGGCGTCAGCCCCCCGGGCGGCGTCAACCCCGCCGGCGGCGTCAGTCCCACCGGCGGCGCAGAGCCGACCGGCGGCGCGGAGCCGACCGGCGGCGCGGAGCCGCCCGGCGGCACGGCGACGGGCGGGCAGAGCACCGGCGGGACGACGAGCGCGGGCCCCTGCGACCTCTACGCGGACTCGGGCACCCCCTGCGTCGCGGCGTACAGCATGGTGCGCCGTCTCTCGAGCACCTACTCCGGTCCGCTCTATGCGGTTCGGAGCGGAAGCTCGGCCACCAACACCGGCACGGGCGGCACCCTGCACGACATCGGCATGACGGCGGATGGCTTCGCCGACGCGGACGCGCAGGACGCGGTCTGCGGCGGCACCGTCTGCACCGTCGCGCTCCTGTACGACCAGTCGGGGCGCGGCAACGACATCCCGGTGGCGAAGAAGGGCCGTTCGGATGGAGGGGAGTACGCGGACGACGACGACTTCGAGTCGATCGCGGACGCGGGCGAGCTGACGGTCGGCGGCCATCGGGTCTACTCCCTCTACATGGCAGCGCGTCAGGGGTACCGGTCCCCGGTCGGTGAGGAGGGAGACGGAATGCCGCGCGGCCAGGAGCCGCAGGGGATCTACATGCTCGCCGACGGCACGCACTACGGCACGGCGTGCTGCTGGGACTTCGGCAACGTCTCTCCCTACCCCACGCAATACGGCGTCATGAACACCCTGTTCTTCGGCACGGCCTACTGGGGCCGCGGCGCCGGCAACGGCCCCTGGATGATGGCCGACTTCGAGGCCGGAGTCTGGGCCGGCGGCACGAACCCCGGCGATCCCGGCTGGGGATCGCTCGACGGCGCCGCGTCCGCGCCGCCCAACAACAACAACCCGTCGCTGCGAGTGCCCTTCGCCCTCGGCTTCCTCAAGACCAATCAGACCAACTGGTCCCTCAGAATGGCTGACCTCTCGGCCTCCAGCATCACCACCGCCTACGCGGGCGGCCTGCCCAAGCAGATGAACAACGAGGGAGCGATCGTCCTCGGCGTCGGCGGCGACAACAGCAACAACTCCTGGGGCACCTTCTTCGAAGGCGCCATCGTCGCTGGCTTCCCGTCGGACGAAACCGAGCTCGCGGTCATGCAGAACATCAAGGCCGCCGGGTACGGTCAGTGACGATTCGTCTCCCGAACCGCGCGGCGACCGCGCCCATCGTGTCCCTCGGTCGACGCGCCGGGACGACGTTGATCCAACCTGCCCCCCATCCCCCCACCGGGGCGCCGGCCACGGTGAGCTCCTTCGTCCCCGCGGCGTGAGCCGTTGTGCCGCCCGGAGTTGCCGGGCAAGATCCACCCATCGGGCGCCCGCGCCCGCGTCCATCTCAGGAGAAGCCCATGACACAGCCCCGCCACCCCGTCGCGCTCGGCGCGAACGCCCTCGCCCTCGCCCTGCTCTTCGCCGGCTGCAGCGACTTCTCGAGCGATGACTCGGCCACCGGCGGCAGCGGCGGGACCGCGACCGGGGGCGCCCTCACCGGCGGGGCCGCCACGACGGGCGGGGCCGCCACGACGGGCGGGGCCGCCACGCCCGGCGGGGCCGCCACGACCGGCGGAACCGCCACGACCGGCGGCGCCACGGGGACCGGTGGTGGAGAGGCGTCCTGCGAGGACGTGGTGGCCTGCGGCGGCGACGTGGTCGGAACCTGGAACGTCACCGGGTCCTGCCTCGGCGTGACCAACCAGGTGAACATGACGGGCTTCGGCCTAGGCTGCACGGCGGCCCCGGTGTCCGGCACCCTCCAGGTGACCGGGTCCTGGACCTTCAACGCCGACGGGACGTTCACGGACGCCACCACCACCTCGGGAACCGAGGAGATCGCGCTGCCGGCGGAATGCTTGAACGTGTCCGGGACCGTGACCACCTGCGATCGCGTGGGCAGTCCGCTAAGCTCCCTGGGCTACTCCACGGTCAGCTGCGCACCCGCGGATGGCGGCGGGTGCACCTGCCCGGCCACCGTGCAACAGACGGGCGGGCTCGGGATCGCGTCGTTCACCACGCCGACGAGCGGCAACTACACGGTCGCGGGCAACGTGATCACGATCCGGGACAACCAGTACTCGTACTGCGTCTCGGGGACCACGATGACCATCACCCCGGCGAGCGCCACGGCCGTCACGGGCACGGTGACCGGGACGGTGGTGTTCCAGAAGCAGTAGGCCGGAAGGCGGTTTCTCGCGGTCGTTCCCCCGCGGCGGAAACCGCCGCGGGCACGTCGGCGGGGCCGACCCGCGCGCTACGGCAGCGCCTTCACCGCCTCGCGCTCGATGGCGAGCCCCCTCCGGTGGCGGGCGAAGAACTCGTTGAAGCCCTGCACGTCCCGCGGGTCGGGCCGGATGGGCTCCCCGATGCTGCCGGCGATCCGCGCGTCGAGGTAGTCGGGCAGCGACTGCCCGGGGTCCGCGCGGAGCAGGTAGGCCGCGAGCACGGCCATGCCCCAGGCGCCGCCCTCGCCGGCCGTCGCGGGGACGCTGACCGGGACCCCGAGCGCGGCGGCCATCATGCGCTGCCCCGTGTCTCCGCCCTTGAAGAAGCCGCCGTGCCCCCGGATCTCCTCGATGACCACCCCCTCCTCTTCGGTGAGGATGTCCATGCCGGTGCGCAGGGCGCACAGCGAGGCGAAGCACATCGCGCGGACGAAGTTCTCCAGCGTGAACCGGCTGTCCTGGCTCCTCGCGAACAGCGGCCGGCCCTCGGTGAAGCCCGTCACGTGCTCCCCGGAGACGTAGTTGATGCAGAGCAGCCCGCCAGCGTCCGGGTCCCCGTGCACCGCGCGCGGGAGGAGCTTGCCATAGAGATCCTCGGGGCGCGCGGCGACCCCGAGCGCCTGGGCGACCTGACCGAAGAGGGCGAACCAGGCATCCAGGGCGGACGAGCCGTTGTTGGAGGGGGCCATCGCCACAGGCTTGCCGTCGGGCGTGACGACGAGGTCGATCCCCTCGCGGCTCCGCGACAGGCTCCGCGCCAGCACGATCATCGCGAACACCGAGGTCCCCGCCGAGACGTTCCCCGAGCGCGGGCGCACCGCGGTGGTGGCGACCATGCCGGTGCCCGCGGCGCCCTCGGGTGGGCAGAGCGGGATGCCGGGCGACAGCCGCCCGGTGGGGTCGAGCAGCCGGGCCCCCTCGCGGCTGAGCCGCCCCGCGGGGCGCCCCGCGGGCAAGACGCCGGGCAGGATGTCACGGAGCGTCCAGCCGAGGCCGCGCGGCGCGACGAGCGCGTCGAACCTGGCCATCCGCGCGGCGTCCCAGTCACCCGTGCGCGGGTCGATGGGGAACATGCCGGAGGCCTCGCCCACGCCCAGCAGGTGCTCGCCCGTCAGCCGCCAGTGGACGTACCCGGCGAGCGTGGTGAGCCGCGCGATCCGCGGGACGTGCGGCTGCCGCTCCAGGATCGACTGGTACAGGTGCGCGATGCTCCAGCGCTGCGGCACTGCGAAATCGAGCAGCGGGGTCAGCTCCGCGCAGGCCGCCCCCGTGACGTTGTTCCGCCAGGTCCGGAAGGGGACCAGGAGCTCACCCTCCCGATCGAGGGCCAGGTACCCGTGCATCATCCCGCTGAAGCCGAGGGCCGCGAGCGACTCGATCTCGACGCCGTAGCGGGCGCGGACGTCCTCGGCGAGCGAGGCGTAGCAGGCCGCCAGCCCCTGCCAGACGGCCTCCAGGTCGTAGGTCCAGACCCCGTCCCGCAGCTGGTTCTCCCAGGCGTGCGAGCCCGAGGCCAGCGGGGTGGTGTCCGGGGCGATGAGGGCGGCCTTGATGCGGGTCGAGCCGAGCTCGATACCGAGGATCGCGCCGCCCGAGCGGATGAGCTCCGCCACCTTGCCCTGTTGCTCGTTCATCCTCGCCTCCATCCCGCGATCGGCCGGGGGCCGCGCCCGGCGCGATCGCTCAGCGCTGCCCGTAGTAGGCGTCCTTGCCGTGCTTGCGCTCGAAGTGCTTGCGGACCAGGCGCTCCGGCAGCCGCGCCGCCGCCGGATCGAGCGTGTGGGTGACGAACGCCATCCGCGCCAGCTCCTCGAGCACGGCGGCATGGTAGACCGCCTGCTCCGGCGACTCGCCCCAGGTGAACGGGCCGTGCCCGGCCACCAGCACCATGGGGGTGTGCAGCGGGTCGCGGCCGGCGAAGCAGTCCACGATCTGACGGCCGGTTTCGACCTCGTAGTCCCGCTCCACGGCCTCGTCGGACATGAGCGCGGTACAGGGCACGTCCTCGGCGAGGTGGTCGGCGTGCGTGGTGCCGTAGAGCGGGATGGGGAGGCGCGCCTGGGCCCAGCCCGTCGCGTAGCTCGAGTGGGTGTGGACCACGCCGCCGATGCCCGGGAAGGCCCGGTACAGGACGAGGTGGGTCGGCGTGTCGGAGGAGGGCCGGAGCCGGCCCTCGACGATCTTGCCCGCGAGGTCCACCACGACCAGGTCGTCGACGGCGAGCCGCTCGTAGGCCACGCCGCTCGGCTTGATGGCGATGACGCCGCGAGCAGCGTCGAGCGCGGAGACGTTCCCGAAGGTGTAGATGGCCAGGCCGCGCCTCGGGATCTCCTGGTTGGCGCTCCAGGCCCGCTCCTTCAACTCCTGGTACGGAGACGTCATCGCGCTACCGAGCGAGCCGGAAGGCCGCGTCGTTCCAGAGGAGCTCCTTGCGCAGCGCGCGCAGATCGAGGTCGGCGCCCAACCGGATGCACTCGAGCCCGACCATGCCGGCGAAGTCCTCCCACTCGCCGGCGGTGACCGCCTGGCAGAAGGCGGCGTGGTGCGCGCCCCCGGCCTCGATCCAGCCCTCGCAGCCGCGCTCGAAGTCCGGGCGCGGGATCCACACGGCGCGCGCCGTGGGCAGCCGGGGCATCGCGTGGTCGGGCTTCACGACGTCGAGCTCCGCCACGATCATCCGCATTCGCCCGCCCATGTCCACCAGGGTGGTGTTCACCGCCGCGCCGGGGCGGGCGTCGAAGACCAGGCGGGCGGGATCCGCCTTGCCGCCGATGCCGAGCGGGTGGACCTCGAGCGAGGGCTTGCCGGCGGCGATCGAGGGGCAGACCTCGAGCATGTGCGCGCCGAGCACCCGCTCCTTGCCCTTGACCAGGTGATACGTGTAGTCCTCCATGAACGACACGCCGCCGGGGCGACCCGCCGTCATCACCTTGCCCAGCCGCACCAGGGCGGCGGTCTTCCAGTCGCCCTCGGCGCCGAAGCCGTAGCCGTCGGCCATGAGCCGCTGGCAGGCCAGCCCGGGGAGCTGGTCGAGCCCGTGCAGATCCTCGAAGGTGGTGGTGAAGGCCCCGAACCCGCCCGCCTCGAGGAAGGCGCGCAGCGCGATCTCCTGCCGGGCCGCGGCGCGCACGCTCCGGTGCTGCTCCCCGCCCCTCCGGAGCGGCGCGGAGAGCGCGTAGGTCGCCTCGTACTCCTTGACCAGCCGGTCCACCGCGCCGTCCGAAACCTCGGCGATGCGCGCAGCCAGGTCGCCCACCCCGTAGCCGTTGATGGACCAGCCGAGCTGGATCTGCGCCTCGACCCGGTCGCCGCCGGTGACCGCCACCTCGCGCATGTTCATGCCGCCCAGGCGGGCGATCTTGAGCCGCCGCGACTCGGCCACGGCGAGAGCGGCGCGGGCCCAGCCCGCGATTTTTTCGACCACCGCCGGATCCTGCCAGTGACCAACCACGATCTTCCGGTTCATCCGCAGGCGCGCCCCGATGAACCCGAACTCCCGGTCCCCGTGAGCGGACTGGTTCAGGTTCATGAAGTCCATGTCGATCTGCCGCCACGGCAGCTCCCGGTTGTGCTGCGTGTGCAGGTGCGCGAGCGGCCGCTGCAGGCGGGTCAACCCCGCGATCCACATCTTGGCGGGCGAGAAGGTATGCATCCAGGCGATGACGCCCACGCACTCGGGCGCCGCATTGGCCGCCAGGCAGACCTCCAGAATGGACTCAGCGCCGGTCAGGACGGGCTTGAACACGACCCGCGCCGGCAGCTTCCCGGAGCGGTCGAGTGCCCTCGCGATCTCCTGCGCGTTCCGGCCCACCTGCTTGAGGGCGGCTTCCCCGTAGAGGTGCTGGCTCCCGGTGAGGAACCAGAGTTGAGGCTGGTTGCGCTGGGCCACGTTCGTCACTCCGTTCTCGCACGGCGTTCGGTGGGACCCGTGCGTGCCCCGGGAGGCCTCGACGCCTCCCGTCCGTTCATCCTGCGCTCGCCCGGGGCGACGCGTTCACTCTCGCTGGGGTTCGGACCGGCGCCTGCCGCGGCCGGCCCGCTGCGCCGCGATCCGCCACGCCGGGATCGAGCGGCCGTTCCGTGACGGCGACCCATCGAGTCGCCGGCCAGCGAGCCCGCAGAGCGCGCCGGTCCTTCCACGACCCGCGGGATTGTGAGCGTTAACACGCAGAGCGTCAAGCCTGCTATGCTGGCGGAGCAATGCCCGCTCCCCGTCCGCGTCCGGAGCCGGGGCGCCCCGCGGTGATGGCCGACGTCGCCCGCCTCGCGGGCGTCTCGAACCAGACGGTGTCGCGCGTCCTCCACGACAGCCCCCACGTGCGCGCGGAGACGCGCGAGCGGGTGCTGGCGGCGATCCGGCAGCTCGACTACCGCCCCAATTCGATGGCGCAGGCCCTGGCGTCGGGGCGTTCCCGCACCCTCGGGGTGGTCAGCTTCGACACCACGCTCTACGGGCCCGCCTCCACCCTGCTGGGCATCGAGCAGGCCGCCCACGACGCCGGCTACGCGGTGAGCATCTCCAGCCTCCGCTCGCTCAACCGGGGGACCGTGCTGGCCGCGATCCAGCAGCTCCGGGACCAGGGGGTGGACGGGGTGGCGGTCATCGCGCCGCTCCGGGCCGGCACGGACGCCCTGCGGCACGTCAGGGCTGATTTCCCGGTGGTCGCCGTGCAGGCGGGACCGAACGCGTCGATCCCGGTCGCCACCGTCGACCAGAAGGCGGGCGCCGCCGCCGCCACGCGACACCTCCTGAACCTCGGCCACAAGACGGTCTGGCACCTGGCCGGTCCCGTCGACTGGACGGAGGCGGAGGAGCGCATCGACGGCTGGAGGTCCGTGCTCCGAGCGGCCCGGGCGCCCGTCCCGGCGCTCCTGCGCGGCGACTGGACGCCCCGCTCGGGCTACGAGGTCGGGCAGAGCCTGCTCGAGATCCCCGAGCTTACCGCGGTGCTGGTGGCCAACGACCAGATGGCGCTCGGCCTGCTCCGCCGGCTGCACGAGGCCGGGCGGGAGGTCCCGCGCGACTTGAGCCTGGTGGGCTTCGACGACATCCCCGAGGCCGCCTACTTCACCCCCCCCCTGACCACGGTCCGGCAGGACTTCGCCGAGCTCGGGCGGCGCTGCCTGCACGTGCTGCTGGGGCGCATCGCGGGTGAGCGCGGCCCCACTCGGGTGGTGGTGGCGCCCGAGCTGGTGGTGCGCGCCTCGACCGGCGCGGCGCCGCGGTCGCGCTCCGCGGTGCCCCACTCCCGGCGCGCGCAGTGAGCGTTCACCGCCCCGCCGCGCTGCGCCGGCGGGGCGGGCGCCGCGATGCCGCCTCGGGCCCGTCACTCGGCCGTGAACCGGTGGATCATCACGTGGCGATAGGTCCGGCCCGGGTCGAGGATCACCTCGCTCCTCCACGCCGGGACGTTGATGGAGTTGGGGAACTTCTGCGTCTCGATGCAGAACGCGTCGTACCGCTGGTAGGTGTGGCCCTTGCCCGTGATCGACCCGTCCAGGAACAGCCCCGCGTAGAACATCACGCCCGGCTGATCGCCCTCGAGCGTCATGACGCGGCCGGATTTCGGGTCCTTGATCCGCGCCACGGGGCGGAGCGTGTGCGGGTCCCCGTTGACGACGAAGTTGTGGTCGTAGCCGGGCGGATTCCCCTCGATGACGACGGCCATCAGGTCCTTGCCGATGGGCTTCGCGGTGGTGAAATCGAAGGGCGTCCCGCGGACGGGCTTGACGACCCCGTTCGCCACCACCGGTGCGCCGGGCGTGTACTGGTCGGCGTAGAGGGTGAGCTCGTGGTCCGTGATCGGTCCCGAGGCGTAGCCGCCCAGGTTCCAGTAGCTGTGGTGCGCCATGCTCACGATCGTCGTCCGGTCCGTGGTGGCCTCCATGACCACCCGGAGCTCGTTCTGGTTGGTGAGCGTGTACGTCACGTTGGCGGTCACGTTGCCGGGGTAGCCCTCCTCGCCGTCCCGGGAGAGGTACTGGAACCGGATGGCGGGACCCTCGGGCGTGTCGGCGGCCGACACCACGTCCCAGACCACCTTGTCCCAACCCTTCTTCCCGCCGTGCAGGTGGTTCGGGGGATCGTTGGTGGCAAGCTGGTACGTCTTGCCGCCGAGCTCGAACCGCCCGTTCGTGATGCGGTTCGCCACGCGGCCGATGGTGGCGCCGAAGTACGGCGTCTTCTGGAGGTACGCCTCCAGGTTGTCGTACCCGCCGACGACGTCGCCGAGCGCGCCGGCCCGGTCGGGCACGTGCAGCTCCGTGATAATGGTGCCGTAGTTGGTCACCTTCATGAACAGGCCCCGACGGTTGGTCAGGACGTAGAGGGCGACGACCTTGCCGTCTACGGGGCCGAAGGGGCCGTGGGTGACCGGCGCGACCGCGGGGGCCTCGGCGACGGTCGGGGCCGGCGCGGCGGCCGTGGCCGGGCTCGGCGCGGGGGCAGGCGGCGCCGGGGGCGCGGGCGGACGGGGGCCGGCACAGTGGACGACACACAGCGCGACGGACATGGCGAGCAGCGTCGGGACGTGATTCAGGCGGGTCATCGGCTATCCCTCGCGGCGGTTCAGAAGGCGACGCTCGCCTGAAGCTTGATCACGTCCATGTCGGGCTTCGCACCCGCGTAGGGGCCGCCCTGGATGATGTCGCTCCCCGCCACCATCGGCTGGCCCCACGGCCACCGCCCGGCGAGCACCATCCGGTCGCCGTAGCGGTAGCGGGAGTACTGGACGTAGATGCTCTCCCCGGAGAGGAAGTGCGAGGAGAAGATCACCCGCGGGGTGATCGCGGAGAAGACGTACCCGGCGTGATCGAGGTCGTAGTTGACCTCGTCGAAGCGGAGCATGACCCCGAGCCAGTCCATGGCCTGCAACGTCAGATCCGCCCCGTACTTGAACTGCCGGATGCTGTCCTGCGTCAGCACCGTCCCCGCGGGCAGGTCGAGGGTCGCGTTCGCCAGCAGCCCGAAGACGTTGAGGGTCAGGTCGGGCGTGACGCTCCCTCGCGCCTTGCCCCGGACGCCGGAGAGCGTGTTCTCGTAGAGGAAGCCGAGGTTCAGCATCGATCCGCTGCCGGTGCTGGCAGCGGGGTTGTTGGTCCACGCCATGTAGTTCACCGCGATGCCCTCACCGCCCAGGGAGTGCATGACCTCGGTGCCCGCCTCGGCGAGCGCCCAGCCGTTGCGGACGTGGATGAAGGACGGCGAAACCCACAGGCGACCCGCGTAGGGCGCGCTCAGGCCCAGCTCGCCGCCGAGGGTGGTCAGGTGCGCCAGGACCGCGTCCGAGTAGGCCTTCCCGGGCACCGTCTGCGGGGTCAGGTTCGGATCTCGGGTCCACTCGGTGTTGTAGTGCAGCCCGATGTCGAAGTACTCCTTGTAGGCGAGCCGGACGTGCTCGTAGTGGAGCAGATCCATGCCCACGGTGGCCTGGTAGGGCGCGGGGGCCAGGATGTTGAAGCTGCCGTCCCGGTTGGTGCCGAACCCTTGCACCAGGGTCGCCTCGAGGTCGGCGCTGAAGGGGATCGTCAACCGGAGCTGCTCGCCGATCTGGCGGAAGCGCCCGAGCGTGTAGGTATCGTACTTGTCGAAGGTGCCGAATTTCGGCCACCAGGCCCCGGTCGTCAGCGCGATGTTCGGCCGATTCGCCTTGCCGGGCACGACCGTGAGGTCCGTGTCGAGCGCGACGTACGCCAGCCCCGGCGCCCACGCGGCGTCGGGGCTGCGGAAGCCGGCGGACTGGTACCAGTACCCCATCCACCCGACGGCGGCCTCGACGTGCGGCCGCTTGGCGGTGACGAAGAGCTCCACCCAGTCCTGCTCCTGCAGCCGCGTGTACGCGAAGCTGTAGTAGTTCGCGTCGACGGTCCGGTTCGGTCCGTAGGACACCTGGAGCTTCGGATCGCCGTCGAGATCGTCAGGGCCCGAGCGCGGGCTGATGCCCATGGCCACCGGCGCCCGGAAGTAGCCGGTCACCCCCATCTTCCAGGGCTTGAGGCGCTGGCCGGGCTCCTCCGCGCCGTCGGGCGGCGGCGCGGGGGGCGCGTCCCCCGTCGCCGTCGCGACCTCGCCGGCTCCACCGACCCGCGTCGCGGCCGCGGGGGCCGCGGCGGCGGCCGCCGGTTTCTCGGCGGCCTCCTCGGCGGGCGCGCCCGCGGGCTCCTCCTCCGCCGCCGGCGCGGCCGCGACCGGAGCCGGCGGGCGATCCGCGGGCGGGAGCTCCTCCTCGGGCTCCTGGGCCGCGGCGGGAACCGCCAGGAACCACATCCCCAACGCGAGGCACGCGTGCACTCTTCGCAGCATGGCTTCCCTTTCTCCGTCGCGACGAGCGCTGGACGCCCGCTCGCGCTCGAACCGGCCGAGGGGGGCGTCGGCGTCCTCGCCGATCCCCGCTCCGCCGCCTCATCGCCTCCGATTCTTATCTGGCTGGCATCTCCGGGACCACCGCAACCTCGAGCTCGCGGCGCGGTTCCGTGGCTAGAAGAGCGGGTTCGGGGGGTAGAGCCCCGAGCAGTTGGCGAACGTGCAGCTCGCCGGTGGAGCGGCGCCGGTGGCCGCCCAGACCGCGCCCGTGCCCTGATCCCCCGTCGTGAGCACGTCACACTCCTCGATGGCGTCCACGGTGGTGTTGAAGCTCGTGGCCAGGGCCTCGATGCAGGTGGAGTACTCCGCCACCGTGGCCCCACAGGTCGCGGGGATGCTGTTGCAGCCCGGGTTGTCGGCGAAGGCCGTGGCCGGATCGGCGAGACAACCGTCCTCCTTCTCGCTGCAGTTCGACCGGAGCTGCTCCTGGGTGGGGGCGCTGCTCGAGGTGGCGAAGCTCAACCCCTTCCACTTGCAAGCGGTGGCGACGGGGATCGCCCCGCTCTCGTAGTAGTAGGCATACGAGTCGGCGCAGAGCTGCGTGACCTGATCGGCCGTCAGCGCGCTCAGCGCCAGCGAACCGTCGAGATCCGTGATCGCGGTCCCGGCGCCGCCCCCGGCGCCAGGGGTCCCGCCCGCGGGGGGCGCGCCGCCGCTGCTCGCCCCGCCGGTGCCGGCGGCCGCACCCGTGGCGCCACCGGACGCCTCCACACCCCCGCTGCTCGCCCCGCCGGCGGCGGGCGCGCCCCCGCTGCTCGCTCCGCCGGTCTGCTCGGCTTCCTCGTCGCTGCTGTAGTCGGCGCAGCCCGCCGCCGCCATCGCGCCGGCGACCGCGCCGACGCCCACGACCCCGACCAGTCCGATGCGCATGAAGCCTCCGTTCCTCTCCGTCCCGCCCCGGGCCCAGCTCAACGCGGATCCAGCGTGAGCGTGACGACGCTCTTGCTCGGCAGGGTCACCTTGAGCTTTCTACCACAGAGCTCGTAGCTGCTCGCGTCCAGCGGCTGGATGTTCACCACCTCGGGCCGCCCGAAATCGTTGTAGCTGTCCTTGGCCGGTCCGGTGATGACGGTGGCGCTCGCCATCGCGTACCGGGTGGTCGCGCTCTGCAGCGTGATGGTCACGTCGCGGGTGTTGACCAGATCCACGTTGGCCAGGCTGACGGTCACCTGCCCGGCGGCGTTCACGGTCGCGCCCGACGAGAGCACGTTGAAGGTCTTGCCGTTCCCGGTGATCTTCTCGCTCGAGAGCGTGTTCGAAGCCCACTTCGCGCCGTTGCTGTGGTGCGGCTTGAACATCTTGAAGACGTAGAAAGTGGGGGTCTTCACCAGGTCCGTGCCGCCGCTCTTGGAGTTGGTCAAGAAGAGCGAGTGGATCACGTTGACGGCCTGCGCCAGCCCCGCCATCTGCACCCGGTCCGCGTTCGCCATGAACGTGTTGAGCGTGATGGCGGCCGACAACGCGTCCATGACGGTGTTCTGCTGGAGCCAGTCGTCCGACGCATTCCAGTTCATCAGCCAGTCACCCCACTCGTCCTCGATGATCTTGACCCGACCGGACGGGTCCTGCCGGTCCAGGATGGTCTTGATCTTGGCCAGCCGCGGGGCCATCTGACCCTCGCCGGCGAGGTAGACGATGTCGTAGTACTGGTCCTCGCTGAAGCCGACGCAGGGCACGGAGTCGGGATAGTAGATGTAGTCGTGGATCTCGATGCCGTCGACCTTCTCCCCGATGTTGCCCAGTAGCAGGTTGATCCAGTCGTTCGAGTTGTTCGGATCGATGGTCCAGATCCCCGCGGTGGCCGCCACCAGGAAGAGCTCCTTGCCGTTGACGGGGGCGCTCAGCTGCTCATAGGCGGCGTTGTACCACCCCTCGTAGGTCGCCTCCGCGGCGGCGTCGTGGCCGAGGTTGCCGCCGCATCCCCACACCTCGTTGCCGATCTTGAAGTACTTGAGCCTCCACTCCGGGTGATCCGGGTTGTTGTTGACGTACTCGACCCAGGCCCTGTTGCTGGCGGCGTACTGCGAACTCGGCCGGCCGACGAGGACGGGCTCCGCGCCGATCTCGGTCACGAAATCCATGAAGCGGTCCACGCCCATGGTGTTGGAGGGGTTCTTGTTGGCCTCCCAGTTGAAGTTGTTGGCCGCGCACCCGCCCGGCCACTCGATGGCACCGACGCCCGCCTCCTTCATCCCCTCGATGATGTCGTTGCGGACGCCCGCCGTGTTCGGGATGGCCGAGCTGGTGCCGACCCAGACGCCGTTGTTGACGTCGTTGCCCAAGGTTTCCATGAGCAGGCCGAAGATCTCCTTGGGGACGGGCACGGAGGCCCCGTCGACGTCGACCCCGAGCGAGCTCGGGCTCTCGGCGACGCTGCTCTCCTCGCACGTCGGCGCCTCGCCGCCGGCGCCCCCGGTCTCGCCGCCGCCGGTGGCGGGCGTCCCGCCCGTGACGCCGCCGGTGGCGGGCGTCCCGCCCGTCGCGCCGCCCGTGCTCGGCGTGCCCCCCGTGCCGGGTGCCCCGCCCGTCGCGCCGCCCGTGCTCGGCGTGCCCCCCGTGCCGGGCGTCCCGCCCGTCGCGCCGCCCGTGCTCGGGGCGCCCCCGGTGGCCGGGGCGCCGCCGGTGCCGCCCGTGCAGTCGCCGTCGTTCGTCGCGTCGCAGCCGCCCGGGCAGCAGCCGTCCCCGGAGGAGCAGGCGCTGATCGTGGTGTGGCTGCACGCGACGCTGCAAGTCTGGGCGCTGCCGGTCATCTGATCGAGCGTGCACGCCGCGCCGTCGTCGCACGTCGCGGGGCAGGAGCCAGGCGGATCGCACGTCTCCTTCCCGTCGACCACGCCATTGCCGCAGGACGCGGAGCAGTCCGAGTCGCTCCCGGAGTCGCAGCCCGCCGGACAGCACCCGTCGTTCGGTACGCACTCCGTCCGCACCGTGTTCACGCAGGCGGCGTTGCAGGCGATGCTGCTGCCCGTCCGCTGGTCGGTGGTGCACTTGTTACCGTCATCACAGCTCTCCGGGCAGGTCGACGCCGGATCGCACGTCTCCCCGGGATCGATCACCCCGTTGCCGCAGACGGCGGCGGGAGCGCCGCCAGTCTCCGCGCCGCCCGCGCTCGCGGTGGCGCCCCCGCTGCCCGCGTCGACCGCCGAGTCCATGCTCGAGCAGGCCGTGATCGAAGCCATGATCCCCAGCACGACGGCCGACCCTGCGTTGTGCTTCACCGTTGCCTCTCCTTCCGTCCCGAATCCCGAGCCCGACGCGCGTCGACGTCACCCCGCCCCGCGGCTCGTGCGTACCGGGTGGCATCCTGGCGTCACCGCTCAGATGTCCCATCTCTCGCCGCGCGCCGTCAGGGGAGAAAAATAACCCCCGCGCTCTACAAACCTTCACACCATAAATGCTTGGTATTATTGGCCTATTTGGCGGCTATCGGGCCGGATCCGGGGATCGCGAGTCCCCTCTCGTCGCGGTCATGTTAGCGTTGCCATTTTCCAGCACGCCTGCCCCGCGGCGCGCGAGCGCAGGGCTCGCCGTCCTTCCGCGACAGGGACGGGCCACCACGAGGGTCTCCCCCTGGAGCGCGCGGCCGCGGTCACGGACGCTCGCGCTGCTCGTCCGCGCGATCCGCCGCGCCTCAGCCGCCACCGGTCGCCGGGACGTCCTCGTTCGGCGCGTACTCGAACCAGTCGAAGTCCGCCGGTCGCTGGCACCTCACCCCGTTGCCGCTGGCGTACATGGCGAAGAACACGCCCGTGAACCCGCCGGCGACCTCCGTCGAGAGGTAGCGAGTCTCCCCTTCGCCGAGCGGGCGGAGCGCGTCCGCGGCAGGACCATGGCTGAAGCGGTACCGGTCGCGGTCCGCGTCGACGGCGAGCACCAGCCCGGACGCCTCGCCCGGCGAGAGCGGGCGGGACGCCACCTCCGCCTGGAGGCTGCCGATCCGGCGCCGCAGCACCACCGCCGGCTGCCCGTCGCGCCGAGTCACGAAGATCTCGTAATGGTGCCGCTCGTTCATGCGGACCACCAGCCCGGCCTCCTCGCCGGCGGCCTCGGGGTGAAACTCGAGTCGGGCGGCGACCCGCACCGAGAAATGACCTTGTCGCCGCCCCACCCAGGCCGGCGACGCCACGTCGTCGAGCCCGGGCGCCGCGCCGCGCAGGCGCAGGTGCCCGGGCCGCTCCTCGAGGGAGTACAGGTCGAGGTCGGGATCGCGCAGGTAGCACCAGCAGGGGGCCAGGGTCGGGGCGGTGAAGTCGTCGCGCGTCGCCACCTCCGCCGCTGGCTCGAGCGCGAGCGGGGTGTCCATCTCGAGGGCCACGCGCCCGTGATCGCCGAACACGGGGAAGCCGTCCTCGTGCCAGGTGACAGGGCAGAGGAAGGTTTCGCGACCGAGGTGGTGGCAGGGCGGGTAGCCGTTGGGGCGCACGCCCAGGCAGACGGCGAACCAACGGCCGTCCACGGACTCGACCAGGTCGGCGTGCCCCACCGCCTGGATCGGGCTGCGCTGGCTCCGGTGCGTGAGCAGCGGGTTGCGCGCGCAAGGCGCGAAAGGTCCCCACGGGCTCCGGCTGCGCGCCATGGTGATCATGTGCCCGTACTCCGTCCCGCCCTCGGACAGGAGCAGGAAGTACCAGCCGTCGCGGGCGTACAGGTGCGGCCCCTCGGGGTACTGCCCGCCGGTGCCCCCCCACACGACTCTCGGCGCGGACTGGAGCCGCCCCGTGGTGACGTCGATGCGGCTCTGCAGCGCGCCCTCGCTCGAGGTCGTCAAGAGCACCGTGCCGTCGTCGTCGAAGAAGAGCGACGGATCGATGCCGGGCTGGGACACCGCGATCGGGTCGCTCCACGGACCCGCCGGGTCACGCGCGGTCACGATGAAGCTCCCGCCCGCGGACACGTTGGTCGTCACGAGGTAGACGCCCCCGTCGTGGTACCGCAGGGGCGGCGCCCAGATCCCGGCCGACGCCGCGGCGCCGGCCAGGGAGAGCTGGCTCGGGCGGGTCAGGCAGTGCCCGAGCTGCCGCCAGTGCACCAGATCCCGGCTGTGGAAGAGGGGCACGCCCGGGAAGTACTCGAAGCTGCTCGTGACCAGGTAATGGTCGGCGCCCACCCGGCAAACGCTCGGGTCCGGGTAGAAGCCGGGGAGCACGGGGTTGCGGAAGCGGGCTGGCATCGGTGGGCTCGTCCGACGAGGCGCGCGCCGAGACGGCGCCGCGCGCACATCCGCGCGGGGACGGCGGCTCTCCCGCGGCGGGGAGGAACCTTAGCCCGTCCCGCCGTCGGGGGACAGCTCCCCGCGGCGGGGCCGCCCGCGGGCGCGCCCGGCTACAGGCTCAGGGTCGCGCCCGCGGTCGCCATCACGATGGATTTGACGCACTCCTTCGGATCCGCGCTGTACGAGTAGCCGAGGTCCTCCGGGAAGTCGCGGGTCGTGGCCCAGCCCTCGGCGTTGACGTCCGGGGACTCGCCGCTCCAGCTGTCCCCGACGTGGAAGTTGTCGCGCAGATCCCAGTAGCCGATCACGTCGCTGCCGCGCGAGGTCACCGGGTTCCTGCAGTTCTCGAAGTAGTTTTTCTCGATCAGGGCCACCGCGTCCACCCGCGAGTTGATGCCCGAAACCGTGACGTCGCGGTAGTAGTTGTTGAAGATGTGGGTCAGGCCGCCGCGCTGCAGGGGCAAGCGCGAGCCCACGGTGTCGTACCAGTTGTGGTGGAGCGTGACGTACCAGTCGAAGGCGTCGTCGTCGCTGGACCCCATCAGGCCGACCTTGTGGTGGTCGTGGAAGTAGTTGAACGAGAAGGTCATGTGGTGGGACTCGTCCTTGATGTCGAGCAGCCCGTCGAACTCCGAGTCGCCCGCGCCGTCGCACTCGACCATGGAGCTGAAGAGCTCGTTGTGGTCAATCCAGATGCGGCTCGAGGCGCCCTCGATGCCGATGGCGTCACCCGCCCCGGGGACGTAGCCGATCGTCATGTTCCGGATGATGACGTTCGAAACCCGCACCAGGTGCAGCCCGAAGTTGATGGCCGACCCGGGCGCCCCGATGAGGGTGAGGTTTTGCATGTCCTTGATGTCGACGGTCTGCTCTTCCTTGCCGAACTGCTGACAGGGGTCGGCCGCGATGGCCGAGAAGTCGAAGGTGCCCGTGTACCGGATCACGAGGCCGTCGGTCCCGTCCTCGTAGGCCGCGAGCGCCGCCTCGAGCTCGGCCTGGCTGCTCACCTCGACCGGGGTCTTGTCGCCGCCACCCGTCACGGACGCACCGTACCCGATCGGCGTGGGCGACGGAGCCGGGATGGCGCAATCCCCTGCGTTGCCGCCCGTCGGCGCCGTGCCGCCCGTCGATTCGGTGCCGCCCGTCGGCGCCGTGCCGCCCGTCGATTCGGTGCCGCCCGTCGATTCGGTGCCGCCCGTCGGTTCGGTGCCGCCCGTCGGCACCGTGCCGCCCGTCGGCGCCGTGCCGCCCGTCGATTCGGTGCCGCCCGTCGGCGCCGTGCCGCCCGTCGATTCGGCACCGCCCGTCGGCGCCGTGCCGCCCGTCGGTCCGGTGCCGCCCGTCGCCGCGCCACCGCTCACCGTGCCGCCGGTGCTCGGGATCGCGCCGCCAGTCGCCGTGCCGCCGGCCGACGGCGTGCCGCCCGTGCTCGGGGACGCGCCACCGATCGCCGTGCCGCCCGTCGTGGGTGTGCCGCCGGCGTTCGGGGTCGCGCCGCCGGTGGCGAGGCCGCCCGTCGCGGGCGCTCCGCCGGTGCCGGCGGGTGGACCACCTCCGGCACCGCTCTGCCCCCCCACCCCGACGGAGGCGCCGTCATCGTTCTCCTCGCCACCGGAGCAGCCCACCGACAGCAGGAGGGCGGCGGAGGCCAGGACGAGCTCGGGACGGAAGCGCCAGCGGGTCATGCGTCCGTAATGCGGGAGCGGCCGGGGTTCATTTCGACCGCCCCCGAAGCCACGCCGATGCCCGGGCAGGTCTCCGCGCCCTGGGGGGCGCGCGGCGCGATCTCACCCGCTGCGCCCAGGCCGAGCCGCGACCCCTCCCGCGAGTCGGTGAGTCGGCGCCGCGTGCGGCTACCAGAGCCCCGGCACCAGGCGATGTCGCGTCGTGCGCTGATACTCGCGGTAGCCCGCGAGCTCCGCCGCGAGCGCCGCGTCTTCCCGGCGCGTCCTCGCGACCATCAGGGCGACGGAGAGCAGGGCGGGGATCGCGCTCCAGGCCGAGAGCAGGAGCAGCGGGAGGCCGAGCGTGCCCAGGATCATCCCCGCGTTGCCGGGGTGGCGAACCACCCGGTACGGCCCGGTGCTGCAGACGGCGTGGCCCCGCTCGCGCTGGATCCGGACCACGGCGCTGAAGAACCGGTTCTCGCGCAGGGCGAGCAGGAAGACACCCATGCCCGCCAGGCTCAAGAACAGGCCCGCGAGCGCCCAGGGCCACGTCAGGCGCGGCGGCAAGTGCAAGCGCCCGGCGTCGAGCCCGGCGACGACCAGCAGGGCGATCGTGAGCAGGAGGCCCAGCCCCAGGAGCCGCTTGTCCCAGTCCTTCGCGCCCGGCCCGGGCCGGGCGCGTTCCTGCTCGAGCCCGGGGTCGCGCCGCAGGACGAGCCGCGTCAGGACGGTCATCAGCAGGCTCGTGCCGAGATACACCCAGGCAGGCCAGTAGCGTGCGGTCCCGGCGCTGACGAGCAGAATGCCCAGGAAGACGGCGTTGCTCACGAGCGCGGGCAGAAGTGACTTCACCTGACGATCCACGACGAGGATCCTGCGGCCCGAGCGCCCGCGGCGAACGCCCGGCGGCGCGCCGCCGTAGCCACTGCCGGACGCGTATGGTGCGACCTGGACGCGAGCGCGACGGGGCTCTGGTCGCGTACCCCCTCAGGGGGCGCTGTCAAGCGATGGGTCGGTCAGCGCCCGGCTCGGCTCGAGCGAGAAGGGACACGGCGCGCCGCACCGGCCAGGCTCGTTGACCCCCGAGCCGACGCTCCTATGCTTGGCCGAGCCGACCCGGCGACGAGCCCATGACCCCGGCCAGCACCGCCCGCCTTCGCCCGCCTCGCCGCCTCGCCCACGCGGGGCGGCTCCTGCTGCGGCGCCTCGTGATCGTCGTGCTGTGCACCTACGCGGCGAGCTGCTTCGCCGGAGCGGTCGTGGAGCTGCTGCACTCGCTCACCGGCGCCGATGCGGTCGCGCATGCGGATGGATCGCCCTGCCCCGATCCGAGCGACGGCGACCACCCCTGCGGCCCCGGCTGCCCCTGCGCTTGCTGCCACGCACCGGTTTCGGCCCCGGATTTCTCGGCCTGTCGCCCCTCCGAGGCGCTCGTCGCCTGCACGGCGCTCGACGAGCAGCTCCGCGACGACCTCCACCCGGAGGACGTCCCCTCCCGGATCTTCCACCCGCCTCGCGCCTGAGCGCTTCCCCAGGCTCGCGCTCGGGGCTCCTCGCTCGACGAGCTCCGAACCGTGACGCAAGGGCCGCGGCGTTCGCGCTCCAGCGAGCGCACGGCTCCGGCGCAACCGTGACGCTCCGCCCGGGGCGTCCCCCGAAGGCAGGTGTTCGAAGATGCGACGCATTTGCTCGCGCGTCTCCCGTGGGAGACGCGGTCCGTTCCTCCTGTTCGCCCTCTCCGTGACGGCACCGGCGGGGGCCCGACCCGGCTCGTCCGCCCCCGTCCCCCAGACCGCCCCCGGACGCCAGGCGCCAGCCGGTGCGGTCGTCGCGGTGACGTGGCCGGACCTCGTCCGCCGCGCCGAGCGCCACCCGCGGCTCTGCGCGAGCCGGCTCGAGATCGAGGCCGCGCGGGGCGGCGTGACCGCCGCCGGCGCCGTGCCCAACCCGAGCCTGGAGGCCCACGCGGGCCCCGGCTTCACCCGCGCGGGCGGCACCTCGCGCCTCGAGTGGGGCCTGGCCGTGTCCGTGCCGCTGGGCTGGCTCGCCCAACGAGGGGCGGAGATCGCGCGCGCCCGGGCCGAAGTCGAAACCGCCCTCGCGACGACCGAGGTCTTGCGCCGCGAGGTCCTGCTCGAGCTCTGGGCCGCGTTCGCGGGCCTGGCCCAGGCGCAGGAGCAGGTCGCGGTCCTCGCCGCGTACGAGGCCGAAACCGAGACGCTGGTCGAGGCCGTCGGCGAGCGGGTCGCGCGAGGCGAGGCGCGCCCCGTCGAGGCGACGCGCGTCGAGATCGAGCTCGAGCAGGTCAGGAGCGAGCTTCAGGCGGCGCAGATCGTGCTCGCGGCGCGCGGGGACGCGCTCGCGCTCCGGATGGGCGCCCCCGTGACGAACACCCTGGTCGCGGTCACCGCTGTCGATCTGGCGGCGCCCGCGATGCCGCGCGAGGCAGCCCTGAACCGGGCTCGCGTGAACGACCCTGCGCTGCCGCAGGCGCAGGCGCGAGCCCGTCTGCTCGACGCCGAGGTGGCGACCTCGAGGCGGGGGCGCGCGCCGAACTTCGCGCTCACCGGCTTCACAGCCCAGGAGCTGGACCGCCGTGCCTACGGGCTAGGCGTCGCCGTCGACATCCCCGTGTGGAGCTTCACCGCGGGGCCCGGCGCCCGGGCGGAGGCCCGGCGCGCCGCGGGCGAGAAGCTCGCCGAGGCGGCCGCCCTGGAGCGCGACACCGCGGGCGGCGAGGCGCAGGCCGCGTGCGAGGCGGCGTCGGCCGCCGCCGCACGCCTCCGCGACGAGGTGATGCCGCGCGCGGAAACCGCGGCCGCCATGCTGGAGCGATCCTACCGGCTGGGCGAGGCGAGCCTGCTCGAGGTCATCGACGCCCGCCGTACCCTCCTGCGCACGCGCCGCCTCACCCTCGACGCGCTCGCCCAGGCCCGGAGCGACTGCGGCCGCCTCGACGTCCTCGTCGGAGAGGAGCCCCGATGAAGCTCTCCCGCCCAGTCCCGTCGGCCGTGCTCGTCCTCCTGGGCGCCGCCTTCGCCTGTGACCGCTCCCACCCGGCAGAGCGCACCGCGGCCCTGGCCGACGGCCACCCGCAGCCGGCGGCGAGCGCCCCCGCGGGCGCGCCCCACGGCGCCGACGGCGAGGCCCCGTCGGGCCTCGACCGCCCCCTCTCGGAGCTCACCGCCCTCACCTGCGAGCACCAGCGGCGCACCTACCAGTGCGACGAGTGCCGCCACGAGGTCGGCTTCGTGCGCGTGCCCGCCTCCCTGGTGCAGGACGGGCTCTTCACGACGACCCGGGCCGAGCGCAGGAGGGTCGCCGCGCCCGTCGTCCTCACCGGCGAGGTTCGCTTCGACGAGCGGCGCGTGGGCCACGTGAGCACGCAGGTCGAAGGCGTCATCGAGCAGGTGAACGTCGCCCTCGGCGACCGGGTGAGGAAGGGCCAGCCGCTCCTCGTGATCGAGAGCGTCGCGGTCGGCGAGGGGCAGGCCGCCTACCTCGAGGCGCGGGGGACGCTGGACCTGGCCCAGCGGAGCTTCGAGCGGGTCGCGGCGCTGCGCCAGGAGAACATCGCCTCGGAGAAGGAGCTCCTCGAGGCCAGGCAGGCGCTCGACGCCGCCGAGATCCGCGCCCGCGCCGCCCGCGACCGGCTGGTGCGCCTCGGGAGCGGCGACACCGCGGGGGGGCGGCTCGTCCTCCGCGCGCCGCTCGCCGGCACGGTGCTGCAGGTGCACGCGGTGTCCGGCGAGGTGGCCAAGACCGACGAGCCCCTGATCACGGTGGGCGACAACACGGCCCTCTGGGTGTGGGCCGACCTCCACGAGCGGGACCTCGCCGCGGTGCGCGCGGGCCAGGCGGTGGGGCCGCTCGCGGCCACGATCGCGGTCCAGGCGTACCCCGGCGAGGAGTTCCCCGGCACGGTCGATCTGCTGAGCCCCGCGCTGGACGAGGCGTCGCGCACGGTGAAGGTCCGGATCCAGACCAGGAACGACGACGGCCGGCTGCTCGCCGGGATGTTCGCGTCGGTCCAGCTCTTCCTACCCGGCGCGGACGACGCGCTCTCCCTCCCGAGTCAGGCCGTGCTCGAAGACGAGGGGCGCACCTTCGTGTTCGTGCACTACCGGGGCGACGACTACGTCCGCCGCCCCGTCGTGGTCGGCCGCCGGTGGGCGAGCTGGGTCGAGATCCTCGAGGGCATCGCGCCGTCGCAGGCGGTGGTGGCCGACGGCTCGTTCCTCCTCAAGTCGGACGTGCTGCGCGCGAAGATGGGCGCGGGCTGCGCGGACTGAGCGGGAGTGTGCCATGAAGCTCGCCTTGTTCCTCCTCGGCCACCGGCCGCTCGTGCTGCTCGCCACGGCCGTGCTGCTCGCCGCCGGCACCCTCGCCTGGTCTCGCCTGCCGATCGACGCCTTCCCGGACGTCACCAGCACCCAGGTGATGATCCTGTCGAAGGCGCCGGGCCTGGCCGCGGTCGACGTCGAGGAGCGGGTCAGCTACCCGATCGAGCAGGCGATGCGCGGCCTGCCGCGGGTGACGCAGGTCCGCTCGCTGTCCCGCGCGGGTCTGTCCCAGGTGGTCATCGTCTTCGAGGACGGTGTCGACGCCTACTGGACGCGCCAGGTGGTGTTCGAGCGCCTCGGCCTGGCGCGCGAGCAGCTCCCGCCCGGCGTGGAGCCCGAGCTCGGTCCGCTCTCGACCGGGCTCGGCGAGATCTTCCAGTACACGCTCGAGGGCGAGGGGAAGAGCGCCATGGAGCTGCGCACCGTCCAGGACTGGATCGTCGCGCCGCTCCTCAAGACCATCCCGGGGGTCAACGAGGTCAACAGCTTCGGCGGCGAGGTCAAGCAGTACCAGATCCTGGTTTCGCCGGAGAAGCTCCTCGAGCACGACCTGACGCTCGCCGAGGTGATCGCGGCCGTCGAGCGGGGCAACGCCAACGCCGGCGGCGGCGTGATCGGGCAAGGATGGGAGCAGCTCTACCTGCGCGGCGTGGGGCTCATCAAGGACATCCCGGACCTCGAGCGCGTCGTGCTCGAGTCGAGGGGCGGCGTCCCCGTGTACCTCCGGGACGTCGCCGAGATCGTGATCGGCGCGGAGCCCCGGCAGGGCGCCGTCACCCGGGACGGGCAGGGAGAGGTCGTCGCCGGCATGATCATCATGCTCAAGGGCGAGAATTCCCGGGACGTGGTCCGTCGCGTGAAGGACGCGGTCACCCGGATCCAGGGCACCCTCCCCGCGGGGGTGCGCCTGAACGTCTTCTACGACCGCACCTCGCTCATCGAGGCGTGCGTCGAGACGGTGGTAGACGCGCTCCTCCAGGGCGGGATTTTCGTGATCCTCGTGCTCCTCCTGCTCC
This sequence comes from uncultured Polyangiaceae bacterium, assembly GCA_964454025.1. GTDB lineage: Bacteria > Myxococcota_A > Polyangia > Polyangiales > Polyangiaceae > JAFGBI01. The sequence continues at coordinate 13,328 of CAYVRP010000055.1, read as the reverse complement.
TCGCCGAGGTCCGGACCGCGCTCATCGTCGTCTGCTCGCTCCCGCTCACCTTCCTGGTGAGCTTCATCGTGATGGGCCGCGCGGGGATCGGCGCGAACCTGATGAGCCTCGGGGGCCTCGCCTTCTCCGTGGGCATGGTGGTCGACGGGTCCATCGTGGTGGTCGAGAACGTCCGCCGCCACCTCGCCCGGCGGGCGGCGGGCGAGGAGCGGCGCCGCGTCGTCGCCGCGGCGCTGGTCGAGGGGGCGCGCCCGGTATCGTTCTCGATCCTGATCATCGCCGTCATCCTGGTGCCGCTCTTCACCCTCCAGGGGATCGAGGGCAACATGTTCGCCCCGCTCGCGGCCACCCTGCTGATCGCGCTCCTGGCTTCGCTCGGCGTGGCCCTCACCGTCGTCCCCGTCCTCGCTGAGCTCGGGCTGCGGCCGGCGCCCGAGCGGGAGCTCGGCGCCATCCAGCGCCTGCGCCGGGGCTACCTCCGCCTGCTCGGCGGCGCGGTGCGGCGCCCGGGGCTGACGCTCGGCGTCGCCGGCGCCATCGTGGCCGCGAGCCTCTCGCTCCTGCCCCGAGTGGGCACCGAATTCATGCCCCCGCTCGACGAGGGGTCGATCGCGGTGAACGTCGTGCGGCTCCCGAACGCGTCGCTCGACGGCTCGGTCAAGGTCGCCAGCTTCATCGAACAGCGCCTGCGCCGGTTCCCGGAGATCGCCACCGTGGTCAGCAAGACCGGCCGCGCCGAGATCTCCGAGGATCCGATGGGCCCCGAGCAGTCCGACGTCTTCATCATGCTGAAACCTCGCGCCGAGTGGGGCACGGGCCGGGACCGTCCCGCGCTGGTAGCCGCGATCCAGGCGGAGCTCGCCCAGATCCCCGGGCTGCGGCTCTCCTTCTCGCAGCCGATCGCGCTGCGGGTGAACGAGCTCGTCTCCGGCGTGAAGAGCGATCTGGCGGTGAAGGTGTTCGGCCCCGACCTCGAGGTGCTCAAGGGGTTCGCGGACCGCGCCGCCGCGACGCTGAGCGGCGTCGAGGGCGCCGAGGACGTGAAGGTCGAGCAGGTGTCGGGCCTGTCCCAGCTCGACGTCGTCATCGATCGCGAGGCCGCGGCGCGGCATGGCGTCGCGATCGGCGACGTCAACACCGTCATCGAGACGGCGATCGCGGGCCAGCGGGCCACCACGCTGATCGAGGGGCAGCGCCGGTTCGCGGTCGTGGTGCGGTACCCCGCGTCGGCCCGCGGCGATCTGCCCGCCCTCGAGCGCCTCCTGGTCGCCGCGCCGGGTGGCGAGCGGATCCCCCTGGCCCAGCTCGCCGACCTCCGGGTGGTCGAGGCGCCGGCCCAGGTGAGTCGCGAGGACGGCATGCGGCGCGTCGTGGCGGAGGTGAACGTCCGCGGTCGTGATCTCGGCGGGTTCGTCGGTGAGGCCCGGGAGCGGCTCGCGCCGCTCGTGCGGGAGCTCCCTCCCGGCTACCACGTCGAGTACGGTGGGCAGTTCGAGAACCAGCAGCGCGCCATGCGGCAGCTCTCCATCGTGGTGCCGATCGCGCTCCTATCGATCCTGGTGCTGCTCTTCCTGGCGCTCGGCTCGGTCCGCGACTCCCTGCTGGTGCTGCTGAACCTCCCCTGCGCGCTCGCCGGGGGGGTGGTCGCCGTGGTCGCCTTCGGGATGCCGCTGTCGGTGTCCGCCGCCGTCGCCTTCATCGTGCTGCTCGGGGTCGCGGTGCAGAACGGCGTCGTGCTGGTCGCCTTCTTCCGCCAGCTCCGCGCGGGCGGTCACTCCGTGACCGACGCGGTCATGTCGGGCTGCGACCTCCGCTTCCGGCCGCTGTTGATGACGGCGCTCACCAGCTTCATCGGCCACCTGCCCCTGCTCTGGGCGACCGGCTCCGGAGCGGAGATCCAGAAGCCGCTCGCGGTGGTGGTCATGGGCGGGCTCGTCACCTCGACGCTGCTCACGCTGCTGGTGCTCCCCACCCTCTACGCGCTGCTCGCGACCCGTGCGATCTGCCACACCTCGGCGGCGGAGCCGCCCCCGGATCCCGCTTGACGCGCCCGGAGGGCGGCGAGGGTCGGGATCGCGTCCCGTCCCGTCCATCCGGAGCTCCCGCGCGAGAGCCCGCTCGCCGATGCGCTCGCGCCGCGGCCGCACCGGCGCGCGGCGCCGCGAGGCGTCTTCGGTCCGTAGCGCCTCGTTCGGCGCGCCCGCGTGCTGCGCGAGGTCCCGTCTTGCTCCGAGCCCGGGCGGTGGTTCGCGCCGGTGGAGGCGGACCTCGACGAGAGCCCCGCGTTGCTCGAGGACCGCCGGGCGCTCGGCGTGCGGCAGCAGGCAGGCCCCGCCGGCGGCTCCTCGGGGGTGGGAGAAGGTGGCAGATCCGCTGCGGCGGGCCTGGAGAATTCCTGCGCCGCCGATCCATGATCGCGACCTCGAGAGGGAAATCGGGGGCGGGGCTTGCCCCTCGCGGCCGGCGCTGAAACCTTAGCCCCATGCGCTCGCTTCCTCGCCTTCCTGGTGTCCGCGCCGCGGCCCCCGCCCTGCTGCTCCTCGGCCTCGCCTCGACGCACTGCGTGTCGCAGGAGCCCGGCGGCGCGCCGCCGGGCACCGGCCCGACGCCGACCACGGGCGGCGCGGGCGGCAGCGGCACCGGTGGCGCCGGCACCGGCAACACGGGCAACACGGAGATGGTGGTCCTCCAATCGGAGCCGCTGACCAACCCCTGCGAGGCGGAGCACGCGCCACCCGAGTGCGTGGTGGTCGCCCCGCCCGCCTGCGGCGACGGCGAGATCAACCTCGACCCGCCGGAGGCCTGCGACGACGGCAACAGCCTGCCGGGGGACGGCTGCTCGGGCGCCTGCATCGTCGAGCCCTACTTCGAGTGCCCGACCCCGGGGCAGCCCTGCACCTCGACGATCCGCTGCGGCGACGGCGTCGTCGGCCCCGGCGAGGCCTGCGACGACGCCAACCAGGCAGGCGGCGACGGCTGCGCCGCCGACTGCCACGAGGTGGAGCGCGGCTACAGCTGCCGGCTCGCCGGCGTGCCCTGCGTGCGCGTCTACACCTGCGGCGACGGCGTCGTCGACCCCAACGAGGGGTGCGACGACGGCAACGTGGTGGTCGGGGACGGCTGTAGCCCTCGCTGCCGGATAGAAGACGGCTTCAAGTGCGCGGGGAACCCCAGCACCTGCACGGCGACCACCTGCGCCGACGGCGTCCGCGAGGGCGCGGAGAGCTGCGACGACGGCAACCTGATCCCCTTCGACGGGTGCTCGGTGACCTGCAAGGCGGAGCCGGTCTGCGAGACGGGTCAGCCCTGCTCCTCCATCTGCGGAGACGGCATCACGCTCAACGACGAGGAGTGCGACGACGGCAACCTGCGCGACGGGGACGGCTGCTCGAGCGCGTGCCGGGTCGAGCCCGGCTTCGAGTGCAGCCAGGCAGGGGCCTGCGAGGGAGAGGGTTGCTTCCTCGATCTTTCGATCATCTACCGCGACTTCGCCGAGTCGCACTCCGACTTCGGCGTGGAGTGCGGCACCATCGAGCGCGGCGTCGCCAAGCCCATGCTCAACGCCGCCGGAAAGCCCGAGCTCGCCGCCGCGAGCAACAGCGACGCCTGCATCGCCTCGGCCGCGAGCTACGCGGAGTGGTACACCAGCGCCAGCACCAACCGCGAGGCGGTGGGCAGCATCCAGCTCTACCCCAACGGGGACGGGGGCTTCGTCAACCGCTACGGCGCGAACGGAGAGCCCTACGTCACCACGCTCAACACGGGCCGCGAGCAGGGCGGCTACGGGTCCGATCTGGCGACCTGCCAGGCCACCTGCACCCAGCGGACCCGCGACAGCCTCCAGTGCGAGAACGTCTGCCGCCCCGACCACGACGCGGTGGCGCAGACGGAGCGGGAGCTGACGCAGGCGGAGACGGCCCAGGTGCCCGACGAGGCCCTGATCGCCGAGCTCGAGGCCGAGATCGAGACGCTGACGGCGGCGGCCGCCGCGTGCGACGCCGACTGCGCGGAGCTCTTCGCCGCGCGCGAGGCCGAGTGCCAGGCGGCGTGCGCGCCCTGCAGCTACGACGACGAGCAGTGGTGCATCGGCGGCGAGGTGGTGGAGCTCGACGGCAACCCGCTCTTCTTCCCCGTGGACAACCTGATGAACTCCGCCGCGGACGAGGACGTCGCCCACATCCCCGAGGAGGTCTACGGCGGCCAGTGGGAGGCGGACCCGAGCGGCGCCCTGCGCAACTTCTACTTCACCTCGGAGATCGCCTACTGGTTCGAGTACACCGAGGGGATGACGGCCTCGCTCTCCTTCATCGGCGACGACGACATGTGGGTCTACGTCAACGGGCGCTTGGCGGTGGACCTCGGCGGCCTGCACGTGCCCGTCGAGGGGCGGTTCACCCTCAACGCCGACGGGTCCATCGACCAGATCCACGGCACCGACGGGACCGCGGACGCGAACGAGCCCGCCACCAGCCGGGTCGCCGACTTCGGCCTGGTCCCGGGCAACGTCTACGAGGTCAAGGTCTTCCAGGCGGAGCGCAAGAAGACCGGCTCGACCTACAAGCTCACGCTCAGCGGGTTCGACGCCGGGATGAGCGACTGCGTGACCAATTGCGGCGATGGCGAGATCGGCCCGGGCGAGGAGTGCGACGACGGGGTGGAGAACAACCTCGGCGGGTACAACCAGTGCTCGCCCACCTGCACGCTCGGCCCCCACTGCGGCGACGCCATCAAGCAGGACGAGGAGGCCTGCGACTACGGCACCGAGCTCAACGTGGGGGCGTACGGCGGCTGCGCGGCCAACTGCCAGCTCGGCCCCTACTGCGGCGACGGCATCACCAGCGACGGCGAGGCCTGCGACGACGGCGTCAACGACAGCGGCTACGGCGAGTGCGCCCCCGGGTGCGTCCTCGGCCCCTACTGCGGCAACGGGCTCTGGGAGGCCGAGTACGAGGAGTGCGACGACGGCAACAACGTCGATCTCGACGGCTGCAACGTGGCCTGCCGCGTCGAGATCGCGGTGGTGCGCTAGCCCGCCCGCCCGCCGCCGCGGCGGCTCGGGCGCGCGCCCTCGCGCCCCGCCGGCGGGGCTTCATCGACCGCAGTGCCCTGGCCGACCCGGTCGCCGTGCCGCACGAGCTTTGGCTCCCACGGGCGCGGCTGGCGCGCCGGCTGAACCCATCGCTTCTCGCGCTCGCGCGGCCCGCCGCCGTCCTGGCGCTGGCCGGCGAAGGACCCGCGCCGGCGGCCGCGCGGGCGCCGGCGGGCGGGGGGCGTCCGCCGGGGCGCCGGCCGCGGCGCGGAGGCGCGGGCGGGCGGCCGCGACTGGGCACTGGACCTGGCCGCGCGCGGTAGAATACGTTCCCGTCCGCTGGAGGCGCGCGCCACTGAAGCGCGCCCACGCCGCCCATGGTCGAAGGAGTCCTCACCCGCGACGTCACCGCGGAGCTTCCCCCGCTCGCAGGGAAGAACGCCCGGTCGACGGCGCGCAGCGGAGGACGGCCCGCCTGCGAACTCCTAGGCCGGCGCCGCGCTCCGCGCGCGGCGCTCTGCCGCTCCCTGACGGCCCAGGCGGGCGCCCGGGAACGCCGTGGCGAGGATGTGGCCTGAGAGTCCCGCGAGGACGGAGGCTCGCGTCCTCGGCGCCTGATGGCGGCGACCCGCGTCAGGTTGAACGCCCATGAAGCGACGCATCACCCCGGCGACCGCGCCGCGGCCCGCGGGCCTCGAGGCCCTGTTCGACGCCGCCTTCGCGACCGAGCTCGCGCTGCGCGAGAAGCAGATCCAGCAGAGCTACCGACCCGGCATCGGGATCCACAAGTGGTTCGCGCGACGCCCCGGCACCTTGTTCCGGGCGCTGCTGCTCGCCGAATTCGACGCGCGACCGCTGCGTGACTCCTTCTGGAGGCCCCATCGGCTCTCCGGGGTCATCGGCGATCCGTTCATGGGCGGCGGCACGCCCGTCTTCGAGGCGAACCGCCTCGGCTATCACGTGGTCGGGTGCGACATCAACCCGATGGCGCACTGGATCGTGCGGCAGAGCCTGGCGCACCTCGACCTCGACGCGTTCACGGCCGAGGCGGCGAGCGTCGTCGAAGACGTCGAGGCGGCGGTCGGTCACCTGTACGAGACCCGGTGCGTGCGCTGCGGGAGCGTCGCGAAGGTCAAGTACTTCCTCTGGGTGAAGACGGCCCGCTGCCCTCGCTGCGACGAGGTGAACGACCTTTTCCCCAGCTACCGCCTCGCGGAGGCGGCGCGTCATCCCCGCCACGTCCTCGTGTGCGCGGGGTGCGGCGCGCTAGGCGAGTACGACACCCCGCCGACGCGAGCGGCGCCGCGCCGGTGCACGGCGTGCGGGCACCCGGTGCACCTGGAAGGGAACGTCACGCGCCGGAAGCTCGAGTGCCGACGGTGCGGCGCGCCGTTCTCCATCGGTGCCTTCGCGGAGGCCCCGGCGCACCGCATGTGGGCGCTCGAGTACCACTGCGCCCGCTGCTACCCCGGCACGCCGGGCCGCCAGTACAAGCGACCGGATCGCCGGGACCTCGCGCGCTGGCGCGACGCGGAGCGCCGCTTCGCGCGTGAAGGAGCGGCCCTGCCGATCCCCGACGACGAGATCCCGCCCGGTGACGAGAGCGACCGCCTCCATCGCTGGGGTTACCGGCGCTACCGCGAGATGTTCGGCACCCGGCAGCTCCTCGGCCTCGGGCTCCTGCTCGAGCGGATCCGGGAGGTCCGCGAGGTCGCCTCGCGGCACGCGTTGCTGACGGTCTTCTCCGACACGTTGCGGTACCAGAACATGCTGTGTCGCTACGACACCTACGCCCTCAAGTGCCAGGACATCTTCAGCGTCCACGGCTTCCCGGTCGGGCTCGTCCAGTGCGAGAACAACTTGCTCGGCATCCCCGGGGTCGGCTCCGGCTCGTTCCGTCATTTCGTGGCGAAGTACACGCGCGCGAAGCAATACTGCCGCGCGCCCTTCGAGACGCGCCACGCCGGGGGGAGCAAGGAGCTCGTCCCCATCACGGGCGAGACGATCGAGGCGTCGCTGGTGGCGCGCTTTCCGGACGGCAAGGCCGTCAAGCAGGCGCTGCTCCTGAACGCCCCGTCTCAGGGCGCGCCGCTCCCGCCGAGCTCGCTGGACGGCGTCTTCACCGACCCACCGTACTTCGACAACGTCCAGTACGCCGAGCTGATCGACTTCTGCTACGCCTGGCTCCGGCTGGCCCTGGGCGACGAGGAGGCTTCGTTCGCGAGGAGGAGCACGCGATCCTCGGAGGAGCTCACCGGAAACGCGACCCTCGGCCGGGGGCTCGCGCAGTTCGCGGCGGGCATCTCGGCGGTGTTCCAGCACTTCGCGAGGGCGCTGAAGCCCGGCGGCCCCTTCGTCTTCACGTATCACCACAACGACCCCACCGCGTATCTGCCCCTCGTGCTCGCGGTCCTCGACGCGGAGCTCGACTGCACCGCGACGCTCCCGGCGGCCGCCGAGATGACCGCGTCGCTCCACATCGCGGGTACGGGATCCTCAATCCTCGACTCCGTCTTCGTCTGCCGCAAGCCACTGGCGCCGCGACGCGCGAGGGCGCGGCAGGTCGCGCTGCCGCCGGACGTCGGCCGCGAGTGCCGCGCGGCGCTCGCGGCCGACGCGGCGGCGATGCGTGACGGTGGGGTCGAGGTCACGGCCGGAGATCTGCGCTGTCTGCTCGCCGGACACGTGGCGCGCGTCGCGATCCGCGCGCTGCGGGCTGCGTGGGATCCCGCCGCGCCCCTGCCCGAGCGGCTGCGGACGGCCCGCCACTGGCTCGCGCAGATCACCCTGCTGGCGGAAGTCACTACGACGGTGGACGCCGTGGCGTCTGGCGGCGGCTGAACCGCGCGCGCCGCCGGCACCCCACCCCGAGCGTTCCGCCCAGGACCCCTGCGTCCGAGCTCACCGCCGCGCGTGGCTCTCCCGTATACCTCCTTGTCGCTCCGGTGCGCGCCCCGGAGCGCGATCCCCTCTTCAGGCGGCCGACGAGGTCCTCCAGGTCCTCCCCCGGCGGCAGTCTGCCCCCCAGGACCCGCCGGCGCCAGGACCACGGTCCACGACGGAACCTGGTCGGCGCACCGCTCGATCGTCCTCCCGGACGCAGCGAGTCGGTCGTTCCGAAACCCGCCGTCGCCCCTGACGAAAGGCCCAGAGTTGCGCGTCGTCGCCGTGGGCGTCCGTCGTTCTCTTGGCGACCATGGATTCCAGGTCGGTCGTGGCGTTGCCGCTGTCGCGGTCCGATCTCTTCATCGTGCTCTCCGCTGACGCCCCCGGAAGCGGGCTTTGGCCTGTTCCATGAAGGATGGTTCGTCGCTGGTGCCCGCGCCTTCGACCAGGCGCTCGAAGCCACCGATGAAACCGCTCTTGCGCTGATGGTGGGCACGCACCTGCCTGACGGTCTTCTTCCACTCCCCTTGGAGTCCGGCGCGCTCGAAGCAACGCCTGGCCCTCTCGAAATTGGCCAGGGCGGCGTCATAGTACCTGCTCTTCTTGGCGTTGACGATCCGCAGCCCTTGCGCTCGCCACAGCCGCCCAGCAAGGTCGGGACGGCTCTTCTCGAGCTTCTTGGCCACCGGTTCCGCGGTGTAGTGGCTCAGGCACTCGAGCGCCTTGTCCGAGGTCCGGTGAACGAGGTCGGCGAGCCGATCCATTTCCCTGGTGGCCAGCAGGAGGTCGACCGCAGAGTGGAGGTCGGCCCCCTCCGCTGCGGCGATGGCTCGCTCGTGCCAGGCGGTCCTCTCCGCCTTGGGTACGAACTTCATGAGATCGTCGTAGGTGTACTTGCTGGGGTGCTCGCGGTAGTCAGCCCAGGCGGCCGCGAGAGCCTCGTTGCCGCGCCCCAGCTTAATGAGGAGCTCGCGCTTGAGCTTGGCGAGGTCGTGACCGGCCATCGACCTGTGCGGTGTCTTCTTGTCGAGGTCGAGCCCGCGCTCCACCCAGGCGAGGGCTTCCTCGGGCTTTCGGCGTGCCACGAGCAGGGTGGCGATCGCGTGGCAATCCCGGGCCTCAAGGCCGGTCTCCTCGGCGAGCGCGATGTAGGCGGCGAGGTTTTTCTGGGCGGCATACAGGCTGCGCAGGATCTCCCCGAAGTGGCGGCGCAGGTAGTCGGGGCGGTCCTTGACGGAGCCATCCGACTTCGGGGTGGCCTTGGCCGCAGCGTCGAACCTCGCCCGAATCTTGTTCACGAAGGCGGCGAGGTTGGCTTTGTCGAAGACCTTCACCAGGTCCTTCTCGAGGTGGTAGCAGAAGCCGTACTCGTCCTCGTCCATCCACTCGAGCAGACGCGCCGCCGTCTCGTCAGGGTCAGCGCCCTCGGCCTGGCGCGCCTTGACCCAGCCGCAGTAGAGCTCATCGACGAACTGACCGAAGGAGCCGCTCGAGTCGTCGAGCTCCTCGAGCTTCAGGTAGCACGCGGCGAGGAAGGCTTCGTACAAGTTGACGGCCCGGGCGGGATCGCTGGCGATGAGCTTGGCGATCTTGGCCGCGACCTCGTCAAGGTCGCTCACGAAGGGGAAGCAGGCGCGGTCCGGAATGAATGCACCCGGGTTCAGCGCCACCTCGATCTCCTGCTCGATCGGATCGATCTTGCGTCGAGCCTTGCGGGTCATCGCTCCCTCCGCGTGCCGGCTCCCGGCCCAGCGGTCCGGAGCGGTCGCTTCCCCGTGCACAGCTCGCGGCCGAGCAGCTCGACCACGTAGTCCTGGTTCGTCGCGTCGAACTCCGCGCCGCAGAGCCCGAGTCTCTTGTGGTGGTCCTCCCCCATGCGGAGGTGGATCTTACTCCCGGCGTTCCGTTCTGGCATGTTCTCCTCGTGGCCCGGGTGCGGGCGCGGCCCAGGATGCGTTGACGGGCTGCTCGCGGTCAACGTCGCCGTCCCCGGCACGAGGAGAAGGCACGTCATGAAGATCATCGACCTCACCGAGGACCGAAAAGACCTCTTCTGCCTGTGCCTCGAGGACTGGTCCGAGGAGGCCAGGGAGGCAGGGCCGAAGCGCCGGCAGTGGCTCGACCGCAGCGAGAAGCTCGGCCTGCGCGCGAAGCTCGCGGTGGACGACCGCGGCGTCGAGGGCGGGATGATCCAGTACGGCCCCATCGAGCACTCGAACGTGGGCGGCGAGGGACTCTACTTCGTCTACTGCATCCACGTTAACGGCCACAAGCAGGGGCGCGGCAACTTCCAGGGGCACGGGATGGGCACCGCGTTGCTCTGCGCGGCCGAGGAGGACGCGCGGCGGCTCGGCGCCGAGGGCATGGCGGTCTGGGGCGTCTGGCTGCCGTTCTGGATGAAGGCCTCGTGGTTCAAGAAGCACGGCTATCGCAAGGCCGACCGCCAGGGCATCTCGGTGCTGCTCTGGAAGCCGTTCACCGACGACGCGAAGCCGCCGCACTGGTTGCCGCCGACCGGTAAGCGACCGGAGCCCATCCCCGGTAAGGTGAACGTCACGGCCTTCTCGAGCGGCTGGTGCCTGGCGCAGAACCTGGTCTACGAGCGAGCCAAGCGCGCGGCGGCCGAGCTCGGTGACAAGGTGGCATTCCGGGAGATCGACACCTCGACGCGGGACGCGGTAGCGGAGTGGGGCATCGCCGACGCGGTTCTGGTGGACGGCAAGAACCTGCAGAAGGGGCCACCGCCGAGCTACGAGAAGATCCGCAAGGCGATCGCGAAGCGGGTGCGATGAGCGGCGAGCCGGGGGTCCACCGCCGCCGCACGTCTTCCGGGGGACGTTCACGCTGGAAGGAGGGGCTACGTCTGCCGATGTCCCGGCCGCCGCCGAGGTGGCTTCACGAGTGTCGCCAGATCGACCGCCGCATCGGCGCCCGAGAAGACCTCTGCGCCGTGCGCCCGACGGCGTTCGGTCTGACAAAGCGTCGGGGGGTGCCGGACGGGGACAGGGAGGGCCTTCCCGTGCCCAAGACCCGGGAGTATCCAGGGGGCGTGAGATGGCGTAACCGAGGTTGGCCCGAACGACCCCCGAGGCCCAAAGCAGCGACGCTCCGACGCGAGGACCTCGAGCGACTTCACGCGGCAGCCGCGAGGTTCGTCGAGCGGTCCATGGACGGAGAAGAAACGAGGCCAGCTCGCCACCGTGCTGACGACGCTGGAATCCGACACCCAGGGAACCTTCCACGGCCTCGGCGCTCTCTGCCGGCCCCGGCACGGCGGCAAGCCCCCAGCCCAGGTCGTTCTGCACCGCGAGCTCGGCATCCCGATCCGGGTGCTCTCCGAGCCACGATACTGGTACTCCATGCATCGGACGCCGCTCATCGCCGAGGTCAGCGCAGCGAAAGACCGGGCGCTCGTCCGTTTCACCAGCTACGGGCTTTCCGGCTCGTTCCACGGCACGTGCCTCTATGCCCAGCGAAACGGCGAGTGGGGCAGCTACCCGATCCGGCCGAACGCTTCCGAGACCATCGCGCCCGCCGAGAGTTGGCTCGAGAAGCGAGGTTGGGAAGCCTGGGGATGAACCTCGGCTTCGGGAGACGCGATGGCATCCGGTGACGCCCAGCGAGTCTGGTTTCCCGAGATGATCGAGGAGCTCACAAGCGCGTGGTCAGCCTCGACGACGTGGGAATAGCTCGCGGAGGTCTGCCAGCGCGTGACCGAGATGCGCCGGGCCATCCGGCAGTCGAGGGGGATCGTGGGCCCTCGGACGCGCTGCCGGAAATGCGGCGCTGTCTCGACAGGGGAGATGGCGCTCGGCGTCGAAGCCGTCGTCCAGCTCACCGATGGACGCGTGCTCTTGGGCCGCGTGGACCGCCTCACGCCTCGGCTGCTCGTGCTCTCGGGGTGGGGCCTCCCTCGCCCCCTGCGCGTTCCCCTGTCGCGCGTGACTGCCGCCAGCCCCGTGCCTTGGCACACCTGGGCCGAGCGCCACGCCATCGTGCTTCGCCAGGCGGCGGACCTCTCTACCGCAACCCTCACTCGGCGCCGAAGAGCCGCCCGATCGCGGGGCTTGGGAATCCGGGTTCCCAGACTCGCCGATCAGATCCCGAGCGGCTCGCCCGGCACGTTGCGGATCTCGTCACCCGTCGAGCCGAAGCGGAACGGGCGGACCGGTCCGTCGCCGAACCTGCGCGACGGCCACACCGCGGTCTTCGTCTCGTTCAACCAGGAGGACGCGAAGGAGAAGATCCTCATCGCCCGCCAGGTCTTCGAGGAGCTGCCGCTCGCGTACCAGAAGCGGCTCGTCGTGGACTCGAAGACCGAGCTGGCCTTCGAGTCGAACGGCTCGGGCCGCCGGCTCTCGCGTATCCTCTCGGTGCCGTCGAAGCCGCCGCGCGGGAAGAAGGGCGACTGCTACCTCGACGAGCTCGCGCACTACGTGAACGACCGCGAGGTCTACACCGGCTCGACCGCCCTCATCCTGCGCTCGCGCGGCCAGCTCACCGGCTGCAGCACGCCGCTCGGCCGGCGAGGCATCTTCTGGGAGATCGCCTGCGAGGAGCTGCGCAAGTACCCGCACCACACCCGGCAGGATGTGCCGTGGTGGCTCTGCTCGTTCTTCTGCCACGACGTGAAGCGCGCGGCGGTCGAGGCCCCGGCGATGCCGACGGAGGAGCGCGTGGCCACGTTCGGCCGCCAGCAGGTGATCGAGCAGCTCGACTCGCTGCCGCTCGATGACCTCCAGCAGGAGTTCGAGGGGCGCTTCGTCGACGAGAGCTACAGCTTCTTCCCATTCGAGCTGATCCTGCCCTGCACCGACGCCGACCTCTCCCTGGGCGAGGACTTCACCGACCTGCCATTCCCCGAGGAGCGGCTCGTCGCCGGCTTCGATGTGGGCCGCACGCGCGACCGCTCGGAGCTGGCGCTGTTCGAGGACGTGGGCGGCCGGTTCGTCTGCCGCCTGCTGCGCCGCTACGACCAGGTGCCGTTCGCCGAGCAGGAGGCCGACCTACTGCGCATGCTCGGCTCGCTGCCCGTCGCGCGCCTCTCCATCGACCGCAGCGGCATCGGCATCAACCTCGCCGAGAACCTGACCCGCGACTTCCCGCAGGTCGTCGGCGAAGCCTTCTCGAACGAGTCGAAGGAGCGCTGGGCGACGGACCGCAAGATCCTGCTCCAGCGCAAGGACATCGCGCTCCCGCGCGACCGCGACCTCGTCGCGCAGGTCCACTCGATCAAGCGGCGCGTGCTGCCCTCGGGCAAGGTGAGCTTCGACGCCGAGCGCAGCGCCCGCGGCGGGCACGCCGATCGCTTCTGGGCCATCGCGCTTGCCTGCCAGAAGGAGCGAGGACCCGGGCCGTTACTCTGTCCCCGTCACCGAGGTTGACACTCCTCGGCTGAGAAAAGGCCCGGGAA
>CAYVRP010000054.1:38299-46974 GCA_964454025.1 uncultured Polyangiaceae bacterium | reverse complement strand
TGAATCGGCTCGCCCCAGTCAGCCGGCTCCGGGGCCGCGCGAAATCCAGGTTCAATCCAGATCGGGGGGCGATGCTGGGATTTCGGCCAGCGTGGCACCCAGACGTAGGTGGCGATGCCGGTGTTGTAGAAGAGCTTGAGTGGCAGCGCGATGATCGCCTCGACCCAGTCGTTCTCGAAGGGCCAGCGCCGGATGTTGCTCTCGCCCGAGCCCGCGTCGCCGGTGAACAGCGGTGAGCCGTTGTGGACCTCGGCGATGCGGCTGCCGAGGGCCGACTTGTGGTTCATCTTCGAGGCCATGTTCGCGAGGAACAGGAGCTGGCCGTCGCTCGAACGTGTGACGAGGGACAGCTCCTCACCCCGGTGCATCACCTTGAAGCGCGGGTCGCGCATCCCGTCCTTGCCGCCCATCGCCTCGAGGTCCTTCTTCCAGCTCTTCCCGTACGGCGGGTTGGCGAGCAGAAAGTCGAACTCCTGGGCCGGGAACGCGTCGTGCGAGAGCGTCGACCACTCCGCGCCGCCGACGATGTGGTCCGCGTTCTCGCCCTCGCCCTTGAGCAGCATGTCGGCCTTGCAGATCGCGTACGTCTCCGGGTTGATCTCCTGCCCGTAGAGGTGCGTGAGGACCTTCTGCTTGTGAGTCGCCGCGAGCTTCTGCAGCGTCTCTTCGGCCACGGTCAGCATGCCGCCGGTGCCGCAGGCGCAGTCGCAGAGGAGGTACGAGCCCGCCTTCACGCGATCGGCGATGGGCCGGAACATCAGCGTCGTCATCAGGCGCACGGCATCGCGCGGCGTCCAGTGCTCGCCGGCCTCCTCGTTGTTCTCCTCGTTGAAGCGGCGCACCAGTTCCTCGAAGACGGTGCCCATCGAGTGGTTGTCCATCCCCGGGTGCTTCACCGAGCCGTCGCCGTTGAGCACGGGGTTCGGGCTCAGGTTGATCTCGGGATCGAGGAACTTCTCGATGAGGGTTCCGAGCGCGTCGCTCTTGGAGAGACGGGCGAGCACGTTCCTGAACTCGAAGTTGGTCAGGATGTCCTGGACGTTCTGTGAGAACCCGTCGAGGTAGTCCTCGAAGTCGGCCTTCAGCTGCTGCTGGCTCCCGCGTGACTTGAGGTCGCGCAGGCTGAACTTCGACGTGTTGTAGAACGCCTGGTCAGACGCCTTGCAGAGGGCTGCGTGCTGCTCGTGATGCCAGCCTGGTCGAGCATCGCCTTGGTCTCTAGGACCTGCTTCTTCGTCGGCTCGAGCACGGCGTCGAGGCGGCGAAGCACGAACATCGGCAGGATCACGTCGCGGTACTTTCCGCGCACGAAGAGGTCGCGGAGGACGTCGTCGGCGATGCCCCAGATGAAGGAAACGATCTTGTTGTGTGCGGCCTGGTCCATGGTCAAACGTCTCCGAAGCGGGGCGCCGCTTCGGCGCACGAGAGAAGTGAGGGAGCTCGCCCGGCGAGGTGCGGGTTGGCGGGGCTACGCATCGCCATCCCCCTGCCTGCGTGGTGCGGTGGTCTGGGCTTGGATCCAGGCGTCGATGTCGACCCGCCGGAAGCGCCACTGGCCGCGCACCTTGAAGGCCGGGATCTCACCCTTCTGCGCCATCGTGTAGACGGTCTTGTCGGCGACCTTGAGCAAGGCCGCGACCTCCAGGACCGTCAGAATCTCGTCGCTCATCCGGGTTGGCTCCGTGGGGCAGAAGGGAGCAGCCCTCCAGCCGTTTCCACAGTAGGGCCAAGGATGGGGTGAGCTCAAGCGGCGCGCATCCGGCCGCGGTGAATGCCTGCCCGGCCGTTCAGCCCGGCTTGCCGAACCGGACTTCGGGAACAAGTTTGTAGCCTGGAGTGTTGCCTTGGGCGTAAACTTCGATGTAAGGGAGCCCGGAATGACGACGAAGAGGAACTGCCGGTTCGTCCCCCTGAGCAAGAACCCGCTCGTCCTCGTGCTCTGCCAGGTGCGGTTCAGCCCGGTCCGCAAGATGGGCGACTACATCCCCGGCATCCAGGAGGCGTTCCGGCGGCACGGCTTCCCCATCGAGCGCGCGGGGAAGATCCAGCAGCTCACCATCACGCCCGCCGGCGTCCACGCCGTCGAGCAGGAGCGCTGGGAGTACCGGACCAAGGACGAACAGTGGAGCGTGACGGTGCTCCAGGACAGCGTTGTACTGCAGACGACCGCCTACGAGCGCTTCGAGGGCTTCGCCGAGAAGCTCGAGGCCGCCGTGAAAACCGTCCTCGAGCAGACGGAGCAGGACAGGCTCGGCCTCATCCAGCGCGTCGGCCTCCGCTACATCGACCTGATCCAGCCTCGGGACGGCGAGAGCTACCGCGACTACCTCCGGCCCGGCTTCCACGGCGCGTCGGATGCGCCCTTCGCGAAGGGATCGCACCGGCTTTACGTCGAGAGTGTCGGTCGCACCGACGTGGGCGATACTCCCGGCACGATGGTCCTCCGCGTCGCACAGAACGATCAGGGCTTCGACCTGCCGCCTGACCTCATCGGCGGCGCGCCGAAGTTCCAAGCACGCGCCAAGGCCGGCGAGCTCGTCACGCTCGTCGACATGGACCACTTCATCGAGGGCAAGTTCGATCCGAGCCCAGAGTGGGTTACGGCGCGCGCGTACGCGATGCACGACCACCTGATCGAGACGTTCCACGAGCACGTCGTCTCGGCGAAGGCGATCGAGGTGTGGCGATGAGCCTTGCCGTCGATTCGTACGGCGGCAGCGGCGGCGTCAGCGACGTGATCGCCATCGTCGAGCATGATCGCGAGCGCGCGCAGAGCACCGACGGTCCGTGGCAGCAGGCGTTGCTGCGCTCGATGCGCGCCGGGAGCGCGGGCGTCGTCGTCCTCGTCAGCGGCTATGCGCCGTACCTGCCTCACGTCGGCACGAGCCCCACGGTGTTCGACAGCCGCCGGATGGTGCGCAGCTCCCCAGCCCCGGCGCCCGAAGCTGCTGCCGAAGGCACACGGACGACGACGCGGCAGGCTGTGCTTCGGATGTCGTCGGCAGACCAGGCACGCGAGGTGATGGCCGGGCTGAACCTGAACAAGACCCAGCTCGCCGAGGTGCTCGGGGTGTCGCGCCCGACGCTCTACGACTGGCTCGACGGCAAGGAGCCGAACGCAGCGAACGCGCAGAGGCTGACAGCGCTCGTGCGCATCCTGTCGAGCGCGGGGGTGACTGCTGCGGATTCGATCAGCCCGCGGCTCATGCGCGAGGCCCTGAACGACGGCGAGCCCTCGCTACTCGAGTTACTGAAGGCCGACACGCTCGACGAGGCCCGCATCGCCAAGCTCCTCGCGGAAGCAAAGGCGCTGCAAGACGACGCCGAGGGTGCCCGGGTGGCCCGCGAAGATCGCCTGCGCGCGCTGGGGTTCGAGGAACCCACTCCCGAGCAGCGCAAGGCGAACCTTGCGCTCAACGTCGCGCTCCGCGAGTGGCCGAAGGATTGACCGACGATGTCCACGGCGTTCGATGCCAGCGCGATCGAGCGGCACGGCTGGCGACAAGGCGCCGTCCTGGGGGCGAACCTCGCCGCCGAGGCGCGCAAGCTCGCGCCGAGCAGGATCGCCTTCACCGACAGCGACTGGCTGATCGTGACCAGCCACGACTGCGACGTCGTGAACGGGAGGCTCGAGAAGGAGCCGATCGTCGAAGTGCTCCGCGCTGCCGTCGTCCAGCAGAAGAGGCCCGACAAGCAGCAGGTGTGGGGCCGGAATCCGCGCGAGATGCAGCTGGCGGCCGACGACGGGGTCGGTGGCCAGGTGGTGCTCTCCGTGAAGGTCCACGAGCGCTGGTCCATGCCCCGCGAGCTGCTCGCGTCGGAGGCGCCGCATCGTATCCTCGACGACAAGCCGCGCCGGCTGATCGCGGAGTGGCTGGCCAAGCGCTACATCCGCGCTGCGTTCCCAACGGCGTTTGACGCGCGCTGGCGGACAAAGATGAAAGAATGGACCGGCCTGCTCGAGGCCCAGAGCCAGTGGGTCCAGGGGATCTACCTGAGACTCAGCACGCCGGCCGAGCTCGGCGACGACAAGCCGTACAAGGTCCACCTGATCGTGGCGGTCCCTGCGGCGTCGACCAAGGACCCGGCGTGGGCGAAGAAGGAGAAGCCCGAGCTGGAGTCGCTCGTCGAGACGTTCTGGAAGCAGTTCGAGCCCGGCATCGAGTGTGTCGGCGTCGAGGTGATCGCGACCAACGCGCTCACGCTCGCCGACATCGAGAAGTACCAGCGCTTCGACGCGGACTGGGTCAGCTTCGCGGACGACTCGCCAGCGACGCCGCACGTCGCCGACATGCGAGAGTGAGCCGTCGCGCTCACTCGAAGGTCGCCCGCAGCCCCTCCCACCGCCGCCGCTGCTCCTACCAGTCGATCGTCCCGAGCACCGCCTCGCGCAGGCCGCGCTCGCTCACCGGCTGGGCGCCCGGGGGCAGCTCGAGGAAGAGGATCTCCTCCTGCACCTCGGGCGCGAGGAGGAGCAGGTCCATGAGCTGGGTCACGCGGGCGCGGGTGAAGCCGAGCTGGCGGGCCATGTCGGCGAAATCGGCGAAATCGCCGTGCTCGAGCCGGCGGCGCAGCGCGTGCGCGAGGGCGAGCTGGCGGGCGATGCGCGCGGGGTAGCGGCGCGTCGGGGCACGCTTGACGGCCTGCTGGTGCTGGCGCCATGCGCGCCCGCCTATGAAGGCGATGACGACCTCGGTCACAGCGTGGCCTCCGTTGTCGGCTGCGGGCCGGTTGACGGCGCGGGCTCGTAGAACGTGACGCGCAGCGTGCCGCTCTCGGGGTCGACGCCGACGCGCGCGATGAGGGCGCGCAGCACCTCCCGGCGCTCCTCGGGCACGAGTGCCTCCCAGACCTCGTCGAAGGCATCGAGCAGCTTCGCGACCTGCTCGCCCTCGGCGCGGAGCGCAGCGCAGGCGCGAAGACGCCGCTCGAGATCGGCGACGCCAGGGCGGTGCTTGTCGGTCTCGCTTTCGAGGTCGCCGAGGCGCTCCGCGAGGAGGCGTCCGCCCGCGTCGACGCTGCTGAACGCGCCGAGCAGGCGTCTGGCCTCGGCACCAAGCCCGGTGATCCGCGCCTCGAGTCGGTCCTTGGTCGCGACCAGCTCGGCTTCGCCCTCATCCCCCTCGGCGAGCGTCGCGAGGATGCGGTCGTGCAGGGCGCCACTCTTCGCCAGCGCCTTCACCTGCGCGACGACGGCGTCCTCGACGTCGCTCGCGTTGAGGAGGCCCGTGGGGCAGCGCAGCCCCTCCTGCGAGGCGCGGCAGCGGTAGTAGCGGTAGCGCTGCTTCTTGTGGTTGTAGGCGTGGCTCGTGCTCATCGCCGCGTCGCAGGGCAGGCAGCGCAGCAGCCCCGTGAGCAGCGACTCGCTCCGTCGCGGGCGGCGCGCGCCGGCTCCGGCCGCCCGCAGGTCGAGCGTGCGCTGCACGCGATCGAACACGTCCGGGTCGATGATGGCCTCGTGCTCGCCGAGGAACACGTCGTCGTTGAGGTTAAGGCGTTCAACCGTCCTGGCCGCGCGACCGGGCAACATGATCTCCGTTATGCAATCCAGATCGGGGAGCGATGCTGGGATTTCGGCCAGCGTGGCTCGCGAGGGGAGCCGCTCGATTTACCTACGCGCCGAGGCCTACGCGGCGACGAGCCTCGCGATGCACTTCCAGCAGGTGGACGCCGAGGGCCGCCGCTACCGCGAGCGCACCGTCGCCGGCAAGACCTACCGCTACTACGCCGACCAGGGCCGGCGCCTCGGCAGCGTGTGGACCGACTGCCCCGCCATGCGCGCCAACACCCCGCTCATCGCCGAGACGACCGGCTATCCCACCCAGAAGCCCGAGCGCCTCCTGGAGCGGATCGTCCGCGCCGCCACCCTGCCCAACAGCCGCGTGCTCGATCCCATGTGTGGCTCCGGCACCACCCTCGCCGTCGCCGCCCGCCTCGGCCGCCGCTGGGCGGGGATCGACCTCGGCGAGGACGCCTGCCGGATCGCCGCCGCGCGCCTCACCGCCGCGCCGCCCGAGGGCGTGCGAGGCCCGCACCGCGGGGCTACTCGGTGATGGGGAACACCCACTCGCCGTCCTCGGCGAGGGAGCGATCCCAATCCGTGCAGTATTCGGCCCGGGCGTAGAGTGCGAGCGCGATCCCGTCGAGGGTGTCGATGAGCACCTCGGTCTCTGGCTGAAGGGGTCCTTCGGAATAGAACTGGAGCGAGTACCCGGCGACCCCTTCGTCGGCTGGCGCGACGTGGACGGAGCGGTCTACGGGTTCGTCGGACTCCGATTTCCAGTCGTCGAGGGCATACTTGTCGGTCCAGTCGCTCTGGACGACCGTTTCCACCGCGGCGAACTGGTCGTCGTCGAGCCGACCGGCCATGCAGAGGGAGCTTCCGGAGCAGCCTTCATCGCTGCTCTCACACTCGGGCGTCTCGTCGGCTGCGCCCTCACGCCACCACCCGATCCGGTACTCCCCGTCGACTTCCATCGTCACGTCCACCTCCTGCCAAGGATTGCTCGGCGACGAGACATGGTACACGACCCAGTGTGCAGGCAGATCGGCGCAGTCGCCGCAGGACTCGTTGTCCGCGTCGTCCCTGCAACCGCCCGACAAGGCGAAGACGACCAATGTGGGAATGAGATACCGGCCCCGACGTGTCCCTGGCGAAGACCTTGCGCGTGCCCAACCGCGCTCGGTGCGCGCAGCCCACGGGGGTTTCACTGGACGCCTCCCTGCAGGAGCCGCCCGATCTCGGACCAGGTCGGGTCGGCCGCCGGGATCTCGGCGGCGGGGATGCGAAAGGCCATTACCTCACCCTGGCGCTCATTGCGAACGACAACGCGACACCCAGGCTGTAACAGAGCGCTCCGCCCATTGTCCAGGTACCCGCACTCGAAGCGCGAGGTCACCATGGACGCGGGCACGCCGAACTGCGCGCGGATGGCCCCCTCGCGGACGGCCATGGTCTGCGGGGTCGCCACCGTGAACCGCTGGGCGGGGAGGACCTTGTAGCGCGACCAGTCCGCGTCGACCGAGACGAGCTGACCCAGCGGCGAGAATCCGAGCCGTACGTACGATCCATGACCGAGCACGGGGATGTCGTTCACAGTGCGCGCGAACTCGATGACGTTCACGGCGATAGTCTCGGCGAGGAGCGCCCCGCTGTTGTTCCGCACTCCGCGCACCTCCTGGAACGACCGGATCGCCACCAGTTTCTCGTTCGGCTCAAGCACGACAAGCGGGGCGAGCGCACCCTCGAGCACCGTCTTCCCCTGGGCGACGAGTTCGTCAAGCCGCATCGCGGGCGCCTGGTCCCAGACCGATGCGTTCGCCAACTTGTCGTCTCGATAGTCGAAATGATCCCCCTCCGACCCGACAGTCACGAACCAGTGGTCCGACGAGGTAAGGCAGATGCCCTCGGCGTCGTCCCTACGTTCCGCCGTCCCTTCGAGGCGCGCGACCGAGGGGAGCGTTTCGAGCAGGGCGGCCAATCGCGCGACGTTTCCCGGCCCCCGCTGCCGCGCCAGGGCGGGTACGACGGGCTGGTTCAAGACGCGGGCCCGCGAGTCTGCCTGGATGGCCTGTCGCTCGGGGGTGTCCCTGGCCTGGGTCGCGTGGCTGATTGACGTGAGTGCCAGTACAACCATCAGCTCAATTGCGCTTCTCATGATCTTCTTCCCCTCATCCGTTGTCCACCCGGCTGATGCACCAGTAGTTGATGATATCCTCTGCCCCCGCTGCGGCGTCGCCGAGCCGCTTGTATGTCTGCAGGTTGTACCACGACATGTGATCCAGGCGATCGAAGCAGTGCGTCTCGTTGGTCCCGGTCACGAGGACCGCGGAGTCTTCGTCGTTCTCCGTCCAGCCCATCCCGCTGTGCCAGGCTGCCTTGATCGACCAGCCCTCATGCAGGCGGTCAGCGAACTTCGAGCCAGTCCAGAACTCGTCCTCCGAACAGGTAAAGGTGCCGTGGCTGCCAAGGGCGATCCGCAGGGTCCCCATGAAGACCGGCTCCCAGCGCGTGACGGTGTGGGTGTCCCACTGGAGAACATGACACGAGGCGGACGCAAAGACACTTAACCGTCGGTTGTCATCACCGAGCCGCATGTCACCGGACTCGGAGAACTCACCCGCATCCCACATTGCCCAAATTGCGTCGTAGTTGTCTGCGCCCCGTGGGTGTGAGTGAAGAACAGATCCACGGACTCAAGAGATTTGGCTGCCGCATCTCCGGTACCCGCCACGCCCGTGTCCCGCCAGTACGGCTCCTTGCCGACGAGGTCATAATCGAACCACTTGGTGGCGGACTGACTGAGATGGGCGGCAAAATTGTCACCCTGATTCCATTGGGAAGCGTGGGAGGTCAACCCGCTTCCGCTCTCATGAGTCTTCGTGTCGTGGATGCCGAACATGTTATAGGACCACGTCACGGGTTGCGCCACCTCCGCAATATCCAAATCCGGCCCCGCGCGATCGAATGTTCCGCAGCCAGTATTTGCCAGTCCCCACGAGAAGGCCAACGCGGCCAGATACGTCGTCAATCGTCCCATGTGGTTTCCCTCCCACCTGAGACTGCAGAGTATCAAGGGGGGGGGGGGGGCAAGGGGTTTTGGGGGGGGATGGGGGCAAGCGAAGGGGCGGCCCGCCGGCGGGGGGGGCGCCCCCACCGCGTTGTACCAGGTGCG
>CAYVRP010000054.1:0-38289 GCA_964454025.1 uncultured Polyangiaceae bacterium | reverse complement strand
CCCCCCCCCCCCCCCCCGGCCCCCGATAGCCCCGCTCACCCCCCCCGGGGGGCCCCCCCCCCCCCCGCGGCCCCCGCCCGCCGGGGGGGGGGGGGGCAAGGGATTTTTGGCGAGGATGTCGTCAATCGAAAGGGCCGACAGCCTGCGGCGGTGGCCTCGCAACAGCGATATTCCAAGTTCGGCTGGAAACCGGGAGCGCTCAACGTAGCTATTCCGCCTTTTCGGATGAACATGGATTGGCGCCCGCCTTAACGTCGAGCGGCCGCGGCCGCCCGCGGCCGGTCCGGAACCGTGGGCGGTCATGCGAGGGCTCGTGCCTTGCGCGGGACGGGCCGTGCTCGCGCTGAGCCGTTCGGGGCGCGGCTCTACCGCTTCCTCGTCGCCGCCCCGTTCCTGGCCACCGCGGCCCTCACCAGCGCCTGGAACGCGCGCGGGTCGACGGCGTCGCCTTCCCGGAGGTCGATCGCCCGGCGTGTGGTCCCGGCCAGGCTGGCGTTGAAGAGGTGCGACGGGTCGGGGAGCTCGGCGCCCCGGGCGAACGTCAGCTTCACCACCTTCGCGTACGCCTCCCCAGTGCAGACGATCCCGTGGCGCGACCAGACCGGAGTGCCCCGCCACTTCCACTCCTCGGTGATGTCGGGGTCGGTCTCCAGGATCAGGGCTCGCATGCGGGCCAGGGTCGCCGCGCGCCATCCCCCTAGCTCACCGATCCGCTGGTCGATGAGCTCGGCGGCCGACGCCGGTTCCGCTGGCGTCCGGGGGCGCGCGGTGACCCAGCCGGGCAACGCCGCGGCCTGCTTCACCCATCGCTCCATCTGCGCCTCGTCGAGCTCGCCCTCGCCGAGGTCGACGTAGCGCGTCTGTTCGTCCTTGCTCGCCCCCGGGGGGAGCGGTCGCAGCGACGCGCCGCGATAGAAGGCTACCTTCAGGTAGCGGGTGAAAGCGTGGATCCCGAGGAACCACCCCTGACCCTCGACGCCGTAGAGGGGCGAGTTCCACTTCACCGCCTTGCGCACGTCGGGCACGCTCCGCACGATGAGGGCGTCCAAGCGCCGGGCAAGCTCGCGCTTCCAGCCGGTCAGCGCGTCGATATAGGCCTGGACGGGGGCGTCGCCGTCTGCCTTCGCGATCTGCGGGTTGCCGCCCGAGAGGAGCACGACCCCGGCGCGCGCCTGGTCCGCGGCGCCGCTCCTCGCCGCGGCCCGACCCGGCGCGCGCGGGGAACGACCCGCCGACACCCTCACGGGTGTCGCCGTCCTCCGGCTTCGGTTGCTTGCGTCCGCTTTCGGCACCGTCGCCACCCGACCACTCCCACATGGGTACGCAGCGACCGCGGGTCAAGCGTCCGTTCGAGGGCCTGACGCGCCAGCCAACGCGCGTCGGCTCCGAGGCCGCCCGTCCGTCGGCTCGCTCAGGCGCCCCGTGGCCGGGAGCCCGGCCGCGCCCGGCGGCGAGATCCGCCAGGGGGGGGCGGCGGGTTGGACACGGTGAATCACGGCCAACCCTCGCTGGCGGACGCGCCGCCGCCGCCCCATGAAGCCCCCGCTGCGTCAGCCTCGGGAGGTTAAGGCGTTCAACCGTCCTGGCCGCGCGACCGGGCAACATGATCTCCGTTATGCAATCCAGATCGGGGAGCGATGCTGGGATTTCGGCCAGCGTGAGCGAATCCAAAGCGCGGCTCGGCGCTGCGGCGGCGGGTCGGGCGCTGCGGCTACGGGCGGGCACTCCGGGGGGCTACCAGTCGGTGGGGATGGGGTCGATGAGGTCGGGCGACCGGGCACGGGCGAGCGGAGGGGGAGCGCTCGAGAGGCCGAGGCTCTCGAGCAGGTCGCGCGCGACCTCGCGGTCGGTGATGACCGCGATGAATTGGAGCCGGCCGCCGCACGGGCAGGCGAGCGCGTCGATGTCGTAGGTGCGCTTCAGCAGCTCCGCCCAGGGGATCCGGGAGCCGGGGTCGCGCGAGAGCTCGCCGTCGCGGGCCTGCTCCAGCACGAGGGCGGACGGGGACCCGGGCTCGGAGGGGCGTGACGGTGCCGCGGACGCGCCGGCGGGGGTGGCGGCGCGCCAGGGGGCAGCCGGGTACTGGTCCTCGCTCCGACAGGCGCTGGGCGCGACGTCCGGCGAGGGATGGGGCACCACTCCGGCGCGCCAGGACGAGTGCGGCGCGAAGACGCCGTGGAACCGGATCAGCGGGTGCCGGGGTGGCGGCACCAACACGGCAAGCCGCGCCATGAACGCGAGCGGCTCCATCACCCGGTGCGTCTGCCGTCCCCAGGGCCTGCGCAGCTCGTAGGCGATCCGACCGTCGGGGAGCCGGGTCAGGCGCTCGAGGCTGAGCGGCGGGCGGGCGCAATGGCGCAGCAGCCGCTCGCGCCCCTCGCGATCGTTCGCGGCCACCGCCACGCCGGCGTGCAGGTCGAAGCCGCGCGCCTGCGCGCCGCGGCGCGCGGCCTTCGTCGGGCGCGCGGGCTCGAGGTCGTCGCGCTCGGCACCGCCGGCGTCACCCCGAGGGCAGGCGCCCGCGAGCGCGGTCAGCTCGCCGAGGCCGAGCGAGCCCTCGAGGCAGGCATCGAGCGCAAACCGCTCCGGGGATTCGTTGGAGAAGTGCGCGTCCGGATCGGGGTCACGCAGCAGGCCCTTCCGCCTCAGCCAGCCGGTGACGCGGATCTCGATGGCGTGCACGATGTCGTCGAGAGCGCCCTGCGTCGGGCGCGGCAGCGGGTGGAAACTGATCGGTCGGGTCCCGGTCGAGTCCCGCACGAACACCCCGTCCGGCACCGCCACGTGGTAGTGCACGTCGAGGTTGAGGCTGCCCCCGAAGCGCTGCGGGAACTGCCCGGCGCCGCTGCGGGCGCGGCGGCAATCCAGCCCGAGAGCCCCCGCGGCTTCCTGCTGGTAGCGGAAGATCTCGGCGACGAGGATGCGGCCCACCGCGGAGAGCGCGTCCGGGTGGCGAGCCAGCGTGAGGCGCAGCTCGAACGGCACCGAAAGCACCCACTGGCGCACGAGCACGTCCGAGAAGACGTGGTCGGTCAGGAACGCGGCGGTGCCGCACATGCGGCGGGCGTTGCAGCTCGGGCAGACGGAGCGCCTCTTGCACGAGAAGGCGACCACGAGCTCACGACCGCATTCGCGGCAGCGCGCCCGCCCGAACCCGAAGGCGTGGATGCCGCACTCGAGGTAGGCCCAGGAGCTCCTGCTCCACGTAGTCGGGCAGGCCCTGCTCGTACCGCTCCCGCACCTCGGCCAGGAACGGCTCGAGGTGCTCGGCGACCAGGCCGTAGAGCAACGTCTCACGCGGGTCGTGCTGGCGGTAGCCGCCGGCCGTCTCGCGCAGGGCGACTGCGGGGCGACGCCGCGCGGCGGGCGCGGCGAGCGTGGCTCCGCCGGTGCAGGTCGCCGGCCGCGGCGGCATCCCCGGGGCCAAGCGAAGACCGTGCCCGTGAGGTCATGGGGGATGTGCCCCGCATTCCGGCGGCCGACGCTGCGCCGCGGCGCGGAGTGGACCGAGCTCGCCCCTGGCGAGCCGCCACCCCAGTCCTCGCCACGCGCCACCGAAACGGCCCCAGCTACCGGCAGCGAGAACCCGGAGCACCGCACTTGGCAAGGAAAGACTCGAGGAAGACCCGTCAGGACTCGCCGTCACTGACCGCGCTTCCGAGTAGCCGCAGGTACCGGCGGTTCGTCCGTGGCTGCCCCCGGCCGCCCTGACAGGACCCCTCGCACCAGCGGGACCCCCGCCGGCCTCCTCGGCCACCGCCTACGCGCCGACTCGCTGTCCCGTCCCGCGGTCCATCAGGAGCTCCCGCGGTCCCGTCCACCGCGAGCCCCGAGGACAGAGCGGGACGAGCCCATCACGATGGGGGGGCGGAAGCGCGAGACGGAACAATCACCAGCAACCTGATGTTCGGGGAGTGGGACCGTATCTTCGAGAACCCGATGACGGTGGCCGCCGCCATCGACCGCCTCATCCACCACTCGATCGGGCTCGAGTTCGGCGGCATTGGCGTTCGCGCCGAGGAGTCCGAGCAGGCCACCAAGGAGGAGCCCGCCACCGAATCAGCGCGCCCACCACCCGCGAAGCCCAAGCCGCGCTCACCCTCCCCTCTCGCGGTCAAGTAGACCACGACCCCGATCACTCCCCAGGCCCCAGCTTCACCCCATGACCCCGCCCCTCTGCCAAGGAGGTGCCCTCGACCGGCCCCGCCCATGCGACCCGTAATCGCTACTTGCCCGGGAGGCGCAACCCGTCCCATCCGCTCCCCACCACCCGTGCACGCCACGTGGTCGCCGTGATGCGCCCCCCCCGGCAACCGGGGACGGTAGAAGTATTGGTCGTTCACCGGTAAGAACAGTTGACGTCGATCAGCGTGCTCGTCGGCGAGAGCGAGCTCGCCGGCAAGCTCGTGCGCCACGACCCCCCCTACAAGCTAAGCTGGTGATTGATACGCTGCGACTCCTGGTCGCGAACGTCGAGGGCCGGCTCGCCGCTACCCCCGGCCCCCTGCTGCCTCGTGCCGCCGAGGCCAAGAATACCCTCGCCAACCCGGTCGCCGCGCCGGGACTGGTCCGGGTCACCTCCCACCACGTCACCATTCGCCTCGACCCGCCCGGCACCCGCGCCGAGCAGCGCGCCTTCCGCGTCCTGCTCGCGGGCCTGAATCGCCAACACCTCACCCTGCCCGGCGACCCCTCCCGCCGCCCCCTGCGCTTCGCTCCCCAAAGCGAATGATACCCCTCGCTATGAAGTCTGGCGCTTCGCTCCCCAAAGCGAATGATACCCTTCGCCATGAAATCTGGGGCGCGCGCCGGCCACGGGCGGGGGCGCCCCCGGGCGCGGTTTCGCGCGGCCGGGGGCACCGTCGAGCGGTGGCGCGTGCCTCGTCCGGGGTCAGCCGAGGTCGAAGCGATCCAGGTTCATCACCTTGTTCCACGCGGCGACGAAGTCCCGCACGAACTTCTCCTGCCCGTCGCTGCACGCGTAGACCTCGGCGATGGCGCGGAGCTGGGAGTTGGCGCCGAAGACGAGGTCGACCCGGCTCCCGGTCCACTTGAGCTCGCCCGTCTGGCGGTCGCGCCCCTCGAACAGGTCGGGATCGGCCGTCGCCCTCCACTCTGTGCCCATGTCGAGCAGGTTGACGAAGAAGTCGTTGGTGAGCACCTCGGGGCGTCGGGTCAACACGCCGTGCGAGGAGCCCCCGTGGTTCGCCCCCAGCACGCGCAGGCCACCGACGAGGACCGTCATCTCCGGGGCGGTCAGGGTCAGCAGCTGCGCCTTGTCGACGAGCAGGTGTTCCGCCGCGACGCTGAACCTGGCCTGCAGGTAGTTGCGGAATCCATCGGCCTTCGGCTCGAGCACGGCGAAGGAGCTCACGTCGGTCTGCTCCTGTGACGCATCCATGCGCCCGGGCGTGAACGGGACCTCCACCTCGTGCCCCGCCTTCCTGGCGGCCTGCTCGATGGCGGCGCACCCGCCGAGCACGATGAGGTCGGCCAGGGAGATGCGCTTGCCGCCGGACTGCGCGGCGTTGAACGCCTGCTGGAGCCCCTCGAGGATCCCCAGCACCTTCGCGAGCTGGTCGGGTTGGTTCACCTGCCAGTCCCGCTGGGGCCGCAGGCGCAGGCGCGCCCCGTTGGCGCCGCCGCGCTTGTCGGAGCCACGGAAGGTGGCAGCCGAGGCCCAGGCGGTGGTGACAAGCTGCGAGATGGAGAGGCCGGAGGCGAGGAGCTGGGCCTTCAGCGCGCGAACGTCCTGGGCGTCCACCAGCGGGTGATCGACCGGGGGGATGGGGTCCTGCCAGATGAGCACCTCGTCCGGGACGTCCGGGCCGAGGTAGCGTGCGCGCGGGCCCATGTCGCGGTGGGTCAGCTTGAACCAGGCCCGCGCGAAGGCGTCGGCGAATTCCGCGGGGTTCTCCAGGTAGCGCCGCGCGATGAGCGCGTACGCCGGATCGTAGCGCAGCGCGAGGTCCGCCGTCGTCATCATGGGCCGGTGCTTCCTGGTCGG
Source organism: uncultured Polyangiaceae bacterium (assembly GCA_964454025.1). GTDB lineage: Bacteria > Myxococcota_A > Polyangia > Polyangiales > Polyangiaceae > JAFGBI01. The sequence continues at coordinate 32,282 of CAYVRP010000054.1, read as the reverse complement.
GTCGTGCGCGTCGACGACCATGTCCTCCTCGGCCACGTCCTTGGCGTGCCACTGGTGCGCCCCGGCGGGGCTCTTGACGAGCTCCCACTCGTACTTGAACAGCACCTTGAGGTAGCCCATGTCCCACCGCGTCGGGTTCGGCTTCCAGGCGCCCTCGAGGCCGCTGCTGATGGTGTCGCCGCCCTTGCCGGTGCCGAAGGTGCTCCTCCAGCCGAGCCCCTGCTCCTCGAGGGGCGCGGCCTCGGGCTCCGGGCCCACGTGGGTCGCCGGGCCCGCGCCGTGGCACTTGCCGAAGGTGTGGCCGCCGGCCACCAGCGCGACGGTCTCCTCGTCGTTCATCGCCATGCGCGCGAACGTCTCCCGGACGTCACGGGCCGAGGCGACCGGATCCGGGTTGCCGTTCGGGCCCTCGGGGTTGACATAGATGAGGCCCATCTGCACGGCGGCGAGCGGGTTCTCGAGGCTGCGATCGCCAGAGTGACGCTGGTCGCCGAGCCAGGTCTCCTCGCTGCCCCAGTAGATGTCCTCCTCTGGCTCCCAGACGTCCACGCGACCGCCGCCGAAGCCGAAGGGCTTGCAGCCCATCGACTCGAGCGCGACATTGCCGGCCAGGATCATCAGATCGCCCCAGGAGATCCGGCGGCCGTATTTCTGCTTGATCGGCCAGAGCAGGCGCCGCGCCTTGTCGAGGTTGACGTTGTCGGGCCAGCTGTTCGTGGGCGCCAGGCGCTGGGAGCCGGACCCCGCGCCGCCGCGGCCGTCACCCACGCGGTAGGTGCCCGCGCTGTGCCACGCCATCCGGATGAAGAGCGGCCCGTAGTGGCCCCAGTCGGCGGGCCACCAGTCCTGGGAGTCGGTCATCAGCGCCAGGAGATCCTGCTTGAGGGCCTGGAGGTCGAGCTGCCGAAACTCCTGCGCGTAGTCGAAGCGCTCCCCCATCGGGTTACCGAGGGCGGAGTGCTGGTGCAGGATCCTCAGGTTGACCTGGTTCGGCCACCAGTCGCGGGTGGTCCGCCCGCGCATGGCGGGGAAGCTGGCGGGGATCGGATGGGACAGGTGGTTCGCTTCGGGCATGACTTCCTCCTCTGTCTGCGCGACGGCGCGCTCGAACGATCCGCCCCGACGCATGAGCTCTCCTCCGTTCGCGCGCCCTGTGTCTCCCAGCCGCGGAGGAGGAGCCGGAGCGAGGCTAAGGGCGTCGAGTCTGCCCGTCAACCGACGAGGACCAAGCGCTCACCCGCCGGGGTAGCCGCACCCTGCGGCTCACCCCGCGGCGCGAGCGTAGGCCAACGCGTCGCTGAGCAGGCCGATCCCGCGCGCGAGCCCGGCGAGATCCTCGTAGCCGTAGGAGAGGCGGAGCTGCCGGCGCGCCGCGGTCGTGAGCGCGCCCCGCGGGTGGACGCAGAGCTCGCCCGGCACGTAGAGCACGCGCGGCGCCGGATCCCCCGGGGGCCCGTCCACCGCGGGGTCGCCGGTGGTGCGCGCGCAGGCGCGGAAGAAGGCCGACCCCTGCACGGTCTCGACGTCGCGGAGCGTGAGGTAGAGGTAGAAGCCCGCCTGCCCGCCCACGAGGTCCTCGACGGCGTCGCCGAGGTGCCGTTCGACGAGGTCCCGGGCGGCGAGCGCCTTGGCGCGATAGCCCGCGTTCACGCGGGCAAGCTGGGCGTCCGCCTCCTGCTCGAGGAGGTGCGCGGCGAGCTCCTGGTTCAGGAGCGAGGCGCTGAAGCCGACGTCGCTGGTGCGCTGGACGACCGCGTCCAGCAGCGGCCCGTCGGGCCCCATGAGCCAGCCGACGCGCAGCGCCGGCGAGAAGGCCTTGGAGAGGGTGCCGAGCTCGTACACGATCCCGAGGTCGTCGCCGAGCTGCGCCGACCGGGGCGGCGGGACCGCGGGGTCGTGGACGATGAGCTCGTAGGCCGCGTCGAAGAAGACCGGGATCTTGCGCCCGATCGCCCGCGAGGCGCGCGCGACGTGCTCGACCAGCGCGCGACGGCGATCGTTCGCCAGCACGGCGCCGGTGGGGTTCGAGACGCCGACGACGTAGACGAAGCTCACCCGCTCCGCCAGCGCGGGGAGCGCGGCGGCGAGCCGGTCGGAGTCGAGTCCCGCGTGATCCTCGGGGATGGCGACGATCTCGAAGCCGCGGCGGCGCAGGTAGTCGGCGAAGATGTAGTAGTAGGGATCGCTGGTGACGACGACGCCGCGCGGCAGCACGGTGGCGAGGCTCTCGAGCAGGCTGGTGACGCCGTTGCTGCCGATGACCAGGCGTCGGCGCGCGACCAGCTCGGGCGTGAGGCCCCCGACGGCGCGCCCGCCGAGGAACCGCCGGAGCGCGGCGATGAGGGTCGGCGAGCCCTCGGCGCCGCCGTAGTTCAGGGCGTGGGGGTGCCGCTCGGGCGCCGCCAGCACGGCGGCGAGGGCGCGCTGGACGGCGTCGCGGGGGAGCGTATCCTCGCTCACGTAGCCGACGCCGAGGTTCACGTCGACGCCGGCGCGGAAGGTCGCGGCGAACGCGGACATCATCTGGTTGACGGGCGCGGGCACGGCCGCGCGCGCGCCCTCCTCGGAGAGGCGCACCGGCGCGAGCGCGTCCCGCCGCGGCGTGCTCACGTCCCCGGCCCCTCCCCGCCCGTGAGCGCGCGCGGGCCGCGGCGGCGTCGGCGCGCCGACCCCACGAACGCGAGGACCGCCCCCAGCGCGGCGAGCTCGCCGCGCGGCTCGGCGGCGGCCCCGCGACAGCCGCAGCGCCCGGCGCCGGCGCTCGCTCCCGCGGCGGGCGGCGCGGCCTTGCCCGGCGCGGGAGAGACAGTGGCGCCGGGGGCGGTCGCGGACGCCGCGGCCCCCGGCGCGCCGGGCCACGGCGAGAGGATCGCGCGCGCGGGATCGAGCGCGTCGCGGCGCAGGTGCGGGAGGTTGCGACCGACCGGAACCTCGGCCGAGACACGCGCGAGGCTGTCCCAGCGCCGCCCCCAGCGCCAGCGCTGGGGCGCCTGACAGTCGGGGAGCGACGGGCGCGGCTCGCGGTGCACGAGCCGCACCTGGAAGCGCGGCTCGGTGCCCCCGGTCACGGCCGTGGAGAGCGCGCCCTCGCGCCCAGCCGGGACCCCGGTGCCCCCCGTGCTCGAGGCGGGAGCGGGGACGAGGCGGAGATCCGCCGGCAGGTCGCGCGGCTCGAACCGGTGATGGAGCCGGGTCAGCACGAACCGGTGCCGCCGCCGCCAGGCCTCGTGGCGCGCGAGCTCGCGGCCGAGGCGCGCCGCCTCGCGCTCGTCCGCCGCCCGCGCCGCCGGGGTGAGCGCGCGCTGCCGCTCGCGGCGGGCGCTCACCTCCGCCGCCGGCTCGGGCAGGGGCGCGGGGGTGCGCTCCGACGGCGAGACGAGCCTCGCCTCGACGACGTCAGCGCCGAAGGTGGCGAGCTCCGCCGGCTCGAGGGGCGCGTCCGGGCAGGGCTCGCCGCAGCCGTCGGTCCGCCAGGCGTACTCGAGGAGGAACGCGGTGGGGTGCGCGGCCCGGAGCCGGTCGTGGATCGCGTCGTACAGCTCCCCCACCCGCTCGCCCGCCGCGGGGAAGACCCGGAGGTTGGTCGGGGCGGGGCGCACCTCGTAGCCGGCAACGGCGAGCTGCTGGCTGGGATCGAGCAGGTACAGGAAGAGATCCTGCACCCCGGGGCTCTGAGCGAGCCCCAGCGGCGCCGGCAGCGTGAGCCCCTCGGTCCCGGTGGCGTAGCGGATGCCGGCGAGGGGGAGCCGCTCGCGCCCGCCGCTGGTGGCGACCTCGACCCGGCTCGGCTCGAGCAGCGAGACGACGAGCCGCCCCCCGGCGGCGCGCGCGACCACCGGCGCGAGCGCGGCTGGATCGACAGCGTAGCCCCGGGCGCGGAGCCAGGCGCCCAGGTCCTCGCGCGCGGGATCGAGCACGGCGAAGGCGTGCTCGCTCACCGGCTCCTTGAACACAGGCAACAGCGAGACGGCGATCTCCCGCGAGACGCGATCGTCGGCGCCCGACGGATCGTTCACCCCGAACGGCCCGGTGTCCTCGGGCAGCACGCGGTGCTCCCACGCCTGCACCGGCGGCGCCGGATCGCAGGGATCCTGCTCGTAGAAGGCGTGGAAGCGAGGACCGGTGAGCTTATCCAGGCGATCGAGCAGGTCCCGCTTCACCGTGCGGAGGTCGGCGACCCGCACGTCGGCGGGGACCGGCAGCGCGATGGCGAGCGGTACCGGCGCCGACTCGACCTCGGCGAACACGGTGACCACGGCGACGGGGTTTCGACGGAGGACGGTCACGTGGGTCACCGGCACCCGCGGGAGCTGCCCGTCCCGCGCCACGATGAGCCCGGGGAAGGCCGCGCGGGCCGTCCCCGCGAGGGGGACGAGGAGCAGCCAGGCCGCGAGGAGCGCGCGGAGCGAGGTCGGCACCGCGCGAGGCTACCGGGTCCGGCCGCGCCGAGCCAGGGGCGCGGGGGCGCGCCGCCGCCCGCGCCCGCGCGGCGCGGTTCGCCCCGGGGCGCCCCGGGTCCCGCGCGTGACCCGCGACCGGTCGCGGAATGGCCGCGCGACCCGGGGCATAGTATGGCAAGGCTCGCATGGATCAGCGCCGGCACCCGACCCCGCGCGCGGCGGTGCTGCCGCTCGCGCGGCGGTCCATCCCCGCCGGGATCCGCGCGGAGGATCCCCCCCCGCTGCGGGAGGCCGTCTACCTGTCCACCGCGACCGGCGACCACACGCTCTTCGCGGAGCGGGTGGTGATCGGGCGCGGCGAGCACTGCCGCGTCGTCGTGCTCGATCCGCTGGTTTCGCGGGAGCACGCGGTGCTCCTCATCGGGAGGTCTTCGGTGGTCATCGAGGATCTTCACAGCGCGAACGGGGTCTACGTCAACAACGTCCGCATCTTCGCGCCCCAGCCGCTTCGCGACGGGGACCGGATCCTGGTCGGGACCAACGAGATGGCGGTGTTCGCCGTCAACGCCGAGACGCGCCCGCCGCCGCGGCGCAGGTTCTCGCTCCAACCGTCCGTGAGCGTGTCCCCGGGCGCCGCGACGGATCGCGCGGACGCGCTCGCGGTGCTCGGTCGCCTCGCCGATCGGATGCTCGACCAGGGCCTCCCCGCCGAGGCGGAGCGGGTGCTCTGCGACCACCTCGAGCGGCTGCTCATCGGCGTGCGCTCGGGGCTGCCGCTGCCCGCCACGACCTGCGCAGGCGCGGCGGGGTACGCGCTGCGACTGGCTCGGGGCCTGCACGACGGCCGCTGGATCGACTACGCTGTCGAGCTGCACCTCCGCGGCGAGGTGCTGCTGGCGCCGAACCTGGTGTCGGACCTGGAGGCCGCGCTCGCGGCCTGCCGGAACGTCGATCCCGTCCTCTACGGGTACTACGTCGAGTGGGTCCGGCAAGCGATCCCACGCGAGGGGCGCGAGGCGCGCCGCGTCCTCGACGCGCTCGAGCGCGCACACCTCTCGTGAGCCCGGCGTTCATGCTGCCCCCGCGCCGCCGCGGCTGGCTGCTCCTCGCCGGCGCCGTCACCGGCGCCGGGTGTGGCCGCACCGAGATCGAGATCTGCACCACCCCGGGCGCCACCCGCGCCTGCCAGAACGCCTGCGGGACGGGCGAGGAGCGCTGCCAGGACGGCGCCTGGACCGCCTGCGACGCGACCTACGAACGCCCCTGCACGAGCGCCTGCGGCGCCGGCGTGGAGCGCTGCGAGCACGGCCGCCCGGAGGCATGCGACGCCGCCGGCTGGGTGGCCTGCGTGAGCGAGTGCAGCCCCGACGACGGGGGCCGAGACATCATGGGCTCCCGGTGGTGCGAGGCGGACACGCCGCAGGGGCCCTGCCTGGTGGAATTCGTCGACGTCTGCCGCAGCGTCTGCGGGGAGGGGACGCGCACCTGCCGCGACGGGGTCTGGGACGGCTGCACGGCGCCCCTGCCGAAGCCGCCAGTCCTCGACGTGACCGTCCGCGACTTCTCGGCGACGCACCCGGACTTCGAGGTGGGACCGGAGAAGCAGGGGATCGTCGACCTCGGCATGGTCGAATTCGAGCTCGGCGCCGACGGCAAGCCGGTCTACGCCGGGGACCCCACCACCCCGACCACCAGCGGCCGCGAGGCGTTCGACCAGTGGTACCGCGACGTCCCGGGCGTGAACGCGACGGGCACCATCCAGATCGAGCTCCAGGAGCGGCCCGGGCGGCCCGGGGTCTTCGCCTACACCCGCTACGGGTTCTTCCCGATCGACGGCCAGCTCCTCGGCAACGAGGGGTGGCCCCACAACTACCACTTCACGGTGGAGCTTCACACGCGCTTCCTCTACGTCGGGGGCGAGATCTTCACCTTCACCGGCGACGACGACCTCTGGGTCTTCGTCAACCGCCGCCTCGCCCTGGATCTCGGGGGCGTGCACAATTCGGAAACCGGGACCGTGTACCTGGACGCGCAGGCCGCGGCGCTCGGGATCGAGGTCGGCGAGGTCTACGACCTGGCCCTCTTCTTCGCCGAGCGGCACACCATCGAGTCCAACTTCTCGATCGAAACCACCATCGCCGAGTGGGACTTCTGCGACTGACCGCCCGGGGCGCCGATGGTTGACGAGCGGGGGGTCCTCGCGGCATTCCTCCGCCCATGGGCGAGCCCGCGCGCGCGATCACGGTCCCGGAGGGGGCCGATCTCGTCGAGGCGCTCCGGAGCGCGCTGGAGGGAACGGACGGATGGGTCCAGGCCGTGGGGTCCGTCGAGGGAGTCGAGCTCCGGGTGGCGGGTGAGGGCGCCGAAGCCACGCGGGCGATCCGCGGCCAGCTCACGCTGGTCGCCCTCGGCGGACCCGCGGGCGGACCCTACATGGCCACGCTCGCGCGTCACACCGACGCCGGCCTCGAACTCTACGGCGGCGCGCTCCTGCGCGCCCGGGCCAGGGGGGTCACCGCGGCGCTGCTACCGCTCCTCACCCCCGGGGCGAGCGACGGCGCGAAAACCAGCGCCGCCGCGGCGACGGCGACACCCCGGGGGCGCGCCGGCGTCGCCGAGGCCGGGCCGAACGCCGAGCGCCCCGCCCGGGAGCCCGCGCTGAGCGCGTGGGCAGCGGCCGCCCGCGCCAGCGCCGAGGCGGCGCGCGCGGCCGAGCCCCCGCCCGAGGAGAGCCCCTTCCCCGAGCCCGGCGATCAGGTGCAGCACTTCGCCTTCGGGCTCTGCAACGTGCTCATGTCCGACGGCGAGACACTCCGCATCCGCGACGTCGCCGGCGCGGGGCGGGTCCGCGAGATCCGGGTCGACAAGCTCGTCGTCCTGCCCCCGTCGATGCGCGACGGCAGGCGCGTCTTCGAGCTCGTCCGCGGCGACGGCCAACCGCGCGGCGCGGGCGGGTCCGGGCCACCCGGGAGCCGCGCGAGATGAGCCGGCCGCGACGGGCGCTCCTCGCGCTGGTGACGGCGAGCGCCGTGGCGGGGACGGCCCGGGCGCAACCCGCGGCGCGCGACGAAGCGACACCGCCGGGCGCCGACGGCCCCGCGCCCGCGGAACCCCGGGGAGCTGCGCCAGCCGAGCCGACCGACGGCGGTGCCGCCACGCCGACCCCCGCCGCGGGCGACGCGGCGACCGCGCCGCCGGTCGCGCCCGCGAGCGACGGCGAGCCCGGAGCCGAGCCGGCGTCGGGGCTCGAGGCCATCTGCGACATCGACCCCGACGCCTGCCCCCGGCTCGACCTGGCCGCGGAGGCCGCGAAGCCGCTGGACGAGGTCATCTACTCCGTTCAGCCGCTCTATGCCCTGAAGAAGCGCCGCTTCCAGCTCTTGCCGTACTGGTCGATCACGCTCAACGACCAGTTCGTCCAGCACCCGGGCCCCGGCCTCTCGGTGAGCTACTACCTCGCCGAGGTGGTCGCCGTGGGGGCGACCTTCAACTACTACCGCGCCTTCAACGTCGACAGCGCGTTCAACGCCGACGTCCGCCGCTCCGTCCGGGTGGGGGTGCCGCTCTCGGAGTACGACTGGGGCGCGAGCCTCGATCTTGTCTACGTGATGGGCCACGGCAAGTTCGCCGGGTTCGGGGACTTCATCTTCACCTGGGACACCTTCCTCGTCGGGGGCGGCGGCCTGCTCCGAACGCGGCCCATCGCCGTCATCGATCCGGACAACCGCGCCTTCTCGTTCACCTCGAAGCTCGCCGGCCACGCCGGCGTCGGCGTCCGGATCTTCTTCACCCGCTGGCTCGCCGCGGCGCTGGAGCTCCGCGACTACGTCTTCCAGGACCACCTCGAGAGCCTGCAGACGCCCATCGATCCGATGGCCGCCCGCGATCCGGAAACCTGGTACGGCGAACGCGAGATCGTGAACGACGTCCAGGCCCAGTTCGGCGTGGCGGTGTTCGTCCCCTTCACGTTCGAGTACCACCTCCCGCCATGACCGCGGCCGGGCGGCGAGCGCGCCGGGCCGCGCGGATCAGCGGCCGAGATCGGCGCGGCGAAGCGGTCGGGTCGTGTCGAGATGCCCCATGAGCGACTCCGCCGGCGCCCCCGCGATGGTGACGCGGACGGCGGACACCGCGGGGAGCTCGGTGAGCGTCCAGACGAGCGCTGAGAGCAGCAGCGACTCCGTGAGCGAGCCGCCCGCGAGCCCCTCCCGGTCGAAGTCGACGGTCACCACGCCGTCCGCGACGCCGGTGATGCGCGCGCGGAGCCCCGGCGGCGCGACGGCCACGCCGCCCGCGCGTGGCCCGACCTCGAGGAGCTCGCGGAGCGCCGCCGCCGGCAGGTCCGCCGCCGGCGGCGCCGGCCGCGCCTCGGTCACGAGATGCGGGATCGCCTCGTCCCCCGAGGCGACGTAGGCCGGGTTGGCGAAATAGAGCGTCAGAACCACCGCCGCGGGGGGCGTCGCCCCCGGGTCCGGTGCCGCGCGCGCGGCCGGCGCCCGCGCGACCCCCGCGGAGCCCGCAGGCTCGGGCCGCGCGCCGCAAGGGCAGGCGCCCCCGCGCGCCGCGCAGCCGCCGAGCAGCAGCCCGACCGCGATCAGCGCGGGGCGCGCGCGGGACCCGGCGGGAACGCGGCGCCTCACCGGCCGAGGCCCCCGCTCGCCGCCACCAGCTCCGCGAGCGGCGCCCAGTAGACACCGAGCACCAGCGTCGGCACCGCGAGCGCCGCCAGGAGCGCGCGCGCCCCGCGGGCGACGGGGAGCGGACCCGCGCCCGCGGCCGCCCCCTCGAGGTACATCACCTTCAGGAGCCGCGCGTAGTAGTAGAGCGACACGGCGGAGTTGAGCGCGCCCACCACCGCCAGCAGCGCGAAGAACGGCTGGCCCGTGTGGAGCACGGAGACGAACAGGTAGAACTTGCCGAGGAAGCCGGCGAAGGGCGGCACGCCCGTGAGCGAGAAGAGGAAGACCGCCAGACACAGCGCCACGAGCGGGCTCGTGGCGCCGAGCCCCCGGTAGGCGGCGATCGCCTCGGAGCCCGTGCGCTCGCGCACGGCGATGACGGCGAGGAAGGCCCCGAAGTTCATCAGGAGGTAGACGGCGAGGTAGAACATGACCGCCGCGGCGCCCTCCTGGGTCCCCACCGCGACCGCCATCAGCATGTAGCCCGCGTGCGCGATGCTCGAGTACGCGAGCATCCTCTTCACGTTGTCCTGCACGATGGCCACCACGTTGCCGAGCGTCATGGTGGCGATGCTGAGCAGCCCGAGCACCAGCGGCCAGGGGAAGTCGGCCCCCGAAGGCCAGGTCGGCGCCCCCGCGAAGCCGACCACGAAGAAACGGAAGAGCGCCGCCAGCCCGGCTGCCTTGGGGGCGACGGAGAGGAAGGCGACGAATGGAGTCGGCGCCCCCTCGTACACGTCGGGGCACCACATGTGGAACGGGACCGCCGCCACCTTGTAGGCGAAGCCGGCGAAGGCGCCGAGGGCGCCGACGGTGAGCAGGACGCGGAGCTCCCAGCCGCCCTGACCGAGGGCCGGGAGCCGGGCGCCGAGGGCGCCGAGATCGAGCGTCCCGGTGAGCCCGTAGAGCCAGGAGAGCCCGTAGAGCATCAGGCCGGAGGCGACGCCGCCGAAGATGACGTACTTGAGCGCCGCCTCGCTGGAGGCGCGGTCGCCGCGGCGGAACCCGGCCAAGACGTAGGAGGGCACGGAGACGAGCTCGATCCCGAGGTAGACGAGCAGCAGGTGCTGCGCGCTCGCCAGCAGGCCGAGGCCGACGGTGAGGGTGAGGACGAGCGCGAGGTACTCCCCGATCCGGTGCTCCGCCACCTCGCCGGAGAGCGCCGCGAAGGCGACCGCCAGCAGCGCCGACACCAGAAACAGGCCGCGGAAGAAGCGCGCGAAGCCGTCCGCCGCCATCATCCCGAACAGCAGCCGGTCGGTCGCCACCGGAGCCGCGACCACGAGCCCCAGGGCGACGACGAGGCCCACCGCGGCGAGCCACAGGAGCGCCCCGCGCCGGCCGGGCCGGCCGCCCCACGCCACGTCGACGGCGAGCACCGAGAGCAGCGCGGCGACGACCGCGAGCTCCGGTCCGAGCAGCGAGAGGTCCGACGTCATCCCACCATCCCGCCGAGCGCGACCGCCACCAGCCGGTGGAGCGCGGGGTTGACCAGCTCGAAGATGGGCGTCGGGTAGACGCCGAGGACGACGGTGACCGCGGCCAGCGGGTAGAGGGTGAAGCGCTCGCGCCAGCAGACGTCCCAGAGGCTCGCCCACCGCTCCCGGAGCGCCCCCAGGAACATCCGGTGCATCGTCCACAGGTAGTACGCCGCGGTGATCACGACGGCGGGGACCGCCGCCACCACGTACCAGCGGAACGACGGGTCGGGGGCGCCGAAGGCGCCGAGGAAGACCAGCACCTCGCCCACGAAGCCGGCCAGGCCCGGCAGGCCGAGGGAGGCCATGAACGCGAGCCCAGTAAGCGCCGAGTACTCCGGCAGCCGCTGCGCGAGCCCGCCGAAGCCGGGGATGTCGCGGGTGTGGGCGCGGTCGTAGATGACCCCGGCGATGAGGAACAGCATCGAGGAAACCACCCCGTGCGACACCATCTGGAACATGCTGCCGGTGATCCCCTCGGGGGTCAGCGCCGCCATCCCCAGCAGGCAGAACCCCATGTGGCTCACCGACGAGTAGGCGATGAGCTTCTTCAGGTCGCGCTGGGCCAGGCAGACGAAGGCGCCGTAGACGATGTTGATGACCCCGAAGACGGCGATCCCTCCCGCGGCCCAGACCAGGGTGTCGGGGAGGATCTGGAGGTTATAGCGGAGGATCCCGTACATCCCGGTCTTGAGCAGGATGCCGGCCAGGATCACCGAGATCGGGGTGGGCGCGTCGACGTGGGCGTCCGGCAACCAGGTGTGGAAGGGGAACATCGGCACCTTGATGGCGAAGCCGATGAACAGCGCGACGAACACCGCCTTGGCGAAGGGCAGCCCGACCAGGCTCGGCGCCTGGGTGAAGAGCCCCGCGCGCCCCATCTCGGTGAGGTAGACGAGGTTGAAGGTGTGCGGCGTCGCGGTGCCGTCCACGAGCTGAGCGGGGCCCGACTGGAGGTAGATCGCGATCATCGCCACCAGCATCAGGACCGAGCCGGCGAGCGTGTAGAGGAAGAACTTGATCGCCGCGTAGGGACCGCCCCGGACCCGCCCGTCCTCCTCGGTGCGCGGGGGCGCCCCCCAGATGCCGATGAGGAAATACATCGGCAGCAGCATCACCTCCCAGAACACGTAGAACAGGAAGAAATCCTGGGCCGAGAAGGTCCCGAGCACCCCGGTCTCGAGCAGGAGGAACAGGATCATGTAGCCGGGCACGCGCCGCTGGGAGAAGTGCGGGTGGTGCGCGTCGTCCAGGCGCCCGAGCCACGGCACCGACGCCATCCAGGCCACCGAGAACACGAACGCGGTCAGGATGATCATCGACACCGAGACGCCGTCGGTGCCGACGAAATACTCGATGTTGAACTGACGGATCCAGACGAAGTGGTGGACGAATTGCAGCCCGTCCGCGGCCCCGTCGAAGCCGGCCCAGAGCACGACGGCGAGGGCGGAGACGACCGTGGTGGCCGCCAGGGACACGGCGCGCGCGATGTTGTCCAGATCCCGGGCGCCCACCCGGAGCGCGGGGGCCGCCGCCATCGAGAGGAGGATGCCAGCCACCCCGAGCAGGGGGGTGAAGATCATCCACGTGAGCAGGAAGCTGTTGGTCGGATCGGTCATCGACGGTTCCTCTCGACTCACCCGGCCCCGGCTCGGCGGGGCCCACGCTCTCGGGCGCCGCGGCGCCCCCTCGGTCACTGCACGGCGTACGCGATCAGGATCAGGACCACGGCGCCCGCCAGGGCGACGTAAAGGTAGGCCTGGACGAGGCCGGTCTGGATGGTGCGCAGGGCGCGGCCGCCGAACACCAGCGTGTCACCGACCAGGTTGACGAGCCCGTCCACGAGCCAGCGGTCGATCAAGCCCTGCACGGCGCCGCAGGCACGGCCGATCGCCCCGCAGAGGTTGACCAGCCCGTCCACGACGCGCGCGTCGAAGAAGGCCAACGCGCGCGAGCCCTCCCGCACGGCGCGCACGAAGGTCATCTCGTAGAGCTCGTCCACGAAGTACTTGCCGTAGACCCAGCGGTGCACGCCCCGGACGGCGGGGCTCTCGCTCGCCAGCAGCCGGGCGGGGAGCGGGCTCGTGCCGTCGCGGTAGAGCCACCGCGCGAACAGGAAGCCCGTCACCGCCACCGCCACGGAGAACCCCATCAGCGCCCACTCGAGGCCGTGGCCGTGACCGGCCGACTCGATCCGGTGGTGGGAGCCCACGAAGACCGGCTCCAGCCAGCGCTCGAACCAGTTCGGCAGCCCCCAGAGCGGCGGCAGCCCGACGAAGCCCCCGACCGCGGCCAGGGCCGCCAGCACGGCGAGCACCCCGGTCATCGACCAGGGCGACTCGTGCGGCAGCCGGCCGTGCGCGGCGTCGTGTCCGTGCGCCCCGTCGTCGGCGCGGGCGCCCCCGCGGTACGACCCGGAGAAGGTGAGGTAGTAGGAGCGGAACATGTAGAACGAGGTGAGCAGCGCGGCGACGGTGATGAGCACCCAGGGGATCGAGCCGCCGCCAGGCAGCAGCAGATTGCCGGCGTCGAAGGCCCGCCACAGGATCTCGTCCTTGGAGAAGAACCCCGAGAACGGCGGGAACCCCGCGATCGCGAAGCAGGAGAGCAGGTACGTCGCCGCCGTGATCGGCATCAGCTTCCGGAGCCCACCCATCCGGCGCATGTCCTGCTCGTGGTGGCAGCCGAGGATGACGCTGCCCGAGCCGAGGAAGAGGCAGGCCTTGAAGAAGGCGTGGGTCATCAGGTGGAAGATGCCGACCCAGTACGCCCCGACGCCGACCGCCACGAACATGAAGCCGAGCTGGCTCACCGTGGAGTAGGCGAGCACCTTCTTGATGTCGTGCTGGAAGACGCCGATGGTCGCCGCGAAGAGCGCGGTGAGCGCGCCCACCATCGTCACCACCGTCATCGCCACCGGGCTGGTGGCGAAGACGAAGTGCATCCGGGCCACCAGGTAGACGCCGGCGGTCACCATGGTGGCGGCGTGGATCAGCGCCGACACCGGGGTAGGCCCGGCCATCGCGTCCGGCAGCCAGACGTGCAGCGGCACCTGCGCGGATTTGCCCATGGCGCCGGCGAAGAGCAGCAGCGCCGCGAGCGTCAGCACGTCCACCCCGAGCCACTGCCGCCGCGGGACGTCGCGGCGCTGGGCCACGATCCGCTCGAGGTCGCGGAACGCGAGCGAGCGGTCGGGGAGGCCGGCGGCGGCCGCCCGCGGCGCCCGGACGCGCGCGGCGCCGTCGGGGCGCTCGGCGGCCGCGGCCCGCCGCCCCGGCCGTGCCGGACCGCGCCGCTCCGGCCGCGCGGCGGCCTTCTTCGGCCGCGCCTCGGACCCGCGGCGGGCCGTCGCGCCCCGCGGCGCCGGGCGGCCCCGCGCGGACGCGCCCGGCCGCGGCGCCCGCGGCTCGGCGGGCTCCGCGCCGACGACCTCCCGCTGGGCCGCGGCGAAGCTCGCGCCGTGAGCGGCCGCGACCGCCGCGGGGGGGGGGCCCCGCTCGACGGGGCGGGGGGGGCCGCGGGGGGGCGCGGGCGCCGCGGCGGGCGCGGGGGCGCGCCGCGGCGCCCGGGGGTAGTTCGGCGCATCCACCGCCAGCCCCCAGAAGAGCAGGAACATGCCGAGCAAGAAGCCGGCGTCCCCGATCCGGTTCACGATGAACGCCTTCATCCCGGCCGCGGCGTTCCTCGGGTCCTGGTACCAGAACCCGATCAGGAGGTACGAGCAGAGCCCCACGCCCTCCCACCCTACGAACGCGAGCAGGAGCCCGTCGCCGAGGACGAGCACGAGCATCGCGGCCATGAAGAGGTTCAGGTAGGCGAAGAACCGCCAGTACGACGGGTCCCGGCGCATGTACCCCATCGAGTAGACGTGGATGAGGCTCCCGACCAAGGTGACGACCAGGATCATCACCGCCGAAAGCCGGTCCACCGCGAAGGCCAGGTCCACCTGCCAGGACCCGACGGCGATCCAGCTCCAGGCCTTCTGGTAGAGGACGGCCCGCGGCCCCGCCCCGGCCAGCGCGACGACGGCGCGGACGGCGAGGAGGCAGGATACCCACGGCGGCGTGACCGTCAGCGCCGCGATGACGCGCTCGCCGAAGCGCCGGTGGAGCCACGACCCGAAGACCCCGGCGACGAACGCGCCGACCAGCGGGAGCAGCGGGATGAGGCAGAGATAGGGGACCTCGATGAGCTTCATGCCCTACTCCCTGAGCTCCGTGGCGTCCGTGGTGTCCACGGAGCGCACCGCGCGATAGAGCTGCAGCACGATGGCGAGCGCGACGACCGCCTCGGCGGCGGCGAGGACGATCCCGAACAGGGCGAAGACCTGGCCGCCGACGTCGCCGCTCCCCAGACGCCCGAAGGCGACCAGGTCGAGCATCCCGGCGTTGAGGATCAGCTCCACGCCCATGAGCACCGCGACGGCGTTGCGGCGGGTGAGCACCGTGAACAGGCCGAGCCCGAAGAGCACGGCCCCGACGACCAGGAAGTGAGCCAGGGTGATGATCACGAGCGGGCTCCCTCCCCACGAGCGGGGTCCTCGAGGTCGGGCGCGCCCGCGCCGGCGGCGGGATCGCCGGGGTCGGGCGCGCCCTCGACGGCGGCGAGATCCGGCGCCGGCGCGCCGGCGCCGCCCCGCGCCCGCGCGCTCACCGGGGTCCGCGAGAGCGTGCCCCAGCCGCGCGACAGCGTGACCGCCCCCAGCAGCGCGGCGAGCAGCAGCAGCGAAACGGCCTCGAACGGCAGCACGTAGGGCCCGAGCAGGGCGGCGCCGATGACGGCCGTGGTGGGCTCCGCCGCGGCCGGCGCCCGCTCGGGGAGCGGGGCGCCGAGCACCGCGAGGACCAGGATCGCGACCGCGGGCAGGACGAGCGCCGCCGCCGCCGCCGCGCCGAAGGAGCGGTTGGAGACGTTCGCGGCGTCGATGCGCGCCGTGAGCATCACGGCGAAGAGCATCAGCACCAGGATCCCGCCGACGTAGACCATCACCTGCACGATCGCGACCAGGTCGGCCGCCAGCAGGACGTAGAGGCCGGCGACCCCGACGAAGGTGGCGAGGAGCGCGAACGCGCTGCGGACGATGTTGGGCAGGATCGCGACCCAGACCGCGCCGAGCACCGCGAGCCCCGCGCAGGCGAAGAAGGCGATGGCGTAGGCGGGACCCTGGTTCATCGCCCCCTCCCCTTCCCCGGCCAGGGCCGCCGCGTGCCGAGCGGCGGGATCACCTCGCGGAGGATGCTCCCCGGCGGCTTGCGCGCGGGCGCCTCCGTCGCCTTGTGCTTGGGCACCGGCCGCGGCCGACCGACGAAGTGCAGCACCAGATCCTCGGGCCGCGCGGCGGAGGCCTCGAAGCTCGTGGTGTGCCGGAGAGCGCCCGTCTTGCAGACCTCGCTGCAGAGGCCGCAGAACATGCATTTCCCGAGGTCGATGTCGAACCGGGTGAAGTCGCGCCCCTTGGTTTCCGGGTTCTTCACGATGTCGATCACGATGCAGTCGATCGGGCAGGTCTTCGCGCAGAGCATGCAGCCGTTGCAGGCGTCCATGTCCACCTCGAGCACGCCGCGGTAGGCGTCGGGGAGGGACTCCTGCACGGGCTGCTCGACGCGGTCGGGGTACTGTACGGTCCGGGGGCGGCGGAAGAGCCAGCTCGAGGTGACCACCAGCCCCTCGAAGGTGGTGGTGATCACGCGCCCGATGTTGGCGAAGTACTCTCCGAGCGCGCCGCGGGGGCGCGGGGAGGCGAACGAGGTCGAGATCGCTGCGAGCATGGGATCCCCGTGGCGCGTCAGGGCAGCCGGTAAGGCGGGAAGAACAGCGGCCGGCCCGTCATGCGCGCGTAGGCCTCGCGATCCACGAGGTAGTTCTGCCGGATCCGGCGAACGTAGTGGACCAGCACGGTGAGCGTCAGCAGGGTGAGGACGGCACGGAAGACGAGGTCGACGAGCCCCCCCTCGGCGACCAGCGGCAGGAGCACCAGCACCCCCGCCACGCAGGCGAAGGCGAGGGGGACCAGGTACTTCCAGCAGACGATCATGAGCTGGTCGACCCGGAGCCGGGGCAGCGTCCAGCGGAGCTGGACCACCAGGAACACGAGCGCGCTCGCCTTGACGGCGAAGACGAGGAACGACAGGAGCTGCCAGCCGGCGAACCCGAGGCCCGTGCTCGCCGCGATCTCGGCCGGCGTCACCCCGGGGATCTGCCAGCCGCCGAGGAAGGCGAGCGTCGCGATGGCGCTCATCGTCCAGAGGTTGGCCCACTCGGCGAAGAAGAAGAACAGGAAGCGCATCCCGGAGTACTCGATGTTGTAGCCGGAGACGAGCTCGCTCTCGGCCTCGGGGAGGTCGAAGGGGGTGCGGTTGCCCTCGGCGATCGCGGCGGTGAAGTAGAGGAAGAACGCCGCGAACAGGAAAGGGTTCTTCAGCAGGAACCACTGCCACGGCAGGCCGCCCTGCGCGCCCACGATCGCCTGGGTGGAGAGGGTGCCCGCCTGCAGCATGACCGTCATCAGCGCGACGGCGGCGGGAACCTCGTAGGAGACGAGCTGGGCGGCGCTGCGCACGCCCCCGAAGAGCGCCCACTTCGAGTTCGAGCCCCACCCGGACATGAGCAGGCCGACCACGACCAGCGAGGTCACCGCGAAGACGTAGAGCAGGCCGACGTCGAGGTCGGCGGCGACCACGTGCGCACCGAACGGCAACACCAGGAACGCGCCGAAGGTCCCGACGAACACCAGATACGGACCCATCCGGAAGAGCGGGCCGTCCGCGGCGTCGGGGATCAGGTCCTCCTTGAGGAAGCACTTGAGGCCATCGGCGATCCACTGGGCGGCGCCCTGGGGCCCGACCCGGTTCGGCCCGACTCGCGCCTGGATGCGCCCGGCGATCCGACGCTCGAGCCAGGACAGCGGCCCCGCGAAGAGGGCCACGAAGGTGAGCACCAGGACGGCGACCACCACCATCGCGCCCAGGTACACGAGCCACATGGGGGAGAAGGTCGCGGGATCGACGGTGAACGCCCAGCGGGCGAAGCGGTCGGCCAGGTCGCGAAGCAGACTCATCGATCCACCTCCGGGGCCACCACGTCGAGCGAGCCGATCAGCGCGACGAGGTCGGCGATCATCAGGCCGGGGCTCAACCGCTCGATGATCGACATGCCGGTGAAGGACCCCGTCCGGAAGTGCACGCGGTGCGGGCGCTCGGTCCCGTTGGCGGCGACGTAGACCCCGAGCTCCCCGCGCGGGCCCTCGACGGCCGCGTAGACCTCGTCGGGCGCGGGCTTCACCGCCCTGGGCCGCGCGCAGTACTCCCCGGCCGGGATCCGCTCGCACGCCTGCCGCAGGAGGCGGGCGCTCTGCCGGATCTCGAGCACGCGGCAGACGAACCGGTCGTACGAGTCGCCGCGCTGCCCGCGGAAGCCGCGGCCGACGACGACGTCGAACTCGAGCTCGGGGTAGACCGAGTAGGGCTGGTCGCGGCGCAGATCGAAGTCGACCCCGCTGCCCCGCAGGTTCGGCCCCACCAGGCCGTAGCCGATCGCGTCCTCGGGGGTGATCACGGCGACGTTCGCCAGCCGCTGGACGAAGATCTCGTTGTTGGAGATCAGGCGATCGAACTCGTCGATCATCGGCTCGTAGTGGTCGAGCCAGCGCTGGATGGCCGTGAGGGTGTCGGCGTCGATGTCCCGCGCGACGCCCCCGAAGCGGCAGTAGTTGTAGGTGAGCCGGGCGCCGCAGATCCGCTCCATCAGATCGTTGATCGACTCGCGCTCGTTGAGCCAGAGCACGAAGGGCGTGACGGCCCCGAGATCGAGCGCGATGGCGCCGGTCGCGATGAGGTGGCTCGCGATCCGGTTGAGCTCGTCGGCGATGACGCGGCAATACTCGCCCCGGGGCGGCACCTCGATCCCGAGCAGCCGCTCGACCGCGAGCGCGTAGGCGTGGTTCGACGTCATCGCCGCCAGGTAGTCCACGCGATCCGTGTAGGGCATCGTCCCGAGGTAGACGTTGCTCTCGGCGAGCTTCTCGATCCCCCGGTGGAGGTAGCCGACGTCCGGGGTCGCGCGCGACAGGATCTCCCCGTCCGTCTCCAGGACGAAGTTGATGACCCCGTGCGTGGCGGGATGGTGCGGCCCCATGTTCAGGCGCATGAAGCCGGGGAGGGGCGCCGCCTTGGGCGCGAGCTCGGGGCGGGCCACCGCGGGGCCGGTCCCGGGCTGGCGCGTCAGCGGCACGGCCCCCTCCCGCCGGGTCAGGATCCCGTGGTAGCGCTCGGGCCGCACGTAGTCCTTGCGCAGCGGGTGGCCCACCCAGTCCTCCGGCAGGAGCAGGCGCCGGAGCGCCGGGTGACCCACGAATTCGATGCCGAGCAGATCCCAGGCCTCGCGCTCGAACCAGTTCGCGGTCGGCCAGATCCCCTGCACCGAGGGCACGCGCGGAGCCGCGCGATCGAGCCGCACCTCGAGCACGATCCCGTGCCGGTGCGGGTACGAGTACAGGTGATAGACGACGCGCATCGCGTCGACGTCGTCGACCCCGGTGAGGCAGCGCAGGAAGTCGCAGCGGAGCGCCGGCTGGTCGCGCAGCGCCGCGGCGACCTCGAGGAGCCGGGGCGCCGGCACCACGAGGGTGGGGTCGAGGCGATCGGTGCGAAGCTCGAGCGCCGCGTCGGGCACCGCGCCCGAGAGGGCCTGGAGGATCTCGGCGGGGGTCATCGGCGCCGATCACCCGCCCTTCATCTTGTCGACCCAGTGCTCGTTGCGCATCTTGTTCTGCAGGCGGAGGAGCGCCTCCGCGAGCGCGTCGGGGCGGGGGGGACAGCCGGGGAGGTAGATGTCGACGGGCACGATCTGGTCGACGCCGCACACGACCGAGTAGGAGCGCTGAAAGAGCCCCCCGCAGTTGGCGCAGCTCCCCATGGCGATGACGTACTTCGGCTCCGCCATCTGCGAGTAGATGAGGCGCACCCGGTCGGCCATCTTGTAGGTGATGGAGCCGGCGACGATCAGCAGGTCGGACTGCCGGGGGGTGGCCCGGAAGACGGCCCCGAAGCGATCGAGATCCGTCCGCGGCCCCCCCGCCTGCATGAGCTCGATGCCGCAGCAGGCGGTCGCGAAGAGGAGGTACCAGATCGACGATTCCCGCACCCAGTTGAGCGCGTGCTCGACGCGGGTCACGATCGCGCCGGGGTGGAGCTCCGCCTCGATGGGGGCCGGTGCGCTCGCGCTGGCGGCAGCTCCGCTCATGGCTCCTCCTGGTCCGGTTTCAGCTCCCGGATCCAGTCGAGCTCTCCCTTGCCCCACACGTAGCCGAGGGCCACCAGCAGGACGACGAGGAAGGCACCGATCTCGATCACCGGCAACCACGCCCGACCGGACTCGATGAAGCTCCGCGTCACCACCGCCGCCGGCACCGTCAGCGCGATCTCCACGTCGAACACGATGAAGATCAGCGCCATGACGTAGAAGCGCGGGTTGAAGTTGACCCAGGCGCCGCCGATCGGCCGCTCGCCGCACTCGTAGATCGTCCCCTTCTCCGGATCCGGCACGCGGGGCCGGACGAAGCGCCCCAGCAGGAGCGCCGCGAAGACGAACCCCGCCGCGACCAGGAGCGCGATCGAAACGGTGGCGAACTCGAACAGCATGGCAAGCTCGGCCGGTTTGTTCCGGCGTCCTGGGGTTCGCGGTGCCCGGGCCTCCGGCCGGAGGCCAGAGCGGCGCCGAGCCCGTGACCCTTGTACCCCGGCGCTCCGGCGCCGGGGTGCGGCGGGTGGGGGAGGCGGCCAGAAAGGCGGCTCGGAGGCCGCGCCGCGCGAGCTAGCCCGCTCGCTCTGGAGCGTCAAGCGTGCTCGGCGCGAAGAGAGCAGCAAGAACCCGCCACGCGGCCGCCCGTGGGGCGGCGTGCCGAGCGCCCGGGAGCGCTCGGCCACCCCGAACCCCGTCCTTGACGCGGCGCGTCAAATCACCCGCCGGGGCGCTCTTCAGACGTAGCGGCGCGTGATCCGATCGACCGCACCGAGGTAGCTCGCGCCGAACAGGTTCAGGTGTACGAGCAGGGGGTAGAGCTGCAGCAGGTCGACCCGCTCGGCGTGGCCCGGAGCCAGCGGGAAGGCCTCCTCGTAGGCGGCGAAGACGCGGGACGAGAAGCCGCCGAACAGGCGCATCATGGCGAGGTCCATCTCTCGGTGCCCGCCGTAGGCGGCCGGATCGACGCGCACGGGCGCCCCTGACGCGTCCCGATGGAGATTGCCGAACCACAGGTCGCCGTGCAGCCGCGCGGGCGGCTCCTCGGGACCGAGCCGGGCGGCGAGCGCCGAGAGGAGGCGATCCAACGCGCGCCGCAGCCCCTCGGGGAGCCGGCCGCCCTGCGCCGCGCGGTCGATCTGGGGGCGCAGCCGCCGCTCGCGGAGAAACTCCTCCCAGGTGGCGCAGGGCCGGTTGTCCTGCGGCAGCGGGCCGATGTAGTTCTGGTGGTCGAGCCCGAACGTCGGCGCCCCGTGCCGGTGGAGCGCGGCCAGCGCGTGCCCCAGCGCCTCCTCGAAGCCGGGGTGCGGAGGGGCGGCCTCGAGCCACTCGAGGGCGAGGAACGGCGGTGCCTCGGCGGTTTCCCCCGAGACGCCGAGCACGCGCGGCAGCCGCACGACGCCGGCCGCGCGAAGCCAGTCGAGCCCCCGCGCCTCCGCCGGGAACAGCGCGGGCGCCGCGCCGCGGCGGGTCTTGACGAAGAGCCGGAGTCCCGAGGCGAGCGTGACGGAGTAGGCCTCGTTGACGTCGCCGCCCGCGACGGGGGTCGCCCGCGCCACGCGCGAGCCCAGCGCCGCCTCGAGCGCCGCCGACAGGCCCGGATCGATCACGACGCGGACCCGCGGCATAGCTGCGCGAGCAGCCCTCGGCAGCCGGCCAGGCAGAGGTCCAGCACCTGGTCGAACCCGTCCGGTCCGCCGTAGTAGGGGTCGGGCACCGAGGCGCCCGGCGGCGAGTCGGGATCGAAGTCGAGCAGCAGGGACAGCTTCGCCTCGGCCGCCGCGTCCGGCGCCATCGCGACCAGATCGCGCAGGTTGTCGGTATCCATGGCGATGACGTGGTCCAGCCGGGCGAAGTCCGCGCGCTCGAACTGGCGGGCGCGGCCGTCCACGACGATGCCACGCGCCCGGGCAGCGGCGCGCGCGCGCGGGTCCGGCGGATCACCCACGTGGTAGGCGCAGGTGCCGGCGCTCTCGACCGCGATCCGGTCTCCGAGCCCGGCCGCCTCGACCAGGTGGCGCAGGACCCCCTCGGCGGTGGGGGAGCGGCAGATGTTGCCGAGGCAGACGAAGCAGACGCGGATCATCGGCGCCGAGCGTAGCCCGACCCCGCGCGGCTGGCACGGACGGGCGGATCGAGGCGGTCCCCGGTGGTAGACTCCTGGTTCAGGCGCCCACGGCGAGCGGGGCGCCGGGAGGAGAGGCCTGGATGTCCCGATCCGCGTCCGAGCTCGGCTGCTTCCTGCGTGAGGCCTTGACTGACCCCGGCCTCCGGTTGTCCGACTGGTCCGCCCGGCGCGCGGCGCAGGCGTGGATCGTCGGGGCGTCCTTCGCGGTCACCGCGTGCGCGGGCGAGGCGAGCGACGACGGCGGCGGCCGGGAGGGCGAGGGCGCCTGCAGCGGCGGCGACTGCACGGCCCAGTGCGGCGACCGCACCGACAACGACGGCGACGGCACCATCGACTGCGCGGACGCGGACTGCGCCGATGACCCGCCGTGCCTCTCCGCCCCGGCCTACGGCGTCCCCCTCGAGGCGACGTGCGACGACGGCGCCGACGACGACGGCGACGGCGCGATCGACTGCGCCGACGACGACTGCGCCAGCGAGCCGCCGTGCCTCGCCACGCCGGCCTACGGCGTGCCGATGGGCGGCACGGGCGGCGTCGTGTCCACGGGGGGCGCGGACACTGCCGGCGCGCCCACCGGCGGCGCCGGAATGCGGTACGCCATCCCGCTCGGCGGGGCGGGCGCCGGGGCGCTCTACGCGGCGCCGATCGGCGGCGCCGGCGCCTGAGCTGCAGCGCCGCCCCGTCAGGCGGTCCCCGCGGGTCGGCGCGCCACGGCGACCACCTCCCCCATCAGGAGCGGCACCGCCCGGGCCCCGAGCCGCTGCCCGCCGACCCGCTCGTGCAGGCGGCGCGCGAGCGGCCAGCGGTGCTGGGCGAGCCGGTGGAGGGCGTACTCGAGCGAGAAGTGCACGACGTGGAGCCGGAAGGACGGCGCCTCGAGCCCGGCTTCGCGGAGGAGCGCGCGCAGCGAGGGCCGGGTGAAGTAGTGCAAGTGTTCGGGGAGCAGCAGCGGCCAGCGACCGCGCAGCGCGCGCGCGACGTAGCTGGCGCGCGCCGGCACCTTGAGCGCGAGCAGCCCCCCCGGCACGAGGTGGCGCCGGGCGAGCGCGAGGAAGCCGCGAGGAGCGGGGACGTGCGCGAGCACGTCCCACAGCGGCACCACGCCGAAGGCCTCCGCGGGGAGCGCGGCCCCCTCGAGCGGCGCGCACCGCACCCGGTCGCCGTGCCCGCGCCGGGCGATCTCGGCGAGCCAGGCCGACGGCTCCACGCCCCATGCCTCCGCGCCGGCCGCGGTGACGACGTCGAGGAAGACGCCGCTGGCGCAGCCGACGTCGAGCCAGGGCCCGCGCGGGGGAGCCCCGGCCGCGACCAGCGCGCGGAGCCGCGCCGCGCTCCGACGTCGCCGCGGCGTCTCGGCGACGTAGCGCGGGTCCTCGAGCTCGGCGTAGCGCCGGGCGAGCGCGGCGGCGTCCGGCAGCGGCGCCTGCCACCCGTGACCGCACCGCGGGCACACCCGGATCGCGACCGCCGCCACGGACTCGCGCGAGGAGCCGTAGCGCGCGGCGCCACCGCCCGCGGCGCGCGCGCCGCGGCCCGCGCCGCGCGGCTCCGCCTCGTGATCGCAGGCGGGGCACCGGGTCACGACGCGGGCCCGATCGAGGCCGCGACGCGATCGACGAGCTCCAGGGTGGCGCTGATCGAGCGATCCGCGGGGTAGAGCTGGCTCGACTCGACGAGGTGGAGCCCGGCGATGGGCGTCTCGTGCGGCGGGACCAGCAGCCCGAAGCCGACCCGGCACACGACCTGCGCGTACCGGTCCCGCGCCACGCTCGCGTCCCGGACCCGCTCCGGGCCGAAGCGGGGCTGGATGGCGGCGAGCGCGTGCAGCGTGTCCTCGATCGTCTCGGCGTCGCTGGCCCGGTAGCGCGCCGAGCGCGGGTCGACGTAGTAGGGGACGTAGAGGAGCGTCGACCCGTCGGGGGTCGCGCCCGGGTTGAGGTGCGTATACTCGATGCAGCCGTTGAACGGCACCCGAGGATCGTTGACGTTGAGCCAGTAGCTGTCCGAGAAGGGCTCGCGCAGGCGCAGCCGGACACAGACGACCCCCAGGTAGTCGATGCTCCGGAGGTGCGCGAGGTAGCGCGGCGGCAGCCCGGGGACCAGCTCGCAGAACACCGGCAGCGGCACGGTGGACACGACCCGCTCGCAGCGCAGCGCGCCGGCGTCGGTTTCGACGCCGGTGACGGCCCCCCCGTCGTGGGTCACCCGCGTGACCCGAACTCCGGCACGGAGATCGCAGCCGAGCGCGCGGGCGCGGCGCACGAGCTCGTCGATCAGGGTCGGCGTGCCACCGACGAGGTGACCGAAGCGCTCCCGCTGCAGGCCCGCCCCGCGCGAGCGGGCCACCCGGTGGATGCGGTGCCAGATCCAGGCGGCGGAGATCTGCGCGTGGTGCTCGTGGAACTTCATCGCGAGCAGCGGGTGCCAGAGCACGTGGTAGGTGTCGAAGCCGAGGTTGTGGACGAGCCAGTCCCGGGCGGGGATCCCGTCGAGGCGCCGCCAGTCCTCGAGCGCCGCGCAGCGCGCCGTGAAGAGCCCGTAGCGGACGCGGCCCGGCAGCGTCAGCGCCGAGCAGCGGAGCAGGTCGAGAGGCGTCGCGAGCGAGTGGTACCGGCCCTGGTAGCAGAACCCGAGGCGCGTGGTCGTCCAGCGCAGCCGGTCGCCGAGGCCGAGCTCGTCGAGCCACGCGAGGTACGCCCGGGCACCCCGGCACAGGAAGTGGTAGTAGCGCTCGACCTCGAGGTCGCCGAGCGCGGAGGCGGCGGCGAGCCCGCCGAAGCGGGGCTCGAGCTCGAACAGCGTCACCGCGTGCCCCTGCCGCCGCAGGCGGCAGGCGAGGGCGAGCCCCGCAGGCCCTCCCCCGATGATGCCGCCGGACGCCACCGCGCCATGATGCCGCAGGGTGGCAGCGCCGTCACCTCGCCGGGAGGCGCCGCCGGTGGTCGCGGACACGCCCGGCCTCGTCGGCGAGCCCCGAGGCCTCGAGCAGGTCGGTGAGCGCCCGGAGCGCCTCCGGGGGCGCACGCCGGCGGACGAACGGCTCCCAGGCGAGCGCGAACGCGCGCCGGACGTCCTCCGGACTGCGGGCGACGACCCCCGCGGGAGCGGACAGGAGCCAGTCGAGGTAGGCGACGGCGCAGGGCACGTCCCCCGCGCGCACCCCCCGGCGCAAGAGCTCGACGGCGCGCGCCGGGTCACCGGCGATGCGGCGCGCGCGGGCGCGGGGCAGGATGACCTGCTCGAACTCGGGGAAGCGATCGTCGAGCTCGAGGTAGCGCTCGGTGGCCTCGTCGTGGCGGCCCATCCACTGCAGGGTCGCGGCGAGCTCGGACAGCGCGACCGGACGCTGCGGGTACCGCGCGACCACGGGCCGCCAGACCGCGTCGGGGGACCGCCACACCCCGGCCTGGCCCAGCGACAGCCCCGCGAGCACGGCGACGATGGCGCCGCTCAGGGCGAGGTAGAGGGCGGGCGGGCGCCGGGACAGCGCGCGCTCGAGGCCCGCCGCGGCGGCGATGACGAGCCCGACCAGCGGCAGGTAGAGGTAGGAGTCGGCGGTCCAGCGGTGGTGACCCGCGATCCCCGACACGGGGACGTAGGCGAGCGCCGCGATGGCGAGCGCGACGCGCTCGGGCGCGCCCGCCGGCGCGAGGCGGAGCGCCGCCGCGCCGACGGCGAGGATCCCGAGCCACCCGAGGACGATCGCGACCGCGGAGGGATCGTCCTCCCAGCGGAAGTAATAGGGGAGCAGGTCGACCGGCCACACGCAGTGGGAGGCCGCGAGGGCCCCCGCGCCGAGGACGTTCGCGACCAGCTCGCCGGGCCCCGTCGAGCCGACCGGCTGCTGGCCGCGACAGACGACGACGCCGAGCACGGCCAGGGCAAGGCCGAGCGCCGCCAGCGGCCCGAGCCAGCGCGCCTCGCGCCCGGCGCGACCGGCGCCGTGACGCGACGCGATCACGGCGCCGAGCAGCAGCGGCAGCGTCACGCTGGTGGGCTTGCTCAGCATGGCGAAGAGGGCGCAGGCGCAGACGAGCAGGCGCCGCGAGGTCAGCCGCGTCGCCGCGACGCCGAGCGCGGTGAGCGCCCACAGGGTCGCCATCAGATCCTTGCGACCGGTCACCCACGACACCGGCTCCACCACCAGCGGGTGGACGGCGAAGAGCGCCGCGGCCACGGTCGCGCTCCGCCACCCGAGCCCGAGCCCGCGCGCCAGGCGCGCCACGAGCGCGACGTTGACGGCGTGGACGACGACGTTGAGAAGGTGCGATCCCCACGGGCGGAGCCCGAACAGCGCGCGGTCGAGGTGGTAGGTCGCCATCGTCGCCGGCATCGGGTAGCCGATGGCTCGGGTCAGCAGGTGCTCGAGCCAGCCGTGCGCCGTGGGGTCGACGAGGAGCGGGTTCTGCGTGAAGTGCAGGGCGTCGTCCAGACCGACGAACGGGAAGCCGACGGTGCGAGCGTGGACGGCGAGCGCCAGCGCGACCGGGATCGCGTAGGGAGCGGCGGCGGCGCGGCGCCCGCGGTCGGCACCGCGCGGGGTGGCGGCGCGGGCGATGTCCGGCGCGGGCGAGGCGGCCAAGCTCCTTCCATGGTACGGGATCGCCTTCGCCCCGTCTGCCGACCCCGACCCCGCCGCGGCGGGGGCGCCGCGGGCGCGCCACCGGCGCGCGCGGCGAGGGTGTCCTGCTCGCCGAACGGCGGCGGCGGTCCGTGCCGCCTCCGCCGGTGCGGCCCGCGGCCGCGCGAGGCCGTTCGCTACTCGTGGACCACGGCGCCGGTGCGGTCGATCTCGCGGGGACGCCCGGGATCGAGCAGGTCACCAGGGTGTTGCCGGCGGGGAGGCGCTGGACGTCCCCGACCCGCCGGCGCCGAGACGCTGCACCGGAGTATCACCGGGCGTGGCTCCAGTACGCGTCGCAAGAGTCGCCGTTGCGAGCGCCCGAATGCCGTGCGACGACGGCGATGAGAGGAGCCCGCCATGCGCCCACCCGTCGGCTGCCAGACCGCGCACCACCCGCTCGCCGCCGCCCTCGTCTTGGCCGCCGGCCTCGGCGTCGCCTGCACGCCGGCGCCCCCACCGACCACCGCGGGTGCCACCGCCGCGGCCGCCGCGCCCTCGGCCGCGGCCGCCGCGCCCGCCGGCGGGTCGGCGGCGGATCGGCAGGCGGAGGCGTGGCTCCAGCAGATGACGCTCGACGAGAAGCTCCGGCTCGTCGCCGGAACCGGGTTCGACACCGTGGGGGTGCCGCGCCTCGGCGTCCCGTCGCTCCGGATGACCGCCGGCCCCGTCGGGGTCCGCGCGGGCTCGTCGCCGGCGTTCCCGGCCGGGACGCTCCTGGCCGCGACCTTCGAGCCCGCGCTCGTCGCCCGGGTGGGCGCTGCCATCGCGCGGGAGGTGAAGGCCCACGGCAAGAACGTGCTGCTCGCGCCGGCGGTGAACATCGCCCGCACCGCGCTGAACGGCCGCAACTTCGAGTACCTCGGCGAGGATCCCGAGCTCGCCGCCCGCACCGTGGTCGGCTACGTGCGCGGCGTCCAGGGCGAGGGCGTGGTGGCGACGGTCAAGCACTTCGCCGTGAACAACCAGGAGACGGAGCGCATGACGATCAGCGCGGAGGTGGATCCGCGCACGCTGCACGAGATCTACCTGCCCGCGTTCGAGGCCGCGGTGAAGGAGGGAGGCGCCTGGGCGGTGATGTGCGCCTACAACCGCGTGAACGGCGTCTACGCCTGCGAGCACCCGGGCCTGCTCACCGCGACGCTCCGACGCGCCTGGGGCTTCCCGGGGCTGGTGATGTCGGACTGGGGCGCGACGCACAGCGCGGCCCCCGCCATCCGGGCGGGGCTCGACCTCGAGATGCCGACGGGCGAACGGTTCTCGCCCGCGGCGCTCCGGGCGGCGCTCGAGCGCCGGGAGATCGAGCCGTCGCACCTCGACGAGATGGTCCGGCGGCAGCTCCGGGTGATCGCGGCGCTCGGCCTCGGCGCCGCCGCCACGGAGCACCCGGCGGCCCTCGACCCCCCCGAGCACCGCGCGATCAACCGCGAGGTCGCCCGCGCGGGCTTCGTCCTGCTCAAGAACGAGGGCGCGACGCTCCCGCTCGATCGGGGGCGCCTGCGGCGGGTGGCGGTGGTCGGCCCCCGCGGCGCGCTGGTGGACGGCGGTGGCGGCAGCGCACACGTGCGCGCGACGCGCAACGTCACCCTGGTCGATGCGCTCGGTGCGGCGCTGGGACCCGGGGTGAGGATCGACTACGCGCCCGGCGAGATCACGCCCGACGGGCTGGCGCCGATCCCCGCGTCCGCGCTGACGCCGCCGCCCGGCCACGGCGGGCAGGGGTTGCGCGGCGAGTACTTCGTCGGCACCGAGCGGCAGGGGACGCCCAAGATCGTGCGCATAGATCCCACCGTGGACTTCGCCTGGGACCTCGCCGCCCCCGCGCCCGAGCTGCCCGCGGACGGCTTCTCCGTGCGCTGGACCGGCCGGCTCACGGCCCCCCAGAGCGGCCGGTACGCGCTGGCGCTCCGCTCCGACGACGGCGCGCGGCTGTACCTCGACGGTAAGCTCGTGGTCGACGTCTGGGGCAACCACCCGCCGACCCTGAAGATGACCGAGCTCGAGCTCGTCGCCGGCCGGCAGTACGACCTCGTGCTCGAGTACTTCGAGGGGATCATCGGGGCGACGGTCCAGCTGCTCTGGCAGGCGACCGAGCGGGATCCGCTGCGCCGGGTGGCCGAGGTGGCGCGAGCAGCGGACGTCGTCGTCGCCGCCGTCGGCGACGGGATGGGGGACGAAACCGAAGGCCTGGATCGGACGACGCTGGCGCTCCCCGGGCGCCAGGACGAGATCGTGCGCGCCGCGGCCGCGGCCAACCCGCGGATCGTCGTCGTCACCACGACGGGCGCCGCGGTGGCCATGCCATGGCTCGACCAGGTACCGGCGGTACTGCACGCCTGGTTCCCGGGGCAGGAGGCGGGCGCGGCGCTCGTCGACGTGTTGCTCGGGGACGTGAGCCCCTCGGGAAAGCTGCCGGTCACCTTCCCGCGCCGGATCGAGGACGAGCCAGCGTACGGCAACTTCCCCGGCGCGAACGGCAAGGTCGCCTACGCGGAGGGGGTGCTGGTGGGGTACCGCTGGTACGACACGCGCCGGATCGAGCCCCTCTTCCCCTTCGGGCACGGGCTGTCGTACACGACCTTCGCCTACCGCGACCTCGCCGTGTCCGCGTGGGATCCGGCGCGCGGCGTGTCGGTGCGGGTGAAGGTGAAGAACACCGGCACGCGGCGCGGCGCGGAGGTGGTGCAGGTGTACGTCCACGACGACGTCGCGAGCGTGCCGCGGCCCGAGCAGGAGCTCCGGGCGTTCCAGCGGGTCGAGCTCGCCGCCGGCGAGGAGCGCGAGGTGGTGCTGGCCCTGCCGCTCCGCGCGTTCCAGTTCGCCGCCCCGACCGGCGCCGGCGACGCCGGCTGGCGCCTGGAGCCGGGCACCTTCGAGATCCGCGTCGGCAGCTCCTCGCGAGACGTCCGCCTGCGCGCCGCGCTGACCGTGCCGGGGCCGTGACGGGGGCGGGGCCGGGCGGGGCTCACCGCCGCCCGCCGCAGGCCGCGTTCACCTCGGCGATGACGGTTTCGATCTGCGCCGGCGTGAGCTGCGGGTGCACCGGGAGGCTCAGCACCTCGCGGCACGCGCGCTCGGTTTCCGGCAGCGACGCCTCGGGGAGGCCGAGCTCGGCGTACCGACGCCGCATGGCCGGCTGCTGGTGGATGCCGAGCGGGTAGTAGACGCGCGCCTCGATCCCGCGCTCGCGGAGGCGCGCGACGAGCGCGTCGCGATCCAGGCCCGCCGGGGCGCGGACCGTATACTGGTGGAACACGTGCCGGCACCCGGGGCGCACGATCGGGTTTCCGACCCGCTCGAGGCGGGCGCGGTAGGCGTCGGCGTTGCGCTCGCGCTGCGCCGTCCAGCGCGGTAGCCGCGCGAGCTGACAGAGGCCGATGGCGCCGCAGAGGTTGGTCATGCGCAGGTTGAACCCCATCACCTCGTGCCGGTAGGGGGCGCTCATCCCCTGGTTGCGGATCCGGCGGAGCCGGTCGGCGACCGCGTCGTCGCTGGTCAGGACCATGCCCCCCTCGGTCGTCGTCATGTTCTTGCTCGGGTGGAAGCTGAACGCCGCCGTCCCCCAGGTGCCCACGTGACGCCCATCGATGGCGGCCAGGTGAGCCTGGGCGGCGTCCTCGAGGAGCAGGAGGCCACGGCGCGCGCAGAGCGCGGCGAAGCGCGGCAGGTCCGCGGGGTGGCCGAAGAGGTGCACGGGCATGATCGCCCGGGTGCGGGGCGTGATGGCCGCCTCGGCCGCCTCCACCGACAGGGCGTACGTCTCGGGATCGATGTCGGCGAACCGCGGCACCGCCCCGGTGGCGACCACGGCGGAGGCCGTCGCGAAGAAGCTGAAGGCGGGGACGATGACCTCGTCCCCCGGTCCGATCTCGTGCGCCAGCAGCGCGGCCGTGAGCGCCGTGGTGCCGTTGCTGGTCGCGACGCCGTGCCGGGCGCCGTGCGCGGCGGCGAAGCGCCGCTCGAACTCGGCGACCTGCTCCCCCTGGACGAGCTGCCCGCTCGCCAGCACCTCGAGCACGGCGCGCTGCTCCTCCTCGCCGAGGTAGGGGCACGCGATCGCGATCGTCATGGCGCAACGAGTCCGGTCCCGGGGACCTCGCGGCGAGCCCCGATCGCCCGCAGGGTACTCGGCTTCGGTGATCCCGGGAGCCTCGCCCCTCGCGAGGGCCGGGACACCCGGCGAGCCCCGCCCCGGCCGGGGCCGCGCCCTCCGGGGGAGCCGCCGCGGGGGGCGGGAGCCGGGCTTCGGGGCGCCCGAGTCAGCCGCCGGCCAGCGCCCCGAGCCGGTCGAGTCCTCGGGCGGGGGCGAGCCGTCGCGACCGGGAACCGTCGGTCCGGCGCCGTCACGACGCTTCCGCGGGGGCGGCCCGCGTGGCAATCTGAGGCCCGGTCGCCCCGGACGGACGGAGGCGGGGAGGGGCTCGGATCACCGTGGCACGCAAGGGGTGGCTGGCCGAAACGCCGTGGGTCCTCGTCGGTGTCTGCGCGCTCAACGCCTGCACGACGGCGGCCGGCGGAGCAACGGCCGCCGGCCCCGGGGGCTCGGGCGGGACCAGCGTCCGCCCCGCGGGAGCAGCCGCCCCCGGCGGCGACACCGGCGCGGGCGCGATCAGCGGCGCGGAACCGTTCGGCGACGGCGGCGACGCCGCGCCCGGCGGCAGGGAACCGGCGAGCAGCGGCGCCGCGAACGGCGGCGGGGACGGGACCGGCGCCCCCGCCGACCTGCCGTTCGCCGACGTGACCGCGGTGGTCGCGCGCGCGACCGAGGGCGGCTACGTGTTCGCCGTGTCGGTGATGAGCGCGGACATCGACTGCACGCAGTATGCCGACTTCTGGGAGGTGGTCGCCGAGGACGGCACGCTCCGGTACCGGAGGATCCTCGAGCACAGCCACACCGACGAGAACGGCACCACCGACGCGGGCGCTCCGGGCAACACCTTCACGCGCGAAGGCGGGCCCGTCCCGGTCGCGGGCGACGAGGTCGTCGTCGTGCGAGCGCACCTGAGCAACGGCGGCTACCACGGGCGCGCCATGCGCGGCAGCGCGCTCGCGGGGTTCCTGCCGGCGCCGGACGTGGGAGACGACTTCGCGCCCGAGCTCGAGGCCATCGACCCGCAGCCGGGAGAGTGCCTCTTCTGAGTCCGCCGGGTCACGCGGCGCCGATCGCCGCGAGCTCGACCGGCGCGGCGGGGGGAGTGAGGGACGCGGGCGCCGAGAGCGCCGCGTGCCACCCGGCCCGGAGCGCCGCGACGCCGGTCGCGGCGGCATGCTCGAGCCCGCCGACGCCTTCGTTCGCCCCGCGCAGGGCGCGCGGGCGCCCGACGCGGGTCGGCATGCCGAGGACGATCTCGGCGTGCTCGACGAGCCCGGCGAGCGCGGCGCCCCCCCCGGTCAGCACGCAGGTCGGGCTCCCGCCGCAACAGACGTCGAGCGGGGCGAGGCGCGCCGCGACGGCCGCGAAGAGCTCGTCGAGGAGGGGCGCGCAGAGCGCGCTCAACCGGCGGCGCGACACGGTGCGCCCGCCCTCGGGCAACGTTACCTCTTCGCCCTCTCCCACCAGCCACGCCAGCGCGCAGACATGGGCGCGCTTGACCTGCTCCGCCGAGGCCAACGACACGCCGAGGCCCCGCGCGAGCTCCGTGGTGAGCTCGTGCGCCCCGAACGCGAGCACGCTCTGGTGACAGACCTGAGGGATCCCCCCAAATTTTCGGCGAATCTGCGTTTCGAGGGAAGAAGGCA
>CAYVRP010000053.1:0-47049 GCA_964454025.1 uncultured Polyangiaceae bacterium | reverse complement strand
GCCGGCTCACGCCGGGTGGAGGGGGTGGGGTCGGAAACGAACGAGGGCCTGTCCGCATCTGCAGCGCCGCCGCGACGCTCGGATCGATGTCGCCGGCACGCGACGGCAGAGGTCGGGAGCTCGGGGGGCGCGGGGCATTTCGCTCGGTGCCGGCGGACAGGTCGGCGGCGGTGCGCGCGAGCGCGAGCGCCCGCGTGTCGTCGCCGGCCTCCTCGGCCGACTCCGCCGCCCGCCGGAGCCAGCGGACCGCGTCCTGGGTGTCCCCTCGCCGCCAGAGCGTCGTTGCCGTCTCGAGCGCGAGGACCACGTCTTCGCCGTCCTCCGGGGTGGGAACGGGCAGGGCCATGCTCGGGTCCACCATGCCGTCCTGAGTATCATCCAGCGGGCGCCCTCGACACACGAGATTTCTCTGGGCGCCGCCGCCTCGCGGCTTCGGCGCGCCTCTCCTCACCGCCGAGCGCTGGTGTCCTCTCCCCTTCGGCTGCCGGATGCCGCCTCTCGAGCGCCCAGGTTGGATCCTTGCCGTGCAAGAGGAACGCGCGGCGGTGGGAGCGACGTCACCGGCGCCAGGGCGACGGGTGGGGTCTTCGCCACCGCGCGTCGAAGCGACCGCATCGACCTATCGGCCCCGCCCGCCCGCGCACTTTTCCTCGATCCGCCGGCGGCGAAACACCCTAAGATGATGGCGGGTCGGGGGAGGACGACTGCGATGGGGGACCGGACTTCGATGGAGGAGGAGCGCCTGGGCGAGCGGGCGACGGAGCGCGCGCCCCGCCGACCGAGCGACGCCGGAGCCCGCGGCTCGCAGATGCCGGTGAGCGGGGCCTACAGCGTCAAGGCGCCCGGAGAGGTCATCACCCTCTCGCCGGATCGACCGAGCGCCCCGGGACCGACACTGCCCGGGGCGAGCGCTCCGTCGGTGACCGCAGGGCTCGCCGGTGCGATCGCGGAGCTGCGGCAGCGCCCGCTCGCCGCGCTGACGCTCGCGGCCGATCGACGCGTCCTCGACGCCAACGAGTCGGCGCGGCGGCTGCTCGCGCTCGACGTCGGGCTCGACCTGGATGACGGTCGGATCCGCTGCACCGACTCGCGGCAGGCGGCGCGCTTCGCCCGGGCGGTGCACGACGCGGCCCGCGCCCAGTCGCGCGGCCGCGTCGTCACCGACGTGATCGAGCTCGGCACGCCAGGGACGGCGGGCTGGCTCGACGTGGTGGTGGCGTCGCCGCGCAACCCAGAGCAAGGGGCAGTGGCGCTGGTCGTGGTGCGTTGCCGCGGCTGACTCGGCACGTCGAGCCGCGCTCGCCGCCGTGGTCCGCCGCAGGCCAGCGTGCGCGCCACGTTCACCAGGAGCTGTGCACGACAATCCGCGCGATCGGCGGGGCGCCGGGCGTGGGCGGCGGGGCCACCTGGACGACCCGCATCGATCGGACGCGCGCCCCGGTTCGCTCGAGCAGGCCCCGGAGCTCCGCCGGGAAGTACTGCCGCTCGGCCAGCAGCGCCGTACGGTCGCCGTCCAGAGCCCGGAGCCAGATCTGCTCGAGCGGGCGGTACTCGGCGTCCGGACCCGGTGCACCGAGCGCGCGCAGATCGGGGAGCGCGACGTCGAGGCGGAGTCGCCCGCCCGGTGAGAGGTGCTCGCGCACCCGCGCGAGGAAGGCGCGCACGTCGCCGGAATCGTACAGGTGCTGGAAGGTGCCGTCGGCGACGAGCACGACGGAGAACCGCTCGCCGACGGCGACGTCGCGCATGTCCCCGTGGACCACCGCGACTCGAGCCTGCACCTCGCTCGGCTCCTGGCGGAGCCGCGCCGAAAGGGCGTCGAGCATGGCCCGGGAGCGATCCACGCCGGTGACCTGGATGCCGGCGCGGGCCAGCGCTATCGTGATGCGGCCGGTGCCGCAGCCGTACTCGAGCACGCGCCGTCCCAGGCGCCGCACCGCCCGCACGTGCGCCTGGGGCGGAAGAAACCCCGGGGCGAGCGCCGCGAGCGCGCGCTCTGGGCGGGCGTAGGCGAGTGCGGCTCCGGGGTGGAGATGGCGCAGGGAGCGGGCGCCCACGACGCCCAGGCTACACCCGAACCCGCCCTGAATGCGCGCGGCTCTGGCAACCAGCGAGGACCGTCGCGCGCGGACCTTGGCCAGCGCAACCGCCTTGTGGCGCGCACCGTGGCGGGCTGAAGGGGCGGCGACCCCGAGCCACGCGACCGATCGGCGGCGTGGCACGTCACGGGCGCCCCGCGCGGTTGACCGCGGCGCGGTGGCGTGCGATCCCCGGACGGGGTATCGCCGGTCCTCCTCCGGCCACCCGCAGCCATGCGACGGACGCTCTCTCGGCGGCGGTGTCAGCACGCAGGCTGGGCATTGACGCGCGCCGTGGGCGGGGGT
This sequence comes from uncultured Polyangiaceae bacterium, assembly GCA_964454025.1. GTDB lineage: Bacteria > Myxococcota_A > Polyangia > Polyangiales > Polyangiaceae > JAFGBI01. The sequence goes on along the minus strand of CAYVRP010000053.1, from coordinate 44,665 downwards.
TGCGCGCGGGCGGCGCCGGCGTCCGCCGGGGCACCCCCGCCGCCGGCGCCCACGGCGAGCGCCGAGGGCGCGAGCCCGCCGCGCCCCGCCGCGGCTCCCCTCGATCGCTCGGCCCTGGCGCAGATCGACCAGGCGATCGAGCAACTGTACCTCGCCGGGCGCGAGGGCGACGCCGAGGCCAAGCTCAAAGGGATCTACCAGGCGTGCGGGGATCGCTGCAGCGCGCCGGTCAAGGCGCGCGCCTGGATGTACGTCGGCATCATCTGGGGCAACGCGAAGGCCGGGGCGAGCCGCGCCCGCGAGGCCTTCCGGTTCGCGCTGTCCCTGGACGCCGGGATCACCCTCGACGAGGCCCTCGCGAGCCCGGAGACGCGGCGCGCCTTCGAGCTCGAGAAGGCCGCCGTGGCGAGCGGGCACCCCACCCCGGAGTAGGGTGCCTCGCGACCTCGCGACCCGAAGGCTCTTCCTTCCGGACCGCGCCCCGAGGACGTTTCCGGCCACTGCGCGCCGCGCCCGCCCCGCTCCCCCGGGGGGAAGATGGAGCCTCGTCTCTCCGCGCGGCGAGCGTGGTAGACTCTCGCCGTGGTGCGTCGTGACGCGACGGACGCTTCTACCCCTGCGGGGGCTGGTGCGTCCGCCGTTCGCTGCGCTTCTCTGGCCGGTGAGAGGCCCGCCCCGGTTGGCGTCGGAGCGCCGGGGAGCAGGCCCCAGGTGCTAGGGGGGGACGCCCGCGCCCGAGCGGAACGCCGCCGCTGGGCCGCGACCAAGCCGGCTCCGGGGCGCCGCTCTCGCGCGTGGCACGACCAGGGCTTCGGGGGTGACGTCCTTCCAGACCCCCTGCTGCGGGGCTGGGGCGACCACTGCTGCACCGGGGATGCCGCCCCGCGCTTCGACCAGCTCGATGGCCACGTCTGGGGCCGGCCCCGTGCCTCGCGCGTGACGCGGAGCGCGTGGGGCACCTCCACGCTGGAAAGGTCGACCGCTGGACGTGCGACTACCTCCACGAGCTCGGCCTTCACCGCACGCGCGGGACGTCCCTCACCCGGCGCCGCCTTTCTGGAACCAGGAGGTCCCCTGGTGCCGCCGCCCGAGAGCCCACCGGCAATCCGCGTGCGGCAGACCCGAACGCAGGGTCCGAACGGTGGACTTGCTCTCTCAGTCCCTGGCGTCTGGCGGGGGGAAGGATAGAAGGAGCTACCAATGGCCTGGCAGCAGAAGGCGGGGCAGGACCGGCGCCAGTACGTCCGCGTACGGCCGACCGCGGACTACGAGGTCCGAGCCGACCTGCGCGATGGCGAGATCACCGAGGGGATGCTGGTCGTCGACCTGAGCGTCGGCGGCGTCAAGCTCCTCCTGTCGCCGGCTCTCGAGGCCGTGCCCATCGGCGGCGAGGTCCGGCTCCGGCGGCGCGCGCCCCGCGATCCCCCGTGCGAGGTCCGCGCCGCGCTGCGGTACCGGTCGGCGGCGCTCGGTACCTGCGGCCTCCAGTTCGTCGAGCCGAGCGAGGCCGTGTTGCGCCTGCTGCGTCACGCCGTGGGCGACTTGCTCGAGCGGGGCTCGCTCGCCTGAGGCGGTGGCCGCCCCGCTCACCCCACCCAGCGCCGGGCGTTGACGAAGAGGCGGAGCCACGGCGACGGCTCGGTGTCGGCGCTACGCGGAAACCAGGAGAGCTGAACGGTGCGGAACACCCGCTCCGGGTGCGGCATCATCAGCGTCACCCGCCCGTCCGCGGTGGTGAGGCCGGTGATGCCCCCGGGGGAGCCGTTGGGGTTTTCCGGGTAGTGCGTGGTGGCGTGCCCGTGGTGATCGACGAAGCGCAGGCACACGGTGCGGTCGGCGGCACGCGCGGCGGCCTCCGCCTCGGTGAGGTTCGCGCGCCCCTCGCCGTGGGCGACCGCGATCGGCAGCCGCGATCCGGCCATGCCCCGGAGCAGCACCGAGGGGCTCTCGGTGACCTCGACCAGCGATAGCCGCGCCTCGAACTGCTCCGAGCGGTTACGGACGAAGCGTGGGAAGTGGTCACCGCCAGGGATGATCTCCTTGAGGGCGGCGAGCATCTGGCAGCCGTTGCAGACGCCGAGCGTGAAGGTGTCCGGGCGCGCGAAGAACTGGGCGAAGACGGCCCGGGCGCGGGGGTGGTAGAGGATGGACTTGGCCCACCCCTGGCCGGCGCCCAGGACGTCCCCGTAGGAGCAGCCCCCGCACGCGACCAGGCCCCGGAATTCTGCGAGATCCACCCTCCCGTCCAGGATGTCCGTCATGTGCACGTCGACCGCGGTGAAGCCGGCCCGGTCGAACGCCGCCGCCATCTCCACCTGGCCATTGACGCCCTGCTCGCGCAGGATGGCGACCCGGGGCCGCCGGGTGGCCTCGCCCGCGGCCGCCTCCGCCAGCGACTCGGACGGGTCGAAGGTGAGGGCCACGGACAGCCCCGGATCGGTGGCGTCGGACAGGAGCTCCTGCTCCATCGCCACCGACTCGGGGTCGTCGCGCAGCGACTGGAGGGCCAGGGTGGTTTCTGACCAGATCCGCCGCCACTCGGTCCGGCTGGCCCCGAGGATCTCGCGGCCCCCCAGGGTGAAGGCGACGCGGTCGTCGCCCCGCAGCTCTCCCACTCGTCGGCAGTACTTGCCGCGCGCGAGGCCGTGCGCCTCGAAGACGCCGAGCACCGCCTCTACGTCGCGCGCCCGGACCTGGAGCAGCGCCCCGAGCTCCTCGGAGAAGAGCGCGGCGAGCCCGTCTCCGCCCGGCCCATCGAGCGCGATCTCGAGCCCGACGCCGCTGGCGAACGCCATCTCACAGGCGGTGGCGAAGAGCCCGCCGTCGCTGCGATCGTGGTACGCGAGCAGCAGGCCCGCGGCGTGGAGGGCCTGGACGGCAGAGAAGAAGCCGCGGAGCAGCGCGGGGTCGTCCACGTCCGGGGGGGTGTCGCCGACGGTCGCGTAGACCTGCGCGAGCGCCGAGGCGCCGAGGCGGTCCTGGCCCCCGCCGAGGTCGACCAGGACGAGCGCCGTCGCCTCGCCGTCGGTGGCAAGCTCCGGGGTCACGGCGCGGCGCACGTCCGGCACTCGCGCGAAAGCGGTGACGATCAGCGAGAGGGGGGCCACGACGCTGCGCCGTCCGCCGTCCCACACCGTGCGCATGCTCAGGCTGTCCTTGCCGACGGGGATGGTGAGACGGAGCGCGGGGCACAGCTCGAGGCCCGCGGCGCGGACCGCGTCGTAGAGCGCGGCGTCCTCGCCGGGGTGGCCGGCGGCCGCCATCCAGTTCGCGCTCAGCTTCACCCGCTCGAGCCCCTCGATTGCCACCGACGCGAGGTTGGTCAGGGCCTCGCCGACGGCCAGACGAGCGCTCGCCGCCGCGTCGAGGACGGCGACGGGAGCGCGCTCTCCCAACGCCATCGCCTCGCCCTGATACCCGTCGTAGTCCGCCAGCGTGACCGCCGCGTCGGCTACCGGCACCTGCCACCGGCCAACCATCTGGTCGCGCGCCACCAGGCCGGTGACCGTGCGATCGCCGATGGTGATGAGGAAGGTCTTGTCCGCGACGGCGGGCAGCCGCAGCACGCGCGCGGCCGCCTCCCGCAGATCGATCCCGTCGCGCCGCCAGGGGGCGCGGATCGGCGCGCGCCGCGCGACGCTGCGGGTCATCCGCGGCGGCTTGCCGAAGAGCACGTCGACCGGCAGATCGATGGGCGTGTCTCCGAGGTCCCGGTCCGTGAGGCGAAGCCGCTCCTCGGCGGTGGCTTCGCCGACGACGGCGATCGGGCACCGCTCCCGGGCCGCGATTGCGAGCAGGCGGGGCAGTCGTTCCGCCGCGACCGCCGCGACGTAGCGCTCCTGGGCCTCGTTCGACCAGATCTCCAGCGGCGAGAGCTCGGGCTCGGCGCTGGGGATGGCGCGGAGCTCGCAGGTCGCCCCCCGACCGCCGTCGTGGACCAGCTCCGGCAAGGCGTTCGACAGGCCTCCGGCGCCGACGTCGTGGATGGACAGGATCGGGGACGACTCGCCGAGGGCGCTGGCGCGATCGATCACCTCCTGACAGCGGCGCTGCATCTCCGGGTTTTCGCGCTGGACCGAGGCGAAATCGAGGTCGGACGAGCTCTGGCCCTGGGCCATGGACGACGCCGCGCCGCCGCCGAGGCCGATGAGCATCGCCGGGCCGCCGAGGACCACCAGCGGCGCACCCGGCGGGATCGGGAGCTTCTCGACGTGCTCGGGCCGGAGGCTGCCCAAGCCGCCCGCGACCATGATGGGCTTGTGGTAGCCGCGGACCTCCTCCCCGTCGGCCGTCGGCACGCGCTGCTCGTAGGTGCGGAAGTACCCGGCGAGGTTCGGGCGACCGAACTCGTTGTTGAAGGCCGCGCCGCCGAGGGGGCCGTCGATCATGATCTCGAGCGCGCTCGCGATCCGCTCGGGCTTGCCAACGGACTCCGTCTCCCACGGGCGCTCGAGCCCCGGCAGGTGCAGGTTCGAGACGGCGAAGCCCGTGAGGCCGGCCTTGGGCTTGCCGCCGCGCCCGGTGGCGCCCTCGTCGCGGATCTCCCCGCCGGAGCCGGTGGCCGCGCCCGGGAACGGCGAGATCGCGGTGGGGTGGTTGTGCGTCTCCACCTTGACCTGGACGTGGATCGGCTCGCGGTGACGGACGTACTCCCCCGTCGAGGGATCCGGGAAGAACCGCGTCCCGGTGAACCCCTCCATCACGGCGGCGTTGTCGCGGTAGGCGCCGAGCACGCCGGTGGGCTCCACCGTGTAGGTGTTGCGGATCATGTCGAACAGGGTGTGCTCCTGCGGCACCCCGTCGATGACGAAGCGGGCCCGGAAGATCTTGTGCCGGCAGTGCTCGCTGTTCGCCTGGGCGAACATCATCAGCTCGGTGTCGGTGGGATCTCGCCCCAGCCCCTCGAACGCCGCCAGCAGGTAGTCGATCTCGTCGTCGGCGAGGGCGAGCCCGAGCTCGACGTTGGCCGCGGCCAGGGCCGGGCGCCCGCCGGCGAGGACGCCGATGCGCCGCAGGGGGCGCGGCGCGCCGCGGGTGAAGAGCTGCTCGGCGTCCTCGAGGCGATCGAGAACGGCCTGGGTCATTCGATCGGAGAGCGCGCGGTCGAGCCCCTGCCGCGCGTCGGCGGTCAGGACACCCGTGCCCTGTAGCTCGAGCGTGTAGGCCGTCCCGCGCTCGATCCGTTCCACCGCCGCCAGCCCGCAGGTGTGCGCGATGTCCGTCGCCTTCGACGACCAGGGCGAGATGGTCCCCGGGCGCGGGACGACGAGGCGGAGCAGCCCGGCCGGCGGCGGCGCCCCCGGGGGCGGCTCGAGCAGGCCCTCGAGCACCTCGACCTCAGCCGGCGTCAGGTCGCGCTCGACGGCGACGAAGTGCACGTGCTCGGCGCGCACCGCCGCGACGTCGGGGAGGATCGCCTGCAGGCGCGCGAGCAGTCGGGACAGGCGGAAGGGGGAGAGGGCAGGGGCGCCGCGAAGGATGAGCATCGACCCGGGCGCGCGGCAGCGGGCCGACGCGGAGCCACACTCTTTCGCACGCCGGCTTCGGCGGCAAGCCGGGTCGCGGCCCGCCGAGGCAGAAGGTCGATTCGCTCGCCGGGTGGGCGCGCCGCTCGCGGCGCGACCGCGTGCCGATTGCGCCGGAGCGCCCCGGGCGCCACCATGGTTTCCCATGAGACGGTCGTCGTGGACGCGGATCTCGGCCCTGGGGGTGGTGCTGTCGGCCGTTGGTTGTGGGGGCACGGACGGCGACGCCCCGGCGGTGCCCGCCGGGAGCGGCGGGGGCGGCGCGTCAGCGGGTGGGAGCGGGGGTGGTGCGACGGGGGGCGGGGGCAGCGCGACGGGGGGCGACGCCAGCGTGAGCCTCCCGCCGGCCGCGGCCTGCCCCGCCGCCGGCACGCCCTGCAACCCGACCGTCCTCGACTCGGGGATCCCCTCGCCCGGGACCTTCCAGCTGCGCGACGGCTACCTCTACTGGCGCAACACGGGGGCCGCCGAGTCCGGCACCAACCGCGACGCCAATTCCGTGCTGCGCGTGCGCCTCCCGGAGGGAGCGCCCGAGGTGGTGACCGCGCTCGATGCCGGTAGCCTCATATCCATCGCGGTCGACGCGACGCACGTCTACCTCGCCGACTACCAGCGCGGGGTGGCGCGGGTGCCGGTCGGCGGGGGCACGCCCGAGTACTTGACGGACGCGGGCGCGGTCGTCGTCACGCTCGACGAGACGCACGTCTACTTCTCGCTCGGGCTGAGCAACGGTGCGGTGGCGCGCGTGCCGAAGGCGGGTGGCGCCGTGCAGAACCTCGCGCTGGCCTCGTCGCCGACGCACGTGGCCGTGGACGCCACGCATCTGTACTGGGTGGACCGCGCCGGGACGCCCCTGGCGCTCTCGCGGGTGCCCAAGGCCGGCGGGGACGCGGAGATCCTGGTGCCGGACCTCCCGGAGCGGCCGGAGCGGGTGGTCCTCATCGGGGACGAGGTGTTCCTGCCCCTCGACCGTCCCGAGGGGACGACGGGGCCGCGGGGCGCGATCCTGCGCGTCCCCAAGGCGGGCGGCGCGGTCCAGGAGATCACCTCCCACGTGCACCCCTTCGGAGCGATGGGCGTCGACGCCGACAGCTTCTACGTGGGGACCTGCCCCGGCGTGGCCGGTGAGGCCGCGGTGCTCCGGATCCCACGCGCTGGCGGCGACGGGACCGAGATCGCCCGCGGCGGGCTGTGCTACGTCGGCGTAACCGTGGACGCCACGCGGGCCTACTTCGGCGAGTGGGGCGCGCCGAACTACCAGTCGACGGGCGACGGCAGCGTCCTCTTCGCGGACAAGTGCGGCTGCTCCTAGCGGGGCCGGCGGCGGCCCGCCCGGCCCCCGCCCCTCCCGCGCGGTCGCGTCAGCCGCCCGGCGCTCCCGCGGCGGTTTCCTGGTCGATCCAGGCGAGGAAGTCGGGGTTGCCACCGAGGATGGGGAGCGCCACGACGCAGGGGCAGGAGTAGCCGTGGAGCGAGCGGACGGCTTCGACCAGCGCCGGGAGGCGGGGGACCGTGGTCTTGGCGAGGAGCACCACCTCCTCGGCGGACTCGATGGCGCCCTGCCACCAGTAGACGGAGCTCATCCGCTCGATCAAGTTGACGCAGGCGGCCAGGCGCCGCTCGACCAGCGCGCGGCCGATGCGCAGCGCCTCGTCGCGGTCGGGCGCGGTCATGTAGACCAGCCGGAACGGTGACGGATCGGACAAGGCAAACCTCGCGGGTGGATGAGGCCGGTCGTCAGCGCCGGCGCTCGTCGTCGGTGGCGATCTCGAAGAACTCCTCGCCCAGGGAGTGTCCGTGGGGGTCCGTCACCGCCACGCGCAAGAGCCACGGTCCCGCGCCCGGTCGGGGCGAGATGGTGGTGCGGAGCGCTCCCCCCGTCGCCTGCCAGGCGACCGGTAGCTCCTCGGTCCCCAGGAACACGTGCGGCTCTGCCACCAGGGGCGACGCCGCCGTCGCGCCGCGATCGCCCCGCAGGTGGACCTCCACGCTGAGAGGCGTCGACGGCCAGCGCGCGCTTCGCGGACCGATGGCGATGCTCGCCGCCACCCCGTGGGGCACGAGCTCGAGCGTCGTCGTGGCTCCGCTGCCTCGCGCCCGCAGGCGCACCCGGGTCGGCTCGTTTCGGAACAGCTCGATTCGTGAGCTCGCCGGGACCCAGTCGTCGCCCGCGCCGTAGGTCAGCTCGAGACCCTCCGCCCCGCTCAGGCCGAGCGCCTGCCCCGGGGGGAGTCGGACGCGCCCGGCCGCCTCGAAATACGCGCCGGGGGGCAGCGCCAGGCGCACGACCGTGAGCCCCAGCTCCGGCGACGGGAACCCCATCAGACCCTCGGAGTCCACCCCGATCACCGTCGCCTGGTAGGAGCCCGCCGGCAGCTGGAGTGGCGCTGGCAGCGCGGGCGAAGCGCTCCCCACCACCTGGAAAGGATCGGGCTCCCCCACGCGCTTCACCAGCAGGCGATAGCTCGAAGCTTCGGCCGCCCGGGTCCAGGCGAGGTCGCTGACGCCGGCCGCAGCGTCCGGCGTGATCCAGATCCGCTCCCCCGCGAGCCACCGTGGCTCCTCGGGCAGCCCTCGCTCGAACCCCACGGGATGCGCCGGGTCAACGGTGCGCACGCGGCCAGGACCGAGGGGAAACCAGCGCGACCCCTCGCCGGCGAGCACCGTCCCCCGCCGGCTCGCGACCGAGGTGCGCCGCGGCCTGGCCAGGACGGTCATGCGCCCTTCGAGCAGGATGCCCCCGAGCCGCTCGGGGACGTGGACCAGCACCGCTGGTCCTTCGTGGCGAGCCCCCGTCGTTTCGACGTCCACGGCTCCCGCGCGCAGGAGCACCACCTGCGCCGGCCGGGTCTTGCCGCCGGCGAGCTCGAGGTCCGTCACCGGGAGCAACTGGACCTGCGCGCTCGGCTCCAGCGTCACGCGGGCGCCGTCTCGGAGCTGGAGGATGGCCCCCGCCGGGCCGGCGATGGTGAGGTCCCCCTGCCGCCGGGCATCGCCGGCCACCAGCGTGCCCCGCTCGACGGTGCCAGCGTACGCGGGTCCGCACGTCCCCACGAGAAGAACCGCCGCCAGGCGGCCCAGCCAGCGCCGCTTCATGACGCCGTAAGTAACGGGGATCGACCGCGCGGGTGAAATTTCGCGCAATGGTGGCCGGTCGCGCGGGGCCTGCCGCGCCGGGGGCCCCGACCTCGCCTCAGCGCCCGACCAGGAGCACCAGCGAGCGCCCCTGGACCGGATAGGGCTCGCCGCCGCCGATGGTGAGGCGCGGGGGGTCCCCCGCGGTGATGGTGTCGATGACGACGCTCCAGCTCACGCTCCCGCCGAGCGCAGGCACGATGAAAGGCACGGTGTCGTGGTGCGCGTTGAGGAACACCAGGAGCACGTCGTCGTGCACCACCTCCCCCTCCGCGGACCACTCGGACATGGCCCGGCCGTTGAGCAGCATGCCGAGGCTCCGCACGTAGGCGGCGCTCCACTCGTGATCGCTCATCTCCTCGCCGTTGGGGCGCAGCCAGACGATGTCGCGGATGTCCGCGCCGTGGACGCGCCGGCCGTGGAAGAACCGGCGTCGCCGCAGGACCGGGTGGGCGGAGCGGATCCGCACCAGGCGCCGCGTGAACTCGAGCATCTCGCGGCTCAGATCGTCGAGCGACCAGTTGACGTACGAGATCTCGTTGTCCTGGCAGTAGGCGTTGTTGTTGCCGCGCTGCGTCCGTCCTCGCTCGTCGCCGCCCAGGATCATGGGGACACCCTGCGAGAGCAGGAGGGTCGCCATGAAGTTGCGCATCTGCCGCGCCCGCAGCGCGAGCACCTGCGCGTCGTCGGTGGGGCCCTCGACCCCGCAGTTCCAGCTGTTGTTGTGGTCCTCGCCGTCGCGGTTGTCCTCGCCGTTGGCCTCGTTGTGCTTGCGATCGAAGCTCACGAGGTCGCGCAGCGTGAAGCCGTCGTGCGCGGTCACGAAGTTGACGCTGGCGTAGGGGCGACGGCCGTTGTGCTCGTACAGGTCGCTGGAGCCGCTCAGCCGCGACGCCAGCTCGCCGACCTGCGCCTCGTCGCCCTTCCAGAAGCGGCGCACGGAGTCGCGGTAGCGCCCGTTCCACTCGGACCACATGACCGGAAACTTGCCGACGTGGTAGCCGCCGGGCCCGACGTCCCACGGTTCGGCGATGAGCTTGACCTGGGAGAGGACCGGATCCTGGCTGATGACGTCGAAGAACGCGCTCAGGCGGTCGGCGTCGTGCAGCCCGCGCATCAGCGCGGCGGCCAGATCGAACCGGAACCCGTCGACGTGCATCTCCAGCACCCAGTACCGAAGACTGTCCATGATGAGCTGCAACGTGCGGGGGCTGAGGACGTTGAGGGTGTTGCCGCACCCCGTGTAGTCCTTGTAGATGCGCGGGTTGTCGGCCTCGAGGCGGTAGTAGGTGAGGTTGTCGATCCCGCGCAGCCCCAGGGTCGGGCCGAGGTGGTCGCCCTCGGCGGTGTGGTTGTAGACGACGTCGAGGATCACCTCGATGCCAGCGGCGTGCAGCGCCTTCACCATGGCCTTGAACTCGCGCACCTGTTCACCCGGGCGCTGCTGGCCGAGGCGGCTGTAGCGGATGTCGGGCGCCAGGTACGCCAGCGTGTTGTAGCCCCAGTAGTTGACCAGGCCGCGCCGGACGAGGGAGTGCTCGTTGACGTGCTGGTGGACGGGGAGCAGCTCCACCGCGGTGACGCCGAGGGATTTCAGGTAGGAGATGACCGCGGGCGTGGCGAGGGCGGAGTAGGTGCCGCGCATCGCCTCCGGCAGCCCCGGGTGGAGCTGGGTCATCCCCTTGACGTGCAGCTCGTAGATGATCGACTTGTGGAGCGGCGTGTTGGGCCGTCGATCGTTCTCCCAGGGGAAGGTGGGGTCGATGACCACGCAGCGCGGCACGAACGGCGCGCTGTCGCGGGTGTCGAAGGACAGGTCTTGTTCCGGGCTGTTGACGTCGTAGCCGTAGATCGCGTCGTCCCACTTCACCACGCCGCTCAGCGCCTTCGCGTAGGGGTCGACCAGCAACTTGTTGGGGTTGAAGCGGAGGCCGCGCTCGGGCCGGTACGGGCCGTGAACCCGGTAGCCGTAGATCTGCCCCGGCATCAGGTGCGGGATGTAGACGTGCCAGATGTCGTCGGTCTGCTCCGGCATGTCGATGCGGGCCGACGCGCGCGCGGCGTCGGGCGAGTCGAAGAGGCAGAGCTCGACGCGGGTCGCGTGCCGCGAGTACAAGGAGAAGTTCACCCCCTGTCCGTCCCAGGTGGCGCCGAGGGGGTACGGCGATCCCGGCCGGAGCGTGGTCAGCGTGGCCGGCACCCGCTCCTCGTCGCTGTAGACCACCCCGGCCTGCGCCGGCAGGAAGTGCTGCGGCCAGCGGGTGTGGCGGTCCACGCGCGCGCCCCGGAGATCCGCGCGGGCGAGATCGGCCCCGTCGAGGTCGGCGCCGCGCAGATCGGCTCCCGACAGGCGCGCGTCGCGGAGCGTGGCGCCCCGCAGATCGGCCTTCTCGAGGTTGGCCTGGCTCAGATCGGCCTGGGTGAGGTTGGCCCGCCGGAGGGTGACGCCCTGGAGGTCCGCGCTGCGGAGCCGGGCGTGGACGAGGACCGCGTCGTCCACTTCGGCGCGGACCAGGGAGGCGCTGTCGAGTACCGCCTCGGTCAGGTCGGCGCGCTCGAGGTGAGCCCCGATGAGCATCGCGTGGTCGAGCGGAGCGCGAATCAGGCGGGTGCCCGCGAGGTCGCTCTCCCGTAGCTCGACGCCGCGCAGGTTCGCCTCGTCGAGCGTCGCCTCCCGCAGCGTGGCACGGTCGAGGCGGGCGCTGGCGAGGTTCGCTCGCGCGAGCGAGGCGCGGGCCAGGTTGGCCCCCACGAGCGAGGCGCGGGTGAGGTTCGCCTCGTCGAGCGAGCTGCCCTCGAGGTTGGCCCCGTCGAGGCAGGCGTCCTCGAGGGTGGCCTTGGCGAGGTCCGCCTCGACCAGAGCACACTCACGGCAGCGCGCCGATCCCAGGTCGGCCCCCCGCAGATCCGACCGGGAGAGATCCAGCCCCGAAAGGTCGCGGGCGCGCAGGCGGGCACCGGCGCCGCTGCGCAGCGCTTCCAGGACCTCTTCCCGAGTCAGATCGGCCATCTCGTCGACGCTCCGGGGGGCGACCCTACCAGCGATGCACTGACCCGAGAAGGCGAAGGCACCGGGCACCCGGCGCGTGGTCGCCCTCGCGTCGCCCGCGCGCCCGGCGCCAGACGACCGCGCCCGGCGCGTCGTCCGGTGGGCGAGAGCTGGGTTTAGCTTGTGGAGAAGCTCTCGGTGAACCTGTGCACCGGCTGGTGTGACGTGCGTGCGGTCCCGACCGCCATCGGTCGACGTCCGGCGCCGCGCAAGACGGCAGCGGCGCGCCTTCTCCCGGTCGCATGGCTGTGATAGCCACCGCCACCATGTCGTCGGGAGACTCCGCTCCGAGCTCCGCGCGCCAGCCGCGCGCGCGATGCCCGCGGTTGCTGATCGTGGACGATGACGAGGTGAGCACGCGCAGCGTGACACGGGTGCTGCGCCTCGCGCGCCCTCGCTGGGAGGTGGCGGTGCTCGAGAGCGCCACGGCCGCGGCGCGCGAGCTCGAACAGGGCGGCTACGACCTCCTGGTCGTCGACCTCGCTCTGCCCGGGTTGCCCGGGACCGCGCTCCTGGAGGTCGCGCGGCTGCGTCACCCCGGGGTCGCGCGCGTCGTCTTCGCCCGTCTGGACCGGGGCCTGCGGCACCACCCGGAGGTCGGCGCCGCGGACGCCGTGCTCGCGCGGCCCGCCTCGCCCGACGAAATCGTCAGCGCGCTCGCGCTGGCGCTGCGGACCTCCGCCAACCGGCGCGCCCACGCTCGCCACGCCGGCGAGCGGCTCGCGGGGTGACCGCGCCCGTTCACGGGGGACCCGGTCGCGCCTCAGCGCGTCGCGCGGACTCCCCCGCGCCGAGCCCGGGCGGCGGCGTCGGCGGGACGGCGCGATCCATCGCGGGCGTCCCCCACGCCGGCTCGAGCACGTCACGGACGATCTCCCCGAGCAGCGAAACCTGGGCGCAGTGGGCCTCCTCGTAGCGCCCAGCGAAGCCCCAGACGTGCAGGCCCGCCTCGTCCGCCGCCGTGAGCTGCTGCGCCAGGCCGAGCGGGCGACGCCAGGCGTGGCGCCCGAGCCCCAGCTCGGCGAGTAGCAGGTCCGCCGTGCGTTTCACGCTGGCGTAGCCCGTGGGGACGACGTTGGTGTGGGTGAGCACCATCAGCTTCTCGCCGCGGGCGGCGGCGGCGGCGTAGTCGAAGACGGCGCTGACCGTCCCCCGGTCGAGGGCGCCGAGCGAGCCGTCGTCCGGGCCCGGCCAGCGCGGGTTCCTCCCGGCGTGGAGCCCGTCGAGCAGGATGACGGCGTCGATGCCGTCGGACCCATTGGTGGCCAGGATCTCGTTTACCGCGCCGTACCCGGCGCTCCACGCGGAGAGGGCGAGGTGCCGGATGTGGGCTCGCTCGTCGCCGGCGTGGGCACGGAGCACCGAGGCGATGCCCGCGCGCAGCCGCGTCCAGGCCTCGCGCCGCACGAAGGCCTGCTGGTACGGGCCGCTGCCGACCCCCTTGTCCACGGCAGCGAAGACCACGCCTCCGGCCACCTGGACCAGCGTCTTCCGGGCCGGGTCGCCACCGTGGAAATGCAGGACGACGTCGTACCCGAGGTCTTCGGTGTGGCCACCCCGCTGAGGCACCGCCACCCGAGCGCCCGCCACCTTCCGGTAGGGCGCATAGGGTCCCAGGCCGAGCGGGTCCGGTGCGTAGCACTCCCCGAAGCCGGCCTTGCGCTCGGCGGCCGTGATCGGCTGTGCCTCGAGGTGAGGCAGGCTCACCGGCGTGACGGAGATCGCGGCTGCCGACGCCAGGGGCTCGGCCCTCGACAGATCAATGATCTCGTTCGCTTGAACGATTGGCGCCGCCCCTTCGCGCGGCCCGACGAGGAACCCGCCGAGCCCGCCCACGGCGGCGGCCGCGACGAGGATGGCGCCGGCGAATGGCGCCGGCCAGGCGCGACCAGGGCGGGACGTTGGCCGCCCCACGGGCGTCACGAGGCCTCGCACTTCGCCGACCAGCGATCACCGCGCATCCGCGAATGGTCAAGAAAACGGGAGAACGGGCGCCGGGCAGAGGAGGCGCGTTCCTCGAGCGGGCCCGGGACGACCGCTGGCGGAAACCCAGCCAGGACCACGGTCGGGCGGCGGCGACCGCCGCCGGCGTCGCGGTCGTGGCCGCGGGCATTGGCGATGCAGGCGGTCCGTCACCGCCGGGCACTCTGGACGACGACCCAACCAGCATCACCGATTCGGGGCGACAGCGGCCACGCCGGAGGTATCGGGGCCGGGTCGCTGGCGCGTCAGTCTCGAAGCCTGGTACCCTGGCCCGCCGAGCCGGGGGCCGGCGCGCTGCTCCGCGCGTGTGGAACCCGGCCCGAAGCCGGACCCGTGACGCGTTCCACCCCGCCCGACATTTCCCCGGTCGCAGCCAGCTCACCGCTCTCCGTGACGCACCCGTCCTCGCCCGAGGGCAAGCGCAGGGATCGGGGGCTCGATCCGACCCTGGACTCCGGCGTCCAGCCAGGCCCGGGGTCCGAGACCGCGCGCTCACCCGAGGCCCCCCCGGAGTCGGCGGTCGGGGGGCGGCATTGGTCCCTGCCGGTCGCGTCGGTCGGGCGCTACGACCTCGTGCGGCCGCTCGGGCTGGGCGGCATGGGCAGCGTCTACGAGGGGGTTCACCGCGACCTGCGCAAGCGCGCCGCCATCAAGATCCTGCACCCGCAGCTGGCCCAGTCGCGCGGGGTGCGGACGCGCTTCTTGCGCGAGGGGCAGGCGGCGTCTCGCGTCCGCCACCCGAACGTCGTGGACGTGTACGACGTCGGCGTCGAGGACGACGTCCTCTATCTGGTCATGGAGCTCCTCGTGGGCGAGAGCCTGGTGGCCCTGCTCCGGCGCCACCGTCGACTCCCGCCCGAGCGCGTCGCGGACCTCTTGGTGCCGGTCGTCGCCGCGCTCGCCGCAGCCCACGACCTGGGCGTGGTCCATCGAGACCTCAAGCCCGAGAACGTCTTCCTCTGCCGCGAGCGCGGGGGCGTTCGCCCCAAGGTGCTCGACTTCGGGATCTCCAAGATCATCGACGCCGAGGCGGGCGGCCGGCTCACGGGCAGCGAGACGTTCCTGGGGACGCCCTTCTACATGTCGCCCGAGCAGGCCCAGAATATCGCCGAGATCGACGGGCGAACGGACCAGTACTCGCTCGGCGTGCTGATGTACGAGGCGCTCACCGGGCGGCGCCCCTTCGAGGCGAGCACGCTCTACGCGCTGATGAGCGCCATCGTCGCCGGTCGTTGCGAACCCTTGCGGGCGCTCGAGCCGGCGGTGCCCGAGGGGCTCGCCGAGGTCGTCGGCCGCGCCATGGCGCCGCGGGCGGAGGATCGCTATCCCGACGTGCGTGCGCTCGGCGTCGCCCTGCTGCCGTTCGCGAGCGACCGGGTGCGCCTGCTCTACGCGCAGGAGCTCACCGCCCCCGAGCTCGTTCGCCCGTCGAGCAGCCGCGACCACGTCCTGCCGAGCGCGGTCCCGGCCTCCCCCGGCTCCGCCGGGGCGACCGAGGAGCGGATCTTCACGCCCTCGCCGCCGCGGGCGTCCGGGCGCTGGCTCTGGGGGGCCGTGATCGGCGGCGCGCTCCCCGTGCTCGCCGTCGCGGTGCTGCTCGCGGTGCGGCCGGGGGCCTCCGGCTCGTCCGTGACCGGGGCCGGCGCGGCCCAGAGCGCGGACGCCCCGCCCCTGGTCGCGGACGAGATCGACGTGGCTCCGACGCGCGCTGACGACCGCGCGGCGGAGGCGCCCCCGGCCCCGGCGGTCAGCGCCGCGTCCTCCGCGTCAGGACGGGCGCGTGCGGCGTCGCGGCCGCCGCCGCGGCCACCGGCGGCCACCACGCCGCCACCTCCGGGCCTCGCGCCGCTGTGAGGCGGGGATCCGTGGCTCCCGTTCGACGAGGTGAAGAAGGTGCGGAAACGGATCTGGCCACTGACCCTGTCGCTCCTGGCCGTCACTTCGCTCGCGGCTCCGGCGGCGCGCGCGGACGCGGCCGCGGAGGCGCGCTTCCACGACGAGCGCGCGCGGGCCGCCTTCGCCTCCCGCGAGTACGAGACCGCGCTGGCGGAGTTCTTCGTCGTCCGTCGCCTCATCCCGAACCCCCGCGTCGACTTCAACGTGGCCCTCTGCTTCGAGCGTCTCGGCCGGGAGCCCGAGGCGTTCTCGCACTTCTACGGGTTCCTCGCCGATCCGAGCTCGCGCGCCCCCGAGCTCGGCGAGCTCCGGAGCTACGCGGAGGCGGCGGTGGCGCGCGTCGCGCCGCGGGTGGCCTTGGTCGAGATCACGACCACGCCGCCTGGCGCCACCGTCTACCTCGATCGGCGTGAGCACGGGGGCTATGGCACCACCCCCTGCCTGCTGGCGGTGGCGCCGGGGGAGCACCGGGTCTGGGTCGAGCTCGACGGGTACCGACCCGCGGAGGCCGACCTCGTCGCCGTCGGCGGTGAGCGGCGCTCGCTCACGCTGGCCCCGTCGCGCGTGGTCGGCCGCCTCGAGGTCACGGCCATCACGCCAGGGCACGCGCGCGTGCTCGACCCGCGCGGGGCGACCGTCGCGAGCGGACCCACGCCGCTCCGCGCCGAGCTGCCGCCCGGGTCCTACGAGATCGAGGTGACCGCCGCGGGGCGCCAGCCGTGGCGCGGCGTCGCTCAGGTGGTGGCCGACGAGGTGGTGCGGCGCCAGGCGGTGCCGCTGCCGTCCCCCGACGCGTTCGGCGACCTGGCGGTGAGCTCGAACGTGCCAGGCGCGACGATCGAGCTCGACGGGCGCCCGGCCGGGTTCTCGCCGGTGGTGCTCACCGGGCTGATGCCCGGTGAGCACCAGCTCCACGTCGCGAGCGAGGACGTCGTGCCCTGGTCCGGCCCCGTCGCGGTCCACGCCGGCGAGCGGACCTGGGTGACCGTGAGCCTCGACGAGCCGGCGAGCACGGTCCGGTCGCCGTTCACGTGGGCCTTCGGGGGCATCGCCCTCGCCACCGGGTTCGCGGGCGCGGCCATGGCCGTGGTCGCAGCCTCCCGGCATGCCGAGTTCGACGACGCGGCGGAGGACCAGCGGGCCGCGCTCCGCGCGGCGGGCCGCTCCGCCAACCTGACGGCGGACGTCCTGCTCGGCGTCGGTGCCGTGTCGCTCGCCACGGCGCTGACGCTCTACGTCCGCACGGCGCGGCCGCGGGGCGGGCGGTCCGAGGCGACGGTGGCGAGGGACGCGCGGTGAGCACCGTCGCGCGGCGCCGGGGCAGCGCCCTGCTCGGCCTCGCCCTCGGGGCGGCGCTGCTCGCCGCGCCGAGCGTCGCGGCGGCCCAGGCGGCGCACGAGACCCTGTTCTTCGACGCCCTGGCGCGGCGGGCCTACGGTCGCGGCGACTACCAGGAGGCGCTGCGCTGGTTCTTGCTCGTCCGGGAGACGGCGTCGGGCGCGGGGGTGGCCTACAACATCGCCGTGGCCGCCGACCTCGCCGGCGAGCCGGAGCTCGCGTACTCGAGCCTCCTAGACTACCTCGCCCTCGACGACGCCGACCCCGCGCGGCGACGCGACGCGAAGGAGCGGCTGCTGCGTCTCCGGAGCCAGCTCGCCGTGGTGCGGATCGAGACGGAGCCGCCGGGTGCCGAGGTGTTCGTGGATCGGCGTGACCTCGGCCGGTTCGGCCGCAGCCCGTGCGAGATCGTCGTTCTCCCCGGCGCGCGGACCCTCGAGCTCGACCGGCCAGGGTTCGAGCCCGCCCGGGTGGCGCTCACCGCCGCGCGCGGCGCCGAGTCGTCGGTCGAGGTCACGCTGATCCCGCGGCGCGGCTCGCTCGTCGTGAGCGCGCGGCCGGCGGCCACCGCGATCACGCTCGAGGCCGCGGACGGGCGGCGGGCCGCGCTGCGCCCCGGCGAGGTGGTCGAGCTGCCCGTCGGCGCCTACCGGCTCGAGGCGGTGGCGTGGCGGCACGCGGCCGCCTCGCGACGGATCGAGATCGCGCCCGGCGAGCGGATCGAGGTGGTGCTCGCGCTCGACCCGATCCCGGTGCCGACCGGCGGGCTCCTGGTGGCGTCCGGTGCGCTGACCGCGACGGTGTACGTCGACGGGCGCCTCCGCGCGGTCACGCCAGCGCGTGTGGAGGCCCTCTCCGCCGGACAGCACGTGATCGAGCTGCGGGCACCCGGGTATCTCCCCTGGCGGCGCACGATCGCGATCGAGGCGGATCAGACCGCCTACCTCAACGCGACGCTCCGTCCCGTGCCCCGCGGGCGGGCCGGGAGGACGCGGACGGGCGTCGCGCGCGGCCGCGCCCGGGACGGCGCTACCGCGGCTCCTTGAGCATGATGAGCAGCATCTTGAACGCCGTCACCGCACGCACCGCGTGCGGGACCCCGGCGGGCATGCGCACCAGGCTCCCGGCGCGGGCCGCTACCGCGGTGCCGCCGATGACGAGCGCCGCTTCACCTTCCAGGATCTGGACGTAGGCGTCGAAGGGGGCCGAGTGCTCGCTCAGCTCCTGCCCGCCGTCGAACGCGAACAGGGTCAAGGTCCCGCTGGATCCCTTGGCGAGGGTGCGGCTGACAACCGCGCCGGGGCCGTAGGTGACGAGCTCCGTCAGGGTGTGGGCCGCCCCGGGCGCGACCTCTCCGGGGTTCTGCTGAGCCATGGTGGTCCCTCCCGCGGGCTGATCAGACCTCGTCGAGCAGGCGCTTCTGCCCGGTCAGCGCCTGGAGCGGAGTGATGTCCTGCACCACCTCCAGGGTGCCGAGGTACTGGCCCTCGGGGCTTCGCACCGGGAAGTAGCGGATGTGGACCTTGCGGGGCCCGAGATCGATCCAGAACGCCGCCTCGCTCCGCTTGCCCGCCTTGAAGTCGGCCAGGATGCGGTTGACCAGGTGGACGCTCTTCTGCGGGTGGCACTGCTGGACCTTGACGCCGATCGCGCCGCGCGTACGCGGGAAGATCTTGTCGTGGTGCTCGTGGCTGAAGTAGCGGACCGTGTCGTCCGCGTCCACGAAGGAGAGCTCGACCGGCAGCGTGTCGAGCATGGCCGCCAGCACCGCGGGCGCGAGCCCGTAGGAGAGCGGCTCGAGGCCGGCGACCCCGCAGATCTCGTCCGCGAGGCGGTAGTAGCGGGCGCGGGTGTCCGGACCGAGCGCGGCCTCGGTGGCCTCGATGCCGGCGAGCACGCGGGCGTCATCCTCCGGCTGCAGCAGTCGCCGCACCATCGGGAAGAGGATGTCCGTCTCCTTCCAGAAGTGCCCCTTCAGCAGCGCCGCGTAGGCCTCCACCTTCGCCCCGAGCTCGGAGAGCACCACGGCGTCGCCCGCGACGAACCGCTCGATCAGCGGGACGATCTCGCCGAGGAGCGCCCGGGACTGCTCGTGCTCCATCAGCATCACCGCCAGCGGCCCGCCGCTGCGCGGGATCCCCCGGGACTCGGCGAGCGGGAAGAGGTGAGCCTCCTCCTTCCGGTGGTGGCAACCGTCGACGTACTCGGTGGCGTAGCGCGCGAACTGCTGCAGGAGGCGGGCGCTCGGGGGCCGCTCTCCGGTGAGCGCTCGAGTGACCGCGTCGAAGACGCGCTCGGTGGTCTGGTGATCGTCGATCAGGATTTCGGACCAGGTCTTGCTCATCGGCTCCGTGCCTCTCCCGCCGTCGGTGTGGGTACAGGATGACGCCCGACCCGGGGCCGGCGCCTTGACCGCGGTCAAGCGCGAGGTCGACTCGAGCACCGCGGACGCCCGGGGCGCTGCGCGAGGCCGCGCCCCCGCGGCGAGCCGCGCCCACCGGCCGCCGGGCCTCGGCCCGCACCACCCGGGCGCGGGACGACCTACTCGAATTCGGCTGGCGGCAACCCCCGGGCGACCTCCTCGAGGGCGCTACGAAGGACGATGCGGAGCCGCTGTCCCTCGCTCGTGTCGATGAGCCCGCTGTCGTGCAGCCGACGCAGGGTGCGGCTCAGCGTCTCGCTGGTGAGGTTGAGGCGGCTCGCCAGGTCGCGCTTGCGGATCCCGAGCTGAAAATACCCATCCCCCGCGGAGGCCCCCGCCTCGAGCAGGTGCCGCGCCACCCGGCTGGTCGCGTCGCGCAGGACAATGTCCTCGAGCAGTCCGACGAGATCCTTGACCCACGCCGCCATGCCCGCCAATAGCTGCAGGCAGAGCGCGTGGTTCGCCTGCAGCGCGGCCTGGAGCGCGCGGGCCGGCACGACCGCGCAGACCGTGTCCTGCACGGCCTCCGCCGAGGCGGGCGCGTCCGCGCCCACGATGGCTGCGACCTCGCCGAACGTCGTGCCCGGCCCCGCGACATGCAGGACGTGCTCCTTTCCGTTCGGTGCGACGCGGTAGACCCTCACAGCACCGATCCCCACGCAGTACAGGCCCGGGCAAGGGCCGTCCTGCTCGAAGATCCTCGTGCCCCGCCCGAACGAGCGCACCGTCGCTTGCCGGGCGAGGAGCGCGAAGGACTCGGGCGAGAGGCGCGCGAGGAGCCGGCAGCGCCCCAGGATCGCCTCGGCCGCGTTGGCAGCGAGCGGCATCGGGGCCGAACGTGCCCGACGTCGCGCCGACCGGCAACCGCGGGCTCTGTCGCAGGCCGGACCCTGGCGCGCCTCGACGTCGCGGTCGCGGTCCTCGACACGCCAGCGCCGCCGACACGCTCCGCGACCGATCTGGCGCCGCCACGCCAGGGCGCCCCTCGGGGAGACGCGTTCACCGGTCCATCAGCCGCACGACCCGGGGCGGACGAGACAGGTTCGGGGGTTGGTTCGCTGTCGGCCTCCAGGCCTATTCCCCTCTCTTTCCCCACGCGAGGGCTTGACGGATACCCCCGCCGGTGCCATTGAATCCCCGTTCATCAAAATGAATCGACGTTCGTGCCCCACCGGGGCCGATGGTCGAGACGACGCCCCTCTCCCCGCGGCGCTCCGAGGAGCTGGCTGCGGCTCGCCCGCCGCCCCTCGTGCGAGCAGTCGCGCTCGCCTCCCTCTGCCGCTACCCGCAGCGACCATGGCCCGCCAGCCCACGAGCTCCTCCCCCCTGCGCCACCTGGCCCAGGAGCAGGCGCGGGCCACGGTGCACGGGGCGATCGTCGCGGCGGCCAAGCGGCTGGTCGAGCGGGTGGGCCTGCGTGACCTCAAGATGAGCGACCTCGCCGCCGAGGCGGGGGTCGCCGTGGGCACGCTCTACAACTACTTCCCGTCCCGAGAGGCGGTGCTCCGGGAGCTGGTGACCGCGGGGCTTGCGGAATTCTACGCTCAGCTCGAGGCGCCGTTCGTCGCCGCCGATCCGGTCGGCCGCGTCGCGGAGCTGGTCCGCAGGATCCTCGGCTACATCGAGCAGCGCGGCTCGGCCATCGCGGATCTGCTCCGCCTGGCCATCGAGCAGGAGTCGCCGCTGCGGCCGCTCGCCAGGGAGGACCTCCACGCGACGTCGGAGCTGGTTCGGCGCCGCCTCCTGGCCGAGCTCGAGGCCGGCGCGCAGGCGGGGGCGATCCGCCGCGACGTTCCCCCCGGCGAGCTGGCCCTCGCGTTGCTCGGGCTCGTGCACGCCACCCTCGTCGCCTGGATGGACTCCGGTCGTGGCCACGCCCTGGTGGCGCGCACGGAGCCGCTGCTCGACCTCTTTCTGAACGGAGCCACCCCCCGATGAAGCGCGTCCTGTCACTCCCCTGCGTTCTGTGGCTGCTCCTCGCGGCTGGCTGCGAGACGAGCCAGGCGAGCTCGCTGCCACCCCCGACGGGCCCCGGCGCCGCCCCCCTGCCGTCGGTAGCGCGTCGGGTCACCGCGCTCGCCAGCGCGACGCCGGCGGAGCGTGAGCTCTTCGTCACCGGCACCGCTCGGGCGCGACAGGAGGCCAAGCTCGGTCCTCTCTCCTCGGGCGTGATCCAGGCGATGATGGTCGAGGAGGGGGACCGGGTGAAGAAGGGGCAGGTCCTCTTCCGGCTCCGCTCCGCCGCCCAGGACCTGGGCGTGCGGCAGGCCGAGGCCGCCCTCGCCACCGCCGAGGTGGCCAAGGCGAGCGCGGAGACGGAGCTCAGGCGCACCCGGGCCCTCAGCGAATCCGGCAGCGTCGCGCCGGCCGTCCTCGACCAGGTCCAGGCGCGCTACGACGCGGCCGTCGCCCAGGTGGCGCAGGCGCGAGCGGCCATCGACAGCGCGCGGCAGGCCTCCGCCGACACCACCGTCACCGCGCCGTTCGACGGCATCGTCGCCTCGCGGCGGGCCAACGTCGGGGAGACGGTGACCATGATGCCGCCGACGGTGGTGCTCGTCGTGCAGGACATCGACTCGCTCGAGGTGCGGGCGAACCTCCCCGAGTCGGCGCTCGCGACCTTGCACCCCGGCAGCCCCGTGCAGGTTCGCTTCCCCGCCATCAACGTCACCCGCGAGGTCACCATCACCCGCGTGAACCCCAG
This sequence comes from uncultured Polyangiaceae bacterium, assembly GCA_964454025.1. GTDB lineage: Bacteria > Myxococcota_A > Polyangia > Polyangiales > Polyangiaceae > JAFGBI01. The sequence continues at coordinate 22,613 of CAYVRP010000053.1, read as the reverse complement.
CGTCGATCCGATGACGCGCACCATCGAGGTCGTCGCGGAGGTGCCGAACCCCGACCACGCGCTCAAGGCCGGTATGCTCGTCGAGTGCGACTTCCGGCCGCCCGCCACCACGACCGCCCGACCCGACGTCGCCGCCGCGCCCGCCCCGAGCGCGGCGGCGCCGCGCCCGGGTCCGCTGGCGACGGGGAGCCACGGCCGATGAACCTCGCGGATCTGTCCATCCGGCGGCCGGTGGTCGCGGTCATGATGATCGCGGCGCTGGTCGTCTTCGGGGTGCTCAGCTACCCCAAGCTCGGCATCGATCTCTGGCCGAAGGTGGAGTTCCCCGTCGTCGCCGTGGTGGTCGTCTACCCCGGCGCCGCTCCGGAGACGATGGAGACGAAGGTCGCCGACCCGATCGAGGAGGAGATCAACACCCTCGGCGGGATCCGCGAGCTTCGTTCCATCAACCTCGAGGGCGTGACCCAGGTCATCGCGATGTTCGAGCTCGAGGTCGACGTCGCCGGCGCGCTGCAGGACATCCGCGATCGCGTGGCCCGAATCGAGAACGACCTGCCCGACGGCATCGAGCCCCCGATTGTGCAGAGCTTCGACATGGACGCGGTGCCGGTGATCTCCGTCGCCGTCTCGGGCGAGCTCGGCGACCGGGAGCTGTCCGACATCGCGGACGACGTGGTCAAGGCGCGGATCCAGCGCATCGACGGGGTCGGCGGGGTCGACGTCCTGGGCGGCCGGCAGCGGGAGATCCAGGTCCTGGTCGACCCGAACCGGCTCGCCGGCGTGGGCCTGACCGTGACCGACCTGGTGGGCGCCATCAAGGCGCAGAACCTGGAGATCCCGGCGGGCTCGGTCGACGTGGGCGCGGAGCAGCTCACGGTGAAGACCCGGGGTGAGGTCCGGAGCGCGGCCGAGATCGGCGCCATCCTGCTCCCCGGCGCTGCCGCTCCCCTGCGCGTGCGGGACGTGGCCGAGGTCGTGGACGGGCTGGAAGAGGCCGAGTCCTGGGCCTCGCTCGACGGTCAGAAGGTCGTGTCCCTGGTGGTGCGCAAGCAGTCGGGGAGCAACACGGTGGCGGTCGCCGAGGCCGTGCGCGCCGCGGTGGACGAGCTCCGGCCGGAGGTCGCCAAGCGGGGCGTGACGCTCTCGGTGCCGAAGGACAACTCGACCTTCATCGCCCAGTCGATCCACGACGTGGAGTTCGACCTGGTGTTCGGCGGCCTGCTCGCGGTGGTCATCATCTACGTGATGCTGATGGACCTCCGCGCGACCCTGATCAGCGCGCTCGCCCTCCCCACCAGCGTCATCGCGACCTTCGCCTTCGTGCGGGTGATGGGCTTCACCCTGAACAACCTGACGACGCTGGCCCTGAGCCTCTCGATCGGGATCCTGATCGACGACGCCATCGTCGTCATCGAGAACATCTACCGCCACCTCGAGCAGGGCAAGTCCGCGATGCAGGCGGCCCAGGAGGGCACCAAGGAGATCTTCCTCGCCGTGCTCGCGATGACCTCGTCGATCCTGGCCGTGTTCATCCCGGTGGCGACGATGCAGGGGATGATCGGCCGCTTCTTCTACGAGTTCGGGCTGACCGTGGCCTTCGCCGTCGCCACCTCGATGCTGGTGTCCTTCACGCTGACCCCCATGCTCTCCTCGCGGTTCCTGAAGGCGGTGCACGGCAAGCGCCACAACTTCGTCTCGCGCGGGGTCGACGCGGCGATGGACGCGACGGAGCGAACCTACGGCGCGCTGGTGGCCTGGTCGCTGCGGCACCGGCTCGCCACCCTCGCGGTGGCGGCGGTCGCGCTGGTCGGGGCGCTCCTGGTCGCCGGGCAGGTGCCGCGGGAGCTCATCCCCGCCACCGATCGCAGCGAGTTCACCATCAACGTCGAGACGCCGACGGGCACCAACCTCGACGCCACCCGCGACGTGGTCGACAAGCTCGCCGCGGATCTGCGGGAGCAGGCGCCGGGACTGAAGACGGTGCTCGCCTCGGTGGGCGGGGGCAGCCAGGGCCAGGTCAACAAGGGCACGCTCGACGTCGCCCTGGTGCCGACCTCGGAGCGGGAGTTCTCCCAGGAAGAGCTGATGAACTGGATCCGGACCCGGTACGCTGCCTTCCCGGCGGCGGACGTCACGCTCGGCGAGACGCCGCTGTTCGGCGGGACCGGCCAGAAGACGCAGCAGGTGCAGTTTAACATCCGCGGCGACGATCTCACCGAGCTCGCCGCGGCGGGGCAGGCGCTGGCGGAGCGCATGCGCGCCGATGGCCACTTCGTCGACGTCGAAACCAGCTTCCGGAGCGGAAAGCCGGAGATCGCGGTGGAGATCGACCGCGAGCGCGCCGCCGCGCTCGGGGTGAGCGTGGCGGGGATCGCCACTACCCTGCGCACCCTGGTCGCCGGGGACGCCGTCAGCGAGCTGAAGGACGGCGCCGACGTCTACGACATCACCGTCCGCCTGAACGACGAATACCGGAGAAACGTGGCCGCCCTGCCCAACCTGAAGGTGGGCGCCCGGGACGGGATGGGACGGCCGATCCTGGTCGATCTCTCCAACGTGGTGCGGACCGCCCGCGCGGAGGGACCGAGCCAGATCGACCGGCAAGACCGGCAACGGCAGGTGACCATCTACGCCAACCTCGAGGGGATGGCGCTGGAGCCGGGGATGGAGCGGGTGGAGGCGCTGGCCAAGGACGTCGTGCCGTCGCACCTGCAGACCAGCTGGAGCGGGATGGCGAAGTTCATGGATGAGGCCTTCGCCGACATGAACTCCGCCCTGATCCTCGCGATTCTGCTCGTCTACATGATCCTCGCGTCCCAGTTCAACAGCTTCGTACAGCCCATCACCATCATGTTGAGCCTCCCGCTCAGCGTGGTGGGCGCGTTCGGTGCGCTGTACCTCACGGGAGGCACCCTCAGCATGCTCAGCATGATCGGGGTCATCATGTTGATGGGCCTGGTGACCAAGAACGCGATCCTGCTCGTGGACTTCGCCAACCAGCGGCGCCAGCAGGGGCTCGCCAGGGACGCCGCGTTGATCGAGGCGGGCAAGCTCCGGCTGCGGCCCATCCTGATGACCACCGCGGCGATGGTCTTCGGCATGCTGCCGGTGGCCATGGGCCTGAGCGAAGGCGGGGAGATGCGCGCGCCGATGGCGGTCTGCGTGATCGGCGGGCTGCTCACCTCCACGCTGCTCACGCTCGTCGTCGTCCCGGTCGTGTACGCTCTCGTCGACGCCGTGGTAGACAGTCGCGCCGTGCGCCGCATCGAGGGGCTCCTCTTCCGCTCGACGGCCCCGACGGAGCCCCGACCTTGACCGCGTCGGCGAACCCGAGGCCGCCGCGCACTCGGCGCCCGCCACACCCCAGCGCCCGCATCCTTTCAGCCCGGAGATCCCGTTCCATGAAGCGCCGACTCGTCGCGACCCTCCTCCTCGCGCTGCTCACGGGCGCCGGCTTCGCGGCCGCGCAGCCCGCGGCCCCGCCCGCCGGCGCCCCGGCGGAGCCCGCGGCGCCGGCGGCGTCCGGGAGCTTCACGCTCCGCGAGGCGCCCACGGACAGCCTCGTCGGCGGCAAGGACGCGCTCCGGGTGGAGCCGGGGGGGCTCACCGCGGCCATCGTCGCCGCGCGCGCGGTCGCCGCGAGCCCCGACGCGAAGGTCGCGGAGGCCAGGGTCCGCGCCGCCGCCGCCAAGGTGGACAAGACGGTGGTGATGTTCCTGCCGCGGCTCTCGGTGAGCGCCAAGTACATGCGGACCTCGCCCAGCGAGATCAACTTCGGCGGGGGCGCCATCGTCGGCGCGCTGAACGAGGGCCCGATCCTGGTCGCGGACTGCCCCGTTCCGGGCATGGAGGGGCAGCAGTGCGCGGTCGACTCGGGGGGGATCCCGCTCGGCGCCACCCCGTTCGACATCGAAACCTACAACAACCACTACAGCCTCTCCGCCTCGCTCGCGGTGCCGATCTCGGACTACGTCCTGCGCCTCTCCAACGCCCTCGACGCGACCAAGGTGTACGAGTCCTCGACCCGAATCGGGCTGCGTGCCGCGCGGCTCGCCACCGCCGCCAACGCCAAGGGCGCCTACTACAACTGGCTCCGGGCGGTCGCCGCCGTGGCGGTGGCCGAGAGCTCGCTGAAGCGGACGCAGGCGCTCCTCAACGACACCAGGACCGCCTTCACGCTGGGAGCGGCCACGCGCGCCGACGTGATGCGGCTGGAGGCGCTGGTGGCCGGGACCGAACAGATGATCAACGAGTCGCGCGGCTTCCAGCGCGTCGCCGCCGAGCAGCTCGCCACGATGATGGCCGAGCCCTCGCGGGAGTACCGCGTCGGTGAGGACGTGTTCGGCGTCCCCGCGCCCGCCCCCAGCGGCCCCTCCGAGGCGCTGGTCGCCGAGGCCATGCGCCAGCGCCTGGAGGTGCAGGCGATCGACGCTGCGGCGCGCGCCATCGACCGGGGAGTCCGGGCGGCGCGGGTGTCGCAGTACCCGCGGCTCGACGCCTTCGGCCAGTTCGACTACGCGCGCCCGAACTCGACGTACTTCCCCGCGACGGACGAGTGGAAGCACAATTGGGCGGTGGGGCTCTCGCTCAGCTACACGCTGAACGACCCGCTCGACAGTCGCGCCTCGATCGCCGAACTCGCGGCCCAGAAGGCCGAGATCGAGTCGAACCGGCTGGCGTTGGAGCGCGGGGTGCGGCTCGAGGTCACCTCGACGCTGATCAGTGCCCAGAACGCGCGTTCGGCCGTGGAGACGGCCCGGCGGGGGGCGGAGGCGGCGGGGGAGGCGTACCGCGTCAGCCGGGAGCTCTACCGCGCGGGGCGGGCGACGACGACGGACCTCATCAACGCCGAGGCCGAGCTCGTGGCGGCGTCGCTCCGCGAGGTCAACGCCCTGCTCGACGTCAAGGTGGCCGACGTCAAGCTCGAGCACGCGCTCGGGCGCGACGTGCCCCGGAAGTAGCTCAATACTGATCGATCCGGAGGCCCGGCCGCATCAGCATCGTCGCGTCCTCCACCGCGGTGCCGCGGAGATCGAGCGTCTTGAGGGCCCGGAGCCCCCGCAGGGCGCTGACGTCCTTGACCTGGGTGTTCTTCAGGACGAGGACCGTGAGCTTCTCGAGCTTGGCGAGGGGGGTGACGTCGGACACCGGCGTGTCGTCGAGCAATAGCTCGCTGAGGTGGGTCATGCCGGCGAGCGGGGTCAGGTCGCGGACCGCAGTGTGGGCGAGATCCATGCGATCCATCCTGGTCATGCCGGCGAGGGGGGTCAGATCCTCGATGGGGTTCAGCGACGCGCGCAGGCTCTCGAGCCCGGTGGCCTTCGCGAGGGGGGACAGATCCGTGATCTTGCCGCGCCCGAGGAACAGCTCCTTCAGCGCCGTCAGGCGCCCGAAGAGACAGACGTCCAGCTCCTCGAGCTCGAGCTGCGAGAGGTTCAAGGTCCGGACCCGCCCGAGGTCGGCCGTCGTCACCGGCCCGGTCGGGCGAGGTACCTTGCGGCGCACCTCGGCCTCGAGCTCCGGGTTCGTGAAGGTGACGGTGTTCGTCTTCGGGCAGTCCTCGAGGCGGGGCGATGGCCGCTTCGGCTTCGGCGCCACGACGCTCGCCGCGGCGGCGGACGGGGGGCTGCTCGCGATGACGGCGGCGGACACGCTCGCCCGCGGTGCGGGCGCGGGCTCGCTCTGGCAGCCGGGAGCCCCCACGGCGAAGATCGCGATCCCCGCGACGAGCGCGACGGGGGCGGATGCTCGGCGGGGCGGGCGAGCGGACGAGCGGAGGGGCGTCGCGCGCATGGTGATGGCCATGCTAGCAGACCCCGGCTGCGGGAGCGGCGCAACCGGCGCCGGGGTGGGACGTGCGGCGCCCACGAGCCCCCGTTGCGGGGGCTCGTCACCACGGGTAGCGTGGGTCGGGTGGCGGACGATCCGAGCACCGGGGCGCAGTCGCGCGCACCCCGTCCCCTCGTGCTCGCCGCGATCGTCTTCACCGTGGCGGTGGCGGTCTTCGCGCCCGCGCTCGACGGGCCGTGGCTGTTCGACGCCCACCCGCTGATCGTCGAGCACCCGTTCGTCCACGACCTGTCGCACTGGCCCCGGTGGTTCACCCACTCGTTCTGGTCCCCCTCGTGGGCGCCCGAGCCCGCCGGCAGCTCGCGCAACTTCTGGCGACCCCTGGTGCTCGCGACCTACGCGCTCGACTGGGCGCTCGGCAGCGGCTCCCCGGTCGTCTTTCACGCGACGAACCTCTTCTGTCATGGCCTCGCCTCCGCCCTGGCCTTCTTCGCGCTCCGCCGCTGGCTCGGTCAGACCTGGCCGGCGCTGCTCGCGGCCTTGCTCTGGGCGGTGCACCCGACCAAGAGCGAATCGGTCGCGTGGATTGCCGGTCGCCCCGACCTGCTGCTCAGCCTGGGCGTGTTCCTCACGCTCGCCGGCGTCGCGGCGAGGCTGGAGCGGCGGCTCTGGGGGTGGCCGCTCGAGCTGCTCGGGGTGGTCGTCGCCTACGGGAGCAAGGAGCACGCGGTCGTGCTCCCGCTGCTCGCAGCGATCGAGGTGTGCGCGCACGCGGGGTGGCCTGCTCCGCGCCGGTTGCCGTGGCGCCTCCTCGCGACGCACGCGGGCCCGCAGCTCGTGCTCGCCTTGGGCTACCTTACGTGGCGACAGTGGTGGCTGCCGGTGCGGATCGGGGGCGGCGACTGGACGGGGCTGGTGAGTCGCCTCGGGACCGTGCTCGAAACCTACGGTCGGTACGGCGTGATGGCGCTGTGGCCTCAGGACCTGTCCTTCGGCAGCTCCCTCATCCGCTACGCGGACGGGCAGCGCGTGGTCGATCTTGGCTTCGCGGTCGCGGGAGCGCTCGGGCTCACTGCCTGCGTAGTGGCGGCGCTCGTCTGGCGCGTCCGCACGGATTGGATCGTCAGCGCCCTGGCCTTCCCGCTGCTGCTCGCTCCGGTCAGCAATGCGGTGGCGGTGGTGAACATCGTCGTCACGTCACCGCGGCTCGTCTATCTGCCGCTGCTCGGGCTCGCTTTGTTCGCGGGATTCATCCTTGGTGCCGTTCACCCGACGCGCCGTCACGTCGGGATCGGTGTCACGGTCGTACTCCTCGCGCTCTTCGGGGCGCGCTCGCTGGCGCGCGTGCTCGACTTCGCCGACGAGCGGCGCTTCTGGACCTATGAGGTGGCCCACAGTCCGCGCTACCTCCCCGCGCTCGAGTACTTCGTGGTGGACGAGCTCCGCTCCTCGCGGCCAAAGGCTGCCCTGCGACTGGCTGAACACGCCCACCGCGGGGCGGTCGCGACGGCAGGGCAGCCGGGGGCCGGGGCGGTGCTCCAGCACGCCTTCGAGGCCCTGCTCATCATCACGCCCGATTTCGACCGTGCTCGCCTCCAGGCGCTGCGTCGATTCGTGTCGGAGCTGCGGGCGGGCCGTGACGCGGTCCTGGTCGGGCGCGACGGCGCGGTTACGTTCCAGGTCCCGGTCCATTCCGACACCGCGACCGAGCTCGCGCGACACCCGATGGCCCTGGCGGCGTTCGAGGCGCGCCTGGCGAGCCGTCTCGGCGACGACGCCCGCGCGCTCGCGCTGGCGCGGGAGATCGCCGACCGCTGCCCGGACTGCGGCGAGCAGCGTGTCCTGGTCCCCGTCGCGGCGCGCGCCGAGGACTTCGCCCTCGCGACCCGGCTGGTGCACAACCTCGAGCGGACGCAGGGCGCGGCCGCCGCCGCCGACGTGGCCGAGTACCTCACCGACGCCGCGAGGCGCCACGCCCAGGCCGCCAGCGCGCCGCCCGCCGCACGGATCGCGCTGCGCGCCTGGTTCTACGCCGGTGGGGGGGCCTGGGGACGCGCGTTGGAGGCGGCTCGGCCCGCCCTCGACGATCCGGCGCTCCCTCCGTCCGACGGTGTGAAGGTGGCCGAGCTGGCCTACCGTGCCGGAGATCTCGCGACGGCGCGAGCGCTCCTCGAGCGCTGGGAGGCGACCCCGATCATCGAGGCACGGTTCGCGGACTGGGCGCTCGACATGGGCTGGATCGACCGGCCCCGGCCGCCGGAGGCGGCGTTGCCGCCGGTGCTGGCGGCCGTCGTCGAGCGGCCCTGAGCGGCGCGGTTCGGCGCGGGCCGAGGACGGTCGGGGTCGCTTCCGAAGTCGCGCGAGGCGTGGTGGACGTCCATCGAAGCCCCGAGTAGGCAAGGGAGGCGTGCCCCTCTCCGCTCCTGCCGCCGGATGGCTGCCCGCGATCACGACGGCCTGCGCGCGGCTCGAACGTGACCTCGGTCGGGACTTGCCGTTCGGGCTCGACCAGGCGACGCGGCTGGCGGCGCTGCTCGACCGGGTCATCGAGTGGGGGCGGCACCTGGACCTTACCGCCGCGCGCACTCCGCAGGAGCTCGTGGAGCAGTACCTCGCGGACGCGCGCGTGAGCGCCGCGCTCGAGGCGCCCGACGAGCTCGCGCCCTGGATCGACGTCGGCAGCGGAGGCGGAGCGCCCGCGCTGCCGCTCGCGCTGCTGCGCCCGGACGCGAGGCTCACGCTGGTCGAGCCGAGGACCAAGCGCGCCGCGTTCCTGCGGGCGGCGGCCGCCGCGGGCGAAGCGAGGGGGGGGACGGTCGTGCGCCAGCGCAGCGAGGTGCTCCCTGCCGGCGGATGGCGAGTGGCCCTGTCGCGGGCGGCGCTCCCCCCGGATCGCTGGCTCGCCGAGGGCGCCCGGCTCGCGACCGGCGCCGTGTGGGTCCTCCTCGGGCGCCGTGCTCCGCCCGCCTGCGCCCGCACACGGGCCACCCACGATCTGCGCTACCGGCTCCCCTTCTCGGGGGCGGATCGACGCGCGGTTCGCTACGAGGTGATCGATCCTTGAGCCGCCGTGGCGCCAGCGACCCCGGGGCTCAACCGACCGCGCCGCCGCCGCCCAGGCCCGATCCCGCGACCGGACCGCCAGCGCTGCCCGCGGCGCCACCGTTCGCGCTGCCCGCGGCGCCACCGTTCAGGCTGCCTGCCGCGCCGGCGCTGCCCGCGCTCGCTCCGGCTGCGCCCGCCGCACCCGCCGCGGTGGGCGCTCCACCCTCCGTGGCGCCTCCGGCGCCCCCGATGACCACGGCGCCGCCGTTGCCAGCGCCGCCTGGCGCGCCCGCGGCCCCGGCGACGGCGCCCGCGCCCGCGGCGCCACCCTCCACCTCGCCGCCGCCGCTGCCGCCGGTGGCCGTGCCGCCGGTGCCGCCGGTTGGCAGCGCCCCGCCGGCGCCGCCGCTCACCTCGACGCCGCCGGTGCTCGTGCCACCGGTGCCGCCGGAGGTGCCCGCGCCTCCCTCGGTGTCCGCGCCGCCCTCAGCCCCCCCGGTGCCCGCGGTGCCGCCCGACGCCGGCGTGACGTCGCCGCCCTCGCCGCCCTCGCTGCCACCCACGGCGGTTCCCGCGGTCCCTTCGTCCTGTCCGATCTTCGATCGATCGACGTCGGTGATCAGTGTGCACGCTGCGGTCAACATGGGGACGACGGCGGTCGCGACCAAGAGGCGGCGGAGGTGGAGCATGGGAAGTCCTTCCAGTGTGGCACGCGGCCCTCGCGCGCCGACCGCAAGTGTGTCCCGTGGTCGCGTCGCCGAGCAAGCCCTATGGTGCCGCTGGCGGCCCGAACCCGCGGCCCCCGCCGGCGCGTCCAGGCTGCTCGGCCGAGCAGCCCGACCCGCCCTTCGCCGCCCCGAGCCGACCTGCTAGGCTCCCCTCGATGGCGAGGCGCGGTTGGGCTGGCCTGGGGCTCGCGGGGGTGCTCATCTGGCCGACGAACGCCGGCGCACAGCCGGCGCCCGCGGGCTCTGGGCTGGACGCCGGGGGGCTCGCGCCGCCCGGCGGCGGAGCCGCCGACCCCTACCAGGCGCCGCCGTCTACCGAGCAGGATCTGGCGGCGGCCGAGGCGCGGGACTCGGGACGCGGACTTCAGCTCTTCTGGCTCGACGCCGAGGCGGGGTTCACGCTGCTCGGGCTGCGGACCTTCAAGTCCGAGGGCCTCGTGGACCCAGCGGTGGTGCCAACTCAGCGGGGTGGCTTGACGCTCGGCGGAGGGCTCGGGGTAAGGCTCGTCTTCATCACCCTCGGGCCGCGCTTCCGGTTCGGCACCTTCGGGGACTGGCAGGTCTGGACACTGGACGGAGAGGTGGGGTTGCGCGTCCCCATCGGCAGGATCGAGCCCTACGCCCTGCTCTCGGGCGGGTACGTCTCGGTCGGCGCCCTGAGCGTGCACGACCGCGTGGCGAGCAGCGACATCGACATCCACGGCTGGAACCTGCGGGCCGGCGGGGGCGCCGACGTCTACCTGAGCAAGGCGTTCACCCTGGGGGGGCGGTTGACCGGGGACGCCCTCTTCCTGACCCGACCGGGCGTCGATCCCGAGGCGCTGGCCGAGGCCGGGACCGGCGCCGACGCCGCGCGCTTGCAGGCGGTCTACGCTGCGGACGGGTCCAGCATCGGCGCCGCCCTCACCGTGTCGGCCGTGGTCGGCCTACATTTCTGACCTGCTCGGCTCCCTGGTACCGGCGCGCTCGAGGTGCCGCCATCGCCGATGAACCCCTGGTCCTTCGTCGTCGCCGTCCCGCTGGTGCTCCTGGCGCCCGTCGTGGCCGCGCTGATCTGGTACCGCGTGAACCTGCGGCGCTCGCTGGTCCCGTGGCACGCCTGGGTGGTGGGGACGCTGGGGCTGCTGGGCGGCCTCGCCGCGACGAGCCTCGTCGACGCGACGCTCACCCTCGCTGGCCTCTCCCTGGCGCCGGGCGACTCTCACCTGTTCGGCGCGCTGCTCGCCGCCCTGCTCTTCGTCGCGCCCCTCGAGCACGGGCTCGAGGTGCTCAGCCTGATGTGGCTGGTTCGGCGCCGCGTGATCGACGGTCCGCACCTCGGCGTCCTCTATGCCGCCTGCGCCGGCGCGGGTTTCGCCGCGGCCGCGACCTCCCGCCTGGTGATCACGGCTCCGCTCGACCCGCTCGGGGTGGTGCGAGCCGGGCTCGGCGTTCCCGCCCATGTCTTCTTCGCCGCCGTCTGGGGCTTCGCGCTCGGCAGCGGGCACGGGGCGCGGCGGGGGCGCTGGTTCCCCGTGGCGTGGGGGTTCGCCGTCGTGCTCCACGGCCTGTACCAGCTGGTGGTCTTCCGCCTGCCGCCCGGCGCCCTCGTCGCGGTCGCACCGCTCCTGGTCGTCATGGCTGGCACCGCCTGGGTCGGGCTCCGGGATGCCGGCCTGCTTCCGTCGTCGAACCGGTCGCTGCTCAGCGCCATCGAGCCGCCCTCCATCGACGCGGTGCGGCGCGCGTTCAGCCGCCGGGATCGCCCGCTGATGCCGCACTGGATCGTGCTCGCTGCGCTGGTGACCCTCGGACTCATGATCACCCTGATCACCGGGTCGGTCCTGCTCGGGCACCGGCTCGGGATCGACTTCGCCCTGGCGGAGCAAGGAGACTTCCGCGCCACGGTGCCGCTCGGCCTGCTCGGCACGGGCGTGCTCACGGCCTTCCCGGTAGCCGGGTTCCTCGTCGCGCGCGCCACCGGCACCACGAGCGTACTCGAGCCCGCGCTCGGCGCCCTGGTCGCCATCGCCCTCACCGTCGGGGGGCTCAGCCTCACCGCGCCGATCACGGTGGTGTTCGCGCTCGCCGCGGCGCCGGTGGCGCTCGCGCTCGCCTGCGGTGGCGCGTGGCTCGGCCTGGCCGCGTGAGCGCTTGCGCAGCGGACGCCGCCGGCGGGACCCGGGGCTACCGCGGCCCGGCGCGGCTGGCGACGACCTGCTGGTAGTGGATGGCCACGAAGCCGAGCGCCTCGAGGTCGGACTGCTCTCCGCCGGGCCCCGCGTAGTCCAGCGCGCGCCACGAGGTCCGTACGCCGAACGACACCGCCGTCGTGCGGTGGAGCCGGTAGGTCGCGGAAGCCTGGCCCGAGGCCGACGACTCTGTCCGCTCGCTGGTGACGCCGCGCCGGCGCAGGCTGGTGAAGGTGGACGCGCTCGCGTCGTACGACCAGGGGGCGTCGCGCGCCTCGACTCCGATCTGGACGCCGGCGACCTCGCGCGGCTCGCCCGTGAGCGGGTCGAGGGTGGAGGTCAGCGTCAACGTCACTCTGCCCGTGGTGCGGAGCGTCCCGACCGTCCCGAGGTACGACTGCGCGCTCCCCGTCGCCATCGGGCTGGTCAGCCGGTCCCCGCCGTCGTCGACGTAGATGGCGACCCCCGCCGCCGCCGTGGTCGATGCGGTGGCCGACAGCGCATGGTTCCAGGTCATCAGGGCGTTGCCGAAGGAGTAGTCCAGTCCAGGGTCGTACTCGGTCTGCCCCACGGCCGTAGCCAGCGAGAGGGCGTCGACTCGGGTGAGCGTCAACGCCTGCGATAGCTGGAGCGAGCCCGTCTCGGAGGTGGGGAAGGTGGTCGAGGCGGTGTCCCCGACCAGCTCCTGGCGCGACCAGCCGGCGCCCAGGGACAGCCGGTAGCGCCGCGAGACGGCGCGGTCGAGCTGCGTCTGCGCGCTGGTCCCGAGGACGCCCACGCGCGACGTGGTCACCGTGCGGGCCTCCTCGGACTCGAGGATCTCCCCCAGGTCGAGGTAGTCGACCTCGCCGTAGTTGACCGCGGCCGAGTTCCGCCAGTCCGTGCGGGGCGTCAGACGGCAGGTCTGGGTGGCCGTCGCCTGGTGCAGCAGCGTGGGTGTCGTCGTCTCGACGTAGCTCGGCGTGCGGAGCAGGAGGCGCGGCCCGTAGGTGAGCTCGAAGGCGAAGCGCCGCGTGAACACCCGCCCGGCGAGGCTCGGCGCGAGCGTGGTCACGAGGGTGGGTTCGGCCGGCTCCAGCGGACGGACCGGGGCGACGCCGCTGGCGACCTCCGCGGTCGCCTGGGCGGTCGCCTCCAGGCCTGCTGCCCCGACGCCCACCAGGAGCGCCGCGCTGAGCGCCAGGACCGTCACCGCACGTCACTCGGCCACGATGACGTCGCCGTCGACCAGCACGAAGCGGCTGCTCGCGACCTCGCCGTTGAGGACCTCCCCGTATCGGAAGCGGATCCGCCCGGCGGCGCTCCCCTGTCGCACGACGAACAGCCGCCGCCGATTGGCGAACTCGTTGAGGCCCCCGGCGAGGGCGAGGGCGTCGACCAGCCGGGTCCCCGCGGGGACCTCGAAGCGGCCCGGGTTGCGGACCTCGCCGATCACCCCGCTCTCGGCCGGGCGCCGGGTGACCAGCGAGACGTTGACCACCGGTTTTTCGAGGACGCCGGTGAGCCCCTTGGTCACCGCCTGGGCGACCTGCGCGGGGCTGGCGCCGCCCACGGTGATCTGCCCCACGACGGGCAGCGCGATGGTGGCGTCCTCGGCCACCACCACCTCCGCGGAGAGCGTGGGTTGGTCCCGTACGAAGACGAACAGGCGATCTCCGGGTCCGAGCGACGCCGACTCGCCCCGCAGCTCCGCCTCCGGCAGATCGTAGACCCAGACGTACGGTGCCCTGGCGCAGCTCACCAGGGAAAGCAGGAGGATCTTGCAACACCAGCCGCGAGCCGAGGGCCACATGGGCGCGAGCATGCCGTCCCCGCGCGGACCCGCCAAGCGCGAGGTGCCGAGGCGAAGGCCCGTCGCACCGCGCACGGCCCCACCCCTCGCAGGCGGAGCGCGCCGCCGGGCGCGGGCAGGTCCGTGCGATCGGGTGATGGAACGGGGACCGCGCGGCCACCAATGGGGATGAGCGTCCGCGCCGCGCGGTTCGCCCTCCCCGCGGTCAGGGAGCGTGGTGGCTCTCTGCCTGGCCGGGCGAGAGGTACTCGACGAACGGCACCAGCCGTGATCGAGGCGGAGCCAAGCCTCGCCCCGGACTTCACCGCGCCGGGCGGGCCGCGGGAGCGAAGCGGATCCGCTCGCGGGGAGAGCCCGCTCGAGCTGAACCCCGTCCCCGAGCCCCCGTAGCCCGGGCGGAGGGGTCGGCACCGCCCCGCGCCGGTTGCGCGAGCGCGGCAGGGCGCGCTAACACGCGCGCGATGTCCTCCGGCCCTCCCGCGCGCTCGGGGGCGATCGCGGCCGATCTCGCCCTCGACGAGGCTCAGCTCGCGGCGCTGCGGGCCGAGGCCAAGCGGCTCCTGCGGGCGAGCCTCCGCGCCGCGCGCAGCGCGCTGCCGCCGGGGGCCGTGGCGGCGCGCAGCCGGGCTGCCAGCGAGCGCCTGGCCGACCTCCCCATCCTCGCGCGCGCTCGCTCGGTGGCCCTCTACGCCGCCGTTCGCTCGCGGCGGGAGCTCGACCTCTCCGGTCTCGACGCGGTGCTGAGGGCCCGCGGGGTCGCCCTCTACTATCCGTTCCTCGACCCGCATGCAGTGGGAGCCCGCACCGGATTCCGCCTCACGGAGCGCGTGAGCGACCTCGTCGACCGTGGACATCGCTTCCCGGAGCCCCCCCCGGACTCCCCGGAGGCGGCCCCGGGCACCCTCGACGTCGTCGTCGCCCCGGCGCTCGGGTTCGCGCCCGATGGGCACCGCCTCGGGTACGGCGCGGGCTGGTACGACGTGACCCTCCCCGAGCATTGTCCCCCGGCGATCCCGGTCGTGGTCGGGTTCGATTTCCAGCTCCTGGTGGAGCTCCCGGTCGAGCCACACGACGTGCGCTGCGCCTGGGTGGTGACGGACGCCCGGACCCTCGCCGCGGCGGCGGTCGCGGGTCCCGGCGTGCGGTGCCGACCGGCGCCCTGGCGAGCCCGGCTCACTTCGGGCGCGGGCGGTGCGGGCAGTCCTTGTCCAGGCACGCGCAGTAGAGTTCGTGCTTGTGGTAGCGCACCGCGAAGCCGAGCCCGCGGGCGATCTGGTCCTGCAGCGCCTCGATCCTCGGCTCCGAGTACTCGATGATGCGCCCGCAGTCGAGGCAGATGAGATGATCGTGATGCGTCTCTGCCACCGCGAGCTCGTAGCGGGTGAACCCGTCGCTGAAGCGTCGCTCGTGCGCGACCCTCGCCGCGGTCAGCATCTTCATCGTACGATAGACCGTCGCGTAGCCAATCCGTGGGTCGTCGGCCTTCACCAGCGCGAGGAGCTGGTCGATCGTGATGTGCTCCCGGGTCTGCAGGAAGGTTTCCACGATCTGACGGCGCTGCTCCGTCGAGCGCAGCCCCTGCGCCGCCATGTACGCGCGCACCTGCTCGCGGAGCCGCTCCAGATCCGGCTCCGGGGCGCACCGCCGGTTCGGCACCGACCAGTTCGGCGCCGAACGCTCGGCCGCCCCCGGCGCCGGCCTCGACCCGGACCTCGCGGAGTCTCCCTGCACCGACCTCGTATCACTCTGCGGTCGCTCGCGGTCAAGGGACCAACCCGCCGGGGCACGCCCCGCGCACCTGCGCTGGGGTCACCGGTGGAGGGGGCCCGCCGCTACGCCTCGGCGCCGCGCAGCCGGAAGAACGCGACCAGCGTACCACCCAGGGCCAGCAGGGGGGCGACCGCCGGGCTGGCGAGACCGAACGCGACGGCGAGCGCGCCGGTCGCGCCTGCCGCCATCGTGATCCCGACTCCGAGCCGGGCCTCGCGCCGGCACTCGTGCGCGAGGCGGATGGCGATCGCGGCGTCCCGCACGTCGTCGTTCGTCAGCTGCACGCTCCAGTCGGCCGCGCTGGAGCCTGCGGCGCCGAGGGCGACGGAGACGGCGCCGGCCGCCAGCGCGGCGTCGTCCACCGGGCTCCGGCCGATGACCGCGACCGAGGCGCCGCCGTCGGCGAGGCGGCGCACCTCGTCGCCGCGCTCCTGCGGGAGCACCTCCGGCCGGATGTGGTCCACGTCCAGGGCGCGGCCGAGGGCCTCGCAGGTCTCGCGCGCGTCGCCGGAGAGGAGCACGGGCTCGACGCCCACGTCGAGCAGGTGCTGCACCGCGGCGCGCGCCCCCGCGCGGAGGCCGTCCTGCAGGCCCAGGACGCCGACCAGGCGCCCCGCCAGCGCCACCAGGAGCACCGTTCGGCCCAGCGACTCGAGCTCGGCGAGCTTGGGCTCGGCGCGGGCGACGCTGATGTGCTCGCGGAGCATCAGGGCGCGGTTGCCGACGACCAGCGGTTGGCCGTTCGAGGCCACCGCGGTGACGCCGAGACCGGGCTGGAGGCTCGGGCTGCGGACTCCATCGGGGCGAACGCCGCGGGCGCGCGCCGCCCGGATCACGGCGGCCGCGACCGGGTGGACGGCGCCACTCTCGGCGCCGGCGACGAGGGCGAGGACCTCCTCCGCGGCGTGATCGCCGAACGCCTCGATGCTGGCGATCTCCGGCTCGCCGAGCAGGAGGGTGCCCCGCGCGCAGAACACGGCGGTGGAAACCCTTCCGGCCTGGTCCAGCGCCTCCGCCGTGCGAAAGACGATGCCGCGTCGCAGCGCGGCGAGCACGGTCTGGCCGACCTGCAGCGAGCCGATCTGCATGAGCCCGGCGCTGGTCAGCGCGGCATGTGCGCCCACCGCGACCAGGGCTACCTCGATCAGGTCGGGCGTGTTCGCGAAGGCCGCCACCGCGGCGAGCAGCGCGCCGAGGGGGCCGCCGCGCTCCGCCGCCAGGCGACCGAAGCGGGCGAGGGGGGCGATGAGGTCGGCGCGTCGGCGCGGGTCGGTCGTCAGGCGCAGCCACGCCCGATCCTGGCCCGCCCAGCCGACGACCGCGCGGGCGCGCCCCTCCATGACGCGCGCGCCGGCCACGACCGGCTCGCCCTCGCCGCGCGGGACGCTGGTGCGGGCTCCGTGCCACGGCCGGATCGAGACGCTGCCCGCGACGAGGGTGGCGTCGACCGGGATCACGTCGCCCGGCCCGAGCACGATCTCCTCGCCGGGGCGCAGCTCGCGCGCCGGCGTCGCCACCACCTCGTCGGCGACGACGCGCGCGGCGGTGCCGTCGAGGGCCGCGGCGATGCGCTGGCGCTCCGCGTCCTGGGGGCTCCGTGCCTGCCGCATCAGCCACAGGCCCGCGGCGAGGGCCATCACGACCACGGCAGCGAGCGACACCGCCCGCGGCGCCGCGGCGGCGCCGGCGCGGGTCGTCGCCGCCGCCACGACCGCCCCCGCGACCGGCGGGGCCAGCAGCGAAAGCGGGGAGCCCCCGGGGGGGGCCCGGAAGCCGAGCACGTGTCCCGCGACCAGCGCCCCGGCGGCGACCAGGGCCAGTAGCAGGCGGGCGTGCAGGGCGACCCCGGTGCTCCCGGCGAGGGCCAGCGCGATCGAGAGCGCGCTGCCGAGGAGCGCGAGCGCGAGCAGCAGGCCGCCGACGTCGGGCGCCGCGTCCGGCGGGGGCGTTGCTGTCGGGGAGCTGACCCGATCGACCGCGAAGGACTCCGCGGGCGCCCGCGCCGCGGTGGGGTCGTCGAGGTGCTCGAGCTCGTCTGCGGCCACGGCCGCGAGCGCCTCTGCCGCCTGCTTGCGCCGGTCGAAGCCCTCCACGTCGCTGCGCACGGCGACCACCGTCCCCGTGCCCAGCGCGCCGGCCAGGCGACGCGGTGGCAGCGGCAGCGGCGTCAGGCGGGGGTCGGTGGCGAAGACCTCGCGGCAGTGGGGCGAGCAGAAATACCGGAACCGGGTGCCGAAGCACGCCACGCGGGCGGCGCGGAGCGGATCCACCGGGGCGCCGCAGGTGGAGCAGGGGACGGTCCCCGGGGGGCCGTGGCTCGCGGACGGACGCGGCGGGAGGGCCTCCTCCGCGTCCAGGTCACCCATCGCGCTCCATCGCCCAGGTCAGCGCGGCCTTGGCGGAGTGCAGCCGGTCCTCTGCCTGCTCCCAGACGTGGCTGTCCGGTCCCTCGAGGACGTCCTCGTCGATCTCCTCCCCTCGGTGCGCCGGCAGGCAGTGCAGGACGACGCGATCGGGCGCCGCGTGCGCCAGCAGCTCCCGGGTCAGCCGGAACCCCGCGAAGGCGCGGAGCCGCGCCGCCTGCTCCTCCTCCTGCCCCATGCTCGCGAAGACGTCCGTGCTGACCACGTGGGCACCCTCGACGGCCGCCCGCGGGTCATCCACCACGCGCACGGTGCCGCCGGCCGCGCATGCGCGGGCGACGCGCTCGGCCGCGGGGCGGTAGCCGTCCGGGCAGGCGAGCACGAGCTCGAGCCCGAGCAGCCCCGCGGCCTCGATCCAGGAGTTTGCCATGTTGTTGCCGTCGCCGACCCACGCGAATTTCAGGCCGCCGAGCCGCCCGCGCACGCGGAGCACGGTCTGCAGATCGGCGCGCAGCTGCATGGGGTGATCCTGGTCCGTCAGGGCGTTGAGCACCGGCACCGTGCAGTGAGCGACCATCTCGTGCAGGCGCTCTACCCCTCCGGTGCGGAAGGTGATGGCGTGTACCATCCGGGTGAGCACGCGCGCGGTGTCCTTCACCGGCTCGCCCCGATCCATCTGGGAGCCCGTCTTGGTCAGGACGAGCGGGTGGCCGCCGAGCTCATGCACGGCCACCTCGAGCGAGATCCGGGTCCGCGTCGAGGGCTTCTCGAAGACGAGCGCGACCGTCTTGCCCGCGAGCGGCCGCTCCCCGTCGGCGCGGCCACGATGAGCGCGGTATCGCTCGGCCAGCGCGAGGACGCGGATCAGGCCGTCGCGGCCCAGGTCGGACAGGGTGAGCAGGTGTCTCGGCACCCTGTCGTTAATACTCGGCCTGGCCGAAAAACGCACGTCCTCGGGGCCGCCTGCCCGCACCCGCCTGACCGGTGCGGTCCCGCGCCCCCGGGCGCCGATCAGAGGACGGTGACGCAGCGAACCCCGGGGCGCCCTCACCGAGCGCACGCCCCGGAGGCATCGACGAGGAGTTGGCGCTCTCGCCCCGCCGCGCGGGTGATCCGGCGGTGGCCGCCGCCGCCCGCCCCGGACCGCCGCGCTAGAGCGTCGCGAGGGCGCGGTCGATCGCGACGACGCCGCGGTCGAGCTGCTCGGTCGTGACGACGAGCGGCGGAGAGAGGCGGAGCGCTCCACCCGCGAGCGTCAACAGGACACCTTCCGCCCGGGTCGCCGCCAGTGCCCGGCCGGCGTCGATCCCCGGCCGCAGCGCCACCGCGGGGAGCAGCCCGATCCCACGGGTCGCGGCCACCTTCTCCGGGTGGCGCGCGGCGAGCTCCGAGAGGGCGAGGGCCAGGTGCTCACCCTTGGTCCGAGCCCCTTCGACGAGGTGCTCCTCCTCCATGACGTCCAGCACGGCGAGCGCCGCGGCGCTCGCCAGGGGGTTGCCGCCGAAGGTGGAGCCGTGGCTTCCCGGCGGCAGGGCCTCGAGCAGGTCACCGCTGACGGCCATGGCCCCGATCGGGAATCCGCCGCCGAGGGCCTTGGCCAGCGCGACCGCGTCCGGGCGCACGCCCTCCCGCTGGAAGCCGAGGAACGCCCCCGTTCGCCCGAGGCCGGTCTGCACCTCGTCACCGAGCAGGAGCGCGCCGTGCGCGTCGGCGATGTCGCGCAGCGCCGCGAGGAACCCCGGCGGCGCGGGCACCACGCCACCCTCGCCCTGCACCGGCTCGACGAGGATCGCCGCGACGTCGGGCCCCATCGCCGCGCGCACGGCCGCGGCGTCACCGAAGGGGACGTGGGTCACGCCCAGGAGCGGCCCGAAGCCGTCACGGTACTTGGGCTGCCCGGTCACCGCGAGGGCCCCCAGGGTACGGCCGTGGAACGCGTTCTGGAACGCCACGACGCGGTAGCGATCCTGCTCGCCGCGCGCGTAGAAGTGGCGCCGGGCGAGCTTCAACATGGCCTCGACCGCCTCCGTCCCGGAGTTGCAGAAGAGCACCCGGGCGAGGCCCGTCAGCTCCCGCAGGCGCGCCGCGAGCCGGATGTTCGGCTCGTTGTAGTAGTAGTTCGAGACGTGCATCAGGGTCGCGGCCTGGTCCGCGATCGCCGCCACCAGCCTCGGGTGGGCGTGGCCGAGGGTGCTCACCGCGATGCCCGCGCACAGATCCAGGTACTGCCGGCCGGATGCATCCCAGAGCTCACAGCCGCGCCCGCGCACCAGCACGAAGGGCGGCTGTGCGTAGTTCGGGTAGAGGCTCGCGCGCGCGAGCTCGACCAGCTGGGCCTCGGTGGGGGACGACATGGCGGCGCACCGTAGCACCTCGCGCGCCGGGGACCACCCCGGTCATTCACCCCGGCGCGCCACGAGGACGGCCGCCGCCTCGGCGAAGCCGGCGCCCATCGGCTGCGCGGTGAGGTAGCGCGGCGGTACGGCGGGGTGGCCCGTGAGGTTGGCGACCGCGATGGTGGTCCGGAACACGGCGAAGCAGCTCGAGTCGTTGTCGCTGTCGCCGATGAAGGCGAAGCGCTCGCGGGCCACCGTGGGTTCGATGCCGAGGAGGCGGTGGACGGCGCGCAGGGTGCCCGAGGCCTTGTCGACCTCGTCGCGGGTGACGTGCAGGTGGATGCGCGACCGGAAGGTGCGGGCGCCGCGGGCGCGCGCGAACGCCGCCGCGGCGTCCACCACCTCCGGGCGCACGGCGCGGCGCTCCCCGACGTCGAAGGTGAGGTCGCTCCAGCGCGCGGCGGCGTCGTCCGCAAGCTCCAGCTCGGGCCAGCGCGCGCGGATCTCCTCCCCCAGGCGGGCAACGGCGCGGCGCCGCCGCCGGCGCTCCTCCCCGTCGACGGCGTCCAGTCGCTCGATCCGGCGCCCGGCGCGGGTCAGCGCGATCGCCCCGTTCTCGGTCACCACCGCGTCGACCGGCCACTGGGCGGCCAGCACCTCGCCCCACCCCGCGGGGCGACCGGTGGTCGCGACCAGGTGCAGACCGGACTCCCGCAGGCGGAAGAGCGCCGCGTAGGCCGCCTCGGTGAGCTCGCCCCGCGTGAGCAGGGTGTCGTCGAGATCGAACAGGAGCCCGATCAGGCAACGGGCCTCCTCGGCGGCGAGCGCGGCGATGGGTTGCACCGCGCGAAGGGTGCGTGAACGCGGCCGGTCACGCAACGTCGCGAGGTCGCCGCGTCGAGGTCGGCCGCTCACGGCGGGGGGATCTCGGCGATCACGGTGCTGAGGTAGAGCCCCTCGGGGAAGGCGGCCGGCACCGGGTGGTCCGGGCCCTGGAAGAGGCGCTCCACCACCACCGGGCGCACCCCCACCTCCGCGCCGCCGGTGGCGACCGCGCGCGTGACCTCGTCGATACCGAGGGCGGCCGAGCAGGACGACAGGACGAGCATCCCCCCGGGGCGGGTGGCTCGACAGGCCGCCGCGGCGAGCTCACGGAGGTAGCTCTCCGCGCGGCGCCGCGCGGAGGCGTTCGGTGCGAGCTTCGGCGGATCGCAGACGACCAGGTCGTAGCCCCCGCGGCGCCCGGCCTGGGCGAGGGTTTCGCGGGCATCGCCGTGGACGAACCGCAGCCGATCGCTCAGCCCGTTGAGCCGAGCGAGCTCCGCGCCCACCTCGAGCGCGAGCGCGTTGCGCTCCACCGCGACCACCTCCGTCGCGCCGCCGCGGGCGGCGCGCAGACCCACGGCGCCCACGAAGGCGAAGGCGTCGAGGACTCGCCGGCCCGCCGCGAGCTCCTCGACGCGCGCCCGGAGCGGTCGCTGGTCGAAATAGAACCCGGTCTTCTGCCCGAGCTCGAGCGGGATGCGGAGCTCGAGGCCCCCTTCGCGACAGCGGACCTCCCGCAGCGACGGGTCGCCGCGGACGACGCCGCCGCCGGCGACGAAGCCCTCGAGGCGCGCGACCGCGGGCGAGGTGCGATCGATCAGCGTCGCGCCCCCGCTCACCCGCTCGAGCGCCTCGAGGACGGCGGCCTCGCGCCGCTTCATCCCGATCGTGCCCAGCTGGAAGACGAGCGCGCCGTCGAACCGGTCGACGATGAGGCCGGGGAGCGAGTCGCCCTCCGCGTGCACGAGGCGGTAGCCGGTGGTGTCCGGCCCGCCGAGCCCGAGCGCGCCGCGCCGCCGCGCCGCTTCCTCGATCCGGCGCTCGAGCAGCGCCCGGTCGAGCACCACACCCGGCTGGCGCGCGTAGAGGCGGACGATGATCGCGGAGCTCGGGCTGTACAGGCCACGACCGAGGAAGCGGCCGTGGGGGTCGAGCACGTCCACCTCGTCGCCCGCGGTGGCGCCGCCTTCCACGCGCGCGACCGCCTGGGCGAAGACCCAGGGGTGCCCGGCCCACACCGGCCGGACATGTCCCGCTTTCAGGCGAACGATGGCCATCGCTCGGGGGGAGCAGTACCCTCCCCGCCACGCCGCTGTAAACGCCGCTCCACGCCGGCCGCGCCGTGGAGGCTACTGGTCGCGGCGCTCGCCGGCTGGCGCTTGGCATCGAGGTTGCTACGTTGAGCGTCGTCTCGAAGCCCCGGCCGAGGTCGGGGAGGGAGTCCTCGTCGATGCGCCGCCAGGTCCTGCCGGTCTTCCTCCTCGGGCTGGGCCTCCTGGCGCGCCCCGCGGACGCGCAGGACGCGCCGCCAGCGGAGGATTGCCCCCCGGGCGGCTGGTTCTGCGAGCCGGCGGACCCGCTCCCGCCGGAGCCGCCCGACGCACCTGGCGAGGCGGCCGCCGGAACGGAGGACGCCGCCGGCGGGTACGCCCGGGTCACGGTGCTCGACGAGGCGGGCGGCGCGGAGCAGGTGCCACCCTCGCCCCCCGCGGGGGCCGCCGGCCCCCGCAGCGCCCCACCAGGGCCGCCGCCCCCGCCGCTGGTCCTCGTCGGCCCCGCCACGGCCCCGCCCC